>JAZNRJ010000001.1:0-190563 GCA_045590675.1 Acutalibacteraceae bacterium
TGAAAGAACCTCTTCAGAAATTACTGCAATTGAGTTCGTTGTCAGCGGAAACGGAGTTTTCGAAAACAACGGTCAAAAGTATTATCTTGGTCCCAAAGATGTTTTCTTATTAAGAAAGGGCACCAATCATAAGTATTACAATGCAAGAAACAGTACGCTTCATAAATTCTTTATAACTATAACCGGAGAGTTAGCCGAAATATTGCTTAATCAGTATTTGCCCGGTCACGATTATGTCTTTCACAACTGTGAGTTTGAAGAGCTTTTCGGGGAAATATATGAAAAAGCTAAAAAAGTATACGGCGATAATTATTCTCTTTTTGTCGATGAAATGACACCCGAAGTTATAAAGCTGATTATTGCCCTGCGTAATTATGCATCAAACGAAAATAAAGACCTTGCCTATTTAATGAAAGAATATCTTGACTCACAGATAATGCAAAACTTTTCGCTTGATGATATGTGCAAAAAATTCGGTTACTCAAAAAATCATATAATTAACAAGTTTTCCGAAAAATTTGATATTACACCTTACCAGTATTACACCGCAAAAAAACTGGAAACAGTTAAGCTGTATCTGATAAACACAAAATACTCCTTTTCTGAAATTGCAAAAAAGATGTCTTTTTCTGACCAACAGTATTTTTCCTCCTGGTTCAAATCCCTTTGCGGAATGTCTCCTTCAAAATTCAGGAGCAATCGCGGCAAGGAAAATTGTGATAATTCACAATAAATTTTGATTATCATAAATATTTGTGCTTTATATGCTCATAATTAACTGGATAATATGCGTTTTCAGAGTTAATATGTCACTATTAAAAACAAGGGAGATGTTACTATGAAAACACCAATTCCGGCAATTGAAAAAGTGATTGCAGAAAGAGCAAATTCAACAGAAGAAAACATCAATATAAGGTTGTTCTGGGCATACAAACACAGCCTTGAAGCAGGAAATGACCTGATAAACTTTTATGATGTTATTTGGGAGCGTGACATTGAAGGTATAGTCGAAAACCTGAATTATTACAAAATCAACGAGTTTTCAATTTCAAGCAATTTCAGCGGACTCATCACAATTCTTGCAGCATTCGACAAGTACGGCTTTACAATGGCTGGCATAACGGATGCAAAGGAAACCTACATCGATTTGACAACAAACGAGAGGACTGTTTCAAAAGCAATAAGGATGGTGCTGAAATGAAAACAATATCAAAAGAAACGCTCACAATGCTGCGTTAGAAGTATCCGGCCGGGACAAGAGTCGAGCTTGTGAATATGGATGACCCATACACAAGTCTCACTGCCGGCGACAAAGGAACGGTTAGGCACGTTGACGATATGGGCACCATCCACATAAACTGGGATTGCGGTTCATCTCTCGGTGTGGTTTACGGGGTGGATATCGTAAAAAGAATAAAATAAATTGTACATATTTACATCTGCGGTTGCTATTGTGGCAACCGCATTTTCTTATTGTATTTCTTTCAAATAATAATTATGGTGGATTTATATTATAAAAGGTTGGTTTGATATGCAATAGATCAAAATCCTCATCTTTAAATAATAATAGATTCATAATCGTTTGTTTCTTTTAGCGTAGAAATAAAGGCTTACCTTATCGGGCAAGCCTTCTGTTTTTTATAACGATTTAGTTTTTACTGTTTGGGTATCAGCATCAGTTGTCGAGAAATCCTCAGCAACTGATTTTATTAATTTGTTTTCATAAAAACAATTATCTTGCCTATCTTGACTTTTCTCCGAAACAGAGTGATATATACACACTGCAAAGGAGATGAGTCGATGAAAAATATACTTGAAGAACTGTGGTACGGCAACATAATACCGATGGAGCATTCCATCGGATGTAACGCACACATCAAAAAGCTAATTAATCTTATGGGCAAAAATCGTGAAAACCTTTCCGGAACCCTGAACGATTCGCAGAAAGAGTTAATTGCAAAATACGATGATGCCGTTAATGAGATGTATGCCGAAATCGAAAAGGATGCATTTATATACGGCTTCAGGCTCGGCGGCAGATTGGTTTCGGATACATTCAGAAACGATATTTAATTGAATATTATATTGAAAAGCACACAGCAATACCGTATGCGGTAAAGTTGTGTGCTTTTTTTGTTTGTCCTGTAATTGTGATGTGAATCATTGCAATGCAGGGCTTTTCTGTTTTTGCTGATTGTTTTTAAAGAATTTGAAACAGAGGGGGTACAAAACTACTGTTTTTTCTGCGTATTGTGAAAGTGATTTAAAAAATTCTCAAAAAATTTTTGAAAAACACCCTTACAAAACGACCTATTTTTCTGCGTATAGTGAAAGGATTATAAAATTCCCAAAGTTTTTTAAAAAAAACACCCCACCAAAATACCTTGTTTTTTTCCTTATAGTGAGAGGCTTTAAAAAATTTCAAAGTTTTTTTGGAAAATACCCTACCAAAACACCTGCTTTTTCTGCGTATGGTGAAAAGGAGTTCAAAAAAGCAATTAAAAGAAAGGTGAAATAAATATGAGCAAGAAAATCTCAAGAACAACCGTAACAATGTTTCGCACCGTTTATGTGGATACATCTTAGGTTGCAACGGTACATCAATCAAATCTAATGAAAAGGAGGAGAAATAATGATTAACAATGATTTTTATCCTGATGTGTATTACGGTAACTGTTGCGGCAACGCAAAGAACTGTTTGTATTCACATAAGGGTATAGCAAAATCCGCCGATGAATTCAAAGCATTTCTGAAATATGATCACACGTTTATTCAGTTCAAAGGTAACCACCGCAGCAAAGATAATTTCATAAAGGCAAATGCCGTTGTATTTGATTGCGATAACGAGTTCTGCGATGTTTCTTCAGAATGGATTAAACCTGAAACCATCAAAAACATATTCAAGAATGTTAAATGCATCATTTATACAAGCCGTAATCATATGAAGAAAAAAGGCAATAAGTCTCCAAGACCACGGTTTCATGTGATATTTCCCGTTGAACCGATTGTAACTGCATCGTCTTTCTGTGAAATTGCCGTAAAGGTGTGCCAACTGTATCCGTTCTTCGATGATAACGCAATCGATGCAGGCAGATTCTTCTTCGGTAATTCCGACACGGAAATAACCGTTATCAGCGGTGAAAAAACCTTGGATGCATATATCAAGGAATTCGAATCGGAGCTTAATTCTAATGAGACGATTCCCGAAGGCAAAAGAAACTCAACATTGTCCGCTTATGCAGGAAACATTATCAAGCGTTACGGCGACACCGAAGAAACCTATGCAAAGTTTATAAGCTTGGTGCGCTCATCAAGGTTTCAAACGAATTCCTCGAGGATACTCCCAAAGACATTGAAAACTTTATCTGTGAAATGATAGTAGAAAGGTTTTCAAGAAGCGAAGAAGAGGCATTCTTTACCGGTGACGGAATCGGCAAACCTCTCGGAATTATCCATCAGGCACAGGTTGGTACTGTAACCGAAAATAAAGGTGATATCAATCTTGATGACATCATTGAGCTTGTATATTCCGTCAAGAAACCTTACCGTGAAAATGCAGTTTTCATTATGTCGGAGGAAGCCTATGCTTGTCTGAAAAAATTTAAAAACTACAACGGTAGAAACATATGGAAGGTTGTAAACGGTGAACCCGATACATTGTTCGGTTATCCCGTTTATACCACAACCAAGCTTGATGGCATTGAGTCAGGCAATAAGCCCGTGCTTTTCGGTAACTTCGATTTTTATTGCATCGCAGAAAGAGGCAACCGAATTATTCGCAGACTTTCGGAAAGATATGCAGAGTACGGTCAGGTCGGATTCATCGGCACACAGCGTGTTGATGCAAAGCTTGTTGACCCCGAAGCGGTCAAATCGCTTGAAATCAAATAAGTTATAGTTAATCCCGCATAAGAATAAAATCTAAAGGAGGTGGAGGGATTGGCGCGGAAAAAGAAGCAATACATAATGATTGAAAAGCCAGAAATACAACTGAATAAACACGAGCAGGGAGAATTCGATAAAATCGTTGTGAATGCTTTGTGTCAATCCCTCTACCAGGCAGGCGAACTGACTGAAGAACAGGTCAGATATCTGGAGAATATTAACCTGAATATTTGGTAGAATACTTTTGAAAACAGCAATCCATATGTCTGAAATACAATATATCACGCACATTCGAACATTTTTCTCTTTGACATACGCGTATGTCTGCATCGAAGAAATGCCCGACTGCACGCAATCTATTGCATTTCAGATGCAAAGCAGTTTTGAAAGAGCAGATTTTTGTCACAGCAAGGCGAAAAACTGCGAAAATACGAGGCTATTTCAAAGGTTTTCAACGATGCTGTGGCGAAAATGTGCCTTTCAAAACCATAATAATTGCTATTTTCAAAAGTATAACTTGATATACATCGGTTACCATAGCACTATGTGTACGGTAAATATGCATTTACCTACTATTAAGGAGGTGTCGATATGACAAGATTTCAGACGGACAGAATACTTAAGGTTGCTGCGTATTGCCGTGTTTCAACCGACAGCAGTGACCAGGCAAACTCACTTTCAAGCCAGCAGAGCTATTTCAAGGAATATATCGAAAGAAATCCGATGTGGGAGCTTTATGATATTTATGTTGATGAGGGAATCACGGGTACAAGCACCAAAAAGAGAAAGGCATTCAATCGTATGATGGTTGATGCCCAGCTTAAGAAATATGACCTTATCATTACCAAAGAAATCAGCCGTTTTGCCCGTAACACTCTCGACAGCATTTATTACACCCGTAAGCTCAAGGAATACGGCATAGGTGTAATCTTTGCAAATGATAATCTTTTTACCCTTGACCCCGATGCAGAGCTTCGATTAACGATTATGGCTTCAATCGCACAAGAAGAAAGCCGCAAGACTTCCGAGCGTGTTAAATGGGGTCAGAAACGCAGAATGGAACAGGGTGTTGTTTTCGGCAAAAGTATGATTGGTTATGATGTGCGTGACGGCAAGCTTTACATAAATCCCGAAGGTGCGGAGATAGTCAGAAAGATTTTTCATAAGTATACAATCGAGCGCAAAGGCACCTGCACAATCGCAAGAGAATTGAAAGAGGAAGGAATACCAACCTTCACCAACAAAAACTGGACTAACACAGTAATTCTCCGCACACTTCGCAATGAAAAATACTGCGGTGATTTGGTGCAGAAAAAGACCCTTACTCCGAATTATCTGACACACGAAAAGGTTCTCAACCGAGGAGAAGAAGAGTTTGTTATTATCCGTGACCACCATGAACCGATTATCAGCCGCGAGCTTTTTGAGCTGACTAAAAAGGAGCTTGAACGCCGTTCTCCGAGTGATGAGCAAAAGAAAAAGCTCGGCAACCGTTATTGTTTCTCGGGTAAAATCACCTGCGAGGAATGCGGTTCAAGCTTTGTGTTTCATAATAAAAAGTTGAGAAGCGGTAATTATTTCAAATACTGGCAATGCTATAACCGAAGGCAAAACGGAAAGACAAAGCATATTGATTCCGTGACAGGCAAAGAAGTTGGCTGCTCGATAGACCATATTGCTCACGATGACCTAAAAAACATTATGACAAGTGTCATTGAAATGATGACCGCTGATAAAAGCAGATTCCTTTCGTTGCTGAAAAAACAGCTTGAAGAGGTGTTTTTGCAAAGCGACAATAATGATTTTGGGCGTAAAAAAGAGCAGTTTGACAAGAAAACCGAACGCAGAAAAGCACTTGTGGATTTGTATCTCGACAAGTGCATAACAAGAGAAGAATTCAAAGAAATGTCCATTCAGCTTGACGGTGAAATCGAAAGCCTTAAAACTGAGCTTCAGAGCTGTGTTGCCAACACACTTGACCGTGAGAAGAAGGATGAAATAATCGCCGAGTGCGTTGCGTTTGCAAAAGCAATACTCACTTCGGGAGAGAACAATGATGAGTTCATAAAACAGATACTTGAGTCGATGACCGTATCAAAAGACAATATAATAACAGTAAAATTAAACCTGCTGCCGTTTAAATGGAAATTCGCATTATCTTCCGTTGTAACGGCGGCAGGTTCTTCTTTTTATCCGAAAGCTGAACAATATTCCGAAAATGTGACCGAGAATGAGGGCGAAAATGCTCAAAGAGACCATAGTACAACTGATGTACCTACATCAGTTAATAGCCCTTTAAGCTCATCGTAGGGCATGGCGAAACGTTGGCTGAGATACCTTAACGATGCGCCGAGTTCGCCGTCGGGGCCGCCATACTGAGAAATTATTATTTTTGCATAAGTTGGGTTAGGGTTTTTTATTTTAACAGGATACTGCAATTTCTTTTCGTAAACAAACATCAGCAGTCACACTCCTCAATCTCCCATGGCCATGGCCCTTTAAGCCACTCAACGCCCGTGGCTGATTTTGGTGTCAGGCCGCAAAACTTTTCTTCATATTCATTTTTCAGAACGGCGTATTTTTGGCACATTTTATGGTGCTTTTCAAGCATGGCAAGGTCCCAGGGGTGAGTATCAAGATACAAGTGAATTTCCCATACTGCAAACTGAACTGCCGAAAGTTTTTTAAGCATGGCTTCTCTGTTACTCATTTGCAACACCTGCCTGCAAAGGGCTTGCTTAGAACAGTAAAAAGCGTTCCGCATTCTAAAGCTTTCATTTCGTCAAATATGGTTGTGTCTGTTTGCATGGGAACATACATCATAGCAACCGTGAAATTTGCAGGCAGGGGAGCTGTAAGCTGCATTGAACAGCTGTCGCTTTTCTGCATTTGCCGCTGTGTCTGATAGTGCTGATTGCGGCGCATAGCATAATCTGCCATATAAAACCTTCCTTTCTTGTTTGAGGCTTTGCCTCTGTTAACAGCATATGCTTAGTTTGTTTTTTTGCCATAACGGTTTGACATATTTGTAAATATGGTGGTATACTACTAATATATTTATACTTAGGAGAAAAAGAATGGCAATTAAATTAATCGCAACAGACCTTGACGGAACTTTGATGGCTCCTGACCATATGACTGTTACCGAGCGCACAAAAAAAGCTCTTATGGCTGCTCACGACATAGGCGTTAAAATTGTTATCGCAACCGGCAGAGCGCTGAACTTTATAACCGATGTGACAAATCAGATTCCTTTTGTTGATTATATAATTTACTGCAACGGTGCCGCAGTTTATGACCGTAAGACCGGGCTGCATATTTATGAAAGCTGCGTGTCTCCTGAAGATACAGCTGATTTTGTAAATTACGTTAACGAAAGACCGATTCATTATCATATCTATAAAGACGGTAATTCGTATATTCAGCGTTCAGCTCTGCAACATGCTGCTTTTACCGGATTGCCGCAGGCATTTCTTGAAGATTATATGTCAAAGGTTGTATTTTGCGAGGATATGCATAACGTCATAGGCAAGGGTGGTGCGCAGGTTATTGATTTGTTCAGCATACCCGAAGAGTATCATTTCGAAATCGGCAATATGATAAAAACAAAAAACCTTGTTGTAACCTCAGCGATTCCCAATGAAGTAGCAATAACAGCTCAGGGTGCCGATAAAGGCAGTGCAATACGCAGCCTTTGCGAAACGCTCAGCATTTCTGCAGAAGAAACAATGACATTCGGTGACGCTCCAAATGACTGCCCGATGCTTGAGTTTGCAAAATATTCATTTGCAATGGAAAACGGTAAGGATATATGTAAAAAAACAGCAAAATTTGTTGCCCCCTCAAACGCTGATGATGGCGTTGCACGAATGATTGAAGAATATGTTCTGTGATTTTAATAAAAAAGGATGAATAAAATGGATGTTTCAAAAATACTCACATACTGTGACCACACCTTGCTTTCGGTTGATGCAACCTGGGAACAGATAAAAAGCATTTGTGATGACGGAATTAAGTTTAATACTGCGAGCGTTTGTATTCCTGCCGCCTATGTCAAGCAGGCAAAAGATTATGTTGGCGATAAGCTTGCAATTTGTACCGTTATCGGCTTTCCAAACGGCTATTCAACAACTGCAGTTAAGGCTTTTGAAGCTGCCGATGCTGTTGAAAACGGTGCGGATGAAATTGATATGGTAATCAATGTAGGCTGGGCAAAAGACGGAAAATTTGCTGATATTTTAAATGAAATAAAAGCAGTAAAAGAAGCTTGCAAAGGCAAAATTCTTAAAGTTATTATTGAAACCTGCTTGCTTACCGATGAAGAGAAAAAAGAATTGTGCCGCGTTGTAACTGAATCGGGTGCGGATTTTATAAAAACTTCAACCGGTTTTTCAAAGGGTGGTGCAACAAGAGAGGATATTGATCTTTTTGCCGCAAATATAGGCGATAATGTTAAGATGAAAGCTGCAGGCGGAATCCGTTCACTTGAAGATGCCGAAGATTATATAAACCTTGGCTGCTCAAGGCTTGGCACAAGCGCCATAGTTAAAATAGTTAAAAATCAAACCGTTCAAGGTTATTGATAAGGAGAGTGCTTTATGAGTAAACTGCCAACCCCTCACATTGCCGCAACTCAAAAAAACGATTTTGCCAAAACCGTGCTTATGCCCGGTGACCCTCTCAGGGCAAAATATATTGCAGATAATTTCCTTGAAAAAGCAGTTCTTGTTAATAACACAAGAGGTGTTCAGGGATATACGGGTTATTATAACGGAAAACGTGTTTCGGTTATGGCTTCCGGTATGGGTATGCCATCAATCGGAATATATTCTTATGAGCTTTTTAATTTTTATGATGTTGAAACAATAATCCGTGTTGGTTCTGCAGGTGCAATCAGCCCTGAGCTTCATCTCAGAGATGTTGTTATTGCGATGGGTGCTTGCACTAACGGTTCATATGGCAAGCAGTTTAATTTGCCCGGTAATTTCGCTCCTGTTGCAGATTATTCCGTGCTTTCCAAGGCTGTTGCTTCTGCTGAAAAGCTGGGAATCAAACCTTTCGTAGGCAATGTTTTTTCTTCTGATACATTTTATGATGATGCCAACAGCCTTGCTTCGTGGCAAAAGATGGCCGTTCTTGCTGTTGAAATGGAAGCTGCTGCGCTCTATATGAACGCTGCAAGAGCAGGCAAAAAGGCCCTTTGTATCTGCACAGTTTCCGATTGTCCGCTTGCCGGCGGTGAGGAATGTACTGCTCTTGAAAGGGAGCAGACATTCAACAATATGATAAAAATTGCTTTGGAGACAGCCGATGAATAATTCCGAGCTTGTAAAGCTTGCTTTTGAAGCAAGAAAAAATGCCTATATCCCTTATTCAGGCTTTGCTGTGGGAGCTGCTTTGCTCTGTGAAGACGGAACGGTGTATACGGGTTGCAACATAGAAAACTCCGCTTTTACTCCCACCAACTGCGCTGAAAGAACCGCTTTTTTTAAAGCTGTGTCAGAAGGTAAAAAAGGTTTTGTTAAAATTGCTGTTGTGGGCGGCAAAGTTGAAGAAAATGAACCTGTATCTTACTGTCCGCCTTGCGGAGTATGCAGGCAGGTTATGCAGGAGTTCTGCGAGGCGGAGTTTGAAATTGTAATTGCAAAAACTCTTGAAGACTATAAAATTTTGACTCTTGGCGAATTACTTCCGTTCAGTTTTGATAAACGTGATTTTTGATTGAGGTGCTGTATGAATTTTATTGATATTATTGCCAAAAAACGCAAGGGTTTTTCGCTTACAAGAGAAGAGCTTGAGTTTTTTGCTTTTTCTGCAGCTGACGGCAGCGTTCCCGATTATCAGCTTTCCGCACTTCTTATGGCAATGTTTCTTAATGGCCTTAACGAAGAGGAAACGCTTAACCTTACCGATGCTATGGCTCGTTCAGGCGATATGGCAGATCTTTCTGAAATAGACGGCATTAAAGTTGATAAGCATTCTACCGGCGGTGTAGGGGACAAAACAACCCTCATTGTTGCACCCATTGTTGCCGAATGCGGCGTTAAGATGGCTAAAATGAGCGGCAGAGGACTTGGACATACGGGCGGTACAGTTGATAAGCTTGAGTCGATTCCGGGATTCAGAACGTCGCTGGAAACCAGTGAATTTATTGATATAGTTAACAAGTGCGGTCTTTGCGTAGCAGGGCAGTCAGGCAAACTTTGCCCTGCGGATAAAAAGCTCTATGCTCTCAGAGATGTAACGGCAACTGTTGACAGTATGCCCTTGATTGCATCAAGCATTATGAGTAAAAAGCTTGCAGGCGGTGCCGATTGCATTGTGCTTGACGTTAAATGCGGCAGCGGAGCATTTATGAAAGATGAAGACTCGGCTGTTGCTCTTGCTGAAAAAATGGTTGAAATAGGCAGGGGAGCAGGCAAAAGGATTGCAGCTCTTGTTACCGATATGGATATACCGCTCGGTAGATATATCGGAAATTCTCTTGAAATAATTGAAGCAGTTGAAACTCTTAACAGTAACGGTCCTGATGATTTAACCGAAATCGCTCTTCTTCTTTCGGCAAAACTTCTTGAGCTTGCAGGTAAAGGAAGTTTTGAAGAGTGTAAATCTCTTGCAAAATCTAAAATTGAAGACGGCTCAGCTTTAAGAAAGCTTGCCGAAATGGTTGCGCTTCAGGGAGGAAATCCCGAATATATATACAATACCTCTCTTTTTGAAAAACCTAAATTCAAAAAAGAGATTGTTTCAACCGAGAGCGGATATATTTCTGCAACGGATACTGAACTTGTCGGTTCGGTCTGTGTTGCGCTCGGTGCAGGCAGGCTGAAAAAAGAAGATGATATCGACCCGACAGCCGGTATTATCCTTAATAAAAAAACAGGGGATTATGTTGAAAAAGGGGATTGCCTTGCAACCTTTTTCTGCTCTGACGATTCTCTTTTTGCTCAGGCTGAACAGATATTTTTAAGTGCGTTAACGTTTTCGAAAAATGAAATTCCCCCAAAACCGCTTTTGATAAAAGTTGTTGAGTAATAATGCACAAAAAAATCTTCGCTTTTTTGACTTGCCAATGTATAATAAAGTGTGCTATAATAAACCGAATTTATTAAGTAAGGAGAATTCAATATGGGAAAATTAAATCAAATCGATAAAGCTGCTGAAAGCAAGGGTTCACTCCTTGTTACAATTTGGCAGTTTGTTAAGTTCATCGTTGTAAGCCTTCTTGCAATGATCGTTCAGTTCGTTCTTCTCAACACTCTTAACCTCATTCCTCCTATTGCCGAGCTTTATAATCAGGATTTTGCTTGGTGGGTATTCGTTTATCCCGTTGCAGTCGGCGGTTTAGGTTATTTCATCGTAAGCAACGTTGCTAATATCATCGCTCAGATTGTTGCTTTCTTTGTTAATAAAGAAAAGACATTCAATTCAGGTGCAAATGTTGCTGTTGCTCTTCCTATCTACATAGTTTTCACAATCGGCCTTATCCTCTTCTCAGCATGGCTTAATCCCACTCTTAAAGAAGTTTTCATCGGTTGGAATCTTGAAGAAGCTGCTGCCAAAAATATTGCAACAATGATTTGCTCAGCAATGCAGTTCTTCCTCTACTTCCCTGTTGATAAGATTCTTTTCCATAAGAAAAAAGAAGAAAAGGCTGAATAATATTGGTTTTACATTGAACCGCTCTTCGGAGCGGTTCTTTTTTGCAGAAAATTTTGAAAATATTTATAATTTGTGTCTTTTGCAACAGATAAACACAATATATTGTGTTATCATTGCGACACTCACCAATAATGTTGTGGTGTAATTTTGGATAAGGGGTTGGTTTTTATGAATATTCAGGGCTTCCAGAAGCTGACGCTTCTCGATTATCCCGACAAAATGGCCTGCACTCTTTTTACAGGCGGCTGTAATCTCAGATGTCCGTTTTGTCATAATTCAAGGCTTGTTATAAACCCTCCCAAAACTCCCGAATATTCTGAAGAAGAAGTTCTTGATTATCTGAAAAAACGTCAAGGCATTCTTGACGGCGTTGTAATAACCGGAGGTGAACCGCTTTTGCAGCCGGATATTGCTGATTTTATAAAAAAGGTTCGTGCTCTCGGCTATTCGGTAAAACTTGATACCAACGGCACTATGCCCGATAAGCTGATTGAGCTTGTTGAAGCAGGGCTTGTTGATTACGTTGCTATGGATGTTAAAGCTTCGCCTGAGGGTTATCCGCCTGCGGTCGGTATCGGCGGCTACGATTTAACTAAAATTGACCGCAGCATAAAATTCCTTCTTCAGAATAAGGTTGATTATGAATTCAGAACAACTGTTGTTCGTGAATTTCACAGCGTTTTCTCAATGAATGCTCTTGGTGAATGGATAAAAGGTGCAAAACGCCACTATCTTCAATCTTTTGTTGATTCCGGTGAGCTTATAGGATTTGGTCTTTCGGGCGTTCCGAAATCGGAGATGGAAGAGATGAAAAAAATCCTTCTTAAATATGTTGAAAAATGCGAAATCAGAGGAGCATAATAAAAACACCCAAAATATTGTGTCGAAATAGTGCATAATTAACAAAAATAAATTATAGACCACAATATCTTGTAAAATGCATTGACAGCAACACAATAATTTGTTATTATCTAAAAGCTGTCGCATTGTGTGCAATGCATTTAAATTTTGGTTTATAATAATATTACATATAATTTATTGTGAAAGGAAAAAGCTTATGTATCAGGTAGTTAAAAGAGACGGTTCCGTTGCTGATTTTAATATCGGCAAAATCAGCGAAGCTATCAAAAAGGCGTTCGAATCCAAGGAGAAGCAGTACCATCCCTCAACAATTGATTTCCTTGCTCTCAAAGTTACTGCTGACTTTGAACCCAAAATTGAAAATGACCTTATCGCAGTTGAAGAAATTCAGGACAGCGTTGAGCAGGTTCTTATTCAGGCTGGTTATGCTGATGTTGCCAAGGCATACATTCTTTACCGCCGTCAGCGTGAAAAGCTCCGTAACCTCAAGTCAACAATTCTTGACTACAAAGAGCTTGTTAACAGCTATGTTAACGTTACCGACTGGCGAGTTAAAGAAAACTCAACCGTTACCTATTCTGTAGGCGGTCTTATTCTCAGCAACTCCGGTGCGATTACCGCTAACTACTGGCTTTCAGAGATTTATGACGATGAAATTGCCAATGCTCACAGAAACGCCGATATCCATATCCATGACCTTTCAATGCTCACCGGTTACTGCGCCGGTTGGTCACTTAAGCAGCTTATTCAGGAAGGCCTCGGCGGCGTAACCGGTAAGATTACTTCTGCACCTGCAAGCCACCTTGCGACCCTTTGCAACCAGATGGTTAACTTCCTTGGCATTATGCAGAACGAATGGGCAGGCGCTCAGGCTTTCTCATCATTTGATACTTATCTTGCTCCCTTTGTTAAGGTTGATAACCTCAACTATGACCAGGTTAAAAAGTGCATCGAATCCTTTGTTTTCGGTGTAAACACTCCCAGCCGCTGGGGTACTCAGGCACCTTTCTCAAACATCACACTTGACTGGACTGTACCCGGCGACCTTGCAGAGCAGAACTGCATCGTTGGCGGCAAAGAGATGGATTTCAAATATAAAGACTGTAAAGCTGAAATGGATATGATTAACAAAGCTTTCATCGAAATTATGATCGAAGGCGATGCTAACGGCCGCGGCTTCCAGTATCCCATCCCCACATATTCAATCACAAGAGATTTTGACTGGTCAGAGACTGAGAATAACAAGCTTCTCTTTGAGATGACCTCAAAATACGGTACTCCTTATTTCTCAAACTATGTTAACAGCGATATGGAGCCCAGCGATGTTCGTTCAATGTGCTGCCGCCTTCGTCTTGACCTTCGTGAACTTCGCAAGAAGTCAGGCGGTTTCTTTGGCAGCGGTGAAAGCACCGGCTCAGTCGGCGTTGTAACAATCAACCTTCCCAGAATCGCTTACCTTGCATCTGATGAAGCTGATTTCTATAAGCGCCTTGATAAGATGATGGATATTTCCGCACGTTCACTTAAGATTAAGCGTACCATCATCACAAAGCTTCTTAATGAAGGTCTTTATCCTTACACAAAGCGTTATCTCGGCACTTTTGCTAACCACTTCTCAACAATCGGTCTTGTTGGTATGAACGAAGTTGGTCTTAACGCAAAATGGCTCAGAGCAAATATGACAACTGCTAAAACTCAGCAGTTCGCAAAGGATGTTCTCAACCATATGCGTGAGCGCCTTTCTGACTATCAGGAACAGTATGGCGACCTTTACAACCTTGAAGCAACTCCTGCTGAATCAACCTCATACCGTCTTGCAAAGCATGACGTTAAGCGTTATCCCGGCATCATTACAGCTTCCGACGGAACACCTTATTACACCAACAGCTCACATCTTCCCGTTGGTTATACAGAAGATGTTTTTGAAGCTCTTGATATGCAGGATGAGCTTCACACCCTTTACACTTCGGGTACTGTTTTCCACGCTTTCCTTGGCGAAAAGCTTCCCGATTGGAAGGCAGCGGCAAACCTTGTAAGAAAGATTTCTGAAAACTACAGACTTCCTTATTATTCAATTTCTCCCACATACTCTGTATGTAAGAACCACGGCTATATCGCAGGCGAGCATTTCACTTGCCCCGAATGCGGCGAAACTGCTGAAGTTTACAGCCGTATCACAGGCTACTACAGACCTGTTCAGAACTGGAATGACGGTAAGACTCAGGAATATAAAGAACGCAAAGTTTACAGCATTGCAGCTTCCGATATTTCAAAACACGGAACAGTTAACGCTCCTGCAGCAGCTGCTGTTGAAGAAGCAAGTGACGAATGTCTCCTTGCTGATGGACTTTACCTTTTCAAAACAGCAACTTGCCCTAACTGCAAAATAGCTCTCGCTCAGCTTGCAAAAGCAGGCATCGCCGTTAATGAAGTTATGGCATATGAGAATCAGGATCTTGCAGTTAAGCTTGGTGTTAAGCAGGCTCCCACTCTTGTTGTTGTTGCAGGCGGCGAAGCAGTTAAGTTTGCAGGCGTTGCCGAAATCAAAAAATACATTGACTCTGCCAAAGGAGCAGCAATCTGATTATGTATGATATTATCATTGTTGGTGCAGGCCCCGCAGGTTTGACTGCTGCGCTCTATGCCCTGCGCGCTGATAAAAGCGTTCTTGTGCTTGAAAAAGGTACATTCGGCGGTCAGATAACCTATTCACCGCAGATTGAGAATTACCCCGGTTTTGCTCAGATGAGCGGCAATGAGTTTGCTGAAAAACTCATCGACCAAGTGCTTTCTCAGGGTGCTGAAATTGAAATGGAAACCGTAACTGCAATCCGTGATAACGGTGCAACCAAAACAGTTGTTACGGAAGACGGCGAGCACGAAGCCAAAGCAGTTATTATTGCAACCGGTGTTAAGCACAGACAAATCGGTTTGCCTGATGAAAACAGACTTGTAGGTTCAGGCGTTTCGTATTGTGCGGTTTGTGACGGTGCATTCTTTAAGGGTCAGACTGTTGCGGTTCTCGGCGGCGGTAATTCCGCTTTGCAGGAAGCTGTTCTTCTCTCTGAAGGCTGCAAAAAGGTCTATGTTATCCAGAATCTTGACTTTTTCACGGGCGAAGCAAGGCTTGTTGAAAAGCTTAAAGAAAAGGATAATGTTGAGTTTATAATGGGAACTCTTATTACGGCGCTTCACGGCGACAGCGAACTTGAAAAAATTACTCTTACCAAAGAGTCTGACAAGAGCGAATCAGAGCTTGAAGTTCAGGGCCTCTTTGTTGCTATCGGTCTTATTCCGCAGAACGATGCTTTTGCCGAAATCGCAGGTCTTAATGAATATGGATACATTGATTCGGGTGAAGATTGCTTAACAAAAACGGCCGGTGTATTTGTTGCGGGCGATTGCCGCTCAAAGAGTATAAGGCAGATAACAACCGCAGCAGCAGACGGTTCGGTTGCAGCCCTTGCAGCTTGCAGATATATTGATAGCTTATAATATTAAACAGCGTGTATCATCGAATACACGCTGTTTTTATGTGCTTAGCTTTTTTAATTGAAACGTATCGTTGACAGTTATTGTTATTATATGTTAATATATTTTAAAATGGCCACAAGAAGATTTATTTTGCTTAAATTAGAATATATATTATACTTAATAAGAGGAGGAGCATATGACTAAAGATATAAATGCCAATAATAAATTTTCGTTTAGTAGATTTGTTTACGGTATTGTTAAAAATAGATTTTTTATTTTCAGTATACTGTTTTTAATCGCTGCTTATTTTGTTTTTTCTCCATACCGAGAAGAGGGAAAAAGCTTGATTTGTGTCGGAGATGCCTCAACGCAACATTATCCTGCATTGGCATATTACGGTTCATATATCAGAGAGATAATAAAAACGCTTTTGTATGAGCATCGTCTCGTGATTCCTGATTGGGATATTGCAATCGGTTATGGTGCAGATATTGTTTCTACTCTGCACTATTACTGCGTTGGTGATCCTATAGCTTTGATTAGTGTGTTTTTTAGAGCCGATCAATCGGAGCTTTGTTATAATTTTCTTGTTATTCTCAGGTTGTATCTTTCCGGAATAACTATGTTGTGTTATTGCAAACACAGAAAATTAGAAATGTACTCTTCGGTAGCGGGTGCGTTTGTTTACTGCTTTTCAGGATATGCAATTTCTCCTGCTGTGTTTCATCCTTTTTTTGCAACACCTATGGTTTATTTTCCGCTGATTTTGCTTGGTTCGGAATTGCTGTTTGAAAAGAAAAATCCTTTTGTTTTCATTGCGTCCGTTGCACTTGCTTTGCTTTCAAACTTTTACTTTTTCTATATGATGGTTATTCTTGTTGTGATGTATGTTCTTCTCAGATATTTTACAATCAACAAAGGATTTCACGTTAAAGATTTTGCAACAGTTATTCTTAAGTTTTCTTTATCTGCCATCACCGGTGTTTTGATTGCAATGCCGGTATTTTTACCTAACATAGTTTCTTTGTTGCAATCGGACCGTGTTTCGGTTGATAGGGTAATTCCAATGTTTTATCCGGAAAACTATTACCTTCAATTGCCTGAAGGAATCGTTTCTGTTTTTGGTTCATATTATGTGTATCTTTCAATAAGTGCAGTTGCGATATTTGCGCTGTTTGTTATGTTTTCTCGCTTTGAAAAAGAAAATATTCCGCTTATTGTCTGCGTTTTTGTTTTGATATTATTTCTTTTATTCCCAAAGTTTGGTTCAATATTTAACGGATTTAATTATGTTACCAACAGATGGGTATGGGCTTTAACCTTTGTTTTTGGTTTAATTACTGCAAAAGCATTGCCTTTGTGTGAAAAAATAGAATTTAAACATTTTGCAGGCATTTTTATTTGCATAGTGCTGTTTTTTCTTGTATGTTATTTGCCTGATAAAAAAATATCTAAACAAACTTTGTTGTTTTTCCTTTCTGTTTTTGGATGCGTTATGCTGGCTGCGTTGCTTTCAACAAAGCTTATGCCAAAGATTTTGTTTAAAAATTTAATTGTTTTAATTACTATATTCACTGTCTGTGTAAATGGATTTTTCCAAGCTTCACCGCAAGCTTCCAATTTAGTGGGCATATTTAATGCTGATGGCCAGGCATTCACTCGTTACTATGAATCAATTGTTAGGAAAGTTAACGCTTTGTCAAATGAAGGCGAAGGCCGTTTCGACGGCGCAAAGGGAATGTTTGATTATAACACAGCAATGCTTTATGATATGGGCGGAACAGGCTTTTATTTCAGCACAATAAATCCCGGAACAGCCGAGTTTCAAAGAGAACAGATGCTGAATTATTCAGTTGACCAACAGTTCCGCAATTTGGATGGTCGAACATATCTGGCGGCTGCTTTGTCTGTAAAATATTTTATGGCTCACGAAGATACTTCGCATCCTAAACTTTACGGTTATAATGTAAAAGTTGATGACAAAATTTACACATCTGAGCACGTTTTGCCTCTTGCTTATGTTTTTGATTCAGTTTATACAGATACCCAAAATATGACTGTGACCCAAAAGCAGCAAGCTTTGCTTCAAAGAGCGGTTGTTGATTATGATTGTGGTTTGCCTGAAAGTGCACCTGAGTATACTGATTATGAAGTGCCGTTTAAAATATCAGATTCTGAAAATATTGTTGTTAATAATACCGGCATTGTTGTTAGCAAACCCAATTCAAAAATGACTGTAAGTTTTAATTCTGTATCGGATTGTGAACTTTATTGCATATTTGAGGATTTGGACTTCATACCGGAAGGCAGTATTGATGAAACGAACGTTAAGATAAACTGCGGTAAAATTGCTCAGATTCTTAATTATAAAACATCAATGAATAACTATACCAGCGGTAAAAGTGATTTTTTGGTTAATCTCGGGTATAATCAGAATGAAAGAACTGAATTCACAATAACGTTCCCTGACGCAGGTGAGTTCGTTTTCTCTGATTTTCGTGTAGTTTCTCAGCCCATGGATACTTTCTTTGGCTATGTTGATAAACTTGCTGACAGTGGTGTTTCTGATATTGATGTTTATAAAGATGTTATAACCTTTAATGTTGACCGTACAGAGCCGGGAATAGCTGTTGTTTCCGTGCCTTATCAGAACGGATGGAAAGCTACGGTAAACGGAGAAAAGACAGAAGTGATAAATGTACAAAACGGTTTGTGCGGTGTTTATGTGGAATCTGGTCAGCATCAAATTGTTCTTGAATATAATAATCCTGTATCTTTTCTGTCTTTTGCAATGTTCTTTGTCGGTGTTACTGCGTTAGCTGTAATATTATTGCTTTATAAAAAATACAGCATACCCAAATGCATTGAAAAATAAAGAAAAGGTTTAGTCAAAGGAGGTGCTTTGTATAAGCACCTCCTTTTATAAATTAATTGATTTTGGTATAAAAGTAATATTTTTTTAATTTTCTTTTCATAAAAACACCTGAAATATAATATATATTTATATTGAGGTGGTATTATGCACTTTACTGATGCGAAATTTATAAAAAAAATATTAATTGGTTCGGTTTTGTCGTTGATAACTATTTTTATTTCTCTTTTTATTTTTAAGACGGTATATTTTAAACCGGTTGATGTTGTTATCGACCCGGGGCACGGCGGCGAAGATTTCGGTGCTGTTTATAATGGCAGGAATGAAAAGGATGATAATCTTAAGCTTGCTCTGCTTGTTGAAAACGAGCTTGGCGAAAGGGGAATATCCTGCAAACTAACAAGGAAAAAAGATGATTTTATTTCGCTTGAAAAAAGATGCATAACTGCAAATGAAAGGCAGTCAAAGCTTTTTGTGGCTCTTCACCGTAACAGTGCTGAAAATGCAAAAGGTGTTGAGGTTTGGATAAACAGCAATACTCCGGCGGAGGATAAAATACTTGCGGAAAACATTTTGCTTGAGCTTGATAAAACACAGATTACAATAAACAGGGGATTGAAATCCGGCTATGCAGGTGATAAAAATAAAAACTATTTTGTTAATGAACATACAGAAATGCCCAGCTGCCTTTTAGAGCTTGGCTTTATTACAAATGATGAGGATAACAAGCTTTATGATGATTATTTAGCTGACTACGCATCTGCTATAGCAGACGGCATTGAAAAGGGTCTTAGTGACATATACGGATAAAAAACAGCTCTGCAGCAAACCTGCAGAGCTGTAAAATTTTATGTTTCCGAAAACGGAGTGCTGATATTTGTGAATCTGAAATTTATCGGTTCACGGTCACAGTTGAAACGGTGAACACTCATAACAAGCCCGATTGCAAAATATATGCAAAGGTTTGAAGAACCGCCTGCACTGACAAACGGCAGAGTGATACCAATACTGGGCAAAAGCATAAGGCACATTCCGATGTTTATGATTGACTGCGCAGCTATCATAAATGCCGTGCCAAAGCAAAGCAAAGCTCCTGATACGTTTCTGGATTTTTTGCCTACAGAAACAATTTTGAAAATCAGAAAAGCAATAACGGCAAGCAGACCTAAACATCCGATAAAACCAAGTTCTTCACCGATTACCGAAAGAACCATATCACTTTCGTTAACAGGTACACCGGTAGGGGATTGAGTGTAAGTTCCTTTGAAGAGGCCATCTCCCCAAAACTGACCCGAGCCGATGGCATTAACACAGCGTTGCTGTTGGTAAATCATATTTTTGTAAACAGTTTCACTTAATGCTTCGGGGTAATAAATTGCAAGAATTCTTTGTTTATGAAATGTTGCAAGGAATTTAGTCCAAAGAAGAGGGATAGCGGCAATTCCTATGCCTACGGCGATGGCAAAATATCTGAGCTTTACGCCTGCTATAAACATCATTCCGACAAACATTAATGCAAATACAATTGCAGAACCCAAGTCTCCCGTCAAAATGATAAGACCAATCGGAACAAGAGCATGAGCGGTTAGCAGAACGATGTTTTTAACGCTGTTGATTGTGTCTTTAACTGCATCAATATGAGCTGTAAATGTTATTATAAAACCGATTTTGGCAAGTTCGGAAGGCTGAAAATTAACCGTAAAACTGCCGGCTTTGATAATAGGAAGCCAACATACTGCATCTTCTCTGCCGGGAGCTGCTTCGCCCCATTTAAAAAGGGCAAGCACCAACAATAAGCATATGCCGCCAATTACAGGCCAAAGCCTTATCAAAGCATCATAGTCAAGCAGGGAAATTACAAAGCAGATTATAATCCCAACAGTTGCCGCAATTATCATAATAAGACAGTCTCTGCTGATAGTGAGACCGTCAGCGGCAGCTTCAGTCAGAGTTGCGCTGTGAACCATAAGAGCTCCGAACGCAGATAATAAAATACAAGTTAAATATAATATGAAATCTGTTTCTTTAAGTGCAAGCTTTAATGAGCTTTTGCGGTTCACACCGTCACCTCCGTTTCAAATTAATATCAATTCTTATAATTATCTTACTTCAGCAAAAAGAGTGAGATATGCATCTGTAATAGCGATACCTGCGCTGCGGCCCGCTGAAACGATTTCTTCGTTTTCTGTGAAGTATGAATGCCATTCATTATAGGGAAGAAGATAGCCTATCTGGTCGTTTGTAAGGCCGAAAACAAGAAGCTTTCTGCCTTCTGCAGCATCAGCAAATGAAGTATATTCCCATTCAAGACCGTCCCAGCTTTCAGCAGCTGTTTCAACGCCACCAAATGCTATTTCGGGTGCAAGCTCGCCGGGGATAAGTGCAATTGCAAGTTCTGTGCCGAATTCGCAGTAACCAACTTCGGTAACAACTTCGCATTTGTTAAATCCTGCTTTTACAACTTGGTTTGTGAGAAGTCCGCCCTTTGCTGCAAGCTGAAGGATACTGTTTTCAACGGGAACAAAAGCTTCTTTGTAAGCAATGTTGAGGATTGGAGCAACCATCTTTTCGTCGCTCTCTTTTATTGAGCAAGTGAGTTTTGCAAGTGCTTCGCCAAAAGCTGCCATTTCAGCATAACCCTGGTCGTATTCGTCAACAAGAGCCTGGTCAAGCTCACCTTCGTAAATGGGTTCATACTGGCTTGAAACTGCAAGTTCTGCACCAAGAACATAGAAAACATTTGCGCCTGCTGTTTCGTTGATATACTTTTCCATAAAGTAGGGATAGTCGCCTGTAACAAGAGTGCCACCTGCACCGTTACCAACGCAGTGGATGGGAGCGTTCATAATCCAGGTTTCTGCACTGCCGTCAGCGGGAGCAAAGCGAAGTCTGTTCATATTGGGGTCAAAAACCTGAGGATCGCGCTTATCTCTGATGTAAGCTGAAATATCAACATTACCGTAATAAAGATTGCCGGTTTCCATATTTTCAACGGCTTCGATCATAGTTTCAACGGTTTTGTTGTAAAGATTTTCCATAAAATCTTTGTTCTGTCCGTTGGGAAGTTCAATGCCGAGGATATTTCTGATTGATGAAAGGAAAAGTGCGCCTACAAGGTCGCCGTTGAGGCCGAATGTGTCAACACAGCTGTGCTGATGAAGTGTTGAAATGTTGATTGCTGTAATATCTAAATCGTGTTCATCAGCATATTTCTGGAACTGAGCTCTGATACCTCTTACATCGGTAAGGGCAAGACCGTATGAGTCGATGCAGGAGAAGATTGTAATTCCTCTGCCGTCAGAAACAGCGATTGTTCTAACTTTCTGATCGTCTCTGACTTGTGTTGCAAGCTTTTTGGTAACTGAAAGAGAACCGCCAACATAGTGTTCTTCTTCAAGTTCTTTACCTGTCTGGATAGAAGCGTTTGAATAACCGATTGACCAAGCTGCGCTGTCTGTGGGCGTTTCTATGAATTCGTCAGCTGAAAGACCTGCATAGAAATTTTCGGTTTTGTAGTCTTCTTTTTTTACCCAGTCGGGTTCTGCGATGAGCATGGAAATGCCGTTAACAAGAGCGTCAACAAGTTTATCAAGGGCTCTGTTAAGGGTGTTTTCAAATTCGCTTGCCGCGCTTGCGGGCACGCAGAAAGCTGCTGTCAGCAACATTGTTGCCGAAAGAATGATTGCGATGATTTTCTTTGACATAAAAATACCTCCGTAATTTAATTTATATCTTTTAATTCCATATCGCCGAATTTAATGAGCTTCTTTTTACGCATAAACTCTGAAACTCCGAGAGTTATAAGTGCAGGTGCGATAACGTGCATAACAAGAATTTCGATTAAAACAATCTTTGAATCAACGCCTGATTCAACCATTGAACTGTAAGTCATAAACTGACCTACAAGGCCTGATGTTCCCATTCCCGAACCGGAGGGATAACAAGTCATTTTGAGAACTGCGGTTGAAACTGGGCCGAGAATTGCACTTGAAACAATGGGCGGAATCCATATCTGCGGATGCTTCAATATATTGGGCATCTGAAGCATTGATGTGCCGACACCCTGAGCTATAAGACCGCCAAGCTTATTTTCTCTGTAGCTTGCAACAGCAAAGCCGACCATCTGGCAACTGCAGCCAATAACGGCAGCTCCGCCGGCAATTCCTGATAGACCAAGGATTATACCAAGTGCAGCTGAGCTTATCGGCAGGGTGAGGCAGATACCCATAACAACTGAAACGACTATACCCATAAGTATTGGCTGTTTTTCAGTTCCCCAGTTGATTATTTCACCCATAAAGGTTGAAAATTGAGTGATGGGAGGACCAAGCAAAAGACCCGCTGCGCTTCCGGTAGCGATTGAAACAGCCGGGGTGATTATTATATCTAACTTGGTTTTACCTCCAACAAGTTTCCCTGCATGAATGGCGAAGAAAGCAGCGATAAAAGCACCCATAGGGTCTCCGGGTCCGGAGTAAAGCATACCTGCTTCGGTTATCACTGCACCGGCAATGATTTTTGAAGAGAAAGCACCTACTAAGCCGGCAACAGTTGCTGAAACACCTGTGAGGGGTGTGCAGCCGTATTTAAATGCCATACCGACACCGATACCTGCACCGGTGAGTGATTTTGCAACGCACGCAACAGCAATTATGTATGTGCCCACGGTTCCGTTAATAAAACCGCCAATCTGTTCAAAAATGGTTCCGATAATAAGCGTTGCGAAAAGGCCGAGTGCCATTCCTGATAAACCGTCAATGAAAATATAGTTTAAAGCTTTTTTTACTGATTTCATTTTTACGCCTTCTTGTTTAGAATTTCATTAAAAGCTTCCGCATAGAGCTTTCCGATAAATTCAGCACCGTTTGCGTTGGGGTGAACGCCGTCTTCTGACCAATGGTACATGTTTTTATCAACGCAAGCTTTTGCCATTATTCCGTCAAGCGGTATGTAGCAATCGGCAAATTCACGTGCAAGTTTTCTTGTTATGTCAATCTTTCTGTTAAGGTCCACTCTGAAAAATTCTTTATCAGGAACAGGTAAAAGAAACTGCTCAATAATAAGAATTTTTGCATTTGTTTTTTCTTTTATTTCAGTAAGAACCCTGCGGTAATTGGCTTCAAAAATGTCGTTATCAAGCCAGTTTCTGCTGTCAGCTCTGTGCCAGGTATCGTTAACACCGATATGGATTGATACAAGATCGGGCTGAATGTCAATGAAATCGCTCTGAAGTCTGTTGACAAGGTCAATAGTTTGGTCTCCGCTTATTCCGAGATCGATAAATTCAAAATCAAGCTCTGGATGCTCTTCTTTGATGAATCTTGCGGCATAAAGAGGATAGCCTTGACCGAGGTCATGAATATCGTCTCTGTTTCTGCCTGCATCGGTGATTGAATCGCCTTGAAAAAGAATTTTCATAAGACACCTCTTAGAATTGATTTTTAACTTCTTTTAGCTTCTGCGGTATATCAATATGCTGAGGGCAAGCACTCAGGCATTTGCCGCATTTTTTACAAAGTTCTGCATTGTATTCAATGTCGGGGAAGATTTCTTTAACAAGCCTGCGTCCACCGACGGATATGTTATTGTAAGCGGAAAACACCTTGGGGATTTCAACGCCTGCAGGGCAAGGCATACAGTATTCACAGCCTGTGCAGGGGACAAGTGTCATTTTGTCAAATTCAGCTTTGGCTTCGGAAAGAGCCTTGAGTTCTTCTGCGCTGAGCATACCCACAGTTGCCTTGTCAGCAGAAGTGATGTTTTCTGTTACCATCTGTTCAGAACCCATTCCGCTCAGAAGCATTGCAACTTCGGGTCTGTTCCAAACAAAATCAAGTGCCCATTCAACCGGAGTTTTTGAAGCACCCAGTTTTGCCGCAACATTTTCGTGGGGAGCTGCAAGCTTGCCGCCAAGAAGAGGTTCCATAACAATAACACCAAGACCTTTTGATGCTGCGTACTCAAGACCTTCAATTCCGGCTTGGTAATCTGTGTCGATATAGTTAAACTGAATCTGACAGAATTCAAATCCGTCATAAGAGTCAATAACTTTTTTGAAAACATCAAGGTCATCGTGGAAAGAAAAACCGAAGTGCTTTATTTTTCCTTCGCTGATTTTTTTCTCTATTTTTTCAAGAACATTATATTTCAGAACCTTAGTTTCCCATGATTCGTTGTTAACGGCGTGAAGTAAATAGAAGTCAATATAATCTGTGTCAAGCTTTGTAAGCTGTTCGTTAAAAATTTTATCAACATCTTCTTCACAGTTTATGTTCCAAAGAGGAAGCTTTGTAGCAAGGTAAGCTTTGCTGCGGTAGCCGTCTTTTAATGCCTTTCCGACAAGAATTTCGCTTTTGCCGTTATGGTATCCAAATGCCGTGTCAAGATAATTGATTCCGCTGTCAATGCCTTTGCGGATTATTCTTATGGCTTCTGCTTCATCAATCGGGTTGTCCGGTTCGTCAAGAGTAGGTAATCTCATACAACCGAAACCGAGAACAGAAACCTCAACTCCGCTTTTGCCCAATTCTCTGTATCTCATTGAATTCACCTCCGTCAAATAATGTATTATTATAACATATTAGTTTTATTAAAGCAAGAAATAAATATGCAAAATATATTAAGCAGGTCGATTCTTTCGGCCTGCTTAGAATTATTCTGTGAAAATCTTTAATGAGTATTTACTTTCTTTGATAAGCTTTGCAACGTCAGCTGAGTTTTCTGGGCATTCATCAAAATAAACTCCTCCGCGCTCCATATCAGATGTGTAGTGATAGTCGGAGCCGGAAAGCATTGCCAAACCGAATTTTTTCGCCCATTTATATGCAATGTCGTTTCTTGAATCGTGGCCTCCGTGGCCGTTGTAAACCTCAATGCCGTCAACGGTTCCGGGCTCGATAACAGTGATGTCGTTTCTGAAAGGATGAGCTTGATATATCACAAGACCGTTTTCTCTTGCAAAAGGCACAAAAGATTCAACGGTAGGAAATTGGTCAAGAAAGTTGTTGACGTAGACGAATTCTTCATCGAAACCGTAAACAAGATAATCATTATCGTTTTCAGGAAATCTGAGTTCCATACCAAGAATAACTTTGAAATTATCATCTTCAAAAGCTTTTGCGCTTCTGTATCCTTCAAGAAAACCGTCAACTTTTTCTTTATATGATTCGCCTTTGTTTCTTAAATTTGATGTGTGCATATGGTCGGTGATTATAATTCCGTCATATCCGAGTGCTTTATAACCGGCAACAATATCTGCTGCGGCCACTTCACCGCATCTGCTTGATTCTTTTGTGTGAACGTGAGTGTCAAAAAGATAACCTTTCATTTGAATTCCTCCCAAAATTTACATATCAATTATATAACGATGTTAAAAGATATTCAATAGAAAAGTTTTTGATTTTTACTCTATTTGACAATTTATTAATGTTATTCGAATTATACTTAATCATAACAGATCAAAAGGAGCTGTAGAGTTGAACACGGTTGTTTATGCAGACATACTTATTGTAGTTAATATTTTGGTTAACTATTTTTTGTTCAGAGCGAGCGCGGCTGTGACAAAGCTTGAATTCAAGCCTGTCCGTTTGCTTGCAGCGTCAGTTCTTGGCGGCGTTTTTTCTCTTATTATCTTTATCGACGGATTGCATTGGGTGCTCTCGGCTGTGATTAAAACAGCGTTTATTATTATTTCGGTGTTTGTCGCCTTTAAGCCTGTAAGTCTGAAAGTTTTTTTAAAATGCACAGCTGCATTTTTGCTGTCAAATTTTGTTTTTGCGGGAATAATGCTTGCTTGTTGCACCGTGTTTTTTCCAAATCTTGTAATTTATAAAAACGGTGTTGTATACTTCGATATTGATATTTTGACGCTTGCGGTAGCTTCGGTTGTGTGTTATGCGGTTTTGACTTTAATTTCTTATTTTACAGCAAGCCGTGTTCCGCCCAAAAGTATATTTGACTTCACTTTGTTTTACGGCGATAAAATACTCTCTGCCAAAGCTCTTTTTGATACAGGGAATGGTCTTAAAGATTCGTTTTCAGGCAGACCGGTGATTATTGCAGAAGCCGATTTTCTTGAAGAGGCTTTCGGTAAAGGGTTTGACTGCACAAAAATGAAAAACTACAGATTAGTGCCTTACTCAACAATAAAAGGCAACGGAGTTTTGCCTGCTTTTCTTGCCGATAAAGTTACTGTTACTTCAGGTGATAAAACTGTAACAGCCTTTGATATTTACATAGCAGTTACCGATAAAAAAATTATTTCGGGCGGATATTCCGCGTTGCTGAGCACAACGTTTTTTGAATATACCGAAAACAGCCGGAAAGGGGAGAAAATTAATTGAGGTTAATGCTGAAAAACAGACTTAAATATTTTGCGGCGGCAATAAAATTAAAGATTTTTGATATGAGGGTTGATTATATTAACGGTCCCGATACTTTGCCGCCGCCTCTGAGCAAAGAGGAAGAAAATGTTTGTCTTTTAAAGTTTGAAGAAGGAGACAAAGATGCAAGAGAAGAGCTGATAGTTCATAATTTACGTTTGGTTGTTTATATTGCAAGAAAATTTGAAAATACAGGTATTTCAATTGAAGATTTGATTTCAATAGGTACGCTCGGGCTTATTAAAGCCGTCAATACTTTCAGGCTTTCTAAAAATATAAAGCTTGCAACTTACGCATCAAGATGCATTGAAAACGAAATACTTATGTATCTGAGAAAAACAAATTCTATGAAAGCAGAGGTTTCCTATTTTGAACCGCTTAATGTTGATTGGGACGGAAATGAGCTTTTGATTTCCGATATTTTGGGAGGTGAATCCGATGAGGTTTACCGAGATATTGAAGCTGACGATGAACGCTCAAGGCTTTATTGCGCCGTTAATAATCTTAACGAAAGAGAAAAACAGATAATGGTTATGCGCTTTGGAATAGGAGGCGGACGAGAGTATACTCAAAAAGAAGTTGCTGATGAGTTAGGTATCTCTCAAAGCTATATTTCCAGGCTTGAAAAACGCATAATTGAAAAAATAAAACGTGAAATTTAAAGGTTCGTCACGCTACATTAACACTCCACAACATCTTGATAAAAATAAAGCAGATTTACTTGACAATTATCAAAATATAGTATAAAATTGTATAGACCATTATAATAGGTGTAATTGTGGTTTTTTAACTTTCAATTTAGTTGATTGGAGTGTAATATAACGTGAGCGAGAATATTATTCAGTATGTTATCGGAGCTGCCGGCGGCGATACGGACGCAATGGCTAAGTTTTACGCAAAAACTCTTAAAAGCTCATATTTTCTTGCGGATACCCTTTGCATTTCTTCTGATAAAGCTGTTGAAATAACCAAAACAGCTTATGCAAAAGCTTTCTGCAGTTTTGATAAGCTTAAAAGACCTGAAGCTTATGAGCTTTGGATGAAACAAAATATTGCTGAAGCTTTTAAGGAAAGCTCTAATTTTGTTTTTTCTGATGCCGAGGGCGGTGCTCAGGCTGTAACAACCGAGTTTCTTCCCGAAAACGCTTTTGAAGATGAAGCTCTTTCAGCAAAAATTATTGATGCTGTTTCAAAGCTTGAGCTTGAAAGAAGAACTGCAATAGTTCTTCATTATAATAACGGAATGCCTCCTGCAGCAGCTGCAAAATTCCTCGGTGTTTCCGAAAGCACGGCAAATGCCCTTCTTTGCAAAGCAAGGGGTGACGTGCTCGCAAGAGCTGATATTATTCCTTCTCAGGTAACAGCCGCAGGCGAGCTTCCTGTGCTTACAAGAATTTTTATGCGTGAAGCGGAAAACCTTGAAATTGACAGCGATACTGTAAGAGAAATCTTTGCTTTTGCTATTGCGGCATACGAAGAAGCAAAGGCTAAAGAGGAAGCACTTGCAGAAGAAATAAAAGAAGAAACTCCTGCTGTTGTGCCTGTTATTGTTCCTTCAAATGAAAACGGCGACGATGCCGAAAAAAATTCTGAAGATAATTCAGCCGAAACTCCTGAAATTCAGGGTGATAGTCTTGAAGCTTTTGAAAAAATAAAGCAGAGCGTTCAGGGCCTTAATGACATAACAAACTCTGCTGAAGAAAATGCTGACGTAAATTCAATACCCGTTACAGGCTACGATTCAACAATCAATGCCCTTAACAGTGAAAATAAAGACGGTGTTTTAACTCCCGTTAAACCTGAAATCAAGTCATCTGTTACAACTTACGGAGATAAAAAGAAAAATATCAATCCTAAATCACTTATTGTAATTCTTGCAGTTCTTGCAATCGTTATTGTTGCTGTTATATTCATTGTAAAAGGGTCGGGCAATAACCCTGACAATCCTGATGCTTCGGATAGCTCAACAACCTCCGCTCAGTCAACGCTTCCTGAAGTTAAATGGCTTTCAGGTATTTATGCGGGTTATTCGGATTTAACTTATCTTAATGAAAAATACTGCTCATTCAAATCTGCCGAAACCGCTGCTTACGGTCTTATGAATTATGAAGGAAACATTGTCCTTAATCCCGAATATGACGGTTTTTCTGTTTGCAGTGCAGGCAGAGATTACAGCGGTGCTTATGATTACCATATTCTTGCTGAAATTGACGGCAAAGATTATCTTGTTATGACCAACCCCGAAACAGGCAAAGTGACTGTAGCCGATACAGTTCATGATGCTGACCATGACGAAGCTGCACCTCTTGTTATTCCTGAAGGTGCGGAATACGATGAAATTGACCGTGCATTCGAAGGCTATGCAGCTGTTAAAAAAGACGGTGCATGGGGTTACATTACCGTTGCCAACGGCAAACTTGTTATTCCTTACGAATATGAAACCGTAAACACCCTTAACAGCCATTCGGCATCCGACTATTGCCGCGGATTCGACAGCGGACTTGTTGCCGTTAAAAAAGGCGGCAAAATGGGCGTTATCAACCTTGAAAATCAGGTTGTTGTTCCTTTTGAATATGATAATATTCTTCAGGGCAAAAATGGCATATTTATTGCAGAAAAAGACGGTGCATGGGGGGCAATTCTTGTCGGCAGCGCAATTGATAAAGTTCTCAATTCCGTTGAAAATGAAACAACCAAGGCTGAAGTTTCAACAACAGTCCCCGCAACCGAAGAAAAGACAACCGAGCCTAAAACAACTGAAGAAAAGACAACTGAAGTGAAAACTACCGAAGAAAAAACAACGGAAGAAAAGACTACAGAGGAAAAGACAACCGAAGAAAAAACAACTGAATCGGCTCAAGAAGATGTTATCGGCACTTATGTTGTAAGGTCAACGGCAGGAACAGGTGCAAATGTCAGAGCTGATGCAGGTTCAGAGTTTGATATTGTAGGTTACGTTGCTAACGGTAAAACAGTCAAGGCTTATGATTCTAAGAAAGCATCAACAGGTGTTACTTGGGTTCAGATTATTGTTGACGGCGAAAAAGGCTGGGTTTCAACAAATCAGCTCAGAAAAGCAGACTGATAATTTGCTTGACATTTGTTAATATAATGTTATAATGTTTAAACGTAAAATAACGAAACTGTGACGGAGAAAAATTCATCCCTAGCTTTCAGAGAGACAGCCTCTTAGCTGAAATGGCTGTCAGGCATAAAAGGGGTGTCGGGCCGCTCCGTAGTTCTGCTGCGATGAGCGGCGGCGTTTCCTGCGTTATAAGGAATGAGTGGTGCAGTTTGCGCAATTTGGGTGGTACCGCGGCTAAGGCCGTCCCATTTAATTTGTGTTACTGCACCTTTTTGCTTTTTTAAGCACCAAATTTGTTAATAATAAGGGAAATATCCCGTAGGAGGAAAATATTATGCAATGGATGGGACTTAACGAAATAAGAGAAAAGTATCTTGCTTTCTTTGAGTCAAAAGAACACCTCAGAATGCCCAGCTTTTCGCTTGTGCCTCAGGGTGACAAAAGCCTTCTGCTTATCAACGCAGGTATGGCTCCTTTAAAAAAATACTTTACCGGTGAGCTTACTCCGCCCAAAACAAGGGTAACAACCTGTCAGAAATGTATCCGTACTCCCGATATTGAAAGCGTTGGTATAACTGCTCGTCACGGCACTTATTTTGAAATGCTTGGCAACTTCTCGTTCGGCGATTACTTCAAGCACGAAGCAACCCGTTGGGCTTGGGAATTTTGCACAGAAGTTATGGAAATGCCCAAAGACAGAATTTATATCAGTGTTTATCAGGAAGACGATGAAGCTTTTGATATATGGACAAAAGAAATCGGTATTCCTGAGGACCATATGGTAAGATTCGGCAAAGCAGATAACTTTTGGGAACACGGCGCAGGTCCTTGCGGCCCTTGCTCAGAGCTTTATTTTGACAGAGGTGAAAAATACGGCTGCGGTTCACCCGATTGCAAAGTCGGCTGTGAATGCGACAGATTTATTGAATTCTGGAACCTTGTTTTTACTCAGTTTGAAAACGATGGTAACGGAAATTACACAAGGCTCAAGAGCTGCAATATTGATACAGGTATGGGCCTTGAGCGTCTTGCTTGCATCATGCAGGATGTTGACAATATCTTTGAAGTTGATACCGTTCAGAATATAATGAAACACGTTATGGAAATCTCCGGTATCAAATATCACGAAAATGAAAAGAACGATATTTCTCTTCGTGTTATAACCGACCATATCAGAAGCACAACATTTATGATCGGTGACGGAGTTATGCCTTCAAACGAGGGCAGAGGTTATGTTCTCCGCCGCCTTCTCAGAAGAGCTGCCCGCCACGGCAGACTTCTCGGTATTGACGGAATGTTCCTTTATAAAGTTTGCGAAACGGTTATTACCGAAAACGCAAATGCTTATCCCAACCTTGTTGAAAAGCGTGACCTTATTGTAAAGGTTATCAAAGCTGAAGAAGAAAGCTTTAACAAGACTATTGATACAGGTCTCAGCCTTCTTGAAAATATTATTGCCAACACTGATTCAAAAGTGCTCAGCGGTGCTGATGCATTCAAGCTTCAGGATACATTCGGCTTCCCCATCGACCTCACAAAAGAGCTTCTTGAAGAAAGAGGTATGAGCGTTGATATTGATGAATATAAACGCCTTTATGCTGAAAGCAGAGCTGCTGCAAGAGCTGCCCGTAAAGATGCAGGCGCAGAAGCTTGGAAAGGCGGTGCCGCTTCACTTAAAGATATTGGTGCAACTGAATTCCTCGGTTATACTGATTATACTTGTGAAGCAACAGTTAAAGCTCTTGTTGTTGACGGTGAGAGGGCTGATGTTGCTCAGGCTGATTCGAATATCGCTCTTATTCTTGATAAAACTGCATTCTACGGTGAAAGCGGCGGTCAGGCAGGCGATAAGGGTGTTATCAAAACAGCAAACGCTGTTTTTGAAGTAACAACAACAAACAAAACTCCAGACGGAGTTATATTGCATATCGGTAAAATTGTTGACGGTGACAGTATCTCTGTAGGTGACAGCGCAAAGGTTGAAATTTGCTCAAAAGCAAGAGAAGCAACAGCCAGAAACCATACCGCTGCCCATCTTCTTCAGGCTGCTCTCAGAGAAGCTCTCGGTACTCACGTTGAACAGGCAGGTCAGCTTGTTAATGATAACGCAGTCAGATTTGACTTTACTCATTTCTCGGCTCTCACAACGGAAGAAATTGCTGCTGTTGAACACAGAGTTAATGAAATTATTCTTTCTGCTGTTCCTGTAACAAGCGTTGAAATGCCTATTGAAGAAGCCAAAAAGCTTGGTGCAATGGCTCTTTTCGGTGAAAAATACGGCGATGTTGTCCGCGTTGTAAGAGCAGGCGATTTCTCAACCGAGCTCTGCGGCGGTACTCATGTTGATAATTCAGGTAAACTCGGCCTCTTTAAAATTGTTTCAGAATCATCCGTTGCTGCCGGTGTACGCCGCATTGAGGGCGTAACAGGTTTCGGCGTGCTTGATTATATTGCAAAGGATACCGAGCTTATCAGAAGCACAGCAGCTGCAATGAAGCTTGCAAATGTCAGCGAGCTTGACAAGCGAGCAAGTGCTCTTATGGCTGATATGAAAGCCAAGGATAAAGAAATTGAACAGCTCAGAGCTGAACTTTCGCAGCTTAAAACGGGCGATCTTATGGGCGGTGCCGTTGAAATCGGCTCAATCAAGCTTGTTGCTACAACCGTTGAAGGTGTTAATCCCGGTGACCTTCGCTCAATGTGCGATACAGTTAAAGAAACCGCTAACGCTGTTGCCGTTATTTGCGGTATCAATGCTGATAAAACAGCTCTTAACTTTGCCTGTGCTTGCGGCAAGGATGCTGTTGCTGCAGGTGCTCACGCAGGTAATATTGTCAGAGCGGTTGCAAAGCTTGCGGGCGGTTCTGGTGGCGGACGTCCCGACAGCGCAATGGCGGGTGCAAAAGATGTTTCTGCTGCAAAGGCTGCAATGGATGCAGTTGCAGGCATCGTTGAAGAAATGATTAAATAACTATAAGGAAGTGTGAATTATGGATTGCATTTTCTGCAAAATAGCAAACGGCGAAATACCCTCAAATAAAGTTTATGAAGATGAAAAAGTGCTTGCGTTTTATGACCTTGAACCGCAGGCTCCCGAGCATATCCTTATTATCCCTAAGCAGCATATTGCTTCGGCGGCTGAAATCAATGCTGAAAACAGCGCTTTGATTGCTCACGTTTTTGAAGTTGCGGCTATAATTGCTAAAGAAAAAGGCTTTGATAACGGTTTCAGAATTGTAAACAATTGCGGTGAAAGCGCCGGTCAGACCGTTAAGCATATTCATTTTCATATGATGGCAGGCCGTGATTTTGCCTGGCCTGCAGGTTGATGAGGTGAAAAATATGGAATATTACAGAGTTGATATTGCAGGGCTTGAAAGGGACCTTGTCCGTTGCCCTATCAGCGATAAACTTGACATTGCCGCTTTTATCCTTTTTGGCGATGTTGAGGTTACGGTTCATTCGGCAACCGAGCTTTTAAAAAGGCTTCCCGATTTTGATTTTATCGTTACTCCCGAAGCCAAAAGCATTCCGCTTGCTTATGAAATGGCAAGGCAGAGCGGCAAAAAGTATTTTGTTGCCAGAAAAAAAGCCAAGCTTTATATGAAAGACCCCGTAAGCGTTGAAGTTCGCTCAATAACAACAGATGCTCAGCAAACTCTTATTATGGACGGCCTTGAGGGCGAGCAGATGAGGGGCAAAAAGGTTGTTATCCTTGATGATGTTATAAGCACCGGTGAATCGCTCAAAGCAGTTGAAAAGCTTTGCGCTGCTTTCGATGCCTATGTTGTTGCAAAGGCTGCCGTACTTGCCGAGGGCGATGCCGCACAGCGTGACGATATTACTTTCCTTGGCACAATTCCTCTTATTGAAAAGTAAAAAATATTTTTGGATGTGACAGCAATGACAAGACCGTTTGCTGTTGCCGGGTTTACCGTTTTTTTCACAGTTACCCTTTTGTCTGACAGTGAAACCGGAGTGGTGATGTATGCTTTTTGCACTTACGTTATCGCTCTGGTTATTGCGCTTTTAATCAAAGAACTGCGTGAAGGTAAAGTTATACCTTTTTCAGTGGCAAGCGGTGCTTTGGCGTGTGTATTGCTTGTTTGCTTTAATTTGTTCGTTTATGAGCCCGCTATTGCGTATGACGGATTAACTTCTGAAATTAAAGCAAGGCTTACTTCTTCACCGCAGGAGCGGTACGGCAACGTTTATTATCAGGCTGAAACTATATCTGTTAACGGTGTTGATACAGATTTGAAAATCCGTTTGGGATTTAACCAAAAAATTGATGTTCAGCCTTATGATGTTATTGAAGGTAATTTTACCTTCTATAAGCCGGGCTATACTTCAGAAGAGTATTTGCAGTCAAATAAAGCTAACGGCAACTATATTTCCGCGTATTCTGTCGGTGACATAAACGTTTTAAATGCAGATGAAGAGGACAAACCGTTTGCATATAAACTTGAAATGTTCCGCAAAGAAATCAAAGATGCTGTTTACAAGGTGATGCCTGACTCAAACGGGGCTTTGCTGATAGCTTTGTTGCTTGGCGACAAAAGCGGAATTGATGATGTGACTTTAAATGATTTTAACAAAGCAGGTATTATGCATATTATCTGTGTGTCGGGTTTTCACCTATCGCTTTGGACAGGCTTTGTTTTAGGTGTATTGCGTAAGCTTGGAATAGGCACAAAGCTTTCGTCCGTTGTTGCAATGTTTTGCGTTGTGTTCTTTATGCTTGTTGCAGGTTTGAGTGCATCGGTTCTTCGCTCGGGAATAATGATGCTCGTTTATCTGGCGGCCAACATTTTTTCACGCAAAAGCGATTCGCTGAATTCACTTGGATTTTCTTTACTGGTTCTCGCAATATACAATCCCATGATATTAACCGGACTTGGTCTCAAGCTTTCTGCTTTGTCAACGCTTGGTATTATACTCTATAACGAATATTTTTCAGAAAAAGTTGAAGGCTTTTTCGTTAAATTAAAAAATAAGTATTTATCATCTTTTCTTGCTAAAACCGTAGGGTCTTTGGCTGTAACAGCTTCAGCCGTTGCTTTTATTCAGCCGATAACTCTTCAAATGCAGGGAAATTTCAATTTTCTTGTGTTCTTCTCTAATCTTTTTGTTACTTTTGCAGCAGGAGCCTGTATGGTTTTAGGTGCTGTTGCAACGCTTTTAAGTGAAATTCTTCCGCTTGATTTCAATCTTTTTGCGTATATTTCCCGTGCTTTTTCGGAATATATTCTTTTTATTGCAAAAGAGTTTTCGGATTGGTCTTTTTTAACCTTTTATGTTGAAGAAACAACTGCTTTGTTTATAATTGCTATTGTATTTTTGATTTCTTCAATTGCGGTTTATTGTTCTTTTTGGCGAAAAATTAATCCGGTTGTTCCGATTGTTATTTGCACTGTTTTCTTCGTTTCGTCAGTAGTTGCATCATCGGTTAAGCTGTATAATGAACCGAGATTTAATGTTTTGGATGTCGGCAATGCAACCGCAGTCGGTTTTTCATATAAAGGCAAAAGAATTCTTTTTGGCTGCGGAGGTAGTATCTTTGACTCTCAAAAAGAAATCTTTGACTATATTCATAAAACCTGCAGAAAACTGGATGCACTTATTTTACCTGATAATTCGGATATGACATCGAAATATGCCGTTGATATAGTTAAAAATTATTCTCCGTCAATTATCCAGTCTGACGGTCTTTCGGATAACGTTAAGCTGGTGGCATCTGCTGACAGCGTGTTGTCCCTAGAACAACCGATTGTTTTTGATTCTTTTGAAATTATAAATATAAAAGTTGATAATAAATATTGTTCATATATAAAAACACCTGATGTTTCAGCACTTGTTTTTTATCATCCCGTTGCTGATTTTTCCTCAATACCCTCGGAATATTCTTCGCCTGATATTATAATCACAAGAAGCGATTATCCCATAGGAGTTGAAAAAACAGATGCTGATATTGTTGCGGTTAACGCAGAAAATCTAAGGGGAGTATTAATTCAGGATGAATTGATTGCTAAAGGCGTTAATAGCTGCGCAACTGCAGAATGCGGTGATATTACAATTGCCGCTTCGCATGATAAAATTGATTGTTACAGAAGTTAGAGGAGGGGAACTATGCCTGCTGTCAATGAAACCGCATTGAAAGAAAAACTTCGCAGTGAACCTGTCGGAGTCTATTTGATATACGGTGAAGAAAACTATCTGAAAAAAGCATATACCGATAAAATAGTTTCAAAAACGGTTGATGAAGCTTTTGCTGATTTTAATTTCCATGTTTTTGACGGCAAAGAAGCCTCTCTTTCTGATATTTATGAAAGCGCAGGGGCTGTTCCTGTTATGGCTGAATCCAAATGTGTTCTCGTTAAGGATTTTCCGTTTGACAGTCTTGATGATAACGGATTTGAACAGCTTGAAACGGTGATTAAAGATAATCCTGATGATTGTGCTTTGATATTTTCAATGCTTACATATGAACCCAAAGGTGCAAAATGGAATAAAACCATTAAGCTTTTTGAAAAAAATGCGTTTGCAGTAAAATTTGACAGGAAAACTGCGGTTGACCTTGCTAAAACCGTTGAAAGCGGTGCCAAAAAAAGAGGTAAGGCGTTTGAAAAAGGTGCTTCAAATTATTTTGTTTCGTCTGTCGGCAGCGATTTGAACACATTGCTTAACGAACTTGAAAAAGTATGTGCATATGCTGAAAACGAAATAACAAAAAATGATGTTGACGCTGTTTGCATAAAAAGTCTTGATGCCAAGGTTTTTGATATGATTCGTGACCTTACCGCAAAGAGGTTTGATTCTGCGTTTAAAAAGCTTGAGCTTTTGTTTGAGCAAAGAGAAGATGAGTTTCAGATTATGGGCGCATTGATAGCTTCATATTCCGATATTTACAGGGCAAAAGCTGCTGTGAAATCAGGTGAAAGAGCTGAAAGTGTTGCTAAATATTATAACTATGCCGGAAAGGAATTCAGGCTGACAAACGCCGCAAGGAACAGTTCTTCAATGACTTTTGAGGATATCGGAGAATGCATTGATATTCTTGTTCAGGCAGATACGGCTATGAAAAGTTCCTCGCTTGACAAAAGGTTGATTCTCGAAGAAACAATTGTTAAGCTCGCAAGAGCAGGCGGGAGATAAAAATGATAAAAATTAAACAGGCGGTTATCGTAGAAGGAAAGTACGATAAAATCAAGCTTTCCGGAATAATTGATGCCCCTATAATCCAGACCGACGGTTTTGGTATATTTAAAGATAAAGAGCTTCAAAAACTTATCAGAATTTTAGCTGAAAAACGAGGAATTTTAGTGCTTACGGACAGTGATTCCGCAGGCTTTAAAATTCGTTCATTTATCGGCTCAACAGTTGATCAAAAGTATATTAAAAACGCTTATATACCGGATATTTTCGGCAAAGAAAAGCGTAAAACCGAACCCTCAAAAGAGGGGAAATTGGGAGTCGAAGGCGTTCCGGAAGATGTTATAATTAAAGCTCTTGAAAACGCAGGAGTTCTTTATGAGAATGCTTGCGAACCCGAACGCCCGATAACTAAAATTGACTTGTATGATTATGGATTTACCGGTGGCAGTGACAGCGTTTCAAAACGTGCGGCATTGCTCAGATATTACGGACTGCCGTCAAGACTTACTGCAAATTCTCTGGTTAAGGTTCTCAATTGCATAACAACTTTTGAACGGTTTGTTCAGGATATTCCCGAAATTGAAAAGGAGTGGAAAAATGCTTAGAATAGGTCACGGATATGATGTGCATAAGCTTGTTGAAGGTCGTAAACTTATTGTCGGCGGCGTTGATATTCCTTTTGAAAAAGGTTTGCTCGGTCACTCGGATGCCGATGTTTTGCTTCACGCAATAAGTGATGCTTTGCTCGGTGCTGCAGCGCTTGGTGATATCGGTTGTCTTTTTCCTGATAACGATGAAAAATATAAGGGTGCAGACAGCCTCGTTTTGCTTTCGGAAGTTGTAAAAGTGTTGAAAAGTAACGGTTTTTCCGTTGTTAATATTGATGCAACGCTTTTGGCTCAGAAGCCTAAAATGAGACCCTTTATTGATAAAATGAGGGCTAATATTGCTGCCGCTTGTTCGATTTCGGTTGACTTTGTCAGTGTAAAGGCAACAACGGAAGAGGGGCTTGGATTTACCGGCAGTATGGACGGTATGGCTGCTCATGCGATTTGCCTTGTTGAAAAATAAGTTAAATTTTTATTAATAAATCCACTTTTTATTTACATTACTCGTGCCGTTGTGTTATTATGTTTTTATCGGATTAAGAAAGGTTGGTCAAGCCTATGACCTATTTTGAAAATATAACGGATTTTTTTTCAAAGCTGCCGTCATTAAGCTTTGGAGTTACTGATTTTATTGATGTTTGTCTGGTTGCTTTCGTTATATATCAAGGCGTTAAAATAATCAGAGAAACAAGGGCAATGCAGCTTGTTAAAGGTCTTATTTTGCTTGCTGTTATTTATATTGTTGTTTCAGAACTTAATATGCAAGCCAGTGAATTTGTTATGAAAACGGTTTTTCAAAATATTTTTATTGTGCTTATTGTTCTGTTTCAGCAGGAAATCAGGCAGGTTATTGAAAAAGTCGGTAAAAGTAAATTTTCAAAGCTTGGTGCTATTCTCAAGGGTACACATACGGGCGACGATGTCGTTAACGATGCTATAATAGAAATTTGTAAAGCAGTTCAACGCATGAGCGATAAAAAAACAGGTTCGCTTATTGTAATGGAAAAAGAGATGCTTTTGGGCGATGTAAGCAAAAACGGAACTCCGGTTGACGCCAAAATAACCCACGAGCTTATCGGTAATGTTTTCTTTCCGAATTCTCCTCTTCATGACGGAGCTGCAATTGTCAGAAACGGGAGACTCCTTTGTGCCGGATGCGTTCTTCCTCTCACAAAAAATGATGAAATATCAAGCGATTTGGGAACGAGGCACAGAGCCGCTCTCGGTATGAGCGAGCGCAGCGATGCAATTGTTGTTGTTACCTCTGAAGAAACCGGTGTTATTTCAGTTGCTCTGAAAGGCGAGCTTATACGTAACCTTACCGAAGCAGAACTTCGTGAAAAGCTTATGGATTATTTGCTTGACAATAACACAAAAGAAGCCGAAGCTACCAACACATTTAAGAAAATTTTTAAAGGCTGGAAGAAAAACTGATGAAAAAGAATGAAATTAAATTTAAAAATATTCTTTATGATAACAGGTTTCTGATGATTATCTCTGTTTTTATTGCAGTTGCTCTTTGGGCGGTTGTTGTTGTTGTTTACAGCCCGGAAACGGAGAAGAAAATTGAAGATGTTCCTGTTGCAATTGAGGCTTCCGGCCTTGCCCAGTCGAGCGGTTTGAAGGCTTACCTTGATGCAGACTATAAAATTGATGTTGTTGTCAGCGGCAAAAGAATTGTTGTTGATTCCGTTGAGGATATTAAAGACGACCTTTTGGTTTACGCTAACACAAGTTTTGTAACTTCTGCGGGTGACCATACCTTGAAGCTTGAAGTGGCCTCTGAAAGCGCAAGCCCCCAGTATGAAATAGTTTCTCTTTCTCCCGAAGAAATTGTTGTTTATTTTGACACAGAGTCAGAAAAAACATTTAAGATTGAGCCCAATATTTCATATGATTCTGTTCTTGCTGCTGACGGTTATGTTGCCGGAGAAGCTGCTGTTGTTGGCGTTGATACCGTAACCGTAACGGGTCCGCTTAATAAAATTAATGAGATTGAGCATATTTACGCAAATGCCGTTATTGACGAACCTCTTAATGAGAATGCGGTTGTTCAGGCTGAACTTTCGGTTGTTGATGAAAACGGAAATTCGATTAAGTATGTTAAAATCACCCGTGACCCTTATGTTAATATCAATATACCGGTATCAAGACAGAAAGAGTTTAACGTAACGGTTGATTTTACAAATCCGCCTTCAGCATATATCGGAAATGATATGCCTTTCACCTATACAGTAACTCCTGAAACGGCTGTGTTTGCTGTTGACGATGCTTTAATAACTGATGAAACTACTGAAATTTCAGTAGGTAAAATTGATTTTTCGCAGATTAAGCCTGGCGAGTATACGCTTGAAATTCCTTCTGAAAATCTGAACGATTCGTTAATTAATGATAGTGAAAATGTTTTTACCGTAACGGTTGTTGCTGACGGTTTGTCAGAAAAAGAAATTAGTGGAATTGCTGCGCCTGCGGATGATTCGGTTTATCAGAGCTTGCCTGAAGGCAAAACAGTCAGGTTTGTTTCTTATGGCTTTGATACTGTAACAATTGTTGGTCCAGCTGATTCGCTGGTTGCTTACACTCCGGAAAATCTTACTCTTGCAATTGATTTGTTTGAACTAACGCAGGAAAGTTCGGGTATAGTTGAAGTACCTGTTAAGCTGGTAGACGATGATTGCTGGCTTTACGGTGAGTATATAGCAACAATAGAAATTGTCTGAATTTACAGAACAGAAGAATGATTTTAATAAAAGCTTGTGACGGTTAATTTGGCTGTTACAAGCTTTTAGCTATTATAAAATAATTATTAATAATTTAATATATCTATTGATTTATTTTAAAATAATATGATATAATAACGTAAATTATAATGCGAAAGTGGGGGATTGGATGAAAAAACTGCTGTCAGTTACTTTGCTTGCTGTTGCTCTTTTGCTTGCGTTAACAGCTTGCAATTCAAATTCATTAATCCGCCCTGCAGATTCGCTGTTAAAGCCGCCCTTATATTATGATGAATATCAGGGGCTTGTAGATTCTTTCAGAGCCGTTGTCGGGTCGGAAACTGTTTTCTGCAATCCTTACAGCGGAAATTATCGCTCTGCAATAACAGTTAAAGATATTGACGGCGATTCTCAGAATGAAGCTGTTGTTTTTTACAAGCAACCTTCGGCGGCTGAAATTAATGAGCAATTAATCAAAATGCAGTATTTTGACTTGATTGGCGGCGAGTGGGTTTCGCTATCTGAAGTTTCCGGCCACGGTGACGGTGTGGAAAGCGTTGCATTCAGCGATATGGACAGCGACGGAATTCTTGAGGTCTTTGTTTCTTGGTCAACTTCAACTGCCGGGTCCGGTTCGTTCATTTCACTGTATAAATTTGATGAGCCGTCAATGGCATTTAAAGAAGTTTTCGGTGAAAACTGTATGGCGTATCTTTTGCTTGATGTTGACGGAGATATGAAAGATGATATTTTCTATATCAGTCAAAGCGTGGTTATGGAAGCTGCTCAAAAGAGTGCAAGAGTTATCGGTCTTTCAGGTGATTCCGTTGTTATACTCGGAGAATCTAAGCTTGACCCCAATGTCAGCAGATATACATTGACTGTACCTGAGAAACACTCTGGCGACGGTTACTTTTCAGTTTATGTTGATGCCGTAAAGGGCGAGCAACAGATGATAACAGAGTTCCTTTATTGGGATTATGAAAATTCTGAGCTTTGCAATCCGTTGCTTAATACTGAAACAATGTCTAACACAAAGACATTCAGATATGAAACACTTTCAAGCGAAGATATTAACGGTGACGGCAAGCTCGATATTCCGGCTCAGACTCCGCTTAATAAAACTGATAACCTCAACGCCGAAACAGATCTTTCTCTCGCAAATGAAAACAATGAAGATATTTATCTTACAACTTGGAAAAACTTCGGCATCGACGGTGATGAAACTGTTGTAGCATATACCCTCGTTAATGTTAATGACGGATACATGATATATCTTAACGAAAATGAGATTGACTCCGTCAGCGTTACAAGTTACCCTGCAAGGAGCTGTTGGGTTCTTTACAGCAAGGACCCTGTTACGGGTGAGGAAACTGAAATATATTCTGTTCTTAAAATTAAAAACGGATCTTCATCGGAAGAGTTAAATGAACAGTATATTCCCGTTATAATAAAAGAGAATGAAACTGTTTATGTTTACATAACGGAAAACGGGACATCAAACGGAATTGATGAATCTTTGATAAGCCAAAAGATAACCAAATTGCCTTAAAGGATGTGTAAAATTGAAACGCGTTTTAATTGCTGAAGATGAAGCGGCTATAAGAGAATTTATTGTTATCAATTTGCGCAGAGGCGGTTATGAAGTTCTTGAAGCTGAAGACGGTGCAATGGCACTTGAACTTTATAACGCTTACGGCGGAGATGTTGATATTGCCGTGCTTGATGTTATGATGCCCAATGTTGACGGGCTTGAGGTTTGCAAACAGCTCAGAAACGCCAATAAAAATATAGGCATTATAATGCTTACGGCAAAAACTCAGGAGATGGACAAAATAACAGGCCTTATGATGGGTGCTGACGATTATGTAACGAAACCGTTTTCCCCAACTGAGCTTGTTGCCAGGGTTGATGCGATTTACAGACGAGTTGCAATGAACTCTCCCAAAAAAGAAAGCCCAAAAGATATTATTGAGCAAGGGGAGTTCAAGCTTAATCTCAGAAGCAGAACTCTTACCAAAAACGGCGAGTTTATTGAACTTACTCAGGTTGAGTTTCAGCTTATGGAATATTTCTTCACTAATCCCGGTGCTGCTCTTTCAAGAACCGATATACTTAACAAAGTCTGGGGCAGTGAGTATTTTGGCGAAGAAAAAATTGTTGATGTTAACATAAGACGCCTCAGAATGAAAATCGAAGAAGAACCCTCTGCGCCAAAACATCTTGCAACAATCTGGGGAATCGGTTATAAGTGGATTGTTTAAATCTTAATGAATTTTGAAAGGAGAAAAACCGCTTGAAGTTTGTCGGTATTTCAAAGCGTTGGTTTTTAAACGTTGCTTCAATAGTTATTCTTATTTTGGTAACTGTTTCTGCGGTTTTGCTTCTTTTGCTCAGCAGATACTATTACGGCCTTGTTGATATGGCACTTGACTCATATTCGGTTGAAGAAATTTCAACAACTTTCGGCCTTTACGGCAAATCTTCAACAGGAGGATTTGTCAACGCAGGCAGACAGTTTATTGAAAATTTCCCTGATGATGATATTATGGCTGTTTGGATTATTGACAGCAACGGTAATATTGCATTAACGTCGAGCGGTTTTGAAATAAAAGGCGAAATTGAAATGCCCGATTATGTTTCGGCATTAAATGATATTGATAAAACAGCAAAATGGACAGGTAAACTTCCTTCGGGTGAAAGCATCAAAGCTATGACTTGCATTTATGATTATCCTGACGGAACCCACGGCGGAGCAGTCAGATTTATGATTTCTCTTGAACCGATTAACGCTCAGCTTTTCAGAATAACGCTTATTGCTGCAGTTGTTGTTTTAATTCTTTTTGCGATTCTTTTACTTTCAAGCAGCTTTTTCATCCGTTCAATCGTTTCGCCGGTTAAAGACATTGGCGAAACTGCGAAAAAAATTGCAGGCGGTGATCTTAAGGCAAGAATTGACCATTATCCTTACAATGATGAAATCGGCGAGCTTTGCACAACCATAAATGATATGGCTGACAAGCTTTCTGTTACTGACAGTTTGAAAAATGATTTTATTTCAACCATTTCCCACGAATTAAGAACTCCGCTGACCGCAATTAAAGGTTGGGGAGAAACTCTTCTTCAAATCGGTCAAACCGACGCCGCAATGACCGAAAGAGGAATGAAGGTTATTATCAGCGAAGCTTCAAGGCTTAACAATATGGTTGAAGAGCTTTTGGATTTCTCAAGAATGAACAGCGGCGGTATGAAGCTTGTAAAAGAAAAGATTGACATTCTTTCAGAGCTGGACGGTGTTGTTTTTGCTTTTAAAGAAAGAGCAATCAAAGAAAGCATTGAAATTGTTTATAATGTTCCTACTGTTCCCGCACCGGCGACCGGTGATGCTTCAAGAATAAAACAGGTTTTTATAAACATTCTTGATAATGCACTTAAATATTCAAAACCCGGCGGCAAAATTTATGTGTTCGCCGAAATGCCGAATCCTGCCGTTCTTGTTGTTTCGGTGACAGATAACGGTGTTGGTATTTCACCTGAGGATTTGCCTCACGTTAAAGAAAAATTCTATAAAGCAAACACTACTGTTCGCGGCTCAGGCATAGGTCTTGCCGTGGCAGATGAAATAATTAAACTTCATAACGGTGGGCTAAAAATTGAAAGCACACTCGGCGAAGGTACGAAAGTTACAATTACTTTGCCTATTGAACCTGTTGATTACGGCAACGTAAGTGAAAAGGAAGGAGAAAACATTTCAAATGAGCAAGAAGAAAACCAAGAATGAATATATAGCTGTCGGCGGTCAGGCGTTAATGGAAGGCATTATGATGAAAGGTCCTAAGGGAACTGCTGTTTCGCTCAGATTGCCCGACGGTTCAATTGAAACAGAGATGAAAAACATAACTTCAATCCGTAAAAAGTATAAATTTTTCAATATCCCCATTTTACGCGGTGTTGTTACATTCGTTGAGTCAATGATCAGCGGATATAAGCTTCTTATGGAATCGGCTGAAAAAACTTCTCTTGATTTCGAAGAAGAGGAAAATGAATCAAAGCTTGATAAATGGCTTTCTGACCATTTTGGACCTAAGATGATGGCTGTTATCGGAGGAATTGCAGCAGTTCTCGGTGTCGCACTTGCATTTATTCTTTTTATGTGGATGCCCTCATTTGCATTCGATCTTGTTAACGATAAGCTTGCAGGCGGTGCTATCGAGCCTTTCAGAGCTCTTTTTGAGGGTGTAATCAGAGTAATTATTTTTGTTGTTTATATGGCTCTTGTAGCCAGAATGAAAGAAATACGCCGTGTTTATATGTATCACGGTGCTGAACATAAAACAATCTTTTGTTTTGAACACGGTAATGAGCTTACCGTTGAAAACATCAGAAAAGAAAAGCGCTTCCACCCCAGATGCGGAACAAGCTTTATTTTTGTAACAATCATTCTCAGCATTCTTATTTCCGCAATTGTTTCAATTTCGTTCCCTCAGTTAACGGAAAACAGAATTATTTGGATTGCAACAAAGGTTCTTATCATGCCGCTAATTATGGGTGTTGGCTTTGAGTTTATTCAGCTTGCGGGCAAATATCCCAACAAGTTTACTCAGCTTCTTTCAGCCCCCGGCCTTCTTATGCAGCATATAACAACCGTTGAGCCTACAGACGATATTATTGAAGTTGCCATTGAATCAATGAAGGCAGCTCTTACAGGTGAAGTTCCTGCTAAGGAAGAAGTTCAGCAAGAAAGCAACGATACCCCGGAGAACGCAGAATGACAGTTGAAGCTCTTGTTAAAAATGCCTGGAGTTTGCTTGAAAAAGCAGGCGTGGAAAACTTCCGCAATGAAGCAAGGTGGATTTTTGAATCGGTTTTTGAAAACGGCAGAGAAATATTGCTGTTCGGTTTAAAAAGTGAAGCGGATTCTTCCAAGTCTGAAAGCTTTATGTCAAAAATAAATGAAAGAGTTAAGGGCAGACCGCTTCAATATATTTTGGGTTCGTGGGATTTTTACGGTGAAACATTCGCTGTTGGTGAAGGTGTTTTAACTCCCAGACCTGAAACCGAGATGCTTGTTGATTTTGCTCTTGAATTTCTCAAAGATAAAAAGAATCCCGTTGTTTTTGATTTGTGCGCAGGTTCAGGCTGCATAGGTCTGACTGTTGCTTTGAATGTTCCGTCTGCCAAAGTTTTTTTGCTTGAAAAATCAGATAAAGCTTTTGCTTATCTTTCTGAAAACAAGAGCAGGCTTACTTGCTCTAATGCAGAATTAATTTCAGGGGATTTGTTTAACGGTTTTTCAGAATTTGATATACCTGACCCTGATTTGATTCTTTCTAATCCGCCTTACATTGAATCTCAAGAAATTCCCGCTTTGCAAAAAGAGGTTTTGTGCGAACCTATTATGGCTCTTGACGGCGGCAAAGACGGATATGATTTTTACAGAGCCATTGCCGATAAATGGTTGCCTAATTGTAAAGGGGCTATTGCTGTTGAGTGCGGTGAAGGTCAGGCTCAGATTATTAGTGAATTGTTTTCTGAAAAATGTGCCCAAACAGGTGTTACAAAAGATTTCAATGAAATCGAACGAGTTGTTTACGGTTATATTGTTTAAACCGTAACGGAAAGGATATAAAAATGATTTTTGATATTATCAGAGACGGTTTTAATATCGGAACTTTAATGAATCTGATGGCAAGAGTTTTTGTTGTTTTTTGTACTCTTCCCATTCATGAATATGCTCACGCTTTGATTGCAACAAAGCTTGGGGATGACACAGCGCGCCTTAAGGGCAGATTAACTTTGAACCCTCTTGCTCACCTTGACATTATGGGTGCAGTTATGATTTTTCTTGTAGGTTTCGGATACGCAAAACCTGTTCCTGTTAATCCCAGAAGATTCAAAAGCCCCAGAAAAGGAATGGCTTTAACTGCTCTGGCAGGCCCTGTTTCAAACCTTATTATGGCTTTTGTTTTTCTTGTTCTTTACAGAGTGTTTGGCTTGCTCTATTCTGCCAATGATTTGTTGGTGCTTAATGTTTCATCTCTTTTCTTCTATTCGGCGGCATCAATCAACATCGGCCTTGCAGTATTCAATCTGTTACCCATTCCTCCCCTTGACGGTTCAAGGATAGCTAACCTCCTAATTCCGTCAAAGTATTATTTCAAAATAATGCAGTATGAGCGCTATATAGTTCTTGCTGTTTTTGCCCTCATAGTTTTCGGCGTTCTTGATATTCCGCTTAACTTTCTTGCGAATGCAGTTATGAGAGGCTTTATGTGGGTTATTGATTTGCCGTTAAAAATGATTCTTTCCTGATTGAGAGGAGATTTTCTTTGGAAAAGTTACAGTATAAGCTTGAGGTTTTTGAAGGGCCTATGGATCTTCTCCTTCAGCTTATAAGCAAAAAGAAACTGAGCATCAACGATGTTCCGATTATGGAGATTATTGAGCAGTATCTTGAATATGTTCGTATGATGCAGGAAGATAACCTTGACATTTCAAGCGAATTTCTTGAAATGGCAGCGAGACTTCTTTATATAAAAACCCTTTCGCTTTTACCGGTTCATGAAGAAGCCGAAAAGCTTGTTGAGGAACTTAGAGGTGAACTGACAGAATATCAGGATTGCAAACTTGTTGCTTCTCAGCTTCAGAAGCAGGCGAACGGATTCGATTTTTTCGGCAGAGAACCGGAGGAATTTGAGCCTGATATGACATACACAAGAATTCACGAGCCCGTTGAAATTTTCAAAGCATATCTTGCTGCAGTGGGTAAAGGTAAACGCCGTTTGCCGCCGCCGATTGAAGCTTTCAAGGGGATTGTTGCTCATAAAATCGTATCAGTTGCTTCGAGGATAAGCGTGATAATTGATAAATTCAAAATCAGTAAAAAGCAAAAGTTTAATTCTTTTTTTGAAGGTTCGGAGTCACGTTCCGAAATGGTTGCAACATTCCTTGCCTTGCTTGCAATGGTTAAAGCAAAACGTGTTCGTGTTGACGGTGAGGGCGATGAGGTTGATGTTACTTTGATTGACAGCATAGGGGGGGACATCGAAATTGACGAATGAACAAATAAGAGCAGCGTGCGAAGCTATTCTTTTCGCTTCGGGCGAGCCGCTTGAAATTGCAAGAATATCTGAAGCTCTTGAGCTTGATTCCGAAACAGTCTCTGCGGCCTTGTGGGAACTTGCCCGTTCGCTTGATGAACGCGGCAGCGGTGTCTGCCTTCTCAGGCTTGGCAGCAAATATCAGCTTTGTTCAAGGGTTGAATATGCCCAACAGGTCAGAGCAGTTCTCGACATTAAAAAGAACGCTCCGCTTTCACCTGCGGCTCTTGAAGTTTTGGCGGTTGTTGCTTATAACCAGCCCGTTACAAAAGCCTATGTTGAACAGATAAGAGGCGTTGACTGTTCGGGTGTTATCTCAACTCTTTGCCAGAAAGGTTTGCTTGAAGAAAAGGGCAGGCTTGATTTGCCCGGCAGACCTTTACTATACGGAACAACTCCCGATTTTCTCCGTTGCTTCTGTTTGTCATCGCTTTCGGAGCTTCCCGAATTGCCGGAAAAACCGGAGCCTCTTGATGATTTGCAGGATGACGAAATAAATAATGAGCAGGGAGAACAGATTAGAGATTTCTTCCAAAACGAAAATGAATGATTGAAAGGAGGCGGCAGCTTGACGGCTTTATACATATTTTTAGGAATCATAGCGTTTTTTGTGATTCTTCTTTCAGTAAAACTCATTGTAACCGTTCATTATGAAAATGATGTCGCTCTTTCACTCAGATGGCTCTTTATAAAAATCAACATTCTTCCTAAACACGAGAAGAAAGATAAGAAGCCTAAAAAAGAAAAGAAACCCAAAGAAGAAAAGCCTAAAGAAACCAGTGAAAAAATACCCGAACCCAAGAAAAAGAAAGGCGATAATATTTTCGTCAGATTTTATAAAAACAAAGGTGTTGACGGTGTTGTACAGCTTCTTAAAGATGTTGCGGCAGCGGTTGGCGGTATGTTTAAGCGTATAGGCAGAGCTTTTCTTTTTGAGGAACTTTTTATTGCTTTAACGGTTGGCGCAGGCGATTCGGCTGAAACCGCAATAAAATACGGCAAAACCTGCTCGGCAGCTTTCCCTGCAATGGGTTATATCGTGAGCAATATGAGGGTTAAAAAGTACAGTATTGATATTACACCCGATTTTATTTACGGTAAAAATGAAGCTAAGCTTCACACAACGGTTTCAGTCAGACCGATAAAGCTTATCAACGCAGTTATCATAGTTGCGTTTCAGCTTTTGTTCAAAGTTGTATTTAAACTGCTTAAGCACAGCAAGGCTCAGAAGCCGGAAGTGGAAAAGCAGATTAAAAAATAAGTATTCTATAAAATAATATGAAAGGCGGAAAAACAAATGAAAGAACAGTCAGCATCAGGAATTCTCGGCACATCAATTGAAAAGATAAAGGATCTTGTTGATGTAAGCACAATTATCGGTGAACCCATCAAAATTAGTGATACTATTCAAATTATCCCTGTTTCAAAAGTTACTTACGGTTTTGCATCAGGCGGAACAGATTTCCCCTCAAAAAATAACTCTGAGCTCTTCGGCGGTGGCGGCGGAGCAGGTATCACAATTTCTCCCGTTGCATTTCTTGTTGTAAATAACGGCAGCGTTTCCGTTAAATATATCAACGCAGCTGAAGGCTCGGTTGAAAGAGTTATCGGTATGGTTCCCGATATTGTTGACAAAGCAACAGAGGTTATCGGTCAGCTTAAGAATAAAAACACAGCGGTTGACGATGCAATCAACGATTATATGACAGCAGAAACACCTAACGCATAATTTATTATTATTGCTTTCCTTGCATATATTTTAATATTTGATATATGTGAGGATGAGTTACTTGAAAAAGAAATTAACAGCCTTTTTGATTTTAGTTATTGTTTTTTTAGCTCAGGGATTTTATTTGTGCGCTCACAGCTTGAGCGTTTCAGCGCGCAGTGCTGTTTTGATGTGTCTTAATAATGGTGAGGTTTTGTATTCTCATAACCCGGATGAAAAGCTTTCAATGGCAAGCACAACCAAAATAATGACTTCGTTGCTTGCGCTTGAATCAGCTTTGCCGTCTATGGAAATCAATGTGACCGATGAAATGGTTGCGGTTGAAGGAACTTCTATGGGGCTAAAAGCGGGAGACAGCGTTTCGCTTAAAGAGCTTGTTTACGGTATGCTTCTTCAATCGGGCAACGATGCTGCCAACACAGTTGCTTATGTTTTGGGCGGTAATCCCGATGGGTTCGCCGTTATGATGAATGCAAGGGCAAAAGAAATAGGTATGAAAAACACCAATTTTGTTACAGCATCAGGGCTTGACAGTGAGGAGCATTATTCAACGGCATACGATATGGCTTTGCTTGCCTGCGAATGCCTTAAGAACCCTGAGTTTAAAACAATTTGCTCTGATAAATCGGCTCGTTTGACATACGGCAACCCGCCGTATGCAAGAACGCTGACAAACCACAACAGACTTTTATGGAGTTACGAAGGTGCTATAGGAGTTAAAACCGGGTTTACCAAAAAAAGCGGAAGATGCCTTGTCAGTGCAGCTGAAAGAGACGGTGTTATTCTTGTTGCCGTAACTCTTAATGCCCCGAATGATTGGAGCGACCACAGGCAAATGCTTGATTACGGCTTCTCAGTTTGCAAAGCTGAAAATGCCGATTATGATTTGTCGTCGTTGTATCACCGTGTTTTTGGCGGAATTGAGTCAGCAGTCCCCGTTAAGCTTTCTTATGTTCCCAAAATTGTTAAAGAGCAAGGGAACTGTGAGTATACGGTTTTATTAAATCCCTATAGCTATGCACCGCTTGAAAAGGGCAAAATAGTCGGTACTCTTTTGGTTAAAAGCGGCAACAAACCGCTTGCCGAAATTCCGATTGAAACGGCTCAGGCTGTTGAGTTCAAAAAGGCTGAAATCAAGCAGCAACCGCAAAAAGAAAAAGGCTTTTTCAAAAAAATTATTGATGAAATCAAAGATATTTTGTTCAGAGGTGAACAGTAATTGCCTGATAATAAAATCAGACTTCAAAAATTTCTTTCAGAGGCCGGTATTGCTTCAAGACGCAAGGCTGAGGAAATGATAAGAAGCGGAATTATAAAAGTTAACGGTCACGTTGCTCAGATTGGTGATAGCGTTGACCCTAAAAAAGATACAGTTACAGTCAGGGGCAAAGCAGTCAGACGCGAATCAAACAAGCGTTATATTCTGCTCAACAAGCCCAGAGGCTACGTAACAACAACCGATGATGAGCTTGGCCGAAAATGCGTAACAGAGCTTGTCAGGGACGTTAAAGAAAGAGTTTATCCTGTCGGCAGGCTTGACCGTGTTTCCGAAGGTGCGCTTATTATGACAAATGACGGTGCGTTTGCCAATGCACTTATGCACCCTTCAAAACACGTTTCAAAAACTTACAGAGTAACCGTGCGCCCTGAAATTACTTCAGAACAGGTTGATATTTTTGAAAGCGGAATTGATCTTGACGGCAGAATGACGGCTCCGTGTGAGGTTCATGTTCTTCAAAAAGAAGAGGGCAGAGCGGTTATTGAGGTCATCCTCTATGAGGGCAGAAACCGCCAGATTCGCCGTATGTGCGAAGCTCTCGGTCTTGAGGTTGCCCGCCTCAAAAGAACTGCCGTCGGCTCAATTAAAACAGGTATGCTTCAACCCGGCCAGTGGCGCGATTTAACCGAAGATGAGGTTGAAAGTCTTCTTAACTCCGCAGGTGTTAAAAAGAGCGGAGGTAAACGCCGATGATAAGATTTGTCCCCGACACTTTGGAAGCTGTTATTAAAATTACCGCCTATGACGCTGAAGAATATGCTGGCGAATGTCTTTTCACAATTGACGGATATTATATGGATTTTGTTGCTGTTAACTGTGATGATGACCTTGTAACTGAAGGGCTTGCAAGAGCTGCAATGAACTGTGCGGCGAACAGAAGCGTTTACATTGCAAGAATAAAAAAAGAATTGTCATCCGCAGCGTTTAAAAGGCTCGGATTTGAGGGTAAAGAAACGCTCTCGGTTGAAATTCCGCAGGCACTCGGTTCAGGCTGTTGTTCCTGCCATAATAATTAAAGTGGAGATGTTAATCCGATGATAAAAAGTATGACCGGCTACGGCAGAGCACAGCAGCTTGTAGACGGAATGAATATAACAGTTGAAATTAAAAGTGTTAACCACAGATACTTTGAGTTTTCCTCAAAGCTTCCAAGAAATTACGGTTTTCTTGATGAAAAGCTTAAAAGCTTTTTTATGGGTCAGCTTACAAGGGGTAAGATGGAATGTTACGTTCAGATTGAAACGGTTGAAGAACCCGACACAGTCATAAGCGTTAACCATCCTCTGCTTAAAAGCTATCTTGATGCATATAAAGAGATTTCAGAAACATACGGAATTGAAAACGATATTAAAGTTTCAAGCGTTGCAAGAGTAGGAGAGATTTTCTCGGTACGCAAGCAGGCTGCTGATGAAGACAAAATCTGGGCGGCTGTTTCAGTTGTTGCTCAGACTGCACTTGACGGCTTTGTTGCAATGCGTGAGCGTGAAGGCGCAAGGCTTAAGGCTGATGTTCTTTCAAGGCTTGATAATATTCTTGAAAGTGTTGAATTTGTTGAAGCCCGATCACCTGAAACCGTAAAAGAGTATAACGAAAAGCTTCTTGCAAGGCTTCGCGATCTTCTGAATGATGCACATATTGATGAACAAAGAATTCTTACTGAAGCTGCAATTTTTGCTGATAAAATTGCCGTTGCAGAAGAAACTGTCAGACTTCGCAGCCATATTTCTCAGATGCGTTCGTTCCTTGAACTGAATGAAGCTGTGGGCAAAAAGATGGATTTCCTTGTTCAGGAGCTTAACCGTGAGGCTAACACCATCGGCTCAAAAGCTCAGGATGTTGAAATTGCCCGTCAGGTTGTTTCGGTTAAGGCTGAGATTGAAAAGATTCGTGAACAGATACAGAATATCGAATAAAACGGAGGTTTAAAATGAAACTGATAAATATCGGTTTTGGTAATATGGTTAATGCAAGCCGTCTTGTTGCAATTGTCAGTCCCGAATCAGCTCCGATAAAAAGAATTATTCAGGAAAGCAAAGAAAAGGGAACTCTTATTGATGCAACCCACGGCAGACGCACAAGAGCTGTTATTATAACAGACAGCGACCATATCATATTAACATATCTTCAAAGTGAAACCGTTGCCAATAGGCTTAATGATGAAATGGAAGAACTTGAAGAAGAGGAGGAAGAAGATGACTGATAACGGAATTCTCCTCGTTTTTTCCGCACCGTCAGGCTGCGGAAAGGATACAATTCTTGAAAAGCTTACAAAGCTTGATGAGAATGTAAGGGTTTCGATTTCAATGACAACCCGTGAAATCCGAGACGGTGAGGTTGACGGCGTAAACTACTATTTTGTTAAAAAAGATTATTTTGAAAAGAAAATTTCTGATAACAAAATGCTTGAATACGCACAGTATGCCGATAATTATTACGGTACTCCTGCCGAACCCGTTGAAGAAATGATTTCTCAGGGTAAAGCGGTTATTTTAAAAATTGAAGTTCAAGGTGCTGAAAAGATAAGAGAAAAGCATCCCGACGTTGTAAGCATCTTTGTTATGCCGCCTTCACTGCAAGTGCTTGAGCAAAGGCTCAGAGGCAGAGGCACCGAGGATGAAGAAACAATTCAGCACAGGCTTGTTATTGCCCGTGAAGAAATCCGCAGAGCTTCAGAATATGATTATATTGTTGTTAACGACGACCTCGATAAGGCTGTTGCTGACGTTGAAACAATAATTAATTCAGAAAGAATGAAAACTTCAAGAAATAAAGATTTTATAAGTGAGGTAATTAATAATGTTTAATCCTGATTTAAGAGGCGTACTCAAGAACCATCTCAGCCGCTATTCTCTTGTAACTGCAACTGCGAAAAGAGCAAGAGACATTGCAGAAAAAGCTGAAGAAGAAAAAGAAATTCTTACAGAGAAACCCGTAAGTCTTGCTATTGATGATATTCTTGACGGCAAATATGTTATCGTAGAACCCGAAGAAATCAGAAATATCTGATTTTAGTTATATGTTCTTTGAGAGGAGAGGAGACCGATGAAATTTGCCAAAGTTGCCGTTGAGGCGGCAACATATTCGTTTGACAAAGCCTTTGATTATCGGATTCCTCCCGAACTTGAAGAGCTTGTTGTTAAAGGTTGCAGGGTAACCGTTCCTTTCGGTAACGGCAATAAAAAGTGCGTTGGTATTGTTTTTGATGTTACCGATAAATCCGAGGGTAAAAGGCTTAAAAGTATTTCTCAGGTGCTTGATGAAAAGCCAATGCTCTCTCAAGAAATGATTTCACTTGTAGAATGGATAAAAGAGAGAACTTTTTGCACTTTGTTTGAAGCTGCAAAGGTTATGCTTCCTTCGGGCATCAACCATCATATGGTTCGTTCGTATGCTGTTAACAGCGATATTTCACCTGATAAAGTGTCTTTGCTTGACGGTGTTGAAAAAGAGATAGTTAGCTATCTTTTCTCAAAAGGTGTTTTTGTTAAAGAAGATACTGTGTTTAACGCTCTTTCTGTCAAAAGTAACCCTTCTTTGCTTAAATCTCTTGAAAAAAGGGGTTATCTTATTTCTAACAGCGATGCTGTCAGAAATCTTGGTGATTTAACTGTTAAAATGGTTCATCTTTTGCCTGAATGTGATGAAATCAAGCTTTCGGCAAAGCAGTCAGAAATGGTTAAAGTTCTTAAAGACATCGGTGATACAAGCGTTAAAGAGCTTTGCTATTTTACAGGTCTTACACCCGCTATTGCAAATGCGATTGTAAAAAAAGGTGCTGCTGAATTTTATGAGCAACCTGTAATGAATCTTCCTGATTTTTCCCGGGAAAAAGGTGAAAGAACGGCAATTTCTTTAACAGAAGAGCAAAGAAAAGCTTATGAAAAGCTTGCTTTTTCTGCCGATTCGGATAAAGCTTCGGTTGCTCTTCTTTACGGAGTGACCGGCAGCGGAAAAACCTCTGTTTATATGAGCGTTATTGATAAGGTTATAGACAGTGGCAAATCAGTAATTGTTATGGTGCCTGAAATAGGACTTACTCCTCAGACTCTTTCTCTTTTCTGCAAAAGATACGGAAGCAATGTTGCTGTTTTTCACAGTGCACTTTCTCTCAGAGAACGCCTTGAAGAATGGAAAAGAGTTAAAAACGGCGATGCTAAAATTGTTATCGGAACAAGAAGTGCCGTTTTTGCTCCTCTTGAAAATCTTGGTCTTGTTATTATTGATGAAGAGCAGGAGCATACATATAAATCCGAACAAACGCCCAGATATAATGCAATTGACGTTGCAAAATACCGCTGTGCATATAATAAAAGCTTGCTTATTCTTGCTTCTGCAACTCCAAGCGTTGAAAGCTATGCAAGCGCATTGAGCGGCAAATATGATTTATGCACACTTACAAAACGTTACGGTAACGCAGTTTTACCAAAAGTTATAACAGTTGATATGCGTAACGAAGAGAAAGCTCCCGGCAGTAAAGCCATAAGCAAAACTCTTTATGATGCGTTGAACGAAAACCTTGAAAAAGGTATGCAATCTATACTTCTTATTAACAGGCGCGGATATCATACATTTGCTGCCTGTAATTCGTGCGGAGAAGTAATTTGTTGCCCAAGTTGCAGCATTTCTATGACTTATCATTCCGCCAACAACCGTCTTATGTGCCATTATTGCGGACATTCTGTTCCGTTTTCAAGCATCTGCCCCGATTGCGGTGAAAACGCAGTCAGATACTCCGGCTTCGGCACACAAAAGATTGAGGATGAGCTTGCATCACTTTTTCCTGATGCAAAAATTCTCAGAATGGATACCGATACAACTTCTGGCAAGAATTCTCACGAAAAGCTGCTTGAAAGCTTTTCAGCAGGTGAATATGACATTATGATAGGCACACAAATGGTTGCAAAAGGCCTTAATTTCCCAAATGTAACACTTGTGGGTGTTGTTTCGGTTGATCAACAGCTTTATAACGATGATTTCAGAAGCCTTGAAAAAACATTTTCGCTTTTAACTCAGGTTGTCGGTCGCTCAGGCAGAGGAGCTTATGAGGGCAAAGCGATAATCCAGACAATGACTCCTGAAAACGAAATCATCCGCATTGCCGCTATGCAGGATTATGATAAATTTTTTGAAACCGAAATCAGACTCAGAAAAGCGTTGATTTATCCTCCTTATTGCGATATCTGCGTTTTAGGTCTGGTTTGCGATGATGAATCAATTATCAAATCTGCTTCAAGAAATGTTCTTGATTTGATAAAAGCAAGAACAAACGGCGAATATAAAAACGAAAAAATTATTGCCCTTGGGCCTATGCCTGCAAGGGTTGCAAAGGTTAACAACAAATTCCGTTACCGCATTATAATCAAATGCAGGAATTCGTCATCGTTCAGAAAAATGATTTCTGAAATTCTTGTTGAAATGAGCAAAGACAGCCGATATTCCAAAGTAACAACCTATGCAGACATTAATCCCGATACGGCAATTTAATATATTGTTAAAAATAAATAATATTTTTTAAAATAATTTTACATTAATATGATGGTGTAACAATCAAAAAATATGAAAGGTGAACCTTATGGCAATCAGAAATATTGTTAAAGTCGGTGACCCGATTTTAAACAAAACTTCACGAAAAGTTGAAAAATTTGATCAGCGTCTTTGGACTTTGCTTGACGATATGAAAGAAACGATGTATCACGCAAACGGCGTGGGGCTTGCTGCTGTTCAGGTTGGAGTTCTCAGAAGAGTTGTTGTCGTTGATTGCGGTGATGGCTATCTTGAACTTATCAATCCTGAAATTGTAAAAACCGAAGGTGAGCAGTTTGAAGAAGAAGGATGCCTTTCTTTTCCCGGCGAATCCGGCGTAACCTGCCGTCCTGCAAAAGTAAGAATACAAGCTCAGGACAGAAACGGTAAATGGTGCGTTTATTCAGGCGAAGGCCTTAAAGCCAGATGTTTCTGCCACGAAACCGATCACCTTGACGGTGTTGTATTTACTCAGAAGGTGATTAAAAAGGAGATAAATGAATGAGAGTAGTTTTTATGGGAACGCCTGAGTTTGCTGTTCCTTGTCTCCAAAAGCTTATTGACCTTGGCCACGAAGTTACCGGCGTTTTTACACAGCCCGATAAGCCTCAGGGCAGAAAAATGATAATGACTCCTCCTCCGGTTAAAAAGCTTGCACTTGCCAACGGCTTAAAAGTTTATCAGCCTGTTAAAATGAAAGACGGAACAGCTCTTGAAATGCTTAAAGAGGCCAATCCCGAACTTGCAATTGTTGTTGCTTACGGCAAAATCTTACCCAAAGAAATTCTTGAATATCCCAAATACGGATGCATCAATATCCACGCTTCGCTTCTTCCTACGCTCAGAGGTGCTGCGCCCATACAATGGTCAATTATCAACGGTTTTAAAGAAACCGGTGTTACTTCAATGCAGATGGATGAGGGCCTCGATACAGGAGATATGCTTATTAAAGGCTCTCTTGAAATCGGTGAAAACGAAACAGCCGGCGAGCTTCACGACAGACTCAGCGTTCTTGGTGCCGATATTCTTGAAAAAACACTCGATGCTTTGTCAAAAGATGAACTGAAGCCCGAAAAGCAAAATCACGATCTTTTCACATATGCTCCGATGCTTTCAAAAGAGCTTTCACCGATTGATTGGTCAAAGAGTGCTAAAGAAATTCACGATAAAATCAGAGGTCTTTGCCCTTGGCCGTCCGCCTCATCAAAGCTTGACGGCAAAAACGTAAAAATTCATAAAGCAGTTTTATCTGATGCTGTTGGTTCTGAGCCCGGCAGGATTATCGAAAGCGGAAAAAGACTGATTGTTTCCTGCGGAGATAACAAATGCATTGAAATTCTTCAGCTGCAGGCGGAAGGCAAAAAAGCAATGTCATCAGAAGATTATCTTAGGGGCAATCCTGTTGAAGTTGATTCATATTTAGTTTAATGTAAGGAGAGAAAGATATGCCGTTGTTTTATGTGGATTATTATTATATTATCTTGGTTATTCCTGCAATGCTGCTTGCTGTATGGGCACAGTATAAAGTTAAATCGACATATAAAAAATTTTCAAAAGTCAGCAATATCAGAGGGATTACGGGAGCTTATGCAGCCCAGGCTATTTTATCTTTTTACGGAATTACCGATGTCAGAATAGAACGCTGTGCAGGTACACTTACTGACCACTTTGACCCTAAATCCAAAGTAATCAGGCTTTCTGAAGGTGTTTACGGCAGCAGTTCTGTTGCAGCTGTAGGCATTGCCTGTCACGAAGCGGGACATGCCGCCCAGCACGCTGAATCATATCTGCCCATTAAAGTCAGAAATACCCTTGTTCCTGTTTGCAATATTGGTTCTACGCTTGGTATTCCGTTAGCTTTAATCGGATACTTTATGGGCTTTGAGCCTCTTATTTATTTTGGTTTGATTCTTTACGGTTTGATTTTTCTCTTCCATCTGGTTACTCTTCCCGTTGAGTTTAATGCAAGCCGCAGAGCATTGAAAGTTATTGAAGAAACCGGATTACTTTATAATGACGAAAACGATAATGCAAAAAAAGTTCTTACAGCAGCAGCAATGACTTATGTTGCATCAATGATAGTTGCCCTTGCTAACTTGCTCAGAATTGTTTTGCGTTTTACAAGAAATAACAGAAACTAAATCCGAAAGGATGTATAATATATGAAAAATGCAAGGCAGATTGCCTTTGAGGCCTTGCTTAAAATTCATCGCGATTCAGCTTATTCCAATCTTGCTGTTGATGTGGCATTGAAGGAAAACGCACATCTTGATGACAGGGACAAAGCTTTTGTGAGCAATATCGTTTACGGAACGCTTGACAGACTGATTCTTATTGACTATAACTTAAGTTTATATCTTAATCAGCCGGTTAAAAAGTTAAAGCCTGAGCTTCATACTATTCTCAGAATGGGCGTTTATCAGCTTTTGTTTATGGATAAAGTTCCTTCAAGAGCCGCCGTTAATGAAAGCGTTAATCTTGCAAAAATGAATAAATCATCATTTGCGGCATCTCTTGTTAATGCTGTTTTGCGCAGGGTTGCGGATAACGGGGTTCGTTTGCCTGATTGTGCACCTGATTCACCTGAATATCTTTCAATTAAATATTCGTGCCCTGAGTGGATTCTTTCAATGTGGATTGATGCTTACGGTGTTGAAAATGCTGTTGCACTTGCTGAAAAAGCCCTTGATGCTCCTCCTCTTGTAATCAGGGTTAATACACTTAAAACCAATACAGATGATTTAATTCTTAAGCTTGCCGATGAAGGCGTTGTTGCTGAAAAAGCCAACGGGTTTGAAAACGCTCTTGTAATTAAAAACAGCGGCGGAGTAGAAAACCTTAACGCTTACCGCGAGGGTCTTTTTCATGCTCAGGATTTTGCTTCTCAGCTTTGTTGCAAAGCTCTTGATGCCAAGGAAGGGGAGACGGTTTTTGACCTTTGTTCCGCACCGGGCGGTAAAGCATTTACAATTGCCGAGTCAATGAATAATTCCGGTTGCGTCAGAGCTTTTGATATATATCAGTCAAGAGTTGATTTGATAAAAAACGGTGCCGCCAGGTTAGGACTTAGTAATGTTTATACATATCTTTCCGATGCATCAATTTTTAATGAAAACTACGGTATGGCGGATAGAGTGCTTTGTGATGTGCCTTGTCCAGGTCTCGGAATTATCCGCAGAAAGCCTGAAATTCGTTTTAAAAACCGCTCAGATATTGACAATTTACCTGATTTGCAGTATCGTATATTATGTAATGCTATAAGGTATTTAAAGGATGGCGGCAGATTGGTATATTCAACCTGTACGCTTAATCCTAAAGAAAATTCAGAGGTTTGTGACCGTTTCCTTGCGGAACACCCTGATTTTTCGGTGATAAACGTTTTTGAAGATTTACCCAGATACAGTCACGAAGATAAGTATTTAACGCTTATGCCTCATCTTCATTCAACGGACGGCTTCTTTTTTGCTGTTTTTGTTAAAAACGGAGGTAATGCATAATGTATGATATTTTATCAATGACCTACGATGAGCTTTTAAGCGCGTTTAAAGAAAAGAATATCCAGTCCTTCAGAGCAAAACAGGTTTATGAGTGGCTTCATCGCCATTTAGCACAAAGCTATGATGAAATGACCAATATTCCCAAAGTTTTGCGTGAACAGCTTTCAGAAGAATTTCCTATAATTAACTGCTCAATAGCTAAAAAGCAGGTTTCGCAAAAAGACGGCACGGTAAAATATCTCTTTTCTCTTCAGGGCGGAGATTTTATCGAAAGTGTTGTTATGAAATATAAATACGGTTATACGATTTGTGTTTCATCGCAGGTTGGCTGTAAAATGGGCTGCGCTTTTTGTGCTTCAACGCTCGGCGGTTTTAAAAGAAGCCTTTCAGCCGGTGAAATTTTATCACAGCTTTATGCGGCGCAAAAAGATTTGGGAGAGAGGATTTCTCATATAGTCCTGATGGGTATGGGTGAGCCGCTTGATAACTTTGACAATGTTTTAAGATTCATTTCATTGATTACCGATGAAAAAGGCTTAAATATTTCGATGAGAAATATCTCACTTTCAACTTGCGGAATAGTTCCTAAAATTGAAGAATTGCTTAAACGCAGGCTTCAGTTAACACTTTCTATTTCGTTGCACGCACCGAGTGATGAACTTAGAAACAAGATAATGCCCGTGAACAAGCGTTATCCGGTTGACGAGCTTCTTGCAATGTGCAGAAAATATACAAAAGAAACCTCACGCAGAATATCCTTTGAATATTCAATGCTTGCCGGAGTTAATGACAGCGATGAATGTGCTTCGCTTTTATCTTCAAAGCTCAAAGGAATGCTTTGCCACGTTAACCTGATTCCGGTCAACGAGGTTGCCGAAAGCCCTTATAAACCCAGCAGTCCCGAAAGAATTGAACGCTTTATTGCTATTCTTTCAAAAAACGGAATTAATGCAACAGTTCGCCGAAAACTCGGCTCTGATATAGATGCGTCTTGCGGTCAGCTGAGACTCAAAGAAAACAAAAAATTCTCCTGAAACGGAGGGAGCAGAATGAAAATTGCAGCAAGAACCGATAAAGGCCTTGTGCGAGATAATAATCAGGATTCATATGCGGCAGGCGAGCTTGCAGGCGGCGCTATATTCGCAATTGTTTGCGACGGTATGGGCGGTGCCGCTGAAGGTGCTTTTGCCAGTGCCGAAGCGGTCAAGGTTATTCGTGAAAAAATAACTGCCCATTATTATGAAGGAATGTCTGATATATCCGTAAAAGGTTTGTTGATTTCTGCTTTGGAACAAGCGAACACAAGAGTTTATGAGCTTTCGCTTACCGATGAAAAATATAACGGAATGGGTACAACTGTTGTTGCTGCTTTAGCAACTGATTCGTTTGTATATTATGCTCATGCCGGTGACAGCAGAGCATACAGAATCGCTTGCGACGGTGTAACACAGCTTACCAATGACCACTCCGTTGTTCAAAGAATGATTGAAAACGGTGAAATAACGGCTCAGGAAGCTGCTGACCATCCAAGCAAACATATTATCACACGTGCACTCGGTGCAGATGAAGTAATTAAAATTGATTTCGGTCAGGAAACGTTTGAAGATGATGAAGTATATATCCTTTGTTCAGACGGCTTGACCAATTATTCAAAACCGGAAGATTTGGCTGAATTTACAAGAGACGGACGCTATTTTGAATATGCTGACAGACTTGTTAATCTTGCAAATCAAAACGGTGGCGGCGATAACATAACCGTTGTTGCCTTCTTAAAGTAAAGTTTTGATTTGTAATTTTGAAAGGAATGTTTACATGGATAATTATACCGGTAAAAGACTTGACGGTCGTTATGAAATTCAGGAAGTAATCGGTGTTGGCGGTATGGCTGTTGTTTATAAAGCCTACGATAATATTGATGACAGAATTGTTGCTGTTAAAATTTTAAAAGATGAGTACCTTGCCAACGAGGAATTCCGCCGCAGATTCAAGAATGAATCCAAGGCAATTGCTGTTCTTTCTCATCCCAATATTGTTAGAGTTTTCAACGTCAGCTACGGTGACAGGCTCCAGTATATCGTTATGGAGCACGTTGAAGGCATTACATTGAAAGAATATATTGAGCAGCAAGGCAGGCTTGGCATTAAAGAAACTGTTCATTTTACAATGCAGATTCTTCGTGCACTTCAGCATGCACACGATAAAGGTATTGTTCACCGTGATATAAAACCTCAGAATATTCTTCTGCTTTCTAACGGTAATATTAAAGTGACTGATTTCGGCATTGCCCGTTTCAGTTACAGTGATACCAAAACAATGACTGACAGTGCGATTGGTTCCGTCCATTATATCAGCCCCGAGCAGGCCAGGGGAGACACAACCGATGACAGAGCTGACATCTATTCTGTTGGTGTTGTTATGTATGAAATGCTTACAGGTCAGCTTCCCTTCCAGTCGGACAACTCTGTTTCAGTTGCCCTTATGCAGCTTCAGAGTGACCCCAAAAACCCCAGAGAAATAAACGGTAATATTCCCGTTGGTCTTGAGCAGATTGTTATGCATGCTATGCGTAAAAACGCTAAAGACAGGTATCAGTCTGCAGCGGAAATGCTTCTTGATATCGAAGAATTTAAACGCAACCCCACAATCAGATTCCAAAAGGAATATTTTGTTGATAATGACCCAACAAAGTTTGTCGGCCGCCGTGTTCCTCCGGTTGCAAAGCCTCCGGTTGTAGCCCCTCCTGTTGTGACTCCTCCGGCACAGCCCAACCCACCGATAACAGATTTAAATATTGAAGATGAAGAAGAGGACGATTATGCGACACCAAGCAAAGTTGGTCCGGTTATTATCGGTCTTCTTATTGCTCTTATTGTTTTAACTCTCGGGGTTTTTGGCTTCTTGTTTATAACCGACAGCCCGATTCTTGAAAAAATACCTTTCCTCAACGGTTTCACAACTTCGTCAACAGCAAGAGTTGATAATTTCTATCAGAAGAATTACGATACTGATGTTCTTAATAACGAAGCTGTAAATGAAAAGTATAATATTGAAATTGTTGAAGAAAATAACAGCAGATATGCAGACGGCGTTATCATTATGCAAAATCCTGCTGCCAACGAAAAGGTTGAAGTTGCTGCTAACGGCAAAGTTGATATAATCCTTACCGTTGCAAGAACCAATCAAAAAACCAAAATTCCTGATGTTTCCGGCAAAACATATGCTGAGGCCGAAAGAATCCTTGAGAGCAAAGGGTTTAAAGTCAGAACTGAGCCTGAACTCAGTTTCCTCAGCTACGGTACTGTTATCAGAACCAACCCTGCTGCGGATGCAGAAGCAGCTCTTAACACTGAGGTTATTATTTACTATGCAAGTGATAAAAATCTTGTTGAAGTTCCCGAATGTGTAGGCTGGGATCTTGAAACAGCAAAGGCCCTTGTTGAATCAAGAGGACTTAAGGTGGCTGCTGAAATCAAAGAAGAAAACAGCGATAAGCCTGCAGGCACGGTTATTTCTCAGACTCCCGCCGCAGTAACCAAGGTTCTTCCCAGCAGCGAGGTTGTTCTTGTTGTAAGTAACGGTATCCCTGCCGAATCTGAAATTACACTTAACATAATTCTTCCTTCAAACGGTGCAAGAGGTTCGTTTGAAATTTATCTTAACAATGAGCAGTACCAGGAAAAAACACTTTTGTTTGACGGCAATCCTTATGAAGTAACAATTATCGGCAGCGGTGAAGATGCTTCGATAAAGATTTACACTTCCGGTAAGGAATACTATACCTGTACGGTTGACTTCACACAGTCACCTGCAAAGCTCATTGACGGCAGATATTCCTCATCTTCAAGTGCAACAACAGCTAAGATGCCTGATGTTAACGGAATGACTCAGGAAGCGGCTATTCAGCGCCTTGTTACTGAAGGTTTTATGAGAGAATATATTACTGTTGAGACTATAATTACAACGGATATAAGCAAAGACGGAAGAGTTATGAATCAGACTCCGGCTCCGTCATCAGGCAGTGTGATTCTTACAACCTATTATCCTGTAACTGAGAAGATTACTCTTTATGTCGGACAGATGGAAGGCGTATAATTTGCATTTGCCTTAAATGCTGATAAATTAATAAAAGGAGAGGCGGAAAGTTGTTTTAGCTTTCCGCCATCTTAAACAGTGAATAAAATTGAAGGTATTATACTAAAAGGCATTGGCGGCTTTTATTATGTTGAAGCCGAAGGTGAGATATATGAATGCAAAGCAAGGGGGCTTTTCAGAAAAGAAGGCATAAAACCGCTTGCAGGTGACCGTGTTACAATCAGTGTTAACGATAAAGCTGAAAACACGATTGATGTTATCCATCCTCGCTCAAGCGTTTTAACAAGGCCTCCCGTTGCGAATATAGACAGGCTTTTTATTGTTGCTTCATCCTGTGAGCCTAACCCTGTTCTGCTTATTATAGACCGCCTTACTGCAATTGCGGTTAATAAAGGCATTGAGCCGATTGTTGTTTTCACTAAAAGTGATTTGGCTTCTGTTGATGAATATATTGAGATATACAGAAAATCCGGGATTAAGGCTATTGCTGTTTCATCAATTAACGGTGAGGGAGTTGATGAAGTTAAAAATGAGCTCAAAAACCATATAAGTGCTTTTTGCGGCAACAGCGGAGTTGGTAAATCAACTTTACTTAACGCAATAGATCCACGCCTTTCTCTCAAAACAGCTGAAATCAGTGACAAGCTTGGCAGAGGAAAACATACAACAAGGCAAAGTGAGCTTTTCAAAGTTGAAGGCGGATATGTTGCTGATACCCCGGGGTTTTCTTCGTTTGATTTAGAAGAGACCGAACTGATAAAAAAAGAAGATTTGCCATATGCTTTTCCGGAGTTTGAAGAATATCTCGGAATGTGCAAATTTACATCTTGTCTTCATATTAAAGATAAGGGCTGTAAAATTATTGAAGCCGTTGAATCCGGATTGATTTCAAACTCTCGCCATGAAAGTTATTGTATAATGATGGAGCAGGCAAAAGAAATCAAAGAATGGGAGCTTAAAGGAAAAAAGTAACGAAACCTTTACTCGCTGATTATACTGTATTGAGCAGAGTTCAAGCTTGTATAATGGCGGTGATTAGATGAGATATATACCCAAAGGTTCGGTTTGTATTGCTTTTGCAGCCGGCTTGCTTGTTGCGTCGTTTTTTCCATATAAACTTGCAGTTATAACTATTGCTGCTGTCATAACGGTTGCAGGCTTGAGCTTATGCCGATTCTGACAGAAAGGATGGTACCCATTGAAGGTTGTTGTTGTGAGAAGCCCTAAAGCTTTAAGGGGTCTGTTAGGTTTGATTTTCGGAATTAAAAAAGAAAAGAATATTACATAAACCTCATTCCGCCGACCGTATGGTCGGCGGTTTGTTTGTTTTGCCAAATATGTTGTTTTATATTTGTTTATATATACAAATTTATTTTTAAATAAACATAATAATTGCATTATAATAATTTTAATATTATAATTTATATATCAAATACAAGGAGATTTTTATATGAATTTTTTAATGCGAATTGTTGGATTTCTGCTTGCTGTTTTAACGCCTCTCCTTTCAATGGTGTGTTGGGACCCATCTGCTTATTTTGATAAAGAAGTGACTGTTGCTGAAGAAAAAGTCGGCGGCTATATGAAAGGCCTTTGTCATCCTGATGAGGAGGATACCGAACTTATTAAAGAAGCTAATATTGAATGGATAAGAGATGACATTCCGTTTGCCTTTAATGAAGACGGAACTGTTTCACAGCATTATCTTAATTGGAAAGCGGAAACTAAAAGATACCACGACAACGGCTTAAAGGTTTTGGCAATCACACCTTATCCCGATGATTATATTGCCTACGGCCTTGACCCCAGAGACCCTGCAAGCAAAGAGGGGATTCAGGAAATTGCCCGTTTTTATATGAATGACCTTAAAGATATTGTAGGTGCGTTCCAGATAACAAACGAGATGGGTATTGACAGATTTACACTGCCGCTTACTCTTGACGAAGCTGCTGAATTTATCGGTATGCAGCTTGAAGCAATGTACCCGATAAGAGAAGATATTATTATCGGCTATAACCTTGGTGGTCTTGCAATTGCAACTCTTCCTTTCAAAATGGCTGATTATCATCAGTATTGCGACTATGTTGGCCTTGATATGTATCTCGGTTGCTTTGAAAACGTGCTTAAAAACATTGACCAGTATATAACTCTTCTTAATTTTGTAAGACGAGTTACAGGTAAACCCGTTATTCTTTGTGAGTTTGGTTATATCGGCCTCGGTGAACCGAAATCTGCGGAAGAAAAGACAAAGATTCTTCAGCAGTACGGTTTTAACAGCGAAGAAGAAGCGAGAGCCAATATTGACGAATTCATAAATAATCTCCCTGATGACCTCAGAGAAGAGATTACGGAAGATTATGCAAGTGAATCAGCTGAAAGAAAGGGTGACCTTATTTTTGATGGGGAGTATTCCAACCATATTTACTGTGAGCTTCCCGAAGGCTTTGGTCTTTACGGTTTTGAACATACTCCTCAGGGCCAGGCAAAGTTCTATTCAGATGTCATTCCTAAGATAATGGAGCTTGATTATGTTATAGGTTCTTTCATCTATTGCTGGCACGACAGCGGTGATTGTTATGTTTGCGGTCAGGCTGAGTGTCCTGTTGAAACAAAGTGGGGTCTTGTTGACGGTGAAGGTAATCCCAAGCCTTCATATTATGCCGTAAAGCAGGCTTTTGAAGCTGAATAATTTATAATAGAAACAGAGCAGCGTAGCTTTAGGTTACGCTGCTCTTTCTCATTATTAAAGCCCTGCACCAATATGATGCAGGGCTTTGGCTTTAATTAATATTCAACTGTTCCTTCAAAAACAAGTTTTGTTGTGCCGGTAAGGAAAACGCCTTCATCTGTGTAGTTAACGATAAGGTCGCCGCCCTTAACTTTAACTGTGATATCTGTGTTCTTTTTGCAAAGGCCTGTTTCAACCGCTGCAACAACTGCTGCACAAGCGCCGGTGCCGCAAGCAAGAGTTTCGCCGTTGCCGCGTTCCCAGACTCTCATCTTAAGAGTTGTTTCGTTAACAAATTTAACAAACTCTGTGTTAACTCTGCGAACAAATACTTTTGATTTTTCAAATGTTGGTCCAACCTTGGCAATGTCAATTGTATCAATTCTGTCACAGAAAACAACGCAGTGGGGGTTACCCATAGAAACGCAGGTGATGTTGTATTCTTTGTCGCCGATTGTTGCAGGAGCATCAACAACTCTTGAAAGGCCGATTCTGTTATCAACAGCATTGTCGATAATTGCCTTGCCCATATTAGCACAAACAGAGCTTACTTTGCCGTTCATAACGTAAAGTTCAACGCTCTTGATGCCGCTTGCAGTTTCAATTGTAACTGTTTCGGTGTCAACAATGCCGTTATCGTATGCATATTTAGCAACTGAACGCATTGCATTACCGCCCATTTTGCCTTCGCTTCCGACAAGGTTAAACACTCTCATCTTGACCTGAGCAACGTCTGATTTTTCAATCATAACAATACCGTCGCCGCCGATACCGTGGTTTCTGTCGCAAAGGTTTACGCAGAGGCTTTCGGGGCAGGTGATTGCATTGTCAAGGTTTTCAACGATAATGTGGTCGTTACCTGATGCATCCATTTTAGCGAATTTAAGGATTTGTCTTGTTTCACGAAGGTTATTGATATCAACAAGCTCTGTGTTCTTCTGATTGAAGTGGCTTGCTATAATGTCAACAAGAGCGTTTGCAGTGTCAAGTGAAGTTATGCAAGCAATTGAAAGCTGAATTGCTCTTCTGTGAAGTGCAATGTAATCGCCCATTGATGAATCGTAAAGAGCTCCTGTATAAACAATGTAATTAATCTTTCCGCTTTCAAGAAGCTCCATAATATCGTTGCTTTCGCTCATGGACTTAACAACTTCAACATCAATGCCAAGGTGGCTGATTGCGTCAGCGGTCTTTTTGGTTGCGTAAATCTGAATCTTCAGGTCGTCAAGCTTCTTTGCAAGCGATACAACGTCTGCAAGGTCATGCTCATCAACGTTAAGGAAGATGCCTGTGGGTTCTTCGGGTGTGGGAAGGTGAATATCAAATCCGGCTGATGTAAGACCCTTGAAGAGAGCTTCAGGCATTGTTTTGCCGATACCGAGAACTTCACCGGTTGATTTCATTTCGGGGCCGAGGATCGAGTTAACATCTGAAAGCTTTTCAAATGAGAAAACTGGAACCTTAACTGCAAAGTAGGGGGGAGTCTTATAAAGACCTGTGCCGTAACCGAGGTCTTTAAGAGGCATACCAATCATAACTTTTGCAGCAAGATCAACCATAGGAACGCCTGTAACCTTGCTGATATAAGGAATTGTTCTTGAAGCTCTGGGGTTAACTTCGATAACGTAAAGCTGGTTGTGATAAATAAGATACTGAATGTTAACAAGGCCCTTTGTGCCGAGTGAAAGAGCAAGCTTTTCTGAGCATTCAATAATGTTCTTGCGCATTTTATCGTTAAGGTTGAAGGGAGGATAAACAGCAATTGAGTCACCGCTGTGAACACCGGCTCTTTCAACGTGTTCCATAATGCCGGGGATAAGAACATCTTTGCCGTCAGAGATAACGTCAACTTCAAGCTCTGTACCCATCATATATTTGTCAACAAGAACAGGGTTTTCAATTTCGCCTGAAAGGATAATATCCATATAACGTTCAACATCAGCTGCTTCGTGAGCGATGGTCATATTCTGACCGCCGATAACGTATGAGGGCCTGAGAAGAACGGGATAACCGAGAGTTTCAGCAGCGTTAAGAGCTTCTTCTTTAGTCATAACGCCCATACCCTTAGGTCTGCGGATAGCAAATTTTTCAAGAAGAGCATCAAAGCGTTCTCTGTCTTCAGCGGTGTCAATTCCGTCAGCAGATGTGCCGAGAATTGTTATACCGTTTTCATCAAGGAACTTTGTGAGCTTGATAGCGGTCTGACCGCCGAAAGCAACAACAACACCGATGGGATTTTCAACCTTGATTATGTTCATAACATCCTCAGGTGTGAGGGGCTCAAAGTAAAGTCTGTCAGCAGTATCATAGTCTGTTGAAACAGTTTCGGGATTGTTATTGATAATGGCAACTTCATAGCCAAGCTCTTTAAGAGTCCAAACGCAATGAACTGAAGAATAGTCAAATTCAATACCTTGACCGATTCTGATAGGACCTGAACCGAGAACAATAATTTTTTCTTTTTTGCTTGCATTGGCAAGAGGTCTTGCTTCGCATTCTGCATCATACTGTGAATAGAAGTAAGGAGCAGCGGTGTTCATATTGCTTGAGCAAGTGTCAACAATTTTATAAACGCAGTCTTTATGTTCGGGAAGTTCTTTTACACCCGAAAGACGCTTGAGAGCAGCATCGGTATAACCGTAATTCTTGCCGATTGCGTATTTTTCAGCTGTGAGATTGCCGCCTTCAATTGATTTTTCAAAATCAGCAAGATTCTTGAGCTTTTCAAGGAACCACTCAGTAATCTTTGTGATTTCGTGGATTTTCTCAAGTGACATTCCGCTCTTGATGGCTTCAAAAACAGCAAAGAGACGCATATCGTCGGTTTCTTTAAGTCGTTCTTCAAGCGAAGCCTTAGATTTGGGTTCGGCATTAAGAGTATCAAGTGAAATCTCAGCACCTCTTACAGCCTTCATAATTGCCATTTCAAATGTGGGGCCGATAGACATAACTTCGCCTGTTGCCTTCATCTGAGTGCCGAGTTTGCGGCTGGCGTTAACAAATTTATCAAAGGGCCACTTGGGGAACTTAACAACGATGTATTTAACGTCGGGCTCAAATTTTTCACAGTTGAGTCCTGTTTCGTCATTTTTGATTTCATCAAGAGTAAGGCCGAGAGCAAGCATTGCGGTTACTTTTGCAATGGGATAACCTGTTGCCTTACTTGCAAGTGCAGATGAGCGTGAAACTCTGGGGTTAACTTCGATAACTGCATAGTTCATGCTGTTAGGATCAAGAGCAAACTGGCAGTTACATCCGCCGATGATGCCAAGCTCTTCAACTATATCAAGGGCTGCCTGGCGGAGCATATTAAATTCTGCATCGGTGAGAGAAAGAGCGGGAGCTGCAACAATGCTGTCACCGGTGTGAACACCAACAGGGTCAAAGTTTTCCATACTGCAAACGGAAATGCAGTTACCCTTGCAGTCACGCATAGTTTCAAATTCAATTTCTTTCCAACCGAATATATATTTCTCAATAAGAACCTGAGTGATGGGAGAAAGGTCAAGACCTGTTTTGGCTATAACAGCAAGTTCTTCGGCATTTTCAGCAACACCGCCGCCGCCACCGCCAAGGGTGAATGCGGGACGAACAATGATGGGATAACCGATTTTTTCAGCGATAGCAAGTGCGGTTTCAACATCATTTGCTATTTCAGACGGAATAACAGGCTGGTTGATTTTTTCCATTGTGTCACGGAACATTTTTCTGTCTTCAGCCTTGTCAATTGCTTCTGCATTTGTGCCAAGGAGCTTAACGCCCATCTTGTCAAGGTAGCCGTCTTTGCTCAACTGCATAGCAATAGTAAGACCTGTCTGACCGCCAAGACCTGCAAGCAGGCTGTCGGGGCGTTCTTTTTCGATGATTCTCTTAACTGTTTCAGCTGTAAGAGGCTCAAGATAGATTTCGTCAGCAAGGGCTTTGTCAGTCATAATTGTTGCGGGGTTTGAGTTAACAAGAACAACATCAAGGCCGGCATCCTTAAGAACGCGGCAAGCCTGTGTGCCTGCATAGTCAAACTCAGCAGCCTGTCCGATAACAATAGGGCCGGAGCCGATAACCATAACCTTTTTAATGTCTTTACTGATTGGCATAGTTTATTCAACCTCCATTTATTATTCCGATTTAAGAAGCTTAACCAGAACTGCTTTTTGAGCATGAAGTCTGTTTTCAGCTTCTTCAAATATCTCTTTTGCGTGCGCTTCAAAAACTTTAGCGGTGATTTCTTCTTCTCTGTGTGCAGGTAAGCAGTGAAGAACCATCGCATCGGGCTTTGCAACAGCCATTACGCTGTCGTTAATCTGATAGCCGTCAAAAATCTTCTTTCTTTCTTCAGCTTCAGCTTCCTGACCCATTGATGCCCAAACATCTGTATATAAAACATCTGCATCCTTTGCGGCTTCAAGAATATCAGTTGTGCAGATGAAATCGCCGTTTTCGCTTGCCCATTTCATAATTTCAGGGTCAGGTTTATAATTTTCAGGGCAGGCAATAGCAACCGGCATACCCATTTTTATACCGCCAACAATAAGCGAGTTAGCCATATTGTTGCCGTCTCCGATGTAGCAAAGCTTGTTGCCTTTGATACCGCCTTTGATTTCACGAATAGTCATAAGGTCGGCAAGAACCTGACAGGGGTGACAGTAATCGGTAAGACCGTTGATGATGGGGATGTTGCCGTATTCAGCAAGGGTTTCAACGTCGCTTTGTGCAAAGGTTCTTATCATAATTCCGTCAAGGTAGCCTGAAAGAACTCTGGCTGTGTCTTCAACAGGTTCGCCTCTGCCAAGCTGAATATCGTGCGAGCTCAGGAAAAGAGCCTGACCGCCGAGGTCATACATACCAACCTCAAAAGAAACTCTTGTTCTTGTTGATGATTTTGAGAAAATCATACCGAGAGTTTTACCCTTAAGATGATGATGCTCGATGCCGTTCTTTTTTTCATATTTCAGTTGATCGGCAAGGTTAAGTATCTCGTTAATTTCGTTTGTGCTCAAATCCATGAGCTTGAGTAAATGCTTCATATATTCCTCCGATTACATCAAAATACACAATTATACCTTTATATCTGAACTATTATAACATAGCTTTTTATTCTTTTAAAGAGGATTTTAAAATTTTTTTTATTTAATTATAAAAAAACCGCCTTATTCGTTAAATGACAAATAAGACGGATTTAAAACTATTTTTTTGGACAGTGATTGGTTGCAACAATATCAACACCGGTGCCGAGAATATCGGCAACAATAACGTCTCCGAGTGTTACGGGGGCGTTAATAACGGTTTTATTAATGCATTCCATGCATTCGAAAATTTTATCTTTGGGAAGAGCTCCTGCAGATTTGCAGGGAACAACATTGTAAATGCCGCCTTCAACTCTGACTGTTGTTGCAAGGCTCCTTACAGGATTTGAAATTTCTGTTCTGGCATAAGTATCGCCGCGTTTGCAGGTGTTTCCGGTAACAGAAACAATTTCACCGTTGCCGTTGATGTCAACAGTAATTCCGCAACCCATAGGGCAAGCAACACAAATTATGTTTTTCTGCATATTCTTACGCCTCCACTGAAATTTCAATTACGCCGTTTTCCGAGAAATTCTTAAGCATTTCATTTTTAATGATAACATTTTCCATTTCACCGGGAGCAAGGCGTGGTCTCTTTTTGCTGATGATTTCTTCACCGTTATATTTTACCACGGTTTTAGCGTTTTTATAAACTTGACCTACTCTGAAGTAAAGTTTAACATCGCCGTCATTTTTAATGTTTATTTTTTGAGGAACAATATAACGAACGCCGTTTATGCCTTTGGTTGTTATATATTCAGCTTCCTCTCTTTGACCAAGAACATATTTTGCCGCACCTTCACCGGCAGTCTGGCTTTCAAGAGTAACATAGTCAACAAGGTCGTGAACGTGAAGCACGTTTCCGCAGGCAAAAACACCTTTGTGAGATGTTTCTCTGTATTCATCAACGATTGCGCCGCTTGTAACTGAGTCAAGCTCAATGCCAACTGCTCTTGTAAGCTCATTTTCGGGGATAAGACCAACCGAGAGAAGAAGAGTATCACATTCTATATATTCTTCAGTTCCGGGAATCGGTTTGCGGTTTTCGTCAACGTTAGCAATAGTAACTCCTTCAACTCTGTCTTTGCCGTGAATATCAATAACCGTACAGCTGAGTCTGAGAGGTATGTTGAAATCGTCAAGGCACTGAACAATATTTCTTGTAAGTCCGCTTGAATAGGGCATAAGTTCGCAAACAACTTTAACTTCTGCTCCTTCAAGTGTCATTCTTCTTGCCATAATAAGACCGATATCGCCCGAACCGAGAATAACAACCTTTTTGCCTGGCATATAGCCGTCGATATTAACGTATTTCTGAGCTGTGCCGGCACTCATAACGCCTGAAGCTCTTGAACCGGCAATATTAAGAGCTCCTCTTGGCCTTTCACGGCAACCCATTGCAAGGATTATTGCTTTTGCCTGAATTTCAAGAAGACCGTCTGTTTTGTTGACCGCATAGACAACATTGTTTTCGGTTATTTCAAGAGCCATTGTGTCTGTTTTATATTCAATTTTTTGATCGTTAACAAGAGAAATAAATCTGTCAGCGTATTCAGGACCGGAGAGCTCTTCGCCAAAATAGTGAAGACCGAAACCTGTGTGAATGCACTGCTCAAGAATACCGCCGAGAGTTTCGGCTCTTTCAAGGATGAGGATGCTGTCAACTCCGCATTCTTTTGCTCTGAGTGCAGCCGCCATGCCGGCGGGACCTCCGCCGATTACTACAATATCATAATTAAGCATATTTTCCGCCTCACTTTGTTCTTTCATAAAGAATTTTGGAATTGCCGCCGAATTTTGTTATCTCATTAATTTCAAGACCAAGCTCTCTGGCTAAAATTTCAACAACCTTTGAGCCACAGAATCCGCCTTGGCAGCGCCCCATACCGGCTCTTGTTCTGCGCTTAACACCGTCAACGTCTCTTGCGCCTGCAGGAGCTTTGATTGCATCAATTATTTCGCCTTCGGTGATTGTTTCGCAGCGGCAAATAATTCTGCCGTAAGCGGGGTTCTTCTTGATAAGAGCTTTGCGCTCTTCATTGCTCATGTGTCTGAAACGAACAGGCTCTTCTCTGTTTGCAATGAAATCGTTTTTTTCTTCGGCATTGATTTTACTGAGAACAATATCTTTAACAAAAAGAGCAATTGCGGGAGCTGATGAAAGACCGGGTGATTCAATGCCGGCAACATTAATGAACTGAGCGTTCTTTTCGCTTGCTTCAATAATAAAATCGTCTCTGTCACAATGAGCTCTGAGACCTGCAAACGAAGTAATAACTTCTCTTGTTGTAAGGCAGGGGACGGATCGCTTTGCGGCATTGAGAACATTTGCAAGTGTATCGGAAGATGTTGTTACATCAGATTTTTCTTCAATATCAAGTGCGCTGGGACCGATGAGAAGGTTACCGTCAACAGTTGGGGTAACAAGAATACCTTTACCCATTTTTGAAGGACATTGGAATATTGTGTGTTTTGCAAGATTGCCGATTGATTTGTCACAAAGCATATATTCGCCTTTTCTGGGCGTTGTGTGAATGGAATTATCGCCGATAAGTGCTGCAATTTCATCGCAATATACACCTGCGGCATTTATAACAAGTTTTGTTTTGATTTTCTGATTATCGCTTGAAAGAGTGAATTGGCTGCCGTCAAAATCAATCTTTTTAACTTCAAAATTGCGGATAAATTCAGCTCCGTTAACAACTGCGTTTTCAGCAGCGGCAATTGTAAGTTCGTACGGACATACAATGCCGGCCGAAGGAGCCCAAAGAGCACCTTTTGCTTCATCGCTTATAGTTGGTTCTTCATCTTTGAGTTTTTTTGCGTTATATATTTCAAGACCGGGAACTCCGTTACCGATACCCCTTTCAAGGAGTTCGTTAAGAGTTTCCATTTCTTCATCCGAAAAAGCAACAACAAGTGAACCTACGGGCTTGAAAGGTACACTGAGCGTTTTGCAAAGCTCCGGCATTAGTTCTGTACCTTTGACATTAAGCTTTGCTTTTAAAGTACCGGGTTTTGCATCAAAGCCTGCATGCACGATAGCACTGTTGGCTTTTGAAGTACCCATAGCAGTGTCGTTGCACTTGTCAAGAAGGGCAATTTTGAGATTGTAGCGGCTGAGTTCTCGGGCAATAAGTGAACCGATAACACCGGCGCCTACAACGGCAACATCATAGTTCATTGTTAATACCTCCGCAATTGATTTTCCAACATAAAAGTATATCATAAACTAAAACATAAAACAACAATTTTTTTATATTTTTGTTTAATTTTTAATAATATTTTTTAGGTAGATACTGTATATAATCAGAAATAATTCCAATTTTTAATTTTCGGCTTGCGGAAACTTATTTTACTTGACAAAAACTGTTAAGTATGATAAAGTTTTGATGTAATTTTAAAGATTTTTTTGCGACTGACGGATTTAAGCAGAGCACTGCAAAGAAACAAAAAAATCTGATTTTTAGCCGACCGTCTGGGCAGTCTTATCTTTATAAGGATAGGGCTGCCTTATTTAATTTGAAAGGAAGCTGAATGAAAATGATGACAGATATCCAGATAGCACAGTCCGTTGAAATGAAACCTATTACCGAAATCGCTGAAACTGCAGGGATTGACCAAAAATATCTCGAACAGTACGGTAATTATAAAGCAAAAGTTGATCTTTCACTTCTTAAAGAGAGTGAAAGAAAAGAGGGAAAGCTTGTTCTTGTAACAGCCATAACTCCCACTCCTGCCGGTGAAGGTAAAACAACCACAACAATCGGTCTTGCCGACGGTATGAGAAGAATCGGCAAAAATGTTATGGTTGCTCTCAGAGAGCCTTCTCTCGGTCCTGTTTTCGGCGTTAAAGGCGGCGCAGCCGGCGGCGGTTACGCTCAGGTTGTTCCTATGGAAGATATTAACCTTCATTTCACAGGTGACTTCCATGCAATCGGTGCTGCCAACAATCTACTTGCTGCAATGCTTGATAACCATATTTATCAGGGTAACGCTCTTAATATTGACCCAAGAAGAATTACCTGGAAACGCTGTGTTGATATGAACGACAGACAGCTTCGTTATGTTACCGACGGTCTCGGCGGAAGAGTTAACGGCGTTCCCAGAGAAGACGGATATGATATTACCGTTGCTTCTGAAATTATGGCTGTTCTTTGCCTTGCAACTTCAATAACCGACCTTAAAGAAAGACTTTCCTCCATTATTGTTGGTTATACTTATGATGAAAAACCTGTTACTGCAGGTCAGCTTAACGCAGCAGGTGCAATGACCGCTCTTCTTAAGGATGCTCTCAAGCCTAACCTTGTTCAGACTCTTGAAGGAACTCCCGCTCTTGTTCACGGCGGTCCATTCGCCAATATTGCTCACGGTTGTAACTCTGTTATGGCAACAAAGCTTGCAATGAAGCTTGGCGATTATGCTATTACCGAAGCAGGCTTCGGAGCTGACCTCGGCGCAGAAAAGTTCCTTGATATCAAATGCCGTTATGCCGGTCTTACTCCCAGCGCAGTTGTTATTGTTGCAACTATCAGAGCACTCAAAATGCACGGCGGCCTTGCAAAAACAGAACTCGGTACCGAAAACCTCGAAGCTCTTGAAAAGGGTATTCCCAACCTTCTTCGCCATGTCTCAAACATTAAAAATGTATATAAGCTTCCTTCTGTTGTTGCTGTTAACCGTTTTCCGACTGATACCGATGCTGAGGTTGAGCTTATTATTGAAAAATGTAAAGCTCTGGGCGTAAATGTTGTTCTTTCCAACGTTTGGGCAGAAGGCGGAAAAGGCGGTGAAGAACTTGCCAAAGAAGTTGTTGCTCTTTGCGAACAGCCCAACGATTTCTCGTTCTCATATGACCTTGATTGCTCAATCGAAGAAAAAATTGAAGCTGTTGTTAAAAAGGTTTATGGCGGCGACGGTATTTCGGTTCTTCCTGCTGCTAAGAAACAGATTGCAATGCTCAACGCTATGGGCTGCGATAAGCTTCCGATTTGCGTTGCGAAAACACAGTACAGTTTCTCTGATGATGCAACAAAACTCGGCGCCCCTGAAAACTTTACAGTAACAGTTAAGAACGTTAAAGTTTCAGCAGGTGCAGGCTTCATTGTTGTTCTTACCGGCGATATTATGACTATGCCCGGTCTTCCTAAGGTTCCTGCTGCCGAAAAGATTGACGTTGACGAAAACGGAAAAATCAGCGGTCTTTTCTAATCAGAGCGGAGGATTCAATATGTCAAAATTCAATGACAGATTTGAAAAAGTGTATTCGCAAGGAGCACTTAATATAATTGAAATATGGGTTGATAAAGAAACAGGAGTTAATTATATTTTCCGTCAAAGCGGTAATGCCGGCGGTTTCACTCCTCTTCTTGACAGAGACGGCAAGCCTGTTGTTTCGCCCATAATTAACCGATAAACAAAACCGCCCGGGTGTATTTACCCGAGCGGTTTTATTATATCGCACTTAAAATTTCTGCAACATTGCCTCGCATTATGAAGCTGAATTCTTCATCTAAATCCGTTGAATCTTTGTTGATTAAAACAAGATTTTTGCCGTTAAAAAACCTTATAAATCCGGCGGCGGGGTATACTCTTAGTGATGTTCCGGCAACTATCAGCGTGTCAGCGTTTCTGATTGCCTCGACTGCACCGTTTACCGTGCTGTTGCTAAGAGCTTCTTCATAAAGAACAACGTCGGGTTTTATGATGCCTCCGCAATCACATAAAGGAATTTCGCATGAGTTTATTATTCTGTCAATCGGGTGGAACTTTTTGCAGTTCATACAATAATTTCTAAAAATTGAGCCGTGGAGTTCATATACATTTTGGCTTCCGGCTTCTGAATGCAATCCGTCAATATTTTGAGTTATTACAGCTTTTAGTTTTCCTTCAGTTTCAAGCTGTGCAAGTTTTAGATGGGCGGCATTAGGTTTTGCCTGCAGATATATCATATTATTTCGATAAAAATCAAAAAATTCTTTTGTGTGTTCAATAAAAAATGTATGGCTCAGAATTGTTTCGGGAGGAAAAGTATATTCTTTTTTGTATAGTCCGTCGGCAGAGCGAAAGTCGGGAATTCCGCTTTCTTTTGATACACCGGCACCGCCGAAAAATACAATGTTTGAGCTTTCGTTAATAATGCTTTTTAATTTTTGAATCACACTGAATCACCTCGTCAAATCTGATTATATCACATAAATTTATTCTTTCAACCGTTATACAAATTATTGAAAAAATTTGTTATTTTGCCACAAAATATTGCGTTTTCGGTTGCAAAGCTCTAATAATAATGTTATAATTAATAATAATGCGATATTGTTGTCTTTTTGAGCAATACTAACTCTGACTGAAAGGGGCAGATTGCTTTGAAAGATAAATTAAAAAAACAAAAATCAACGTTTTGTTCTCAAAATATATCATTGCTGTTTAACGGAAATTCGGATGAAGAAACTGAAAGTGAAGAGATCCGCACAGTGACCGAATCGGGCTGTGTTACGGTGCAAAAAGGTGAATATCTTATCCACTGTATGACTGTTATCGGTCAGATCGAAGGGCATTATATATTGCCGGCTCAGAACAAAACAACCAAATATGAGCATATGATTCCTCAGCTTGTTGCTATTGAAGAAAGCGATGAGGTTGACGGATTGATTCTTATTCTTAATACCGTTGGAGGAGATGTTGAAGCAGGTCTTGCTTTGGCAGAACTGATTGCAGGTATGAAAACACCGACGGTTTCTCTTGTTTTGGGTGGCGGTCATTCGATAGGTGTTCCGCTTGCTGTTTCGGCTGATAAATCTTTTATAACTCCGTCGGCAACAATGACAGTTCATCCGGTAAGAATGAACGGCTTGGTTTTGGGTGTTCCGCAAACGCTCGCTTATTTTGAACAAATGCAGGAACGCATTGTTCGTTTTGTTTGTTCAAATTCAAAAATATCCGATGTCAGATTCCGCGAGCTTATGCATGCAACGGGCGAACTTGTGCTTGATGTAGGCACAGTTTTATCAGGAGAAGCTGCAGTTAACGAAGGGCTCATTGATTCTATGGGCAGCCTTTCTGATGCGTTGGTGTGTTTATATGATATGATTAATAAAAATAAGGATAAAACTCCGAAAGGATGAAATAAATTGGCAGAATCTCAAAAGAAGAATACAAATCAAAATGTAAAAAAGAAAAATACTCAGCAAAAGACGCAATCCAAAAAACAGAATATAAAAAAAGAGGTTTCACCTGAATCTAAACGCCAGAAAACGGCAGTTGTTATGATGGCTGTTTCAGTCTTTATTCTTTGCGTTGCTTTTATTAAAGGTCAAAGTGTCTGGCTTGAAATGCATAACGGTTTATACGGCATATTTGGTCTTTGTGCAGCGGTTGTTCCTTTTGCGCTTATTTATCTTGCTGTTTTATATGCCAAAAACAGCAAAGAAAGCAATGCTACAGCTAACATTATCGGTGTATCTTTGCTGTTTGTTCTGTTCAGTGGAGCATTACATATTTTTGTAAATACAAAGGAATATTTTGCCGCAACTAATCTCATTCAGCAGATAACCGATACTTGGGCAAACCGCCCTTCTCTTCTCAGCGGTGGTGTGTTCGGCGCAATTATCGGTGGATTTGTTGCCAACATTTTCGGTAAGACAGGCGCAACTGTTACTTTTATTATTCTTATTGTTGCTATTATTCTTCTTATGACCGGAACCTCTCTGGGTACCCTTGCATCGTTAATCGGTAAGCCGTTTAAAAAAGTTGGTGAAATTACCAACGAAAAAATGGAGCAGAATGCTCAGCGCCGTGAGCAGCTTGCTGCTGAAAGAGAAGCTGAAAAAGCCGAAAAAGAAAAAGAGAAAGAAAACAGAAAAGCTTTTGTTCCGCCTGCAAAACCCACAGTTGTTGCCGACGATGATTTTGAGGATAGTTTTATTACTGATGAAACAACATTTGAGCCTGTTGATAATGCAGCAACGCCTGAAATCCCTGTTGTTAAGCTTCCCGATTTAACTGAAAACGATGTTGTTGAAGAGGTTATACAAGAAGCTGTTAAAGAAAAGAAAACCAAACGCAGCAAAGCTCCCGCAATGCCTGACGGTGAGCCTGAAGCTGATGCCGAAAACGATGATGAGTTTGAAGATATTTATTCGGATTCAGGTGCTTCAGATGAAGTTCGCGAATATAAAAAGCCGCCTATTGACTGTCTCAGATTTGTTGAAAAAGAAAGCGGAATTGACAATATGACTGAGATGCAAATTGGCGCAAAGAAGCTTATTGCAACTCTTGAAAGCTTTAAAATAAAAGCGGAGATTACCAACATCTGCAGAGGTCCTTCCGTTACAAGATATGAGCTTGTTCCTGATGCAGGCGTAAGAATCAATAAAATTACTAACCTTGCCGATGATATTGCACTCAGACTTGCTGCAACAAGCGTTCGTATTGAAGCACCTATTCCCGGTAAAGCTGCTATAGGCATTGAAATACCCAACAGTGCAAAATCAATGGTTACAATGCGCGAAACCATTGATACTCCTCAGTTCAGAGATGCCAAGAGCAAGCTCAATGTTGCTCTCGGTAAAGATATTACAGGCAATATTATTTGTGCTGACCTTGCAAAAATGCCGCACTTGCTTGTCGCAGGTACAACCGGATCAGGTAAGTCTGTTTGTCTTAATTCAATGATTGTCAGCATTCTTTACAACGCAACTCCCGATGAAGTAAAGCTTGTTATGATTGACCCCAAAATGGTTGAGTTTACCAACTATAACGGCATTGCTCATCTTGAAGTTCCCGTTGTTTCCAACCCCAGAAAAGCTGCGGGTGCGCTCGGTTGGGCAGTAGGTGAGATGGAAAAACGCTATCAGCTTTTTGCTGAAAACGGCATAAGGGATATTAAAGGCTACAATGCTCTTTCGGAAACAAGAGATGACCTTAGCAAACTTCCGCAGATTGTTATATTTATAGATGAGCTTGCTGACCTTATGATGGTTTCACCCAAAGAGGTTGAAGATTCAATCTGCCGCCTTGCTCAGAAGGCAAGAGCCGCAGGTATTCATCTTGTTATTGCAACTCAAAGACCCTCTGTTGATGTTATTACAGGTCTCATCAAAGCCAATATTCCCAGCCGAATTGCTCTTTCGGTTTCATCGCCCACAGATTCACGTATTATCCTTGACTCAATGGGTGCCGAAAAGCTTCTCGGCAACGGCGATATGCTTTTTGCTCCTGTCGGTTCTTCAAAATCTCTTCGTGTTCAAGGTTGTTATATTTCTGAAGAAGAGGTTGAAAACGTAGTTTCATTTATTAAATCTCAAGCTCAGACAACATATAATGAAGAAACTATCAAGGAAATAGAAAATAAAGCAGCTGAAGCTGAAAATGCAAAGAACAAGTTTGCGTCTGATGACGAGGATGATGATTACGATCCCGTTCTCAACGATGCTATTGAAGTGGTAGTGACAGCCGGCGGCGCATCAACAACAATGCTTCAGAAAAAGCTTAAACTCGGCTACGCCAGAGCTTCAAGAGTTATGGACCAGCTTGAAGAAAAAGGAATTGTAGGTCCTGCCGAAGGTGCAAAACCCAGAGCTGTTCTTATCACTCAACAGCAGTGGTATGAAATGCAGGCTCTTGCTGAAGGTGCAGGTGCCGCTCCCAGTATTGACGATGTTTTTGCCGATGACGACGATTATGCCGGTTCAGACATTGATTTTTAATTTCAGAGGTGCTAAATGAACGGATTTTTACCCGTTACAAAAGAAGAAATGAATAGCAGGGGATGGGATGTGCCGGACTTTGTTTATGTAAGCGGAGATGCTTATGTTGATCATCCCAGCTTCGGTATGTCCATAATTTCAAGAGTGCTTGAAAATGCAGGTTTTAAAGTTGCTGTTCTTGCTCAGCCTGATTGGAGAAGCAATGCTGATTTTATGCGTTTCGGCAAGCCAAGGCTTGGTTTCCTTGTTTCAAGCGGTAATATTGATTCTATGGTTGCTCATTATACTGCTGCCAAAAAGAAGAGAAGCAACGACGCTTACAGCCCCGGCGGTAAGGCAGGTTTCAGACCTGACAGAGCAGTTATCGTTTACAGCAACAAAATCCGTGAAATTTATGGCAATATTCCGATTATTTTAGGCGGCCTTGAGGCTTCGCTGAGACGTTTTGCTCATTATGATTACTGGGATGATAAAATACGCCGCTCAATTCTTTTTGATGCTCAGGCTGATCTGATTTCGTTCGGCATGGGTGAGCGTTCAATCGTTGAAATTGCCAAAAGACTTGACTCGGGTGAGAATATTTCACAAATAAGAGATGTCAGAGGTACTTGTTATGCCGTTGATGTAAGAGAAACTCCTTATATCGGTGCTGAATGCCCTTCGTATGAAAACGTCTGCAATTCAAAAAAAGAGTATGCCGTTTCCTGCCGAATTCAGCAGGATGAGCAGGACTTTTTCAGAGGAAAACCGATTAAACAGCGTCACGGCTCAAAAATGCTTGTGCAGAATGAGCCTGCGTTTCCGCTTTCTCAAAAAGAGCTTGACGAGGTTTATTCTTTGCCGTATATGCGTACTTATCACCCGATGTATGAAAAGGACGGTGGCGTTCCCGGCATTGAAGAGGTGCGCTTTTCAATAACCCACAACAGAGGCTGCTTCGGTGCCTGCAATTTTTGTTCGCTTGCTTTTCATCAAGGCAGATATATAACAACAAGAAGTAAAGAATCGGTTGTTGAGGAAGCAAAGCTTTTAACTCAGCTTTCCGATTTCAAAGGATATATTCACGATGTCGGCGGACCTACCGCCAATTTCCGTAATCCCTCATGTGAGGGGCAAGAGATAAGAGGGCTTTGCAAAGGCAAAAAATGCCTTGCTCCCAAAATTTGTTCCAATCTTAAATCTGACCATACCGAATATCTTGATATACTCAGAACATTACGTTCGTTACCCAAGGTGAAAAAAGTGTTTGTCCGTTCGGGTATCAGGTACGATTATCTCCTTAAAGATAAAGATGATACATTTTTCAAAGAGCTTGTTGCTCATCATATCAGCGGACAGCTTAAGGTTGCCCCTGAGCATTGCTCGGCAACTGTTCTTGATAAAATGGGTAAACCGCATATTGAAGCTTATGTTGAGTTTTCAAAAAAATATTTTAATCTGACAGATAAGGCTGGTAAAGAGCAGTATCTTGTGCCTTATCTTATGTCATCTCACCCCGGCTCAACTCTCAATGAAGCAATAGAACTTGCTTGTTTTTTGAAAAAAAGAGGTATTCGTCCCGAACAGGTTCAGGATTTTTATCCCACTCCCGGTACGGTTTCAACCTGTATGTTTTATACGGGTCTTGATCCTTATACGATGCAAGAAGTTTATGTTGCCAAAGATCCCCATGATAAAGCTCTTCAGCGTGCATTGCTTCAGTATTATGACCCCAAAAACAGAGCGCTTGTTGTTGAAGCTTTACGCAAAGCGGGCAGGAACGATTTGATTGGCTATGCTGATAAATGTCTTATTCAGCCCCTCGGCCAGCAGCGTTCTTCTGCTCAAAAAAATAATTTTTCTAAAAACAACCCTAAAACTAAATCGCAAAGAAAGGGAAAAAGATAATGAACGGTAAAAAGAAAAAACTGATAATTGCTGCTGTTATTTTGATTTTATCTGTTTTATCTGTTTTTGTTGAGCAGGTGCTTTTTCCTGAAAATGCCGCTGAATTAAATGATCCCGATCTTTGCAAGGTTCACTTCATTGATGTCGGTCAGGGTGATTGTCAGCTGATTGAATGCGGCGGAAAATATCTCCTTATTGATGCGGGCGAAAACGGCCATGAAACAGAAGTTCTCAATTATCTGCGTAAACTTCAAATAACAAAGCTTGATTATGTTATAGCAACTCATCAGCATTCAGACCATATTGGTGGGCTTGCTGAGGTGTTTGATGAGTTTCCTGTAGATGTTGTAATTATGCCTAAACTTACAAAGGCTCAAACACCAACTAACAGCACCTACACGGCTTTTTTAAAGGCAGTTCAGGCTTCTGAAGCTCAGGTTGTTGCGGCTAAACCGGGATTGTCTTATTCGCTTGGTGATGCTGTTTTTGAAATTCTTGGTCCTGTTACTGATGATGCTGAAGATATTAACAATATGAGCGCGGTTACAAAGCTTACATACGGTGAAAACACGTTTGTTTTTACCGGCGATGCCGAAACAGAGGAAGAGCGTGAAATAATCGAAAACGGTGCTGCTCTTGATTGCGATGTTCTTAAAGTCGGCCATCACGGTTCATACGGTTCTTCAAGCAAGGATTGGCTTAATGCCGTAACTCCTGAAATCTGTGTTATTCAATGCGGAGAAAACAATGATTACGGCCATCCCCACGAAGCTGCATTAAAAAGAATAAATAAACACACCGATAATATCTACAGAAATGATATTTGCGGTGATATTGTTATTGCTTCAGACGGTGTAAATCTTGATGTTCGGTATGAGTATGAGGTTGAATGATATGTTTTACAGTATTGACAGATTTGAAGAAGAGGTTGCCGTTTGCCTTAGCGACGGTGAAGAAATGCTCCTTCTTTCAACCGATATGATAATCGGCAGTTATACAGAAGGTAGCATAATCCGTGAGGGTGAAAATGGCTATTATATTGTTGATGAAGCTGAAGAAGATCGACGCAGAAACGAGAATTTCAGATTAGCTGAAAGCTTGTTTGATGAATAAATATTAACAAAGTAAAAATTATTTAAAAATAAAGTCGGATTGTTCAATTTATGCTTGAATAATCCGGCTTTATACTATATAATATATTAAATATTGCATTGTGGAGGAGTTTGGCTTGCCGCTTAATAACGATAAAAACAGAATAACGGTTTCAGATGCTGAAATTCAGAAGCAGGCAGAGTATACTCAGCTTGTGCGTGAGGTTGTTGAGCAGCGTTTTCAATCGCCTCCGAAAGCCTTTGTTCATACCTACGGTTGCCAGGGGAATGTTGCTGACGGCGAAAGACTCAAAGGTATGCTCGCTCAGATGGGCTATGATTTTACCGAAGAACTCGATGAAGCCGATTTGGTGCTTTATAACACCTGTGCAATACGTGAACACGCTGAAGACAGAGTGTTCGGCAATGTTGGTGCATTGAAACCCCGTAAAATGCAAAACAAGGATATGAAGATTCTGCTTTGCGGATGTATGATGCAGCAGAATTGGGTTGCCGATAAAATCAGAAAAAGCTATCCCTTTGTTGATATTCTTTTCGGAACTCACGTTATTCATAAACTTCCCGAGTTTTTATATCTCTCACTTGCCAAGGGCAAAAAGATTTACGAAAAACCCGATGTTGACGGCGTTATTGTTGAAGAGCTTCCTGTAAGGCGCGACAGTAATTTCAAAGCCTGGATTCCCATAATCTACGGTTGTAATAATTTCTGCACCTATTGCATTGTTCCGTATGTCAGAGGCCGTGAACGCAGCCGTGATCCTCAGCTTATTATCGCTGAAGCAAAGGAACTTATTGCTCAAGGATATAAAGAAATTACTCTTCTCGGCCAAAATGTCAACTCATATGGCAAATATCCCGATTACGGTTATAATTTTTCTTCGCTTTTGCGTGAACTTAACGCAATTGAAGGCGATTTTATAATCCGATTTATGACGTCTCACCCAAAAGACTGCACCTATGAACTTCTCGATACAATGGCTGAATGTGAAAAGGTTGCAAAGCATCTTCACCTTCCGTTCCAGAGCGGCAGCAACAGAGTTCTTGATGCGATGAACAGAAGATATACAAGAGAGAAATACCTTGACCTTCTCAATTATGCTTATAAAGTTATGCCCGATCTTTCGGTAACAAGCGATGTTATTGTCGGTTTTCCGGGTGAAACTTATGATGAATTCCGCGAAACCGTAACCCTTGTTGAGCAGGCCGGTTTTACATCAATGTTTACTTTTATTTTCTCACCCAGAGAGGGTACAAAAGCAGCTTTGATGCCCGATCCTGTTTCCAGAGAAGAAAAAGGCAGATGGTTCAAGGAACTGCTTGATGCTCAGGAAAAAGTGGCCGCTCAGAGAACTGCATCAATGCTTGGCAAAACTTACCGCGTTCTTTGCGAAAGCGTTGCCAAAAACGGAATGATTGAAGGCAGAACACAGGGCAATATAATGATAGAATTCCCGGCGGATGAAGCGGTAATAGGCAGCTTCAGAAATGTTACTGTAACCGAATCTCTTACCTGGATTCTCAGAGGCGAACTTGCCGATTAATCAGTTAATACGAACGTTCCAAGCGTATTAAGTTATAAATTATTTTATGTTAGGAGAAACAAAAATGGACGTAATTGCAAAAGCAAGAGAACTCGGCGCTCTCCTTCAGCAGGATGAACGCTACATCAAGCTTATGGAAGCACAGAAAGCTAACGAAGAAGATACAGCTCTCAACGAGCTTATCGCAAGAATTCAGCTTGTTCAGATGTCATTCCAGCATGAAGCAACAAAGGAAGATAAAAATGAACAGAAGCTTCAGGCTTATGATAAGGAGTTCGGTGAAATCTACACTCAGATTATGGCTAACCCCAATATGCAGGCTTATGAAGCAGCAAGAGCTGAAATTGATAAGCTTATGAACTATATCACAAGCATTTTTGCTCTTTGCCTTCAGGGTGAAGACCCCGCAACCTGTGAGCCTCAGACCGAGCAGCATGACTGCGGCGGCGAATGCTCATCATGCAGCGGTTGCCACTAATAGCTAAGTATTAAAGCGGTTTCAGAGCCGCTTGGAGTTAATCTGAGCGGCTTGGGATTTTTTGAAAGGTATGGTTTATCAATGGCAGAGCTTACCCCGATGATGAAACAATATTTCGAGATAAAAAAGAATTATCCCGATACAATTCTCATGTTCCGTCTGGGCGGTTTTTATGAAATGTTCTTTGTCGAAGCAAAAAAAGCATCCGCTGAGCTTGAACTTGTTCTTACCGGCAGAGACTGCGGCCAGGAAGAAAGAGCGCCAATGTGCGGTGTTCCGTTTCATTCGGCTGATTCATATATTGCCCGTCTTGTTGCAAGAGGATATAAAGTTGCCATTTGTGAGCAGCTTGAAGACCCTGCGCTTGCCAAAGGCATTGTTAAGCGTGATGTAACAAGAGTTTTAACTCCGGGAACAGTTATTGAAAGCACAATGCTTGACGAAGGTAAAAATAATTTCCTTGCAGGCATTTGCTGTGTTTCGGATTCTGTCGGTTTATGTTTTGCTGATATTTCCACAGGCAGCGTTCATGTAACACAGTTTGAAAGCAAAATTTTTCAGCGTCATGTTATCAATGAACTCGGCAGATTTATGCCAAGTGAAATTATTATTAATTCTGAAGTTCTCAAAGCAACACAGGTGACTGATTTTATAAAATCACGTCTTCAGTCCTCATGTGATTTGCTTGACGATGATTGCTTTGACCTTTCAAAAGCTTCCGCAACGCTTATAAAGCATTTCGGCGTTTCTTCATTATCTGAACTTTCGCTTGAAAATGCGCCTGCGGCTGTTTGTGCTCTTGCAGCTTGCATGGATTATCTTAAAAGCGTTCAGAAATCTGAGCTTGATAATATCAAAACAATTGATTTTTACGGTGAAAGCAGTTTTATGCGCCTGGATGTTTCGGCTATGCGTAATCTTGAAATTATTGAGACTATGCGTAACCGCGAAAAAAGAGGATCACTTCTTTGGGTTATGGATAAAACCAAAACATCAATGGGTAAGCGTAAGCTTCGCTCATGGCTTGAACAACCTTTAATAAGCGTTGCAGGTATAAGCAAACGCCATAACGCTGTTACAGAGCTTGTTGAAAAGCCGATTTTAAGAGATGATATAACAACATCTCTTACGGGCTGTCAGGATATGGAGCGTCTTATAACAAGAATCGCTTATTCGACCGCCAACGCAAGGGAGCTTAAAGGGTTATCTTCAACACTTGCCCGTTTGCCTCAAATTAAAGATTATCTTGCTTCAACTGAAAGTGCGCTTCTTACCGAGCTCAACGGTGATATTTATTCGCTTGAAGAAACGGTATCTTTAATTGAAAATTCAATTGCAGAAGAGCCTCCGTTCTCTGTTCGTGAAGGCGGAATGATTAAAGACGGCTTTAACGCCGAGCTTGATGAATTGCGTGATATTGTTGCCAACGGCAAAGGGTATATCGCAGATATACAGATAAGAGAACAAGAAAAAACAGGGATTAAAAAGCTTAAAATCGGTTATAACCGTGTTTTCGGTTATTATATCGAAGTTTCAAATTCATTTAAAGAGCTTGTTCCCGATGAATACATAAGAAAACAGACTCTCGCAAATTGCGAAAGATATATAACTCAGGAACTCAAAGAGCTTGAATCAAAGGTTCTCGGTGCGCAGGAAAGGATAGTTCGCCTTGAATATGAAATATTTGATTCAGTCAGAAAGAAAACCGCTGAAAGGCTTTATGAAATTCAAAAGACCGCTTCCGCAGTTGCAGCTCTTGATGTTCTGTGTTCATTTGCACGTGTTGCGGCGGAAAATAATTATTGCTGTCCGTCAATCAATGCAGGCAGCGTAATTGATATAACAAATGGAAGGCATCCTGTTGTTGAAAAAATGATTGATTCTCCGTTTGTTCCTAACGACACTAAGCTTGACTGCAATGATAACCGTTGTGCTATTATTACTGGCCCGAATATGGCAGGTAAATCAACTTATATGCGTCAGGTTGCGCTTATTTGCCTTATGGCACAGGCGGGCAGCTTTGTGCCTGCTTCATCGGCTGAGCTTTGCATTGTTGACGGTATATTTACCCGTATCGGTGCATCGGATGATCTTTCTTCGGGCTCATCAACATTTATGGTTGAAATGAATGAGGTTGCTGACATTCTTAAAAATGCAACTTCAAACAGCCTTATCATATTTGATGAAATAGGCAGAGGAACTTCAACCTTTGACGGCATGAGTATAGCACGAGCCGTTCTTGAATATTCAGCCGACAAACGCAAACTTGGTGCAAAAACTCTTTTCGCAACTCATTATCACGAGCTTACCGACCTGGAAACAACTGTTGACGGTGTTAAAAACTATAACATTGCGGTTAAGAAGAGGGGAGACGATATAACCTTCCTTCGCCGCATTGTTGCCGGCTGTGCCGATGGCAGCTATGGTATCGAGGTTGCAAAGCTCGCAGGTGTTCCGAATGCTGTTGTTGAAAGAGCAAAGGTTGTTCTCAAAGACCTTGAAAACGATGGCTTTGTGCCCTATGTTCCTAAAAATAACGATGTTCAGGAAGAGATGCAGATTTCTTTCGGCAACTCCAACGCAAATGATATTGTTGAAAAACTTAAAAATCTTGATGTTAATACATTGACTCCCATTGAAGCGATGGGTATACTTTATGATTTATCCAAACAGGCTAAAGAATAATTTATAAGGAGGTCTTGTTATGCCGAAAATTCAGGTTCTTTCAAAGCAGCTTGCCGAGCTTATTGCGGCAGGTGAGGTTGTTGAACGCCCTGCTTCGGTTGTTAAGGAGCTCCTTGAAAATTCAATTGATGCCGGTGCCGATACTGTAACGCTTGAAATTAAAAACGGCGGTATTTCCTATATAAGAATAACTGATAACGGTTGCGGAATTGCTCGCGAGGATATCAGAAATGCTTTTGTCAGCCACGCAACAAGTAAAATCTCAACAGCCGATGACCTCGATTCCATTCTTACTCTTGGCTTCAGAGGCGAGGCTCTTGCCAGCGTTTGTGCCGTTGCAAGGGTTGAGGTTATGACTGCCGCACAGGATGATGCAATCGGCACTCGATATATTATCGAAAGTGGTGAAGAGCTTCTTTGCGATGATGCAGGCTGCCCAAAAGGCACAACAATTATTGTCAGGGATTTGTTTTATAAAACTCCGGCAAGAATGAAATTTTTGAAAAAAGATGTTACTGAAGCCAATGCGGTTGCAGCTGTTGTAGACAGAATTGCTCTTTCGCATCCCGAGGTTTCGTTCAGATTTATCCGTGACGGCAAGCAAGTTCTTATTACAAGCGGTAACGGCGATTTGCTTACTTGTATCAGAGAAATTTTCGGTAAAGATTTTGCGGCTGATTTAATATCTGCCGGGTATGACGGAAACGGTATTTCGGTTAATGGTTTTGTTTCTAAGCCCACCGCCGCAAGACCTAACCGTAATATGCAATTTTTCTTTATAAATAACAGACTGATAAAAACAGGGACAGGTTCTGCCGCAGTCAGTGAAGCTTATAAGAATTCAATAATGGTCGGAAAATTTCCGTCATGCGTTTTAAATATAATTTTGAATCCCTCGCTTGTTGATGTTAACGTTCATCCGGCTAAAACAGAAGTCAGATTTTCTGATGAAAAGCTAATCTTTAATTCTGTTTATTATGCTTGTAAAAACGCTCTTGCTGCAGGCGATACGCGCAAACAGATAAAAGAAGTGACGGATTATTACAAAGCTCCCGAAAAACCTGCCGAGCAATTCAGAATGGTTTCAAAACCTCAGCCTGTTGCTGATTTCTGGCAGCATATACCTAAAGAGTCTCAGGTTGTCACAAAAAACGAAGTAAAGAAGCCTGTTGCTCAAGCAATTGAAATTACGGAAAACAAACCAAATATAATTGTTAATGATATAAAACCTGTTTCAGTATTTAAATCGCCGGAAAAGGTTGCTTCTAAAAATGAAATACGAGAAACTGAGGATATTCTTCTTAATTCACCTTCACAGCCGAAGAATGAAAAGTCGGTGGAAACTGCAATTGTGAATGAAACTCTTGTTGAGCCTTCGGTTGAGATTTCAACCGAAAATTTCAAAGAAGAAGAATTCCGTCTTCTCGGTGAAGCATTTAAAACCTATATTCTTTGTGAGTACGGTTCAAAGCTTGTTGTTATTGATAAGCATGCCGCCCACGAAAGAATTATTTATGAAAAACTGAAAGCTGAATCAGGTGACAGAACTCCACAGCTTTTGATGATTCCCGTAACTGTTACTCTTTCAAAAGAAGAATATGCCGCTACAATTGAAAACCTTGACCTTATCAATGAATCGGGGTTTGAAGTTGAAGATTTCGGCAACGGATGTGTAATTGTCAGAGAATGCCCGATGGAGCTTTCGCCAGATGACGTTGAAGAAGTGATTTGTGAAATTGCGGGCCGCTTTGTTGATAATAAACAAGATGTCAGCTTTGAAAAAATGGATTGGATTTTTCATTCCGTTGCTTGCAGAAGTGCAATAAAAGCGGGCAATTTTACTTCAAGGCTGGAAATGGAGCGCTTTGCAAAACAGCTTCTTTCAATGCCTGATATCCGTTACTGCCCTCACGGCAGACCGGTATTGATTGAAATGACACAAAGAGAGTTGGAAAAGAATTTTGGCAGAGTCTAAAATCCCTTTAATTGCTATAGTAGGTCCGACCGCTTCGGGCAAAACTTCCTTAGGTGTTAGCGTGTGCGAGGCACTTAACGGTGAGGTAGTTTCTTGTGACTCAATGCAGATTTATAAAGGTATGGATATTGCAACAGCAAAGCCTACAGCGGAAGAAATGAATGGTATTAAACATCATCTTATAGATTTTGTTGACCCTTGTGAAATTTACAGTGTTGCCAAATACTGTGAAGATGCCAAAGTTGTAATCAATGATATCCATTCGAGAAATAAAACTGCTGTTCTGGTAGGCGGTACAGGTTTATATTATAGTTCTTTGGTTGATAATATTGAATTTTTGCCTGAAGAAACTGACTTTGAATACAGAGAAATGCTTAAAAAGCGAGCTGAAACTGAAGGCCCTCAGGTTTTGCTTGATGAGCTTGCGTTGATTGACCCTCAGGCTGCCTCTAAGCTTCATGCCAATAATGTTGGAAGAGTTATAAGAGCTCTTGAGATTTATAAAACTACAGGCAAAACGATTACTATGCAAAATGAGCTTTCACGTCAGAATTCCGCTGATTTTGATTTGACCGCTATTTGTCTTGATGCCCGAAACCGTCAGTATCTTTATGACCGCATAAATAAGCGTGTTGATATTATGATACAAAACGGATTGATTGAAGAAGTAGAAAAATCTTATAATTCTGATCTAGGCAGGACCGCCCGTCAGGCAATCGGGCATAAAGAGCTTTATCCCTATTTTAGCGGAGAAAAGACACTTGAAGACTGCGTTGAAAACCTTAAGATGCAAACAAGACGTTACGCAAAACGTCAGTTAATCTGGTTCAGACGCGACGAACGAATTAAATTTTTATATATTGATGATTATGAGAGTTTTGATGCATTATTTGCTGATGCTCTTAATTTAATTAAGGGGGAGTGAGAATTTGAATTCAAGAGAAAGGCTTTTGAAGGTTCTTGCAGCATCAGCTGCGGTAATTATTGTTGCTTTTTTCGTTGCAGAAATATTTGTTTTGAGCGGCCGTTCTTATGCAACAAGAACTGTTTATGAAGAAACGGTTCTTGAATCGGTAGATGCTCAGATGTATGTTATTAAAGATGAAATTCTTCTCACTTCCGATACCCCGGGCGTTACTGTTCAGATAGCTGATAACGCTGAAAGAGTCAGCAAAGGCAGCCCGATTGCCGCAGTTTTTACATCTGAAGAAACTGCAAATAATTTTATTGAACTTCAACAACTTAATAAAAAGCTTGATGTTTATAAAAAGATTGACAGTCAGCTTAAACTTGCCAATATAGATCTTGATAAGCTTAATAACGAAATTGATTCCGATTTTAACAGTATTCTCAATTGTGTTTACAGCAACGATTTTTCGGACATTTCTGAGCTTAAACTCAGCTTTGCTGAAAAAATTTCAAGAAAACAGATTTCTTTGGGTCAAACAGTTGATTGTTCTGCAGAAATTTCGGAAATCTCAAGTAAAATTGCTTCTCTCAATTCTGCCAGTTCGCCTGCTAAAATCATTCCGTCAGAAATATCGGGTTATTATGTAGGCAGAGCGGACGGTTATGAAAACGTTTTAACTGTTGCCGATATTGATGAGCTTACACCCGAAATTCTTCAAAAAGCTTTTGAAAGCGAAAAAGCCGAAGTTCCTTCAAATTCAATCGGAAAAATTATAAGCGGATATAATTGGTATGTTGCCACCGTTCTTGATGCTGCTGATACAACGGGATTTAAAAAAGGTAAAACCGTCAATCTTGTTCTTGGTGATTCGTCTTCAAGCGTCGTGAAAACTAAAGTTTATTCAATAAAAGCTGTCAGTGACAGTAAAACTCTTGTTGTTTTTTCTTGCAATATTATGAATGACAGCCTTGTTTCGCTCCGAAAAGTTGAAGGCAAGGTAATCGTTAAAGAATATACCGGACTGAAAATTCCTAAAGATGCTATACGTTTTGATGAAGAAGGAAATGCCGGAGTATTTATCAGAAGAGCTAACATCGTGAATTTCCGAAGTCTTAATGTTCTTTATACCGGCAGTGATTTTGTTGTTGCTGCAGATGATGATGAAGTTAAATTACCTTATTCTCATTTGAAATTATATGACGAAGTTATTATTTCGGGAAAGGATTTAAAAAATGGAATGGTTATCGGATAAAGAGCGTTTTGATGCTATTAAAGAAAACTTGAAATATATCAATGAAGATATTTCAAACGCAGCTTTGTTATCCGGCAGAAAACCTGAAGATATTAAATTGATGGCTGTAACAAAAACGGTTGAGTCTAAATTTATTAATTATGCAATTGATTGCGGCGTTAACCTTATCGGCGAAAATAAGGTTCAGGAATTTTTGCTAAAAGAAAATGAGCTTAAGCTTGATTCTTGTTCAGCTCATCTTATAGGACATCTTCAATCAAATAAAGTTAAAAAAATTGTTGGCAAAGTTGATACAATCCAGTCAGTTGACAGCGTTAACATCGCTTGTGAAATCGGCAAACGTTCACTTGAAGCAGGAGTAAATACAAAGGTTTTGCTTGAAGTAAATGTCGGTAATGAAGACAGCAAATTCGGTTTTTCCACCGATGAAGTGTTTGAAAAAGCCTGCCAAATTGCTGAAATTGAGGGCTTGACAGTTAACGGATTGATGTGTGTTGCACCGATTTGTGAAAAAGATGATGAATTAAGGGTTATTTTTTCAAATATGCACCGCATATTTATTGACATTGCTGATAAAAAAATAGATAATATACATATGAATGTTCTCTCAATGGGAATGTCAGGCGACTACAAACAAGCTATTCTTGAAGGTGCCAATCTTGTCAGAGTCGGTTCTGCGATATTTGGTGCAAGGATTTACAGATAATTAGGAGGAATATATTATGGGATTCAAAGACAAACTTCAAAAATTTATTAACGGCACAGATGATGATTACATTGATGCACCGGAAGCGGAATTCGAAGACGATTTCGATTTTGCGCCCACACCTGCAGCTGCTCCTCAGCATCATACAACAGCTCACGCAAGAACTGAAAAGGCAGCTCAGAAAGCTGCACCTTCAAATGTTGTAAACATTAACTCAAAGCCTGCTTCAGGCAATCCTAAGCCTCATGTTGTTTTTCAAAAAATTGACAGGTTTGAAGAAGTTGGCGAAGTTGCTGATATTCTCAATGATAAAAGAATTGTTATTCTTAATCTTGAAACTTGCCCCAATGATGTTTCACAGAGAATTATTGACTTCCTTTACGGCGTTGCATATGCTAATCACGGCGATTTCAAGAAAGTTGCAGGCAGAGCATATATTATTACACCGTATAACGTTCCCGTAACAGGTGAACTTCTTGATGAAATTACTTCACAGGGTGAATAATTTTTTTATGTGAGAGAGGATTGGTTTAATTATGTTAAACGTTGAACAGATTTTAAATGCTAAATTTACGCCTGTAAGCAAAGGTGCTTACAGCTCTGAAGATGTAGATGCTTTTTTAACTACTGTTGCAAAATCATATCAGCAGTCACTTGAAGAAAATGAACAGCTTATCAAAAAAATTAGCATTCTTGCCGATAAAATTGAAAGCTACCGTAATGATGAAGAAGCCATAAAGCTTGCTCTTCTTGATGCTCACAGAATGGCTGAAACTATTACAAAAAATGCCAATATCACGGCTAAAGATAAGCTTGAAGATGCAGAAACAAGATCAAAGATTATTGTTGACGGTGCTAACAGACAGTCAAATCAGATAATTGAAGATGCTAAAGAGAAAGCAAAAGAAATTGTTGATAACGCAAGAACAGCGGTTTCGTCTTTAACAGCCAGAGCTCAGACCGAAACTGAACAGGCTATTGTTGCCGCCCAGAAAAAGGCTGCTGAAATTGTTAAAGAAGCCGAAAGAAAAGGTCAGGCAATTATCGGCAACAGCAAGTCAACATATGAGTATTATTCTGTTGAGCTTGACAGAATTAAAAATGAAACTCAGAAGTTCAAAGAAGCTGTTGCTGCACTTTGCAATTCTGAATTAAAACTTGTTGATGATTTTTCAGATGATCTTTTAAATTCTGTAACAGCCCCTCCTTTTGTTGCGAAAGAAGCGGTTCAAGAGGAGAACGTTTCTGATGATCTTGTTGAAGAACAGGTAATTCCTGTTATTGTTGAAAACGAAGAGATTTCTGAGGTTCAGGAAATTCCTGAGGTTGAAGAAACAGCCGAAAAAGAGGAAGCTCCTGAAGTAATTGAACTTGACTTTGATGATGAAGAACCTGCAATTTCAGATATTCCTGAGGTTGAAGAGATTCCCGATGCGTTAATAATCGAAGAGGAACCCGAAACAGAAGTTGATGACGAAATTGTTTTGGAAATTCCCGAATCAGAAGCAGAGGAAGAAGATCTTTTCGGTTCAATTGAAAGCATTGAAGCTCCCGATATTTCAAGCCTCGATGCTCTTATTCCTTCTCTTCTTGAAGACGATGAATTTGAGGGCTTTAAAGTTGACCTTGATTCAGTAACAGATGATTCTTCTGACGATGATGAAGATATAACTTCACTCTTCGATTCTTTATTTGACGAATAATTTTATTGAGAGGTTTCTATGTTTCAGGCTTTGTCTCTTTTGATTGTTGCTGTTTTAACGGTTATTGATCAGTTAACCAAATATGCTGTTTTATCAACGGTTAAGGTTAACGGTCCGGTTGAGATTCTGTTCGGGCTTTTTCAATTCAGATATGTTGAGAATACCGGAGCCGCATTCAGTTCTTTTTCAAATAACACTACTATGTTATCCGTTTTTACCGCAGGAATAATAATTGCGTGTTTTGTTGTTTTGTTTACAAGAAAGATAGAACCTCTTTTTCCTAACATTTGTTTGCTTTTGATTGTTTCTGGCGGCTTGGGTAATTTAATTGATAGAATTCATTATGGTTTTGTTGTTGATTTTATTGAACCTCTCTTTGTGAATTTTGCAGTTTTTAATTTTGCCGATTGTTGCATAACTGTTGGCGTATTTTTGCTCGTTGGTTATGAGATTTATGAAATTGTAAAAACTACAAAAAAAGGTGAAAGAAATGATTGAAGCGCTTACTGTTGAGTATAATGAGCCTGTAGTTTTTACCGTAGATGATTCAGATGCTTCTGTCAGGCTTGATAAATTGATTTCTCTTTGTCTTGACGGTTATTCACGTTCATTTATTCAAAATCTTTTTGATACCGAAGCTGTTAAGTGTAACGGCAAAACCGTAAGCAAAAGTTTTAAACCCAAAACAGGGGATACGGTTGAGTTTATTGTTCCCGAACCTAAAGAGCTTTCGCTTGAAGCTGAAAATATTCCTCTTGAAATTATGTATGAAGACAACGAGCTTCTTGTTGTCAATAAACCCAGAGGAATGGTTGTTCATCCTGCGCCGGGCAATTATTCTTCAACTCTTGTCAATGCTTTGCTATGGCACTGTAAAGGCAAACTTTCAGGTATTAATGGAGTTATAAGGCCCGGTATTGTTCACCGTATTGATAAAGATACAAGCGGACTTTTGCTTGTAGCAAAGACAGATATGGCTCATATTTCACTCTCTGAACAGATAAAAGCTCATTCATTGGAAAGAGAATACAGAGCGGTTATTCACGGCCATCTGAAGGAATCTGTCGGAAGGATTGATGCACCAATAGGCAGGAATCCGAATGACCGCAAAAAAATGTGCGTTACTGACCGTAACAGCAAAAATGCGGCAACTAATTATGAGGTTCTTAAAGAATACAGGGATTTTTCCTTTGTTAAATTGAGACTTGAAACGGGAAGAACTCACCAGATAAGAGTTCATATGGCTTATATGGGGCATCCTGTTGCAGGCGATCCTCTTTACGGTCCTAAAAATGGAGTTAAAAGCCTTAACGGTCAGTGCTTACACGCTGGCATCCTTGGATTTGTTCATCCTAAAACGGGCAAAAAAATTCACATTGAAGCTCCGTTGCCTGAATATTTTACCGATTTTCTTGGGAGATTAGTAATATGAATAATAAAAAGTCATATTCGGATTGGTTGATTGTGTCCGATATTGACGGAACGTTAAATAATAAATTCAGAAAGCTTCCGCCTAAAAATAAGGAGGCTATCGAAAAATTTGTTAATGATGGCGGACATTTTACTCTTGCCTCCGGCAGAACCCCACAATCAATGGAAAAGCATTTTAAAAATCTGCCAATTGCAGGCACTCCTGCTGTTGTGATAAACGGAGCAGGTATTTATGATTTTGAAAAAAATGAAATGATATATTTCAGTTCAATGAATCTCAATGCGGTTGAGCTTGCTGTCCAAGCGGCAAAAAAGTTTCCGCTTGTTGATGTTTTGGTTGTAGCAAAAGACATTATTTATGTTACGGGAACCGGTTGGTTCGGTAAATTTTTTGTTTCTTACGATAAGCTTAAACATAAATGCATTAAGAATATTGATGAGGTTCCCAAAGAGAATTGGGGAAAAGTTATCTTTTCCGGTTTACCGTATCATATTAAAAAAGTTAAAAAGCATTTTGAATCTATGAATTCACCTGATTTAACTCTTATGTCATCTTCGGTTGCTAGCTTTGAAATTCTTGCAGCAGACACTCATAAGGGGAATGCTGTTCTTAAACTTGCAGAAATTCTTGGCATTGATAAAACGCATACCGGTGCAATCGGTGATTATTTTAATGATTATGATATGCTTAAAACCGTTGGTGTTTCCGCTTGCTGCGGTCAAGCTCCAAGAGGGTTAAAGGAAGTTTCGCAATATGTTGCCTGCCACTGTAATTCGGGTGCTGTTGCTGATTTTCTTGAATATATTTATGCAAATTATTAATAGGAGGTGGCTGCAATGGATGCAGTTATCAGAAAACAGTTGAAAATCAAAGCCTGCAAAGCTCGTATGGGTATTATTGATGGCGTGTTTAATGCAAAATCAGGTCATCCCGGCGGTAGCCTTTCTTGTGTTGATATAGTGACATATCTCTATTTCAATCATATGAATGTTGACCCTCAGAATCCTAAAATGGAAGACAGAGACAGATTTGTACTTTCAAAAGGACACGCTGCTCCCGCTCTTTATTCCGTTCTTGCACTCAAAGGATTTTTCCCCGAAGAATGGATTAAAACTCTCAGAAAGAGCGATTCAAACCTTCAGGGCCATCCCAGCATCCAGTATACTCCAGGTGTTGATATGTGCACAGGCTCATTAGGCCAGGGTATTTCAACTGCTTGCGGTATGGCTTTGGGCGCAAAGCTTGCTAATAAGAACTTCAGAGTGTTTACGGTTCTCGGTGACGGCGAGATTCAGGAAGGCCAGGTTTGGGAAGCTGCTATGTTTGCATCGGCTAAGGGCCTTGATAACCTTGTTGCAGTTGTTGATAATAACGGACTTCAGATTGACGGTAAAATTTCTGAGGTTAACTCTCCTTATCCTATTTCAGAAAAATTCAAAGCATTCGGTTGGAATGTTATTGAAATTTGTGCGCACAGCTTTGATGAGATTGACGCTGCTTTTAACGCTGCCGCTGAATTTAAAGGTAAACCTTCGGTTATTATCGCTAACAGCGTAAAGGGTAAAGGCGTTTCGTTTATGGAAGATCAGGTTTCATGGCACGGAACAGCTCCCAATGCTGAGCAGTACGAACAGGCTATGAGTGAGCTTAAGCAGGCTCTTGCTGAGCTTGAAGCATAAGAAAGGTCAGGTGAATGATAATGGCAGATGTAATTAAAACCGCAACTCGCGATGCTTACGGTAAAGCTCTTGTTGAGCTTGGCGGAATAAATGATAAGGTTATTGTTCTTGATGCTGACCTTGCGGCAGCAACAAAAACAGGTATGTTTAAAAAAGCTTATCCCGAAAGATTTTTTGATTCAGGTATTGCTGAATCTAATATGATGGGTGTTGCTGCGGGACTTGCTTCTACCGGTCATATTGTTTTTGCCAGCACATTTGCTATGTTTGCTGCAGGCAGAGCATATGAACAGGTAAGAAACTCAATTGCTTACCCCAACCTTAATGTTAAAATCGGTGCAACTCATGCAGGTATTTCTGTTGGTGAAGACGGTGCCAGCCATCAATGCTGCGAAGATATTGCTCTTATGCGTGCAATTCCCGGAATGACAATTATTAATCCTGCTGATGATATTGAAGCAAGAGCGGCTGTTCTTGCAGCGGCTGAATATGTAGGACCTGTTTATATGAGATTCGGCAGACTTGCTGTTCCCAGGATTTTTGATGAAAGCTACAAGTTCGAATGGGGCAAGGCTGTTGTTCTTAAAGAGGGCAAGGATGTAACAATTTGTGCAACAGGACTTATGGTTAATGAGGCTATTGAAGCTGCTAAGCTTCTTGAAGCTGAAGGCATTTCAGCTGAAATTATTAATGTTCATACAATTAAGCCTCTTGATGCTGATACTATTCTTACCTCGGCAGCTAAAACCGGTGCAATTGTTACAGCTGAAGAGCACAGCGTAATCGGAGGTCTTGGCGGAGCAGTTTCTGAAGCGGTTTGTGAAAACGGCAAAGCAGTTCCGGTTGTTAAGCTTGGCGTTAATGATAAATTCGGTAAATCAGGCCCTGCAGTAGAACTTCTTCATATTTATGGACTTGATGCACAAAATATAGTTGAAAAGGCTAAGAAGGCAATTTCGCTTAAATAAAACGACTGACACGGCGGCTGCTCTTAAGGGCAACCGCCTGTTTCCGAATTTCAAGGAGTGCTTTAATTGGAAATTAACGGTAACAAAAAATCTTATGGTAATTCAAAAAAAGTTCTGATTATTTCTATTATTTTCATTATTGTAATTTTAACGGTTATTGTGGTGTCTTTGTTGTTGAGTAAATCCAACACTGAAAATAATAGTATAATTGTATATAATACGGATTCAGCCACAGTTATAAGAATTGACAGTTACAGCGTTGAAATAACTGAAAAAAGTGCTTCTAATTTTACATCTGATAAAGCTAATAAGCGCGTATTTTATACATTGGAGTCTTCGCATACCGATAATTTGTATGATTTGTGTTATGTTCAGGTTAAGGGAAGTGAAATTTCAAAGCCTGCTATCATTGATTATGCTGTGAGGGATAATTACAGTATAATTGACGGTAAAGCTTATTATCTTAAATATAATAAAACTCATGATGCTTTTGAGGGTTATATTTGTGACCTTGAGAACAAAACGCAAACTTGTTTTGATTTGAATCTTGATAATATTTATCCGCTGAAGGATTTAAACGAGTTTTATTACACAAAATATCACGCAGACTCTCTTTCGCTTTATAAATGCTCTGACGGAGTTACCGAAGGTCCTTTATATTCGAACATTAAATCAATCTATTCTTATAATAATTGTGATAAACCTCATATTTTGTTTGAAACTTCACAAAACCATAACGATAGTTTGACAGACTTGTTCTTGATTTCTGCCGAAGGTGAAAAAAATATTTGTGACAGCACTTATTTTGTTGACTATGACCGTTATAAGCAGGACGGAAATCTTTATTATTACTCGTCGCCGGATAATACGGTTTCTTGGAGCTATGTTATTTCAGATAATTATGTTGAAAGTGATAAAGAAATTGTAAAACCTAACCGTGAAGATTATGAATCTGAAATGGGCGTATCAGCAGGGTATAATGAGGATTATTTAAAATATCAGGACAAACTTATTCGTGATGAAATAAGATTAGCACTCAATACTGCTGTTGCAGAAAAGGGCTTTAACGCCCCAGTTTATACAGCTTATTCATTTAGTAATGATAGGATTTATAAACTTGCCGAAAAATTAGACCCGTCACGAGTTTATTCAGTTTCTGAAAATGGTACTCCTAAAATTGTTTATGACAACATTGTTTTAACAACAGCTGATATTGATATGTCAACTCTTGTAACCGCTTCGTTGAGAAATAATCTTGATAGTGTTATTAAATATGCATGGTCAGTTATTGACGATAATGTTTATTCAAACGGAATTTGTCTGGCTGTTTCAGGTGAAACCGAAAGTGTCGTTCATCCTATTGATTCGTTTGAAAAAGAGTCAACTTTATTTTCTTTTTCACAGGATGGGGAAAGGCTTTTTGCTTTTGTAAAGGATGATAATTTCGGTTCAACTAGCACGGTCTATTGCTTTAATTTTAATGAAAAATTGTTGCCGGAAAAAGAGATCTCTGTTTCAACGAATGTAAGTAATTACAGAATCCTTAACAGCTCTGTTATATATATGAAAGAAGATGTAGGCAAAAAGACGGGCGATATTTTTGAATTTGACGGTACTGAAAGTGTTAAACTTTCAAATGCAGCTTCGGCTTTTTCTGTTTACGGTGACAGTATAATTGCAATTAAAAACAGTAAAACTCTTAATAATTCAGATGTTGCTGACTATTATTTTTTAAATCAAGGTACGGAAACATTGATTGGTGAAAACGTTCTGCCAACAAGTTTTGTCTGTCTAAAAGACGGCAGAGTTGCTTTTATTTCAGGCGAAAATAATAAGCTTTTAGTTTATTATAATTATGAGTGTGGAACTGTTGCTGAAAACGTAACTTCTATTGTGTTGTTTGATTGAAAGGAAGAAAAAGATATGGCTTCAAAGCAAGTGTTAAAAAAATCATTCGTTGGCGGCTTCAAAAAAGACGGAGTTTTAAACTATATTGAAGGGCTTCAGGCTGAAATTGTTAGTCTTAAAGAGCAGCTCGGACAAAAAGAAGATAATGAAGAAAAATTAAGCTCACTGCTTGAGAGTGTTGAAGGGAAAAATTCTGAGATAGAAATCCTCAAAAGTGAAATTGAGGAATTAAAGCGTTCAAAACAAGCTTTAATTGAAGAGCATGAAGAAACAGTTGAAAAATGTAAAAACGATTATGATGAAAAAATCAAGATTTATGATTTGAAATTTGCGGCAATAGAAGAAAAGGTTGCTGTAATTGAATCAGGATGCACAAAGCTTAATGAAACAGAAAAACTGGTTGCAAAAGCAAAAGAGGAAGCTGATGCATTAACCGCAAAAGCTAATGATACCGTAAGAAAAGCTGCTGAAGAAATTTCTGATTTGTATAATGCATTTAAAACTGCAAGCGTGAATTATGATTCATCTTCGGTGGCTCTCAAAAACAGAGTTGATGCTTTAATTGAAACTCTTAACACTATTATAATTGAATCAGAGGCTGAATAATGGCGGAGTATAATATTAACATAAACGAAATCCCTGAATATGCTCAAAAGCTTACTGCCGGTGATTTGGTGAATTTAAGCGGTATTGTTTATACGTCAAGAGACGCAGCGCACAAGCGTATTTTTGAGTTGCTTGACAGCGGTTGTGATTTGCCGTTTGATATTAAAGGGTCCTGCATTTATTTTGCCGGCCCAACTCCTACCAAACCCGGTTCTGTTATCGGCAGCTGCGGACCCACAACTTCCTGCAGGATGGACCCGTATTCGCCCAAATTATTGGATTTAGGTCTTACGGCGATGATAGGCAAAGGCCAAAGGAATGAGGCTGTTTGTGACGCTATTGTGCGCAATAATGCAGTTTATTTTTGCGCAATCGGCGGAGCCGGAGCACTGTGTGCTCAAAGCATAGTGAGTTGCGAAGAAATTGCATTTTTTGACTTAGGTTGCGAAAGCGTTAAAAGGCTTGAAATCAAAGATTTTCCCGTTGTTGTTGCAATAGATTGCAAAGGCGGAAATATGTTTAAATAAACAAACAAGCTGTCTTTTTCCAAGACAGCTTGTTTGTTTATTTATTCTATTACATTATTGATTTTCGAGATTCCCGGTAATAATTTGCAAAAGCAAGAAAATGCTGCACCGAAAAGAATTCCTCCTGTAATTCCGAATAAAAGAGAAAATGCAAGAGTTGTTAAAAAGCAAGCGATTGATGCAACATCGTTAAAAATAGATTTAAAGAAGTTCCATCTAACGCTTTGCCACGCGCTTACAATTAAAATTACTGCACATGTTGAAAACGGTATTCTTACAATTAAATCTTTAAATATAAGCGAAACAGCTACAATCATTATTGCTGAAATAATACCGGCAAAGCTTAAATCGTTTTTATTTCTTGTTTTGCCTGAAACAAAAACGCTTGCAAAAGAAGCACCTATATTCATAACTCCTGATATTAAATAATCTTCATTTTTGCTTTCAGCGTTAAAAAGAGAATACACTGCCGGAATATATAGTGCGATACCATATATAAATGATGTGCCGATATTTGCCAGGTTGAATTCAAAATCTCTGATTCTTAAAAAAATTTGAGAAATCGTAAAATTATAATTATCTATTTCTGCAATTGCACTTTGTGAAGCTTCGGGATTAAGAGCAATATTCAGCAAAACAGTAAAAATAATTGCAACAAACGGTGCACGGACAGTGTTTTCAAGTTTCTTAAATTTCTTGGGATATGTTATCATTAATACTAAAACAATTGTGCCGTAAAGAACTGAACGCCAGTTCGGATGAAAGCCAAGTGAAGTATAAGAAGCAAGCATTTGGGCAATATCGTTTCCTGTTGCACCGATTCCAAAATAGTTGGTTGTTTGTAATACTGTAATTGAAATTGCTGTTGCCAACATAATTGCTGTGACTGCAGGCTTGAAAACAAGATATCTGAAGTCAGGACCCAGAAAGGCGGTTATTATTAGGAAAACACCGCAAAACAATGTTGATAAACAAGCTATCGGCATACCATAAGTTGAAAGAATAAAAGTGAAAACAGAAAAAGAAGCCAACATCGGCATAACAGATTGCTTACCGTTAACCTTAAGAACTAAAGAGGCTATTATCGCACCTATTAAACCGAAATAAGGATTAAGTCCGGCACATACAGCCATACTTAAACCAAAAGGAAAAACCGTTGTAAATATTGTTAAAAATTCTTTTAATGTTGTTAAAACTTTTGATTTGCTGTTCAAAACAAATTCCCCATTCAATTTTGTATATAATCTAATTTATATTACATTAATTTTTAATTATATACAAGTCTTTTTATAAAACTTTTAAAAAAGTATAGTATTTTTTATAAAAATGTGATATGATATTATGAAAAATATTTTGGAGTTATTTATGAATAAACAAAAAGCAAAAAAAATAGCCACTTGGATAATAGTTCCTTTTATGGCAGCTATTTTTATCCTTGATATAATTACAGTTGCTCTTGCAAATAATTATTGCAAAAATTTCAGCGTTACCCAAGAGATTTTTGACCTTTCAACCGGTGACGACAGAATACACTTTCTTAATACTGCAAATTCAGATGCAATGCTTGTTGAAAGCAACGGAAGCTTTTTTCTTGTTGATGCAGGTGAGGGGAATGATAATCCCAGACGCAAAACCGATTATAAAGGTTATGAATCCGAAGTTATCAGCTACATAAAAAAACACGCAGTTAAAGATGGAAGAATTTACCTTGATTTTATAATAGGTACACATTGTCATTATGACCATATAGGTTCTTTTGAATCCTTGATTTCTGACCCCGAAATTGAAATCGGAAAAGCTTATTTTAAGGAATTCGATAAAAGAATTGCAAAAGATTACGAAATCGAAAGATGGGAGATTGACGAAACCTATCAGTCAGTTATTTCAGCACTTGAACTTAAAGGCGTGCCTGTTATTTCTGATTTACCAACAGAAAGCTTTGTATTCGGAGATTTTATGGTTGAATTCTATAACAGCAAAACTCCTTCTGAAGCTGTGGGTAAAGGTGAAAATGCATCGAGCGTAGGTATAAAACTTGTTAAAAACGGTAAATCAGCTTTTTTGGCAGCGGATATTACTTCTTCGACAGGTCTTGAAGAATTGTATGCTGAGAGTATTGGTGATATTGATTTGCTTAAAATTGGTCATCACGGTTATTACGGTTCATCGTCACGCAGTTTTCTTGGCACTTTGAAACCTGAAATTGCCATTGTAACAAATCAGTTGGGCAAAATTTATCCGAATGTTAAATGGAATTTAACAATGTTTGCTAAAGTTCCTGTTTACGCAACTTATGATAATAACGGAATTATCGCGACATTTGCCGATAGCGGTGAAATAGTCCTGACTAATAATATACATTAATATTTATTAAGTTTTTATTAATTTGTGTGGCGTTACATTGACTTTATTTTGTAACGCTGTTAATATATATCAGGATTAAAAGCAGATAGGAGTAATTATGGGTATTACATGTTACGATTATTTTAAAAAGCACGCAGATGTAAACGGTAATTTTGATGCGGTAATTGCTTTTGGAACAAAAACTAAAATGTCTGATATGATAGCTGATATTGAAGCGTTATCGGCCTATATAAACAGCATCGGAATAAAAAGCGGCGACGTTGTTACCGTGTTTTTGCCTAATGTAGTACATGCGTTTGTGTCGTTCTATGCTCTTAACAAAATAGGTGTAATTGCCAATATTGTTCATCCTCTCACATCGCCTGACTCTCTGCTTGAAATTATGCAGACTGCTCATTCAAAAGCTGTTTTTATTCTTGACATTCTTGCTCCGCAATATGCTGATGCTATTAATAAAAGCGGCGTTCCTTGCATAATATGCTCCAATTCTGATTATATTAAATTTCCTGCTTCAACTGCTTTTAGAGTTTTTGAAAAAGTTAAAAGCAAAGGCAATGAGAATTACAGCAACTGCATTAATTATTCCAAAGCACTTATGCTTGGCAAAAAGAACAATAGCTTTGATGTTCATGACGGAACACAAACAGCTGTTTATCTTCATGGAGGCGGAACAACCGGTAAAAGCAAAACAATAATGCTTTCCAGCGATAACATTAATGCTCTTGCGGATAAACTTGAATACCTTGATGTGCCTCACAAAGCCGGCTCCGAGTGTTCGCTTGTTGTTCTTCCTATGTTCCACGCTTTCGGGCTTGCAGTTGCTATGCATTACCCGATTACACACGGTTTTACTCTTTTGCCAATGACACAGTTCAAGGCAGAAGAGGCAAATAAAATCATGAAGAAGCACAAGGTTACTTTTGTTCTCGGTGTGCCCAATATGTATAAAAAAATGCTTGAAGATAAGAACTTTGTAGGGGAGCACCTTAAAAACTTGCGTCTTGTTTTCTGCGGCGGTGATTTTCTTTCGGAACGCCTCGTTAAAGAATTCAATTCAACCGTAGCTAAATATGGCGGAAAAGGGAAACTTTTCAGAGGATACGGTTTAACTGAGGTTGCTTCAGTTTGCACGGTTAATAATTATAAAGATTGCCGCGAAGAATCAATTGGCAAGCCTCTTCACGGTGTTACTGTTGAAATTTGGGATGAACTCAAAAATTCGCTTCCCGCCGATGCGACAGGTGAAATTGTTGTTAAAGGCAATACTGTTATGCAAGGCTATTTTAACGGCAAAGATACAGTTCCAAATGATGGTGTTTACATTGATAAAAACGGTGACAGATGGATTTTGACCGGTGACCTCGGACATAAAGATTCTGATGGCTTTGTTTATTTTACGGGCCGTAAAAAGAGAATGATTGTTATTTCCGGCTATAACGTATATCCTGCTGACATAGAAAATGCGGTTATTCAGTTGCCGATTGTAAGTGAAGCTTGCGCTGTTCAGGGTTATTTAAAGAATAAACCTTGCGTAAAGCTTTGCGTTACACTCAGCAAACCTATGAACCATAATGACGCAATTGATGAAATACAGTCATTCTGCAAAAAGAATCTTGCAAAATTCTCTTGCCCCAGAAAGATTGAAATTCTTGAATCGTTCCCGAGAACCAAAATGGCTAAAGTTGACTTTATGAAGCTCTCGGATACCTATACACCTGAAAAATAAAAGAAAGAGGTTAATTAAATGAGCAAACAAATTAGACAGCCCGCTGCCGGTGATATTGTTGCAACAATTAAAACTAATCTTGGCGATATTAGAGTACTTTTCTTCCCTGAGGCAGCTCCCAAGGCGGTTGAGAATTTTACAACTCATGCAAAAAACGGATATTATAACGGCATAATTTTTCACAGAGTAATTCCTGATTTTATGATTCAGGGCGGTGACCCTACAGGCACGGGTATGGGTGGCGAAAGCATTTGGGGCAGCAGCTTCAAAGATGAGTTCAGCCAGGATTATCATAATATCCGTGGTGCACTTTCGATGGCTAACGCAGGCCCCGGCACAAACGGCAGTCAGTTTTTTATTGTACAGGCTAAAGAGGTTGATTCAGGTCTTATTTCTCAGATGGAGCAGCTTTCAGACAGAGGCTTCCCCACCGAATGCGTTGAGGATTACAAGAGCCTTGGAGGCACACCTTGGCTTGATTATAAGCACACAGTTTTCGGCCAGGTTTATGACGGCATGGATACAGTTGATGCAATTGCAGCTGTTAAAACCGGTTACGGCGATAAACCCGTTGAGCCTGTTGTTATCCTCGGAATCGAAGTTTCTGAATTATAAGAATTAAGAGTAGCCAAACGGCTACTCTTTTTTATCTAAAAAAACCGCCGAATAAGCTTTCGGCGGTTTAACATTTATTCATCAAATTCTTTCTTGATTGCCTCAATCAATTCATCAACATCAGATTTAACAACAAGCATTGCAATTTCAATTTCAGATGTAGTTATCATTCTGACATCCGCTCCAATGCTTGCGGCAGCCTTGAAAACTTTTGCTGAAACACCTGGTGTTCCGCGCATTGCTTCGCCGCTTACGGTAATTTTGCTGTTGCCGCTGCTAACGCTGATTTTTGTTTTGGGATTGTTGGTTCTGAGCTCTGATGCAATTGAAAGAACCGATACAAAGTCGTTATCACTTACTGTAAACGAAAAACCTGAATTTGAGCCGCTGAGAGGGAACTGTGATATCATATCAACGTCTATTCCCGCATCGGCAATCATTTTGAATACTTTTGCAATTTCGGCAATGTCAGCTGGTGCATCGCAAAGTGAAAAAAGTGTAACATCGTCGGTAACAAAAATATTGTCAACAAGCTTCATTTTTAGTCCTCCGTTATTTAAGCATATCCTTCATATCGTAAAAACCGGGTGCTTTTTCGCTGATGAATTGAGCAGCGTTGATTGCTCCGGTTGCAAAAAGCTCTTTGCTTCTTGCGGAGTGAGAAATTTTTATTATCTCATCGTGGCCGGCAAATATAATTTCGTGCTCGCCGGTGATTGTTCCGCCTCTGACAGCGTGAATGCCGATTTCGTTTTTGGTTCGCTTTTCTCTTTTAGACTGTCTATCATATTCATAATGAATATCGTCATTGAGTTCTTCTTTAATTGAATCGGCAATCATAAGAGCGGTGCCGCTGGGGGCGTCAATTTTTTGATTGTGGTGCATTTCAACAATTTCAATGTCAAATGAATCTCCAAGAACTTTTGCGGCTTTTTTGGCAAGTTCACAGATAAGATTTACGCCAAGAGACATATTTGCACTGAAGAATACAGGTATTTTTTCTGCAGCGGTTTTGATTAGAGTTTTTTGTGCATCATTGAGACCGGTTGTGCAGATAACAACTGCTTTTGAATTTGCAACAGCAAATTCAAGCAAACCGCCCAAAGCCGAAGGGTTTGAAAAATCAATAATAACATCTGTCTTTGCAATTATCTCATTTGTTACAAGAGACGGGGCGGCGAATACCGGATAACCGTATTGCTCCTTGTCAAAAACATCAATACCGCCAACAATTACGGATTCAGAAGATTCAGCAACAGCCATTGTAACGGCTCTGCCCATTTTTCCGTTGCATCCGCTTAATAAAATTCCTGCCATTGTCAGTTACCTCAAAATTAATATTAAACAAGTCCGTGCTTAGCAAGTGTTGCTCTGAGAGTTGCCTTTGCTGCATCTGTCATCTCATAAAGAGGAAGTCTGCAAGGACCAACACCCATACCCATCATATTCATTGCCTCTTTAACAGGGATAGGGTTTACGTCAATGAACAAATCGTTGCAAAGGTCAAGATATTCAAGCTGAAGGTTGCGGCCGCCGATGAAATCGCCTTCAAGGTATTTTGCGGCAATATTATGTGCAACTTCGGGAAGAATGTTTGAAAGAACCGAGATTGAGCCTTTGCCGCCCATAGCCATAATTGCTGCAACCTGATCGTCATTGCCTGAATAAATTGTAAGATCGTCACCGCAAAGAGCGATTGTCTGAGCAATAGCGGAGATGTCGCCGTTTGATTCTTTAGCACCAACAATTCTGGGGTGACGTGAAAGCTCATAGTAGGTTTCGGGTTTGATGTTAACACCTGTTCTTGAAGGCACATTATAAAGAATGATAGGTGCACTTGTTCTGTCTGCAATATAATTGTAGTGCTGAACAAGACCTCTTTGAGATGTTTTGTTATAGTAAGGTGTTACTGAAAGAAGAGCATCAACTCCGGCTTTTTCAGCTTCGTTTGAAAGCTTGACTGCATAGTTTGAATCGTTGCTGCCGGTGCCGGCAATAACGGGGATTCTTTTATTAATTACGTCAACTGTGAATTTAATTGCTTCTGAATGTTCTTCGTGGTCAAGGGTTGAGCCTTCACCTGTTGTTCCGCAGATAACAATAGCGTCTGTTTTGTTTGCAACGTGAAACTCAAGAAGCTCTGCAAGCTTATTGTAATTTACTTTGTTGTCATCGGTAAAAGGTGTTACGATTGCAACGCCTGTACCTGTAAAAACAATTGGCTTCATACTGTTGACTCCTTTCGGTAATTAAAACTTTGTTTCAATATAACCCTGAGCGCAGAGCTGTTCAGCCATAAGAACTGCGCCGCCCGCTGCACCTCTGAGGGTGTTGTGTGAAAGACAAACAAATTTATAATCAAATTGGGTATCTTCTCTGAGACGGCCGATTGAAACAGCCATACCGCCTTCAAGGTTTCTCTGAAGCTTTGTCTGGGGAAGATTGTCTTCTTCAAAATAATGGAGGAACTGCTTGGGAGCGTTGGGGAGCTCAGCTTCTTGGGGATAGCCTTTGAATTCACTCCAGATTTTCTTCATTTCTTCTTTTGAAGGTTTGTTTTCAAATCTTACAAAAACTGCAGCCATATGTCCGTCAGATGCGGGAACTCTCAGGCACTGTGCTGTGAAGTTGGGAGCTTTAGCAGGAACGATAACATCGCCTTCAATTGAACCCCAGATCTTAAGGGGTTCCTGCTCTGATTTTTCTTCTTCACCGCCGATGAAGGGGATAACATTGTCGATCATTTCGGGCCAGGTATCAAATGTTTTGCCTGCGCCTGAAATAGCCTGGTATGTGCAAACAAGAACGTCCTTAACTTTGAAACCTGCTTTATCAAGAGGATAAAGTGCAGGTACATAGCTCTGAAGTGAGCAGTTGGATTTAACTGAAATAAAGCCTCTCTTTGTGCCAAGTCTTTTTTTCTGGCTTTCAATAACTTTGGCGTGATCGCTGTTAAGTTCAGGAACGATCATAGGAACATCGGGAGTGTGTCTGTGAGCACTGTTGTTTGAAACAACGGGGCATTCAGCTTTTGCATATGCTTCTTCAAGAGCTTTGATTTCATCTTTTTTCATATCAACTGCGCAGAAAACAAAATCAACTGCTTCTGCAATCTTATTTATATCAGCTGTTGCGTCCATAACAACTATGTCTGCAATGTTTTCGGGAATTTCTGTTGCCATGCACCATTTTGCACCGACGGCATCTTTATATTTCTTGCCTGCTGAGCGGGGGCTTGCGGCGAGAACTGTAACGTTAAACCAAGGGTGATTTGCCAAAAGAGTGATGAAACGCTGACCAACCATTCCGGTTGCGCCTACGATGCCGACTTTGTAGCTTTTCATAATAAATTACCTCGCAATTTTTAAAGTAAGGTTATGTCTCTTTAATGATTTTTGAAATTAAAATAAACTTGACAAAACCATTTCATAATATTATGATTATATAACAAATCACTATGCTAAGTCAAATAAATATTTATACAAATATATACTAATTTTTGATAATATTTTAAGGATTTTTTATGAAAAGAAGCGACTTTTATTACGATTTACCTCAGGAGCTTATAGCTCAGACTCCCGTAGAACCCAGAGACAGTTCGAAAATGCTTGTTTTAAACAAAAAAACAGGTGAAGTTGAGCACCGCATTTTTAATCAGATCATTGATTTTTTCAGACCCGGTGACTGCCTTATTCTTAATAATACAAGGGTTTTGCCGGCGAGAATGTACGGCACAAGAATTGATACCGGTTCGGTTGTTGAGTTTTTGTTGTTATCACAAAAAAGCTCCGATACATGGGAGGTAATTACCGGCCCCGGAAAAAAAGCGAGGGTGGGGCATAAGTTCTCCTTTGCTGAAGGTTTGATGACGGCTGAAATTATTGAAGTTCTTGATGACGGTAACCGTATTGCAAAATTCGGTTTTGAAGGCAATTTTTTTGAAGTTATTGACAAAATCGGAGAAATGCCGTTACCACATTACATAACTGAAAAACTTGAGAACAAAGAACGTTATCAGACTGTATACGCTAAAGAAGAAGGAAGCGCAGCCGCACCCACTGCAGGTCTCCATTTCACACCTGAGTTGTTAGAATTGATTAAAGCAAAAGGCGTTGAGGTGGGTTTTGTGACGCTTCACGTCGGTCTCGGTACATTCAGACCTGTTAAAGCTGATAATATCGAAGATCATCATATGCATTCCGAACATTATCATCTCCCGACTGAAACCGCCGATATAATTAACAGAACAAAGAAAAATGGCGGCAGAGTTTTTGCTGTCGGCACAACTTGTTGCCGTACGCTTGAATCCGTTGCTTCTTTCAAAGGCGAAATCAGAGAAGATGACGGTTGGACTGATATTTTTATTTTTCCCGGATATGAATTTAAATGCATTGATTGTTTGATCACTAATTTCCATTTGCCGGAAAGCACTCTTATTATGCTTGTTAGTGCTTTCTGTGGTTATGAAAACACAATGAATGCTTATAAAATCGCTGTAGATGAAAAATACAGATTTTTCTCTTTTGGTGATTCAATGGCAATTATAGAGGAGTAAACTATGTATAAACTTTTAAAGCAAACAGGCAATGCGAGAAGAGGAGAATTTCAAACTGTTCACGGAACGGTTCAGACACCGGCTTTTATGAACGTTGCAACTTGTGCTGCGATTAAAGGTGCTTTGTCAGCCGTTGACCTTAAGCAAATCGGCTGTCAGGTTATGCTTTCAAACACATATCATCTTCACGTAAGGCCCGGTGATGAGCTTGTTCGTGAAATGGGTGGACTTCATAAATTTTCCGCTTGGGATGGTCCGATTCTTACCGATAGCGGCGGATTTCAAGTTTTTTCGTTGGCTTCTCTAAGAAAAATCAGCGAAGATGGAGTTTCGTTTCAATCTCATGTTGACGGCAAACATATTTTTATGGGTCCTGAAGAGAGCATGAGAATTCAGTCAAATCTCGGTTCAACAATCGCGATGGCTTTCGATGAATGCGTTGAAAATCCGGCAAAATATGACTATGCTAAAAAATCCTGTGAAAGAACCGTCAGATGGCTTAAAAGATGCAAAGCTGAGATGCAACGACTTAATTCATTGCCCGATACCGTTAACCCCAATCAGCTTCTTTTCGGTATTAATCAGGGTTGCACATATGATGATTTGCGCATTGAAAATATGAAGCAGATTGCTGAATTAGACCTTGACGGATATGCAATTGGCGGTTTGGCTGTTGGTGAACCCAAGGAGGATATGTATCGCATTATTTCTGCAGTTGAGCCTCATATGCCTAAGGATAAAATACGTTATCTTATGGGTGTTGGTACACCCGGAAACATTATTGAGGCTGTTTACAGAGGAGTTGACCTTTTTGATTGCGTTATGCCAAGCCGTAATGCTCGTCACGGTCATCTTTTCACAAATCAGGGTATTATTAATCTTAACAATAAAAAATACGAAAAAGATTCTCTTCCGATTGACCCGGAGTGTGATTGCCCTGTTTGCAGAACTTTTTCAAGAGCATATATACGTCATCTTTTTAAAGCTAAAGAGATGCTTGCAATGCGCCTTTGCGTAATGCATAATCTGTATTTTTATAATATGTTGATGAAAAAAATACGTGATTCACTTGATAATGGGACTTTTGAGCAGTTCAGAGCAGAAAATGTTGATAAACTTGACACAAGAATTTAGTAAATATTTTATTAATTTTAATAAAAGTATTGAAAATTTATTTTATTTAATATATAATCAATACATTATGTTTTGGAGGTTATATAAATGAATATTTTCACACTTATGGCAGGTATGGGCGCTGCTTCAGGTGCATCAGGCGCAACAGGTGCAACCGGCGGCAGCAGTATGATTATTATGATGGTTGCTCTTTTTGCAATTATGTATTTTATGATGATCAGACCTCAGAAGAAAAAGCAAAAAGAAGAGCAGGCAATGCGTGACAATATCCAGATTGGTGATGAAATCACAACAATCGGCGGTATTATGGGCAGAGTTGTTACAACAAAAGAAGACTCTCTTATTATTGAAACAGGTGCTGACAGAAATAAGATGAAAATTGCTCGTTGGGCTGTTCAGACTAACAACACAGCAACTGAAAAGATGGAAGCTGAAAGACAGGCTGCTAAAGAAGCTGCAGAGGCTGAAAAGAAAGCAAAGATGGAAGCAGCTGCTGACAATGCAAAGGCTAAAAGAAAGAAGTCCAAGAAAAAAGACGATACTTTCGATTCATAATTGAATATAAAACAAACTCCTTTCATATTATTAAGTGACTAATAATTTGAAAGGAGTATTTTTGTGACTAAAAATAAGGTAAGAAGAGAAGATAAAAAAGAAAATATATTATTAAATATTACTGTTGGCGGCTTACTCGGTTTTGTCTTATTTATTTTATTTATAATTCTATTTGCATTTGTTGAACTGAAAATAGGTTTGGGAGAAAAGTTTTATTTTCCTTTTTTGATTTTGGTTGGGTCAATTTCAGGGTTAATGAACGGCTATGTTGCTGTAAGACCTTCCAAGAGATGCGCTCTTCCGTTTGGCGCAGCTTCAGGATGCATTGAATCTCTTTTGTGCTTACTTGTTTTGCTTGTTTCGAATAAAGCTTTTGTCGGTATTAATTCTTTTGTTTTTCTGTTAATAATTGTTGTGTTTTCAGCAGTTGGCGGAGTTATTGCCGCTAATCTCAGGCTAAGAAAAAAATATTAATATGAAAAGAATTATAATTTTTTCAACAGTAATCTTATTGCTTTTTTCGTCTTGCTCCAGACAGAAAGAAATTGATTTTAAAGTATTTACGCAACGCCTCATATCATCAGGGGAAATTATTTTTGATTCCGATTCGGTATTTAAACTTGAAAATGAATTTGTTTGTTTTCTGAGTGATAATTTTGGGAATAAATATGTTTTATCTGTCAGAAGCGATGAAAAGGGCAGGGTCTGTAAAATAACGCTTTCGTGCGATAATGCTGATATTAAAAATTTTATAAAGATAATCAACAATATAAATTCTTGCTATGTATGTGAAGATACTTCGATGATGCAGAAACAACTGATTAAGGATAGCAAGCTGATTGAAGGAGTTAATTATTTCGATTCAGATTGGTATGCATACTCAACTTCGTATTATAATAAATTTGCTCAGTATTCTGTTCAAAACAAGAGACTTTGCAATTTTGATAAAAATGATTTAACTTTGAAATCTAATGACAAAAGTTATCTGAAATAAATGGTAAGGGCGGTTCAATAAATTTGAACCGCCCAATATTTTAACGATAAAATGTTTTACAATAAGTAATCAAAGTTGCAAGTGAGTTTGCAATTTCTTCGGTTGTTGCGTGGATGTCTCCGTTTAACCATGAAATCAAAACGTCTTTTGCACCGCTTGTAACGAAAATCATGTACGTTTCTGCTTTTGATTTTTCGGTTATTTGGTTATTTTCAAGAAGGTAAGAGCTTATTCTGTCAAAATAAATCTTCCTCACTCTGTCAATAAAAGAAACAAATATGTTGGAATTGGTTAAAAGTGCATAATATTCCTTATCAGCAGCAAGGTAGGAACATATTTCTTTGATAAATTCTTCAAATTCACCTGTATTGCTGGCATCAAAATAAAATTTGTCAATAAACTTATTTAAATTAGAGATTTCTTCAGATTGTATTTGTTCAATAACGCTGTAAATATCCGTATAATGAGCATAAAATGTTCCTCTGCTTATATCGGCTTCTCTGATGACATCGGATACGGTTATTTTATTGATATCTTTTTCGTGAATAAGTTTGGCAATTGCTTTTTTTATAAGACTCCTTGAGCGTATTGCACTTCTATATTCTGCTTTGGGCATATCTTTTTTCTCCTAAATAAAATATATATAAAATCTATTATAATTTTTCAGAAAAGTCAACACCAAATATTAATTTAATACAAATATATTGTTTTTTGGATTACTTTAAAAAAGAAAAAATTGATGTCTTGTAAATTTTAACTATAATGCTATAATTAATATAAGTTTAATTAAAGGTGTGATTGTTTTTGAAACTTGTTACCCAAACCGAAGTTTTGTCTGAAAAGTTTAATGATGAAACAGCTATTAAAATTATTTGCGAGAGCGGTTTTGACGGCATTGATTTTTCTATGTTTAAAATGCAAAATGACGACGATATTCTTAATCAGGCATCGTATGCTGCTCATGCAGCCAATCTTTTAAAAATTGCGCAATCATACGGAATTGGTTTTGAACAGGCACATTCTCCGTTCCCTTCGGCCAAGGAAAATGACAGTGAGTATAACGGTATAATTTTTGATAAGCTTGTTCGTTCACTTGAAATTGCCGGAATTTTAAATGCTAAGATTTGCGTTGTTCATCCTGTTTATTTCAGTGATAATAAAAAAGAACGCAATATGGAGCTTTATCACCGCCTTGAACCTTATGCAAGAGATTTTGGAGTAAAAATAGCTCTTGAAAATATGTGGGGATGGGATAATGACTCTAAAAAATGTATACCCAATGTTTGCTCTGTTGCTTACGAGTTTAATGATTTTTATGATTCGTTAAATCCTGATAATTTTACAACGTGTCTTGATCTTGGTCACTGCGGTCTTGTTGGGGAATCTGCGGGTGATATGATAAGAGAAATTGGGCATAACCGTCTTGGCGCTCTACATATACACGATAATGATAATATCCATGATTCTCATGTTTTGCCTTACACGATGGATATGGATTGGGACGATATTCTTAAAGCTCTGGGTGAAATTGATTATAAGGGCCATTTTACTTATGAGGCTGATAATTTTATTAAAGGTTTTCCAAATGACCTTATACCTTCGTGCCTTAAATTTATGCACGATGTTGGCAGAAGTATGATGAACAAAATTGAAAGTTACAGGGTTAAAGATGACTGATTTGTTTATTTGTCCTGTTTGTAAAAAACAGCTTATAGATTGCGGTAAATTATATAGATGCAGCGGTAATCATTGTTTCGATAAATCAAAATTCGGATATGTCAATTTGCTTCAGTCTCAAAAATCTTCTGCCAAAAGGCATGGAGACGACAGATTGATGGTAAGGGCAAGAAAAGAGTTTCTTTCAAAAGGTTATTATTCATTTCTTTGCCAAAGACTTTCTGAACTTTGCGTTGAACTTTTAGGTGACTCAAGTTTTATTCTTGATGCCGGCTGCGGTGAATGTTATTATTCTGCAGAAATTCGTGATTATGCTTGTATGCATAATAAAACTTTTTCTTTTGTTGGTGTTGATATTTCTAAGGATGCTTTGGAATATGCATCAAAGCGCAAAAGCGGAGTTGTTACAGCAGTTGCAAGTCTTTTTGATTTGCCATTGGCCGACGAAAGTTGCGATGCTCTTTTGAATATTTTTTCGCCCGAAGCATTTGATGAGTTTAAACGAGTTATCAAAAATGGAGGTTATCTTTTCAGGGTTATACCTCTTGAAAACCATTTGATTGAACTTAAAGAACTAATATATGATAAGGCGTATCTTAACGAAGTTGCCGATGAAACAATTAACGGGTTTTCGTTAATAAAAGAAGAAAAACTTTGCAGAAATATTGAAATTATTGGGTCGGAAGATATTGAAAACCTTTTTAAAATGACCCCATATTATTATAAAACGAGTAAGGAAGATCAGCAAAAACTTATTAGTGTTGATTCATTATCAACAAAAGCTGAATTTGGAATCAGAATATACAGAAAGGATTTTTAATATGCATAGAAAGCTTGCTTTAACTCCGCCTATGGGCTGGAACAGTTGGGATTGTTACGGAGCTGCCGTTAATGAGGAGCATCTGCTCGCAAACGCAGACTATATGGCACAAAATCTTAAAGAATACGGTTGGGAATATGTTGTTTGTGATATTCAGTGGTCTGAACCGACAGCTGATTGCTATTATTATCATAATTTTGCTCCGCTTTGTATGGATGAATATTCTCGCCTTATTCCTGCCCCTGAAAGATTTCCTTCATCAGCAGGCGGTAAAGGTTTTAAACCTATTGCCGATTATATTCATTCTCTTGGATTAAAGTTTGGAATACATATTATGCGCGGAATACCCAGACAAGCAGTACACGCTGCAACGCCTATAAAGTGTGACGGGGTTACAGCTAAAGACATAGCTGCACAGTATTCGGTTTGTCCGTGGAACACCGATATGTACGGTGTCAATCCCGCTGCCGAAGGAGCTCAGGAATATTATAATTCAATTTTTGAGCTTTATGCTTCATGGGGTGTTGACTTTATCAAGTGTGATGATATTTCAAACACAGAGTTCCTTAAAGATAATCCTTATTCGGCACGCCGAGAAATAGAAATGATTCGCAAAGCAATTGACAATTGCGGCAGAGATATGGTTCTCAGCCTTTCTCCCGGCCCTGCACCCGTTTGTGAGCGCGAACATCTTGCCGCAAATGCTAATATGTGGCGAATGACAGCTGATTTTTGGGATGAATGGGACAAGCTCCATAATATGTTTGAACGTTGCTATTTGTGGCAAAATTATGTTCAGCCGGGTGCTTGGCCTGACTGTGATATGCTTCCTCTCGGTCATATTCAGCTTACTGAAAAGCTGGCTGAGTACAGAGGCAGATATACTCGTTTTACAAAAGATGAACAGTTAACAATGATGACTCTTTGGTCTATTTTCCGTTCACCGCTTATGATGGGCGGTGAAATGCGTGACAACGACGAATTTACCCTTTCGCTTCTACAGAACCGTGAGCTAATACAAATGCTCAAAAACTCATGGGGAGCAAGACAGTTTAAGAGAGAAGAGACTGACGGCAAAGGTGAAATAATTTGGGTTTCAAAGGGCGAAAATTGCAAATATGTTGCACTGTTCAACACTGATGATGATGTCAGGGATATTACATTTGATGTTACAGATATTGCAATAAGCGGTCAGAATTATTCGGTTTGGGATATGTGGGCACATTTTGAATATACACAAACCGAGGGAGAATTTTCAGCGGCAGTTAACAGTCACGGTGCAAGACTCTTCAGAATTACAGTTGAATAAGGAGAATAAAAATGGACAGACAGCCCAATTACAGATTTGCAACCGCAAAGCCTGATCATATTATGGTCAGTATCTCCGGCGATGCAAAAACATCAATGACCGTTACCTGGCGTATGAGTGCCGAAGTTAAAAACGGTTATCTTGAATATTACGAAAAAAACGGTGAAAAGAAAACAGTAGAAGCTGTTGTTAAACCTTTTAAAAGCGATGTTAATACAAGCAATATATTCTGGGCAACCCCCAACGGTTTAAAACCCGGAACAAGATATTATTACACATGCGGCAGTGATGAAAACCGTAGCGAAGAATATTATTTTGAAACCGAGGCTGAAAATTTAACAAGTTTTAAATTTATTGCGATTTCCGACCATCAGAAGGATACCGATCATTATAATCCCGATTATTCAGCTCTTAATTCTTTTCTTAAAGAAACGCTGAAAAAACATCCGGACGTTAAATTTATACTTACCGCAGGTGATAATACAAATTGCGGTCAGCACGAAATTCAATGGAACGCAATGTTTGAAGGTCTTGAAGGTGTTATCGAATATCTTCCTTATATGATGGCTTGCGGTAACCACGATAACCGAGGATTTGAATATTATTTCCCTCAAGAGGTTAATCGTTATTACGCTGAACCTGCTGCTTTTTTCAACACTCAGCTTGAATATTCTTATCCTAAAAATGGCCCTGAAGGCTGGCAGACAGAAATTTATTCTTTCAATTACGGCAATGCTCATTTCAACGTTTTCGGCGTTAACGAACCCGAGCTTATGAATGATTGGGCAAAAAAAGATATTGCCGAATGCGGTAAAACATGGAAGTTCGGTTCGCACCATTTTCCGGTTTATTACGCAGGTCCAAACCTTTCTAATGACGATACTTATCCTATGATGCGTGAAAGCTTTGAAATGCTTGATGTTGTTTTTTCAGGTCACGAACATAATTTTTCCCGTTCCTTCCCGATAAAGAATGAAGAACTTTTTGATAAGCCTTCGCAGGGAACCGTTCATTATGAGCTTGGTAACGGTCACTTTAATCCTCCCGGAACCAAAACAACCGATAAAATATGGCACGCATCATTTTATCCGCAGGAAGAGCAGGTTTCAATGTATGCTCTTGTTGAAGTTGACGGTGACAAACTCAGGATTACCGCAAATTTAAGTGATGGCAGAATTGCCGATGAATTTGTAATTGATAAATCTAAAGACGAAATCAGACCCTACAGAACCGCTCCTGTTTTTGGCGAAGGCAGAACAAGAACTTATTACAAGGGGATGGATCTTGCTCTTTGTAATATGTCAACTCCGCCCGTTTTGGCTGACGGTGTATGGTATCTTCCTTTTGCAACAATGTTTAGATTTGCAGGCGGAGAGGATAACAGAGAACCCGGCAAAGTTACTCTTAAAATTTATGGTAAAGAGGCGACTTTTACCGAAAACAGCGATGTTGCCGTTACTCCTGACGGCGAAAGCAGCCTTGGTAATAAGGTTTTCAGAGGTCTTGAAGGTCAGCTTTATATGCCCGTTGATGCAACCTGTAAGCTTTTTAATATGAAATGGGCTTATGCGGAAAGAAATAATTTTATAACAATTGAACACGCAAGCGAACATCATCCTATTGTTCCTCAGCCGTAAATACTAAGTGATAAAAATAATTCAAACGATTTTGGGTTGTTTTTATCACTTTTTTATAATATTCACATCTTAAACCGTACTTATATATGAGAGCAATTAAGAAAGGAGAATAAAATGAAGGACGAATCAATTGTAAATCTTTTTTGGGAACGTTCTGAAAAAGCTATTGAAGAAACGGATAAAAAGTACGGCAAGCTGTGTGTACGTTTATCAACTAACATTTTAAAAAATGAATCAGATGCCGAAGAATGCGTTGAAGATTCATATCTTGCTTTGTGGAATTCAATTCCCGATGCAAGGCCGAAAAATTTGTCTGCATATTTGTGCAGAATAGTAAAAAATCTGTCATTTAAAAAACTTGAATATCTTACTGCTATAAAAAGAAAACCGGAGTATCTTTTATCTTTGGATGAACTGCGTGACTGTGTATCAGGAACTGACAGCACCGAAAATAATTTTGATGTTTCAGGGTTAAGTGAAGCTATTAATATGTTTTTAAGAGGTTTAAATAATAAAGAACGGAATATTTTTTTGCGCAGGTATTGGTATTACGATTCCGTAAAATCTATTGCTCTTGATTATAATGTCAAAGAGAATAATATATCAGCTGTTTTGTTTAAATTGCGAAAGAAGCTAAAATCATTTCTTGAAAAGGAGGGATATATATTATGACAGTTCAAACACTTGATAAAGCAATTTGTTTAATTGATGATGATTTGCTTAATGATATTTATGTTATCCCTGTTTCTAAGCGAAACAATAAAACAAAATACTTATCTGTTGCGGCAGGTCTGATTTTAGTTTTATCTGTTATTTTGGCTTTTATTAAATCAAACAATAAACCGTATATTGAAACTACCGAAACAAGCAGTTTGAATTATTTTGGAGGTGTTGAAGATGAAAGCGTTTCAATAGGCACCGGCGATATAATTTTCAGAGGGGAAGCTTTCTGTAATGACGAACTTGCTGAATACATTGAAAAAAATAAATATGATTTTGTTGGTGCAATTGCTTGTGAATATGAAACTTTTGACCAAGAATACAGAATTCTGAAAAAAGGTTATTATCACGTTACACTCGGAGAAAAAATTTATTTGGATTTGAATATTGTTACCGTTCCGATTTGTGTTGGAGACGAAATTGTTGGCGATGTTACAGTAATTAAAAAAGACGGCGAAATATCCTATTCAATTGCAACAAGAAGTAACGGTTATAAGAATCTAAATAAAGCGTTTAAAGAGAATAAAGGTTCTGAACTTGCATTCTTTTATGTTAATAATTTCACAGAAACGATTATTGCAGAGTCCGGCTCGGTTTATGTTCTGCGAAGCGGTATATCGGTAGGGTTAGATGAAAATATTGATTATTATAAAAAATACAAAACGAAATATAACGCTTTTTCTTATGAAATGCTCACAGACCCAAATAACTATATTTCTGTTATTCCTTACCCGGAAGAAAGAATTACTTCATCTCAGAATGAAGTAACGAATAATAACAAAGATTTAATTGAAATTAATACTGTTGTGGTTCCAACAACAGCCTTAAATCAAACCGATATAACAATTGATGATATTTTATCCTGTGAAATTAAAAGTGTTGAATGGGGTAACAGCTATGATTATATGATGGGTAACGGATACAAGCTGATGAATGAAAATGATATAAAAAATGTCATCGCATTAATGAATGGCATAAAATACTCTGTTGCTGACGGTTATTATGAGGAAAAATATGGGGCAATGTGGCATATAAAGTTTAATTTTATCAACGGAGACTATGCAACCTTAGTCATTGTCGATCAATCGTTTTTTATCGAAACATCAGAGGGTATCAGTAATTATTATATTGATGAGACAGATAACACGATTAAAATTATATATTATTTAGCAAACCTTAAATAAAAACAAAAACCCTTCAGTATTTCAACTGAAGGGTTTAATCTATATTTTTACTATTTCAATAACTGTCAAAACATCTTCACACACATTAAATCTGATGTCATATCCCGCAAATTCAACGCCGTACACGCGTTCTTGTGTGTGGTGGTATCCCGGTCTGGGATCTTGTGAAAGTATTGATTTGAGGGGTTGTAGCTTGTTTGATGGGAAATCTGATATTGCTCTGTCAGGTATAATAACATTTAAAGCGGCCGTATCGCCGTCAAGAGCATAAGCTTCAGTTGCCTCGGGGTGCGAATCCGAATACGGGATATATGGCTTTATGTCATAAATTGGAGTTCCGTTCATAAGGTCAGCTCCGGATATTCTGAGAACATAGCCGTAATTTGCTGTTTGTTCAACTGCCATAAGCTTAACGCATGAAAGCCCGATCGGATTTGGCCTGAAAGGGGAACGGGTTGCGAAAACTCCTTTCTTGGTGTTGCCTCCGAGCTTAGGCGGTCTGACAGTCGGAGACCAATCGTCTTTATTTGTATTTTCCGAAAATTCCCATATCAACCATAAATGAGAAAAATCTTCAATACCTCTCAAAGCGTCGGGATTTCTGAATTGAGGTTCAAATACAATTATTGATTCTATCTCATCGCAAATTCCGCTTTGCCTGGGTATACCGAATTTTGATGTAAAGTCGTTTTCTATGTGTGCAATTTTTATCATTTTTGTAGCTCCGGAATGTTTTGATTAATTATAACAGTATACTGATTCTATTTCAAGTTGTTAAAAACCTCAGAAGAGATAATCTTCTGAGGTTTTGGTTAGTTTTCTTCTTTTTCATTGCTAATGTGTTCTTTAAGAATATAAACAGGTCTGTTTTTTACCTGAACATACATTTTTGAAAGATATTCACCGATGATTCCGAGGCAGAAAAGAATCAGTCCGCCAAGCAAAAGCAAAAGAACAACTATTGTTGCGTATCCGGGTACGGCAATGTCAAAAACAAGTTTTTGAATAACTACAACAATAAGGTAAATTATTGACAAAACTGAAGCAAATAAACCGATAAAAGTTGAAATCTTTAAAGGCATTGTTGAAAATGCAAAGATACCTTCAAGTGCATATTTTATAAGCTTTCTTACGCCCCATTTTGATTCTCCGCTTTCTCTTTCAGCAACAGTATAGGGGATATACTTTGTGTTGAATCCAACGTAACTGAAAAGACCTTTTGAAAATCTGTGGAATTCAGTCATCTGGAGAATGGCTTCAACCATTGAGCGCTTCATAAGTCTGAAATCCGATGCACCGTTAACAAAATCAACATCTGAAATTTTGTTTATGAATTTATAGAATGATGATTTGAGGAAAGAGATAACAGCGTTTTCTTTTCTCTTTTCCTGATATGCAGTTACGCAATCTGTATCTTCGTCAGCATTTATAACATCAAGCATTTCAAGAACAACTTCGGGGCGCTGCTGAAGGTCAGCGTCGATAAGGCATATCATATCACCTTTAGCCTTGGAAAGACCTGCATAAATTGCAGCTTCTTTGCCAAAATTTCTGCTGAATGAAAGAAGCTGAACCATTTCTTTGTTTTCGCAGTTATTATAAATCTTCTTTAAATTTTGATAGGTTTTGTCTTTGCTTCCGTCGTTAACAAAAACGAATTCATAATCTTCAACCTTGCCGTTGAAAGCTTTGTTAACTTCGTTAAAAAACTTTTCAACGTTTCCTTCTTCGTTATAGCAAGGTACGATAAGTGATAACTTCATTTAAGACACCTCTTTGAAATATTCGTCAAATAACTCAATATCTATATAATTATAACAAACTAAATATTTAAAGTCAATAAAAGCAAAAAATAAAAGCACTCCCAATAGGAAGTGCTTTGGAGCTGCTAGGCAGACTCGAACTGCCGACCTCATCCTTACCAAGGATGTGCTCTACCACCTGAGCCATAGCAGCATACGGCGTTCATACCGAACGCCAATTATAATATCATAATGTGTTGGATTTTGCAAGCCTTTTTTTAAAAAAAGTTAAAATAATTATTAAAAATCAAATTATATTTTCATTAACCGCCTTTTCAACAAGCTCGGCAAATAGAGCGCAAGACCAACTGAACCAGCTTCTTGTGAATATGTTTGGGTTATTTGCATCAAATCCTTCGTGCATATATCCTGTTCCTCCGTCGGTTGCTTCAAGATATCGCAGAATTTCTATTGTTTCGTCGTTGTTATTTGAAGTCAGACCCTGCATTGAAAGAGCAATGTGCCAAATATATCCTTCCGGTGTATGGGGGCTGCCGACTCCTTTGGCAAATTTACCTTCGTAATAATAGGGGTTATCTTTGCTTAAGATAAATCTGCGGGTATTTTGATATATTTCGTCGTTTACTTCGCAGTATCCAAGGTAAGGAGCCGACAATAAGCTTGGAACATTTGCATCGTCAAACATAAAATAATCGCCCATTCCGTTAACTTCGCAGGCGTACATTTTGCCGTATTTTTCATTTTTTATGATTGCGTAGTTTTTAATTCCTCTGTTGATTTCTTCTTTCAGCTTAACCGCTTTTGTGATAAGTTCATCCTGGTTTCCGATTGCTTTCAGCATTTCAATCATATATCCGAGAGCAACAACAGCAAACATATTTGAAGCAACAAGATATCCGTAACGGCAGGCGTCATCGCTAGGACGGAATCCTGACCAAGTCATGCCTGTGTATGTAACGGGGTTACCCATTCCGTTGTTGTGGATTGTATCTTGACTGTCAGGTCCGCAGGATGGGCGGGTGAATCTGTAAGGCGATTTTTCAAAATGATGCTGTTCAGTTATCCAGAGGTCAACCGTTGCTTTGCATGAGGATATGAAACTATCATCAAGAATGCTTCTGTCTTCAGTTGCTTTCCAATAAAGATATGTAAGACGTATCGGATAACAGAGAGAGTCAATTTCATATTTTCTTTCCCAAACAATAGGAATGTTTGGCGGAAGGTCACCGTGAATCTGGCGGTCATCGGGTTCTTTTTTAAATGCATTGGCATAAGGGTCAAGTGAGATGTATTCTCTTTGCATTCTGATTGTGCCGGAAATTATATCGGCAATTTCTTTATATTCTTTTGCCATAGGAATGTAATGCGAAACCTCTGCAGTTGAATCTCTGAGCCACATTGCAGGAATATCGCCGGTTAATACGAATACCTTACCTTCTCCTGCATCTACTGTTGCTGTTTCAAGTGTATTTGGATAGCAGTTTCTATAAAGTTCAGCAAGTTTTGGGCTGAAGTTTTCTATTCTTTTGCAATACTCATTAATTCTTTGCGTAACGCAATGAGGGATATGGTTTTTTATCATAAAAATCCTCCTTAATATCTATAACAGTATGATAACTTTTTACCTATTTTCTGTCAATAAAATTTACATTAATTTAATGACATTTCAAAGTTTAGATGATATAATGCTATTAGTTTATCAATGGAGGGTATGCTTTGAAAAAATACGGTCTTGTTTTAGCAGGTGGCGGAGCTAAAGGCGCATATCAGCTTGGCGCATGGAAAGCTATGAAAGAAATGAATATTGCTTTTAACGCTGTTGCCGGCACTTCAATCGGGTCAATTAACGGTGCCTTTATTGTTGCCGATATGTACAATGAAGCTTTGGAGTTTTGGAAGTGTGCCGAAGTCAGCAACGGTGTTAATATTACTGAAGAACTCAAAGACCCTGAAAATCTGTTTAGTATTAAGAATTTTACTTCCTTGTTTAAAGAAGTTATAAAGAATAAGGGAATAGATGCCTCTCCTGCAAAAGAATTGCTTAACAGATTCATAGATGAAGATTCGGTAAGGCATTCTGACATTAAGTTTGGTATGGTAACTTTTCAGCTTTCGGAATTTGCTCCTTTACGTTTGTTTTTAGATGATATACCGCAAGGTGAACTTGTTGATTATTTGCTTGCCTCTTCAAAGGTTCCTCTTGCCAGCAAAATCGGACCCGAAGGCGACCGCTATCTTGATGGGGGAGTTTATGATAATGCACCTATTGGAATGCTGCGTGATAACGGGTACAATAAATTGATTGTTGTTGATATTTCCAATATATCGGGCTTGGGTCACAGACTTGATTTGTCATGTGTTGAAATGATTTATATCAGACCCTATGATACTGAAGAGCTTGGAGCTGCTTTTGATTTTAGCGAAGATATGCTTGAAAAACGCATTATTATGGGTTATCTTGATACAAAGAAAGCGTTTGGTCTTTTATCGGGAAGACGTTATTATTTTGAGAAAGATGTTTTCAGAACAATGGCTGAAAAGTATGGTAGCGAAGCTTGTTTGCAGCTTGAAGAGATTGCACATGAACTGCGTATGGAGAAGTTGATTATTTATGATGAGAATACTTTTCTCAAAAAATTAAAATCTCAATTGCTTGAATTTATTAAAGAACAGAATGCAAGACAAAGCGAAGAAGACGAACAAACAATTTTAAGCCGTATTAAAAGAAAATATGCTGATTTAAGGGCAAATAAAGGTTTTTCTGAAGCACTCTCTGTTCTGGATTCAGTTATATTATGATAAAAACGCATTGGCAGTTAAAATACTGCCAATGCGTTAGTTTTTTATTGCATTTTTTCTTGTTTAACTTTGTGATCAACAATGTGTCTTTTGGCAAGCTCAGATGTAACTTCATCAATGCTTATGCCCATTTCAATCATCATAACGGTTATGTGATAAAGTAAGTCTGCAATCTCATAAACTGTTTCGGCTTTATCTCCGCCTTTTGCGCCGATGATAACTTCGGTGCATTCTTCACCAACCTTTTTGAGAATCTTGTCAATACCTTTTTCGAAAAGATAGGTTGTGTATGAACCTTCTTTTTTCTCAACTTTTCTGCCGACAAGCATTTCGTAAAGCCCTTGGTATGAAAAAGCTTCCTGTTCAGTTTTAACAATATCTTCAAAGAAGCACGTTTCGCTGCCTGTGTGGCAGGCAGGGCCGTTTTTGATAACTTCAATAAGAAGAGTATCTTTATCGCAATCTGTTCTGATTGAAACAACTTCCTGAGTGTTGCCTGAAGTTTCACCTTTTCTCCAAAGACATTTGCGTGAACGGCTGTAAAAACAGGTCTTTCCTTCATTAATAGTAATTTCAAGGCTTTCAGCGTTCATATATGCAAGCATAAGAACTTTTTTGGTGTTAAAATCCTGAACTATTGCAGGGATGAGTCCGTCGCTGTTATATTTAAGTTCAATCATTTTTATATCCTCATTTCTATGTTGTTGTCGTTCAAATATCTCTTCAAATCCATAATATTAACTTCTTTAAAATGGAATATTGAAGCTGCAAGGCCTGCATCGGCACATCCTGCTCTGAAAAGTTCAAGAAAATCCTCTTTTTTACCTGCACCGCCGCTTGCAATTACGGGGATTGAAACAAGGTCGCTGATTTTCTGAAGCATTTCAAGGTCAAAGCCTTGCTTAACACCGTCAGTATCAATGCTGTTAACAACAAGCTCTCCAGCGCCACTGTTTGCTCCTTGTTTTGCCCATTCAAGCGCATCAATTCCTGTATCAATTCTGCCGCCTTTGCTGAATATATGGAATTTACCGTCGACTCTTTTAATATCCATTGAAAGAACAACGCATTGGTCGCCGTATTTTTTTGCGGCTTTTTCAATGAGACTTGGGTCTTTGATTGCACCTGAATTAACTGAAACTTTATCCGCACCGCATTTGAGCACACGGTCAAAATCGTCAAGAGTATTTATACCGCCGCCAACTGTAAGAGGGATAAAAATTTCGCCTGCAACCTGTTTGAGTGCATCTGTGAACAGTGAACGGTTTTCGTATGAAGCTGTTATGTCGTAAAAAACAAGCTCATCAGCACCGCTGTCATTATAAAAATGAGCAAGTTCAACAGGTGAAGCAACGTCCTGAATACCTTCAAAGTTAACACCTTTAACAACTCTGCCGTTTCTGACGTCAAGGCAGGGTATGATTCTTTTTGTAATCATTTTGCACCTCCTGCAGCCACAAGCGCATCTTTTAGGCTTAGCTTTCCTTCATAAACAGCTTTACCGACTATTGCGCCGTAAATACCCATTTCATTTAATGTTTTGATTTCATCGGCAAAAGTAATACCGCCGGAAGCTACAATGTCAAGGCCTTTAATTTCAGAAAGCTCCTTGTATATTTCAAGGTTAGTGCCCGAGAGCATACCGTCTTTTGATATATCTGTATATATCACGGTTGTAACGCCGCTGTTACGCAATTTTTTGCAGAATTCAACCGAGTTAACGGTTGTTGTTTCCTGCCATCCGTTAACTGCAACAAGTCCGTTCTTGGCATCAACACCAACAGCGATTGCGTTTCCGTATTTTTTAACTGCTTCTTCAACAAAAGGATAATTTCTGATTGCAGCAGTTCCTAAGATAACACGCTTAACGCCGAGACTGAGATATGCTTCAACCTTGTTCATATCTCTTATTCCGCCGCCAACTTCAATGAATAAGTCTTTAATTAGGGCGGCTTCTCTAATGGCGTCAAAATTAACAAGAGTTCCGTCTTTAGCACCGTCAAGGTCAACCATATGAAGGTTTGTTGCACCGTCCTTTATAAACTCTTTTGCCATTTCGGCAGGGGAGTCGGCGTAAATCTTAACTTGGTTATAATCACCTTTTGTTAATCTTACAACTTTGCCGCCGAGTATATCTGTTGCGGGAAATATCTGCATACTCTTTCTCCTTATAATTCTGAAAATGCTTTAAGCAAAGCAAGACCCTTAGCTCCGCTTTTTTCTGGATGGAACTGCATGCCGTATACATTGCCGTTTTTAACAACGGCCGGCACAGCAACTCCGTATTCGGCAAACGCCAGCGTATTTTCAACGCAGTTCTTAGCGTAAAAAGAATGAACAAAATACATATAATCGCCCGGCACAATATATTTAAAAATTGGGTCAGCTTTAGCCATATTAAGTTTATTCCAGCCCATATGAGGTATTTTAAGCTCTTTAGGTGCGCTTCCTTCAAGCGGGCCAACTATTCCTTTTATCAATCCCAATCCGTCGTGTATACCGTATTCAAGGCTTTTTTCAAAAAGAAGCTGCATCCCAAGGCAAATTCCAAGGATGGGTTTGCCTTCTTTGGCAAGAGTGCAAAGCAATTCATCCATTTTGCATTCTCTGAGCTTTTTAATTGCATCTGCAAAAGCACCGACACCGGGAAGTATAATTTTGTCAGCTGCAATTATTTCTTTTTTGTCTCCGGTAATCTTGCACTCAATGCCAAGGCTTTTGAGCGAAGAGGAAAGCGAAAAAAGGTTGCCGCAGCCATAGTCAATAATAGCAATCATTAAAGTAATCCTTTCGTTGAGGGGATTTCGCCGCCGAGGGTCAAATCTTCAAAAACGGCTTTGCAAAGAGCTCTTGAAACAGCTTTAAAAATGCCTTCAATTATGTGATGGCTGTTTTTGCCGTAAAACTGTTTGATGTGGAGTGTTATGTCGCTGTTTCTTACAAAAGAAATAAAAAACTCTTCAACAAGCTCTGTGTCCATACCGCCAACGCTTGGCGTGGGTATGCTTACATCATAGTTGAGGTGAGCTCTTCCGCTGATATCAACGCTTGCAAGAATCAGAGTTTCATCCATCGGTAAAACAATGCTGCCGTAACGTGAAATACCTCTTTTTTCACCAACGGCCTTTGAAAAAGCCTGGCCGAGAACGATTCCGATATCTTCAACGGTGTGGTGATAATCAACATGAGTATCGCCGACACATTTGACCTTTAAATCCATTCTGCCATGGCGTGCAAAAAGCTCGAGCATATGGTCAAGGAAACCGCAACCTGTGTCAAGTTCAACTTTTCCGCTGCCTTCAAGGCAAAGCCATAGGTCAATGTCGGTTTCGTTAGTTTTTCTTTTTATTGCAGCTTCTCTCATGCGTAGTCCTCCAAAATTTGCTTGATTGCTTCAATAAGTGTTTGCATATCTTCGCGTGCGCCAATTGTTATACGCAGATAGTTATCAATTTTTGCTTTGTTAAAATAACGGACAAGAATTCCTTTTTCTCTAAGTGCTTTTGCTAATTTTTCAGCGGGAATTTTATCGCTTGCCGCAAAAACAAAGTTTGATTTTGAATCTGTGCATTTGAACCCAAGTTCTTTAAGTTGAGCATTAACTGTTTCTCTGGTTTTAATTATTTGCGCAATCTTATCGTCGTAATATTCATTGTCTGCTATTGCTGCAGCCGCAGCTTTAATTGAAAGCGTGTTGATATTATACGGGTTAAATGAATATTTGAGTTTATTCAGGTCGTCAATGATTTCCTTTTGAGCAATGCCGAAACCGACTCGCAGACCTGCGAGGGAATGGCTTTTTGAAAATGTTCTGACAACAAGAAGATTGCTGTATTTGTTAACAAGCTCCATACAGCTTTCACCGCAAAACGCCATATAAGCTTCATCCATAATAACAAGGTTATCGGGGTTTGATGAAACAATTTTCTCAACGTCTTCAAATGAAAGAGATAGACCTGTTGGAGCATTCGGATTAGCGATAACTATATTTTTGTTTTTTGATATGTAGTCATCAACATTGATTGAAAAATCATAATTAAGTGGGATTTGTTCAAGTTCAACGCCGAAAAGATCGGCATATACAGGATAAAAACCATATGAAATTTCAGGGCAACAAAGTTTGCCGCCTTTCCCGCAGAATCCCATTATTGCAAAAGCAAGAACATCGTCTGAACCGTTACCGCAAAATACCATATCGGCAGTAACGTTAAACTGTTTTGCAATTGCATTTCTTAATTCTTTTAATTCAGGGTCAGAATAGAGGTTAAGCTTGTCTATTACTTCCTCATTTAAAACTTCTTTAACTTTAGGTGAAGGCGGAAACGGAGATTCGTTGGTGTTTAATTTTATAACTTTAACGTTAACCTGTTCACCGGGGACATAGGGAACAAGGCTACTGTAGTTTTCGGAAAGAAATCTGCTCATGGCAAATCCTCACTTTTCAAATCTTATTGCGGCACTTCTGCCGTGAGCCTGAAGTCCTTCGGTTTCTGCAAAAAGAACAACTTTATCCTTTACACTTTCAAGTGCTTGTTTTGAATAATAAATATATTGTGACTTTTTAACAAAATCATCAACCGAAAGGGGTGAGCTGAATCTTGCCGTTCCGGATGTAGGCAATGTGTGGTTTGTACCGGCAAGGTAATCACCAAGTGCTTCGGGCGTATTTTTGCCAAGGAAAATTGAGCCTGCGTTCTTGATTTTATCAAGATATTTAAAAGGTTCATCAACGCATACTTCAAGATGTTCAGGAGCAATTTCGTTTGCAACTTCAATGCCTTGTTCAAGGTCTTTTGCGATGATGATTTTGCCATTTGTGTCAATTGATGTTCTTGCAATATCTTCTCGGGGAAGTGTTTTGAGCTGCACTTCAATTTCATCTCTGACCGCATATGCAAGCGACTCGCTGTCAGTAACGAGAACAGCGCTTGCAAGTTTATCGTGCTCAGCCTGAGAAAGGAGATCCGCTGCGACATAAACAGGGTTACATGTACCGTCAGCGAGAACAAGAATTTCACTCGGGCCTGCAATCATATCTATATCAACAAGTCCATAAAGCATTCTTTTTGCAGTTGCAACAAAAACGTTACCGGGTCCGACAACTTTATCGGCTTTGGGAACGCTCTCTGTTCCGTATGCAAGCGCGGCAACTGCCTGAGCTCCGCCTGTTTTGATAATGGTGTCAACACCGGCAATTTTAGCAGCACAAAGGATTGATGAGGGGATGTTGCCGTTTTTATCGGGAGGTGTTACCATTATAATCTCGCTTACGCCTGCTATTTTTGCAGGTATAGCGTTCATAAGAACAGTTGAGGGATATCTTGCCGTGCCGCCCGGAACATAAATGCCTACCTTTTCAATAGGTGTAAGCTTTTGACCGGAAATAATACCGTTTTTTTCGTTAATTTCAAAGCCCTTACGAAGTTGTTTTTCGTGAAATGCCCAAATGTTGTTTTTGGCTGTTTCAAGAGTTTCGATAAACGTCTTATCTTCAGTAGCATAAGCTGCTTCAATTTCTTCGGCAGTTACTCTGAGGTTTTCAGGGCGACAGCCGTCAAATTTTTCGCTGTATTCTTTAAGTGCATTGTCTCCGTTTATTTTAACATTATTTATGATTTCAGCTACTATGGATTCAACGCCGCTTTCAAGTTTAATATCTCTTGTTAATATTTCGTTCTTTTCAGCGTTTTCTATTTTGATAATTTTAATCATTTTTCAAGCTCCTTTTTAAGCTTTTCTAAAAGTTCGTTGATTTCCTCATTTTTAAATTTATAAGATGACTTATTTGCTATAAATCTTGCGCTTATCGGCATAATTTTTTCGTATACTCTGAGGTTGTTTTCTTCAAGAGTTTTTCCGGATTCAACAATATCAACAATTACATCAGACAGACCGAGTATAGGAGCTATTTCAATTGAACCGTTAAGTTTAATTATTTCAATTTCACGGTTTATTGAAATGTAATAGTTTTTTGCAATGTTAACAAATTTTGTTGCAACTCTTAATGGCCTGTCAAAGTCTTCTTTATAATCGTTAGGAGCTGCAACGCACATATTGCATTTGCCGAGTCCTAAATCAAGCAACTCATAAATATCAAAATCGCCCTCATCAAGAATGTCTTTGCCGACAACGCCAATATCAGCCGCACCGTGGGCAATGTAAATCGCAACGTCAGAGGGTTTGACAAGAAGATAACGTACACCGTTTTCTTTGTTTTCAAAAACAAGTTTTCTGTTATCGCTGTAAATTTCGCTGCAGTCATATCCTATTGAGGCAAAAAGCTCATATACTTTATCTCCGAGCCTGCCTTTGGGTAAAGCTATGTTAAGCATTACAATACCTCCCTGAGTGCACCGTTTTCAAAAGCGTAAACTGTTTTTGCTTTATATCCTTCAGGTGCGCTGTGTTCAACTCTGACAGAAAAACCTTTTTCAACAAAGCTTTCAACAAGTGCAAGCAAAGTAGAAGAGCGTTCATCAGAATCGAAAATGATAAGAATATCGCTGTCATATTCCTTTTTCTTTTTATAATAAAGATTAAGATTATCAAGATATACGGCAAATCCGATTGCTTGTGTGTTTTCTCTGAGCTTACCGGCAAGTTTGTCATATCTGCCGCCGGAAAGAATGGCGTTCGGAGCTTTTTCGACATAACCTTGAAAAATTATACCATTATAATATTCGATATTGTTAACTACTGAGAGGTCGATATAAAGCTTTCCGGCAAGGTCTGATTTTTTAAGTGAAGCTGAAACAAAAGCAAGCTCTTCGCAAGCTTTTTTCATACCCTCATTGCACGAAAGGGCTTTAAGTTCGGGCAAAACATCTTCAAATTTGCCGTTAATGCTTGCAAGTTTGGCTAACAAAGCGGTTTGATTTTCGTTAACTCCGAGTTTTGAACAGGTTGCCTTAAGGTCGTGTGTGTTTTTGCTTTTAATAAAATCAATAATGCTATTTTTTACGTTCTCACTGATATTAAGTTCATTAAGCAAAGAGGGGATAAATGCCATATGCGAAACACAAAGGATAAAATTCTTATCAATGGTTTTTAAGCTTTTGGCTACAAGCATGATTACTTCGGAAATCATATAATCATCAATTTTGCCAAGAATTTCAACACCGGTTTGCTTGATTTCTTTGTAATCCATTGAACTTTCGCTCATTCTGAAAACGCTTTCATTGTAATAAAGCTTAGTAAGAGAATCTGAAAGCTTAGCATTCTTGACAATTGAAAGGGTAATATCAGGCTTGAGTGCCATAAGGCGTCCATCAGAATTGTTGAATGCCAATATTCCTTTACTTGACAAAAAGTCACGGTTGTCGCTGTAAAAGCTGTATTCTTCAAATTTTGCCATTCGATATTCTTTGTAGCCCCATTGTTTATAGAGCATTGAAAGCTCATATGTTAAGCTATCCTCTTTTGATAAGGTTGAAAGAAAATTATCCATATCTGTCTCCATTATTTAAATTATGCTGAAATTATATCACACTTTATCGTGTTAGTCAATTAGCGATTTACCACGCTAAACTAACTGTGATAAATAAATATTTATGGAATATATACAAAACACTTGAAGTTCCGGTTTTGTGCAATTTAAAAATTATTCAAGACTGTTACAAAGACACTCAAAGCTTTCTTGGCTGATAACATGTTCAATTCTGCAAGCGTCAATTGCTGCTTGCTCACGGCTAACGCCAATTGAAGTAAGCCATCCCGTTATAACCTCGTGCCGATTGAATATATTTTCTGCAATTTTTTTACCGGATTCTGTGAGGGTGATTGAGCCGTCACTGTCAGTAACGATGTATCCTTGCTCTCTAAGGTTTCTCATTGCAACGCAAACACTTGGTTTCGAGTATCCGAGTTCTGTTGCTATATCCACAGAGCGAACGTGTGATAATCTTCTGTTTAAAATGTATATTGTTTCAAGATAGTTTTCTGCAGATTCACCAATAATCATTTGTATCACCTCTGAATGACGATATTCTAATTATATTATCATAGTAAATAATTTATTTCAATACAAAATGTAAAAACGGTACAGATTTCTGTACCGTTTTTGAAGTTTGCTATTATCAGTCTTCTTCTTTATAACTGTTTCTTTTAATTTTTTGTGTTGTTGTTTTTTCAAATTCGGTTTTTCTGATTTTAAAATCAACAATCTTTTTATAAGAGGGGAGCTTTTCGTTAACAGAATTAACTACATTTTTCATCATTTCGTGAAGATCTTTATCGGTCAGATCTTCTTTTGCTTTGCCAAAACGTTCTTTGATTTCTTCAAAGTTGGGGAAGATACGGGCAGCAACGATTGTTTCACCCTTGGCATTTTCATCGCCTATTACAAGACATTCACCAACGATGGCGTCTTCACTGAGATGAAATTCAAGTTCTTCGGGATAAATATTTTTGCCGTTGCTTGTAACAATAACGTTCTTGCTTCTGCCGGAGATGTAATATCTGCCTTTTTTGTCAACATAGCCAAGATCTCCGGTATGGAACCAACCATCACTGTCAAGGACTTTTGCGGTTTCTTCGGGATTATTATAATATCCGAGCATAACCATATCGCCTTTTACGCAGATCTCACCAACTCCTGTTGTGGGATCTGGATCAATTATTTTAGCTTCAGAACCAGGAATAGGCTCACCAACAGATTCTGCAAGATGAAGTCTGTCATGGTTAATGATCGCAAGGGGAGCGCATTCGGTAAGACCGTAACCAAAGATAATCTGTATACCGATTGCGTCAAAGTCCTTAAGAATCTGAGGATTAATGGGTGCGGCACCGCAAATGATAAGTCTCATATTGCCGCCGAAGGTATCAATAATCTCTTTGAAGAAAAGATTTTTGAGGTCAAGACCGACTTTTTTGCCGGCTTTAACAATAATTTTGCCAAGCTTGAAAAGAGTTTCGCCGTGAGGTTTAGCTTTGATGGCCTTCATAAGTCTTCTGTGAACTGTTTCAAGAAGAAGAGGAACGGCAACAAAAACAGAAGGATTAAATTCTTTCATATTCTTAAGAACATATTTGAAGCCTTCACAGAAAGTTACTTTAGCTCCGCAATATGCTGCAAAGAAAAGAATGATTGAGCTTTCGAAGGTGTGATGAAGCGGAAGAAGCGAAATACCGCAATCCTCAGGACTGATTTTAACAACACTCATTGCGCTCATAACTTCAAAGCAGAAGTTCCTGTGGCAAAGCATAACGCCTTTTGAGGTGCCTGTTGTGCCGGATGTGAAAAGAAGGGAGCACATTACATCGGGATCAATTTCAGCATCAAGATAGTCAGTGTTTCCGCTTTTAAGAAGTTTTTCACCTTTTTCAATAAGGTCTTTAACTGTAAAAGCACCATCAGTTTCATCATGCATAGTTACAATGCAGAGATCGCTTTTAAGAAGCTCTTTGTTTTTGGTAAGAATTTTATAAATTCTTTTATCGCAGAAAATCAACTTAACATCGGCAATGTTCAGTATTCCGTTTATGTCTTCAAAATGAAGTTCTTTGTCAATGGGTACAATTACACCTACGCCGTTAACGGTGGCCATATAAGTTAAACACCATTCATAGCAGTTGTCACCGCAAACAGCGATTTTTTCGTTTTTTAAACCCATTTCAATCAATGCAGTACCAACGGCATTGATTTCATGCTGATATCTTTTAAAAGTGATTTCGTAATGTTCACCTTTTTTGGTTTTTACTTCAAAAGCGGGTTTGTCACCGTAAAGCTCAACGCTTTGAGCAAGCATATCTTTTAAATCTTTTAACTCTCTTACTTTGTAAAAAGGTTTAGACATTTTGATACTCCTTGTCATAAATTGAAAATATTTTATCATTTTTAAACTGAAAAATCAATAAATAAATTCTTAAGATTTTTCTAATATTTTGTATTGAAATTTATTTGCAATCACAAGATATTGTTGTTGATTTGTTGATTTTTAACAGCAGTTTTTCACAGCGTTTTACTGTTTTGTTTTAAGTGCATAAATCTGTTTTTCTATATGATTTTCAACAAAAATCATTTTATATTTTTTACGTTTAGCTCAATTGTAATTTTGTGCCATTAATGCTATAATTTAAAAAAGCATATGGAGATGAGTTTATGGCTGAAAAAATAAACAGAATAACCGCCTCGGAACTTATGGTTGAAGGTAAAATACCAGGTAAAAGTCTTTTTGCTTATGCAGCCGGCATTGCTGGTCAAAATATGCATTACGGACTTATAAGCGGATGGCTATTTTATTTTTGCAATACTGTTCTGAAAATAAGTGCTGATGCAGTTGGCATAATTACCGGTATCAGCCGCTTGTGGGATTCGATTAACGACCCGATAATCGGTGCGCTGATTGACAGGCATACATTTAAGAAATCCGGAGAAAAACTTCGTCCTTACCTCATATATTTACCTGCCGTAATCGGTATTCTCAGCCTTTTTATGTTTAAGGATTGGGGATTGGAAGGTAACAAGCCAATAATATATGTTTTGGTTTTCTATCTTATTTGGGATTTGTTTTATTCAATGCAGGATGTTGCACTTTGGGGTATGCTTGCCTTGAGTTCACCTCGCTCTGAAGAACGTGCCAGAGCTGCCCAATGGACAGCTATAGGTGTTACCGCAGGCGGAGCACTTGCGGGGTTAGTTCCTCTCGCAAAAGACATTGCGATTAATAATTTCGGTATCAGCGACAAAACATTTTTCTTTATTGCAGCTTTGATTCTTGGTTTAGGCGGACAGCTTATTTCTATGTCTGCTTTCAAAATGAAAGAATCTGTTAAAAATGAAAACGAGAAAAAAGAAAGCTTTTTTGAAGCAATATTTGTTCTTCGTCATAACAAAACAATGATGCTCATTTCTCTTGCTAGAATTCTTGAATACATTAAGCTTTCCGTTCCGTGGGCATATTTCTTTGAAAGCCAAGTTTTTTATAAGGTAGGCAGCACGGATATCGGAGGCGGTACGGTTCAGTTTGTTTACGGACTTCTTACAGGAGCACCGGGCACTTTTGCTCAGTTTGCCGCTACAAAAATTGTAGATAAAGTAGGCGGAATGAAAAAGGTACTTATTCTTGCCCAGGTTTCGTCAATTGTTTTAAGAATAATCTCATATTTTGTTGGTTTTAATAAGATATGGAACATAATAATTGTTGCAGTTTTTATGGGCCTTCAGAGTATCCCTGCGTTTATGGTCAATATTGCCCACCGTTCACTTATGAGTGATTCAATTGACTATGTTGAATATAAAACAGGAAAACGTACTGAAGGTATTACTTTCTCAATGCAAAATTTTGCTACTAAAATCGGTGAATCAATTTCTCTTTTTATAAACGGTAAGCTTTTAACACTTGTTGGCTATAATCAGAATCTTTCAATGACTGCTCAGGGGACAACATTTATGAAGTGGCAGTGGCCTATGTTCATTCTCGGACCTGTTGTTGGTGCTGTTCTTTATCTTGCAGTGATAATTTTTGTTAAAGACGACAAAGAAGAAAGAAAAATGATTGAAGAAGCTTTGAGTGAAAGACGGAAAGAAATTGTAAATATGAATAAAGATGAACTGAAAACAGTTTGAAGATAAAAATACGCATATCGGATTACCGATATGCGTATTTTTATAACATATTTTTTAAATTTTCAAAGCCAACAGTTATACCGTCAAGGCATTTTTCCATACCTTCAAATTCAACGCTTATCCAACCGTCATATCCGGAAGATTTAAGAATCTGAACACATTGGTAAACGGGAATATCTCCGTGGCCGATTATTGCACCTCTGAGGTAGTTCCCGCCTCTAGATTTAAAGAACCCTTTGCCGGGGTTTAATCCGTTACCGTTCTTTATATGGAAGTCTTTAGCGTGAACGTGCTTTGCATAAGGTGAAAGTCTGCCTACCGCATTTGCGCTGTTTTCATCAGCACAGCTGAAGTTGCCAATATCAATCAAAGCGCCGAAATTAGGGTTTGCTACTCCGTTGATAATTTTTTCAACTCTTTCGCTGTCCTGACAGAAAAATCCATGGTTTTCAATCATTGTTGTTATGCCTTTTTTGGCGGCATATTCGGTTATTCTTCTGCAGCCTTCAACAAGAACGGGGAGCACATCTTCAAAACCTTTATAAGCTTTGATATCGCTCGGCATCGACCAAGCAGCGTCATGTCTTAAACATTTTGCTCCGAGAATCTCTGCAACGTCGATTTTTTTGCATACTCTTTCAACTTCGGCATCAAGTCCGTCTTCGTTAAGAAGATTTGCACCGATAGTGTAAGCGATAATCGGCAGATCAACTTTTTCGCTTTCTTCTTTCAGCATCTTTGCATATTCTTCTTCACTTATTCCTTCAGAAGGGGAAAGGTCAATGAATTCAATTCCGTCAAAACCCATTTCTTTGGCTTTTGAAATGATGCTAAGCTGAGTTTCTTCACCCGAATTGATCAGTTGCTGAAAGCTGTAACTGCTTACTCCGATTTTCATCTTTTAATTCACCTCAGCAACCGTAGCTTTTAAGAAATTCAACAGCTTTTCTAATATCCTTTTCGGGGTCATCGCCAACTTCTCTTTCAATAGTAAGGAAGCCTTTGAAGCCGATTGATTCAAGTGCATTGAGATATTTATCCCAAGGAACCTGACCTTCACCAAGGGGGACTTCAAGGAATGAATCTTCAGTTACGATTACTTCTTGCTTAAGACCGTAAATTATTTCAGGGTCTTTGTAGAAAATTTGCTTGCCGTCTTTTGCATGGGTGTGAACAATGTATTTTTGAAGATTAAATACTGCCTGCTCAGGGTCATCGCCTGTAACCATAACAAGATTTGCCGGGTCGAGGTTAACGCCAACGCCAGTTGAACCGAGTGAATCGAGGAAAGCTTTGAGTACAGCTGAAGTTTCGGGGCCTGTTTCAATTGCGAAATGTGCACCGATGCTGTCGGCGTAGCGTGAAAGTTCAAAACACGCTTCCTGCATAACCTTATATCTGTCATTGTTTTTATCTTCAGGAACAACACCGATATGAGTGGTTACAACGTCGGTGCCGAGTTCTTTTGCAAGGTCGATTATTCGCTTTGATTTTTCGATTTTTTCGGGGTTTCTTTCAGCAAAGCTGAATCCGCCGCCACCGAGATCGCCGCAAAGAGCAGAAATAACAAGACCGTTATCAGCAACAAGCTTTCTGAAATCACCTATTTTTGCAGCGTTCATATTTTCAGGTGCCATTTCGCCTCTGGTTGCATAAACCTGAATGCCGTTTGCACCAACTGAGGCAGCTTTTTTAACTGCTGTTGTTATGTCTGTTCTGAAACTGTCAATAATAACACCTATAGGAAATCTTCCCATTTTAAACACTCCTTAAATTATGGAAATTTTATTGGTTGAGTTTAAATATAATAATACCAAATATGTAAATGTTTATCAAGTTTTTTTTGCAATTATCTTTACAATTTCTGATTTCTGGTATATTATATAATAGTATTTTTATGGAGGTGCAGTTATGTCGAAACTTAAAGTTGCTGTTATCGGATGCGGAACTATTGCCAATTCCTCTCACATTCCTTCTTATCTGAAAAATGATGAAGTTGAAATTAAATATTTTTGTGACATCATCCCCGAAAGAGCCGAAGCTTGCGTTGAAAAATACGGTTGCGGCAAAGCCGTTGCGGATTACCATGATTTCCTTAACGATCCTGAGCTTGATGCTGTTTCGGTTTGCACACACAATGATTTCCATTCAATCATTTCAATTGACTTTATGAAAGCTGGTAAACACGTTCTTTGCGAAAAGCCTGCTGCAAGAATTCTTTCCGAAGCTCTTGAAATGCAGAAAGTTGCCCATGAAACGGGTAAAGTTCTTAACATCGGTGTTTGTAACAGATTCAACACTTATGTTATGAAAATTAAAGAGCTTATTGACTCAGGTGAACTTGGTGAAGTTTATCATGTTTACGCTTCTTTCCGTAAGCATCGCTCGATTCCCGGTATTGGCGGCGATTTTACAACAAAATCAAAATCAGGCGGCGGTACTCTTATCGACTGGGGCGTTCATTTTCTTGATCTTATTATGTATTGCTGTGGCGACCCCAAGCCTCTCAGTGCATCAGGCGAAGCTTTTTGCAAAATTGGTAAAGATATTAAGAATTATACATATACCGGAATGTGGGCTAAAGAAACAGCTGATATGAACGGAACATATGATGTCGATGATTCGGTTGTGGGTATTGTTCGCACAAACGGACCTGTTATCAGCTTTAACGGTGCATGGGCTCAAAACGTCGGTGAAGATGAAATGTTTATTGATTTTATGGGCGATAAAGCTGGCATCCGTCTTAATTATTGCGGTAATTTCAGAATCTGGTCTGTAAAAAACGGAATGCTTACCGAAACAAAGGTTGAAGCTCTTGAAACAAATATGTATCAGAATGAAATCAACGATTTTATAAGATGTATAAAAGAGAGTGACAAAAACCAACAATATATTGATAATGCTGTTCTCACCTCAAAAATTATGCAGGCGATTTATGATTCGTCTGACAGCCATAAAGAAATTACTATTGAATAAGGAGAAATTTAACTATGGATATCAGAATTTTTAAGAACGAAGCTGAAATCGGTAAGGCTGCCGGTCAGCTTTTCTGTGATTTTGTTAAAGAAAATCCCGAGTGTGTTCTTGGCCTTGCTACCGGTGCAACACCAATTCCCACTTACAATAAAATGATAGATGAATATAATGCCGGCAATGTTTCATTTAAGAATGTCAGCACATTCAACCTTGATGAATACTGCGATCTTCCCAAAGAGCATAAAAACAGCTATTATTCTTTTATGTTTGAAAATCTTTTCTCAAAGATTGACATTAATGCAGAAAGCGTAAACTTCCTTGACGGCAATACTTCTGACCCTGAAGCTGAAAGCGCACGCTATGCAGCCGCTATCGCTGCAAAAGGCGGAATTGATATTCAGCTTCTCGGTATCGGCAGAAACGGTCACATTGCATTCAATGAACCTTCCGATGCATTTACAGGTGAAAGCTTCAAGATTGCTCTTACTCAGAGCACAATAGATGCAAATTCAATTTATTTTGACGATATTCCTATGCCCAGATATGCAATGACTATGGGCATCGGCTCGATTATGAAGGCAAAGAAAATCGTTCTTATTGCAACAGGTGCTTCGAAAGCTGAAGCTGTTAAAGGTATGATTGAAGGTGAAATTACTCCTCAGCTGCCTGCATCAATTCTTCAGCAGCATAATGATGTAGTTATCTTCCTTGACGAGGCTGCCGCAAGTCTTCTTAAATAAAATTTCGGAGGAAACTCAAAATGGAAAATAAAAATTTCTATATTTCAACACCCATTTATTATCCGTCGGATAAGCTTCATATCGGCCATACTTATTCAACTGTAGCTGCCGATACAATGGCTCGTTATAAGCGTTTTCAGGGATATGATACGTTCTTCCTGACCGGAACTGACGAACACGGCCAGAAGATAGAGGATAAAGCAAAAGCTGCAGGCGTGACACCCAAGGAATATGTTGATAATATAGTTCTCGGTATAAAGGATCTCTGGAAATTGATGGATATTTCTTACGATAAATTCATCAGAACAACCGATGATTATCACGAAAAAGCTGTTCAAAAAATATTTAAAAAAATGTACGATAAGGGCGACATTTATAAAGGACATTATGAAGGTCTTTACTGCAAGCCCTGCGAATCGTTTTGGACTGAAACTCAGGCTGTTGACGGCAAATGCCCCGATTGCGGCAGACCTGTTACCAAAGAGCGTGAAGAAGCCTATTTCTTCAAGCTTTCAGCTTATGCTGACAAACTTGCAAAGTATTATGACGAGCATCCCGGTTTCATTGAGCCTCTGAGCAGACAGAATGAAATGGTTAACAACTTCATTAAGCCCGGTCTTCAGGACCTTTGCGTTTCCCGTTCTTCATTCAAATGGGGTATTCCTGTTCCTGTTAATGAAGAACACGTTATATATGTTTGGCTTGATGCTCTCACAAACTATATCACCGCTCTCGGCTACGGCTCGGAGGATGATTCCCTTTATAAGAAATTCTGGCCTGTTGATGTTCATCTTATCGGTAAGGATATTATCCGTTTCCATATGATTTACTGGCCCGCATTCCTTATGTCAATTGAAGAACCGCTGCCAGAAAAGGTTTTCGCTCACGGCTGGGTTCTTATTGACGGTGGCAAGATGAGTAAGTCCGTAGGTAACGTTGTTGACCCCGTAATTCTTGCTGAAAGATACGGTGTTGATGCTCTTCGTTATTATCTATTGCGTGAATTCACTTTTGGTTCAGACGGTTCGTTTTCAAATGAAAACCTTATTAACAGAATCAATTCTGATCTTGCAAATGACCTTGGAAATCTTGTTTCAAGAACGGTTTCGATGGTTGAAAAATATTTTGGCGGAACAATTTCTGCTGAAAGAGAAGCAGGAGAGTATGACGATGATTTAAAGGCTCTTGCTCTTCAGACAAAGGGTGATGCCGAAAAAGAACTTGATAAATTCAACTATTCAATTGCTCTTACAAATATTTGGAAGCTCGTTTCAAGAACAAATAAGTATATTGACGAAACAGCACCCTGGGCTCTTGCTAAGGATGAAAGCAATAAAGCAAGACTTGCCGAAGTTATGTATAATCTTTGTGAATGCATCCGTATGGTTTCTGTTCTTATCGCTCCGTTTATGCCTTACACCGCCGATGAAATCAGAAAGCAGATCGGCATTTCAGCTCAGTTTGACTGGGAAGAAAGCGGCATTTTCGGTAAAGAAGAAACATACACCGTTTCAAAGGGCGGAATAATTTTTCCAAGAATTGACCTTGAAAAGGAACTTGCCGAGCTTGAGGCTGCTAAGGCTGCTGCTAATCCCGTAAATCCTCTTAAAGCTGAAATTGAAGGCGTTGCTAAAATCGGAATTGATGATTTTGCAAAGGTTGATCTCAGAGTTGCCAAAATTGTTGATTGTGAACCTGTTAAGAAAGCTAAAAAGCTTCTTAAGCTTACTCTTGATGACGGAACAGGAACTCCAAGAACCGTTGCTTCGGGAATTGCTCTTTATTATAAACCTGAAGAGCTTATCGGCAAAAGTATCATTCTTGTTTCTAACCTTAAACCCGCTGTTCTCTGCGGTGTTGAAAGCTGTGGAATGATTCTTGCTGCTGATTGTCCCGATGACGATGTTAAGGTTATTTTTGTTGACGGTTTGCCCGCAGGAAGCAAGGTAAGATAAATTATGATTAATAATATCTTTGACAGTCATGCACATTATGACAGCGAAGCTTTTGATTATGACCGCAAAGAGCTGCTTAACGCCCTGCCTGAGCAGGGCGTTTGCGGCATTATAAATTGCGGAACCGACATTGCTTCTTCCCTTAAATCGCTTGAATATGCCGATGAATTTCAGTTTGTTTATGCTGCATGCGGTATTCACCCACATGAAGCTGAAAGCTGCAAGGATGGCTATATTTCCGTTTTGCGTAACCTTTGTAATGATGAAAAATGTGTTGCTGTTGGTGAAATCGGACTTGATTATCATTATGATTTCTCACCGAGAGATATTCAGAAAAGAGTTTTTGAAGAACAGCTGATTCTTGCAAAAGAGCTTGATTTGCCTGTTGTTGTCCATGACCGCGAATCGCATGAAGATACCCTTGCGCTTCTAAGAAAGTATTCACCAAAGGGCGTTGTTCACTGTTTTTCCGGCTCTGCTGAGATGGCAAAGGAAATTGTAAAGCTCGGTATGTATATCGGTCTTGGCGGAGCTGTAACGTTTAAAAATGCCCGCAAACCGCTTGAGGTTGCGGCGGTGGTTCCGAAGGACAAGCTTCTTGTTGAAACCGATTGTCCTTATATGACACCTGTGCCTTTCAGAGGTAAAAGAAACGATTCTTCTTTTATACCTTATGCTGCTGAAACAATTGCATCTGTTTGGGGAATGGCGTCTCAGGAAGTGCTGAATATTACAAGGATAAATGCAAACAAACTTTTCGGATTGGAGCTTTAATATGTTTTTTCACGATAAAACTTATGATATCGATGAGCTTGCAAGGTATAATTTTCACATTCACACCCGCTTTTCCGGTTGCGCCAAACCTGAAATGATAGCAGCCGATATAGTTAAAAAAGCTGATGAATGCGGTCTTGAAATGATTGCTTTGACAGATCATAATTACATCAATAAAAAGAATGCTGTTGCTCAGCAGAGGTATGATATAATCCGTGAACTTGAAGGCCTTGAGCATAATGTAAAAGTCCTTATCGGTGCTGAACTTTCGTCTTATGGTATAGATAAATTTGCCGATGATATTGCTTGCGATAATTCTCTTGATTACAGGCTTTATACAACTAATCATTATCACCAGAAGTATTGGGAGCATCCCGAGGTTATAACACCAAGAGCTTATGCTGAACATATGCTTGCGATTATGGATTGCGTTATTGAAAGCGGCAGGGCAGATTGCTTTGCTCATCCTTTTATGGCAGGTTACATTCACGCATTTGATGACCCTCACGATGTTACCAGAGCTTTTACTGATAATGAAATCGGTGACATAATGGAAAAGGCTCATAGAAACGAAATTGCATGGGAACTCAATATGCCGGCCGTTTACGGTGACCCGGAATTTTATCACCGCTATTTTCAGATAGGTAAGGAAGTTGGAGTTGTCTTTAATATAGGTACAGACGGTCACCAACTTGACCGAATTGATACTAAACAGCTCGTTGAAAGATATAAGCAAATTTTATACTAAAATGTAACACCGCCTTGTTCTTTCAAGGCGGTGTTCTTTTACAGTATGATGCATATAAGTCCGCTGCAGCCTTCGTTGATGATTCTTTCAAGTGTTTCCTGAAGCTTTGAACGCGCATCAATCGGCATTCTGTAAAGCTTGTTGTGAAGACCTTCGTTAACTAGAGAGTGAAGAGATGTTCCGAAAATGTTTGACTGCCATATTTCTGATGGGTTTTCTTCAAATTCTTTAAGCAGATATTTTATAAGTTCTTCCGACTGAGATTCCGAACCTACAATCGGTGCAACTTCAGTTTGGATATCAGCTCTCATTATGTGTAAAGACGGAGCACTTGCTCTTAGTCTTACTCCGTATCTGCCGCCTTGTTTCATAATTTCAGGCTCTTCAAGAGTTAAATCATCAATGCTTGGCATAACAATTCCGTAACCGGTTGCTTCAACTTCATCAAGTGCGTTTTGAATGCGTTTACATTTCTCTTGAGCTGATGCAAGCTCTTTCATTTGCTTCATCAAAGCACTTTCGTTATCAACTTTTATTCCGGTTTCTTCTTCAATTATTTTAAAGAAGAGTTTTGAGTTTAATTTAACTTCAATTACCGCTGAACCGGTTGCAAGATCAACATTTCCGATGCCTGAACTTATAATGTGTTTACACTCACGGATATCTGAACTGAACGATTTTACATCGCTTACTTTTTTCAAGATTTCAGCTGATTTGTTTATTTGATTAAACAAACTTTTTTTCAACCAATGTTCTTTTTCAAGGTTTGTTATCCAAGTTGGCAAATCTATTTTTATTTCTTTAATCGGAAACTCAAATAATATATTAGACATAATATCTTTTATTTTTTCTTCGTTCAGTTCCAAACAGTTAACCGGATTAACAGGAACTTTATAGTCTTTAGTTAATTTTTCTGCCAGTGTTTTAGATTGAATTGATTCGGGAGTTTTGCAGTTGAGTAAAACAATAAAGGGTTTCCCCAAATCTTTTAATTCATTTATAACTCTTTCTTCAGCTTCGGCATATTCGCTGCGCGGTATGTCACTTATTGAGCCGTCGGTTGTTACAACAAGACCGATGGTTGAATGCTCGCTTATAACTTTTTGTGTACCGATTTCAGCTGCCATATTAAACGGGATTTCTTCTTCAAACCAAGGCGTTTTAACCATTCTCGGTGTTTCGTTTTCAATATAGCCGAGCGAAGACGGCACAATGTAACCTACGCAATCTATCATTCTTACTTTCATTTTTGCTTTTGATGGCAAAGATATTTCAACCGCATCTTCAGGAATGAATTTTGGTTCAGCGGTCATTATTGTTCTGCCGCTTGATGATTGAGGTAATTCATCGTTCGCTCTTTCTCGTCTTGCTGGGTCATCAATGTTAGGTAAAACCATTGATTCCATAAATTTTTTGATAAAAGTTGATTTTCCCGTTCTTACAGGGCCGACAACTCCGATGTAAATGTCGCCGCCGGTTCTGGTTGCTATATCGCTGTAGATGCTGCTCTTTGTCATTAAAAATTCCTCCGATGACAGTTGATATTTTCAGTTGGTAAATCTTATGCTACATCAAAAAAATATATGACAAAACGAATAAAATAATAAAGGCTGCAAGAACTATAATTCTTGCAGCCTTTATTGCTGTTGCTTATACTTAATTTAACTCGCTTGAAAGTCTTTCTGTTTCGGTATTGTAGCTCATAAATTGCGGATAGTCTTTATTTGAGCTGACCGTTGGTTGACCGTCATATAAAATTGCCCAGTTAATAAATTCGTGAATATCACCGTTATATTCGTTGTGCTCCTGATTTTTAATAAACCATGTGTATTCCGGAAAAGCACATACTGATGCATCAATAATATTATCTGAAGATATATGATTGTGTCCGCAGTCGGTTTTACTCTGAACATAGTTATTGCCTAAGTCAGTTGAAAAATCAGCGCAGTTTGCACCGAGTGATGCATATTTTGTTTCAATTAAAGCATCTGATTGCATAGCGTGCGATTCTGTTATCGGTGCACTTGTTATTCCGTATCCGACTGTGATAATTACAGAACAGCCGTTATCTTTGGCTTTGGTAATAATCTCGGAAATTTTTAATTTAACGTTGTAATGATAGTTATCAAGTTTTTTAATTAAAGGTTCATATCTTTTATCGTTTCCGAATAATTTTTCTTTTGAAGTTTCATAATATTCGTCAGGAACAAAACTCCAAATTCCCGGCATAGAGCCAAAAGTCGGAGCGATTGCTTTTTCCGTAACTTTTTCAAGCTGGTCGAACAGTGCGGTTTCGGCATTTTTCAGAACCGATTCAATAACGCCTGCTTTAATAAGAATTGAAATAATTGGATTAAGAATTTTGCCGGCTGTTCCGTTACCGAGAATATAACTAAGGAAAAGTCTGAACTCTTCTGTTTTATCAACTAAGCTTATTTCGTGTGAAAAAAGAGCACCCATTATTGAAAGACCCTGATATGCCGGTGACATAAACACAAGTTTTTCAATGTTATCGCTGCCGTAAAGGTGAAGATATGTTGCAAGAACGGTTGCTCCTTGGCTATGACAGGCGAGTGTTACAGTATTATGCCCTGTAAGTTCTTTTATGTAATCAACAAATTCTTTAAGAAGCTCAGCATTATAGAACGGATCGAGTCTTGAATCATATAAAAAAGTATATTCTCCTACTGGTTCGTCATCTGAACCTCTGAATTCATAATTTGCAGTTTTATGTCTTTCTGAATCTGTCGGAAGTTTATAAGGCTTAATGCCTGTGTTTTCATACATAGGTGTTCCGTCAAAATTGCAGGAAGAAGGGCCAAAAAGTTCATCAATTATATCAATTGCAGCATCGCCGAAATTATCATAATTGTGTGTTATAAGCAAAGCAACAACAGCTTTTAAAAATTGGGGAATACATTTAAGTATAGCATTTCCTTCGGGCGGAAAAATTGAAATTCGGCTATCACTTTCATGATCCATATATATTGCTTCTCCAAATCCGGGAACATAAATTACCGGTGTAATGCCGCAATCGCAAGTTTCTTCACTTTCCGCAAAAGCAAACACCGAGCAGGAAAAGAGAATTGATACCGATAATAAAATGCTGATTATTCTTTTCATATCAACACCTCCGGTTAATTAAATAAAACAGTGAGTGCAAATAAGGTCTGGGCCGGAAAATATGTGAATGCAACCCAATATTCAGTGTGATTCAGCTTAGGCTTCCCGAATAACTGCGAGCCGAGAAAAGCATCAGAAATCATAAATAGCGCACCTGCAGATATTAAACAAATACCGTTTACAAGGTTTCCGTTTTCAATTTCAAGTGTTCCTCTTGCTACGGCTGTTAAAAATGAGATAATCAAAACAAATGAATAGAGATACATAACTCTGAATTTGCCGCTGAAATTGATTTTATCCATTTTAATGTGAACAAAAGCAGCTATAACAGTCAATATGAATCCGATTAAAATTAATTGCCATTTTGTTGTAACGGGCGGTTGTTTTATAAAACCGATTGAAGCGATATAGAAAAAGTGGCCGAATGAAAAAAACGCAACGCCAAGCATAAACGTTTTTGGTTTATATTCAAGAAAGAAATCGCCCCATAATCCGCAAAATAAGCCGATTAGCATCAAGAGATTATACACGGAATATCCCTTGCTGATAAAACCAAAAAGACCGGTTAAAACAAATAGTGATGAACAGATAAATTTCACTTTAAGAGAATGCTTTTTGCAGAAATCATTAAGCTGATAGGGGATTAATGATATAATAGAGATAATTGCAGTGATTATTGTAAGAACTTTTAATGTATCCATTTTTTACTCCTTTATTCAGCGTATTTTGCCGCTTGAGCTGTTGCAAGAACATCGCATCTTTCATTTTCAGGATGTCCTGCGTGTCCTTTTACCCAAATAATTTTATATTCATGCTTGTTAATTTCGTTTAAAAGCTCTTTCCATAATTCAGGGTTTAACACAGGTTTTTTATCTGATTTTTTCCATCCGTTTTTTATCCATCCCCAAATCCAGCCTTGTAAAAATGCATCGGCAACATATTTTGAGTCAGTGTATATTGTTACATTGCACCTGAATTTTAGTTTTCTTAAAGCTTGTATAACAGCGGTTAATTCCATGCGGTTGTTTGTTGTTTCTTTTTCTCCGCCGCTTAATTCTATTTCGTGTTCTCCGTAACGCAAAATTGCTCCCCAGCCACCGGGGCCCGGATTGCCCGAACATGCACCGTCAGTAAAAATATCAACACTTTTTAAAACTTCGCTTTTCATTAAGTATGCACCTCAAAGAAAATGTCTTTTAGATTATTATAACATAAATCATTCTTTAAACAAGAACTATTTGGATATTTGAATAACTTTTTGGCAATAATACATCAAAGAGTACTGAAAGGATTGATTTTATGAAAGCTGTGATTTTATCAGGCGGAGAAGGTACGCGTCTTAGACCGTTAACTTGCACGGTTCCCAAGCCTATAGTCAGAATATCCGGTAAACCGGTTATAGAATATACATTTGATTTGCTGATTAAACACGGTTTTGATAATGCAGCATTAACATTGGGTTATATGTCGGATGTAATTCAAAGACAATATGAAAACGGATATAAAGGCTTGAAAATAAGCTTTATTACCGAAAGAATCCCCCTCGGAACAGCCGGCGCTGTCAAAAACGCTTTAACTGAAGTTGACGAACCTGTTCTTGTAATCAGCGGAGATGGCATTTTTGACTTCGATTTGCAAGGGATTATTAAATATCATAAAGCTAATTCTGCAGCAGTAACGGTTGTTGCAAAAAGAGTTAATGAACCGCGTGAGTACGGACTTGTAAATATCGGTAAGCATAACCGTATAATTGGTTTTACCGAAAAGCCCGGTTGGAATCAGGCTGTAATAAATACTGCTAATACAGGAGTTTATGTTATTGAACCGGAAATTCTTTCAATGATTCCCGAATATGAGGAATTTGATTTTGCAAAGGATTTGTTTCCGCTTTTGTTAAGTGAGAATATACCTATGTTTTGCTATGTTGAAAAGGGTTATTGGTGCGATGTCGGATGCACAGAGTCTTATTTAACTTGTCAGAATGATGCTCTTGACGGTAAGTTTCCAACTGAAAAGATTGATGTTCTAGACCATTCAGACTATAAAGTGATTCCTCCTGTTTATATTGATCGGGATGCGGATATTTCTTTAGGTGCAGTTATAGGACCTTATGCTTCAATTGATTCTGGTTGCAAAGTTTCTTCGGGTGCAAGGATTAGATATTCTGTACTTAATCCTAATGTTTATGTTGGTGAAAATGCTTCTGTTACCGGTTCTTTAATCTGTCCCGGAGCTGTAATTAATCGTGAAAGTTCTGTGTATGAAAATTCGGTTATTGGTTCAAAAGCGGTTTTAGGTTCCAGATGTACAGTAAAAACTAATGTTAAAATATGGCCGGAAAAAACAATTCCTCAAAATTCAGTTGTAGATAAAAACGTAAAATTCGGTTTTGTAAAGCGTATTTATATCAGCGGTGACAGTACTGATTTTAATTCTGGAGAAAAAATTGATGTTGAATCTTCGTTAAAGTTCGGAAGAGCTCTGGGCAGCAGTTCATATGCAAAAAATGCTGCGATTTTGAACGATGGCAGCTCAGCAGCTTCTGTTCTTTCAAAGGCGTTTGCCGCAGGTTTTCTTTCGGCCGGAGGCTCATTAATTGATTTTGGAACGGGGTTTAAATCACAACTGAATTATTTTGTTAACTCATTTGATTTAGATTGCGGCGTTTTTATAAGCGGAAAAGAATATGATGAAATTTATTTGTGCTCAGAGGGTGGTTTGCCGTTACCGAGATATTTTGAGAGAGATATTGAAAATTTGATTAGCAGTGGGAATTTTAAAGATATTTCTAACAGTATAACAGGTAAAACAAGCGATTCGCGTTCAATGGGAACTTTGTATGAAAATGCTTTAATTGCATCGGTTAAAATTAATTTAGCTGAAATGAATTGCGATATAAAAAGTAAAAACCCTTTGGTTGAATACACTTTAAAAAACGTATTAAGTAAGCTTGGCGTTCAGTTAAACGGAAATATAACGTTTTTATTTGATTATGACGGATTTAAGCTAAAAGCATATTCTTCTGAAATCGAAGCTGACCATTATATGCTTTTTGCACTTGCGTGTATTGATGAAATGGAAAAGGGAAATGATATTGCAATTCAGTATGAGGCTCCTGAATTTATAAATGCATTAGGTGAGAAATACGGTGTAAAAGTACATCGTTATCTTTCTTCTCCTTCCGATGACTCTGATCAAGTTGCACGGATGCTTGCTTCAAAACAGCCTGTTTTTAATGATGCTTTGTTTCTTGCTTTGAAAATTCTCTCTATGATGAAAGAGAGAGGGAAATCCTTAACAGAATTATTGACAATGTTGCCGCAAAAATTTATTAGTACAAAAGACGTTGAGGTTAATTTTCCTGTCTCGTCGATTAGTGAAGCTTTAAAAGATTATAATTTTTTTGTTGAAAAAAATATGGAAGGAGTTAGGATTACGGGCGAAAAAGGAGAGGCTTTGATTTTACCAAAAAGAAGCGGCGAAAAATTAAAAGTTCTTGCTCAGGCTGATTCGGTCGAATTTGCGGACGAGATTTGTTCAGATATAGCACTTAAAATCAAAAAATATAACAATTATATAAATAATAATACTTTAACTTGACATTAGAACTGTAAATAGTTAAAATAAACAATAGGGTAGGAGTATGTCTGCCCGATACATATGATATTCACCTGCTTTTATATAAATTTAATTAAGGAGAAAATATGCAAAAAAAGAAAAACGAGTTTAAAGATAAAACTAAAAATACCGTTAATAAAAACAGTCAGAATCAGAATCAAAAACAGAAGCAGAAAAGTTTCGGAAAAAAGACCAATAAAACGTCTTCAAACTCAAAAAAGAGAAACGGTTCTGCTAAAAAATACAGAAGACAGTCAAATGAGTTGCCAATCAAAATTGCTTTTCTCGGCGGTCTTAATGAAGTAGGCAAGAATATGACTTTATACGAGTATAAAGATGATATGTTTCTTGTAGACTGCGGATTAGCTTTTCCTGATCCCGAAATGCTTGGCGTTGACCTAGTTATACCTGATTTTTCATATGTTGAAAAAAACATTGATAAGCTCAAAGGCATTGTAATCACCCACGGCCATGAAGACCATATCGGCGGGCTTGCTTATTTGCTTAAATCAGTAAATATTCCTGTTTACGGAACAAAGCTTACAATAGGTCTTATTCAAGGTAAGCTTAAAGAGCACGGCTTGTTAAGTTCTGCTAAACTTCACGAAGTTTCCGCGGGAGATGTAATTAAACTCGGCGGTTTTGAAATTGAAATGATTCACGTTAATCATTCGATTCCTGATGCAATCGCTCTTGCAATCAAGTGTGATTGCGGAACAGTAGTTCAGATGGGTGACTTTAAAATTGACAGTACCCCGATTGACGGCGGAATGATTGACCTCGCAAGATTTGCTGAACTGGGCAACGAAGGCGTTCTTGCTCTTCTGTCAGATTCAACTAACGCCGAACGACCTGGATATACAGAAAGCGAGCGCAAGGTTGGCGAGTCTTTTGATGTTCTTTTCAGAAAAGCCGGCAAGGGAAGAATAATAGTTGCAACGTTTGCTTCAAACATTCACAGAGTTCAGCAGATTATCAATGTTGCCAATTCTTTAGGCAGAAAAGTTGCTATTATCGGCAGAAGCCTTGAAAATGTTGTTAACATCAGTGCTCAGCTCGGCTACCTCAACATCCCTGATAATGTTTTGATTAATGCTGATCTTATCAACCGTTATCCCGCTGAGAATATTGTTATTATCACAACGGGATCACAGGGTGAGCCTATGTCTGCTCTTTCAAGAATGGCTTTTTCAGACCATCGCAAGGTCGAAATTTGTCCTAATGACTATGTTATTATTTCGGCAACTCCTATTCCCGGTAATGAAAAAACTGTTGGTAAGGTTGTTAATGAGCTTTTAAAGCTCGGAGCTGAAGTTATATATGAAAAAATGTATGATGTTCATGTTTCGGGTCACGCTTGTCAGGAAGAACTCAAGCTTATAATGAGCTTGGTTAAACCTAAGTATTTTATTCCCGTTCACGGTGAACAAAAGCATCTTCGTAAACACGCTATGCTTGCTGAAAGCATCGGAATTGATAAAGATAACATTTTTATAGCCGATAACGGTTATGTTGCTGAGATAACAAACAAATCTATCAAGAGCGGCACACCCGTTCCGGCCGGTAAAGTTTTTGTTGACGGTTACGGGGTCGGCGATGTTGGAAGCGTTGTTCTTCGTGACCGTAAGCACCTCGGTCAGGATGGTATTATTGTTGTTACTGCTTCGGTTGATTATGAAACCGGCCAGCTTATTGCCGGTCCTGAAGTTATTTCAAGAGGATTTGTTTATGTTAAGGAAGCAGAAGAATTAATTGCTCAAGCAAGAAAAGTTGCTGAAAAATCACTTGAAAGCTCTTATTACAGTAATGTAACCGACATTAATGCAGTAAAAGGAAAATTAAGGGATGCTGTTTCGCATTTTGTTTATGAAAAGACAAAAAGAAGTCCTATGATATTGCCAATTATTATGGAGGTTTAAATGAAGTCTAAAGGTTTTTGGTATGATGCTCTTTTGATTGGCTTAGTTATACTTTTTTCTGCCGTATTTATTGGCGTTACTGCTGTTATTGAGCCTGTTTTGGCTATTGCCGAAGGTGCGGTGGCATTGTTCCTTATATCATTTGCCGTTATCAGAGTTTTTGTGTCAAAAAGACGTTTTAAGAGATTTCTTATTAAAACAACAAAAAAACTTGATTATACCGACCCGCAGGTTCTTTCTTCTTTTCCGTTTCCCGTTGCCGTATCGGATATGGATGGTCGTGTTGCTTGGTGTAGCGAAAGATTTATTAACGAAATCTTAGGCGGCGTAGTAAATTCTGCTGTTTCAGTCTCTGAAGTGGCAAATGAGCTTGATATTGAAACATTAATCAACGAAGAAGAAACAACTGTTCTTGTCAATGAAAGGTATTATTCAGTTTATACACACACTTATACTGCTAACGGCGAAAAGATGTGTATACTGTTTTATCTGAACAATACAAGATTAAAGCAAGCAGAAATTGATTATTTCAATTCAAGACCTTATGCTGTTCTTATTGAGCTTGACAGTTTGGATGATGCACGCACTGAATACAGAGACAGTGAGAAAACTGAAATTAAGAGCCAGATTGAAGCTGCTATCGATAACTGGACTGAAAACTTTGATAGTGTTGTTAAACGGATAAGTGATGACAGGTATCTTATTGTTACCGAGCAAATCAATTTTAACCGTATGGTTGAAGACCGGTTTTCGATTATAGAAACAGTCAGAAATTTTGAATATAAAGGCAAGAAGATCGGCTCAACTCTTTCGGTTGGTGTATCAAGCGGTAAAACAATCAAATCTTGTGAGCAAAAAGCCCGCAAAGCTATTGAAATGGCTTTAGGCAGAGGCGGCGATCAGGTTGCTATAAAGAATAAGGACGGCTATGATTTTATTGGCGGTCTTTCGCAAAGCTCAGAAAAGAAGACAAAGGTTAGAAGCAGAGTGATAGCTGCGGCACTTTGCGAGTTGATTAAGGGCAGTTCCAATGTGTTGATTATGGGTCACTCTTTTACTGATCTTGATGCTGTTGGTGCTGCGTTAGGCGTTGCCTGTGCGGTTGATGCCTTGTATAAACCGGTCAATATTGTAATTGACAGAGAAAAAACTCTTGCACGTTCGCTTGTTGATAAAATTGACAGTGAACTTGACAGTGAATTGATTATAGGTAAACAGAAGGCTTTGCAATTAATCGGCAAAAAAACGTTGTTAATTATAGTTGATACACATATCGAATCTTTCGTTGAGTTTTCGGAAATATATGAAAAAATTGAAACTAAAGTAATTATCGACCACCACAGACGTACACCTACTGATGTTTATGATGCTGTTCTGTTTCACTTGGATCCTTCTGCTTCTTCTGCAAGCGAAATGGTAACTGAAATTCTTCAGTATATTCCAATTGAGGCACAGGTAAATAAAACAGTTGCTGAAGCCTTGCTTTCCGGCATTATGCTTGATACTAAGAATTTTGTTATAAGGTCCGGTGTCAGAACATTTGAGGCTGCTGCTTACCTTAAAGAAAAAGGTGCCGATACCGTTGCGGTTAAATTGCTTTTTTCAAATTCAATGGAAGTTAATAAATTCAGAAACAGAGTTGTCTCAGCCTCTGAAATTCACGCTGGATGTGCAGTTTCCGTTGCTGATTTCTCTTCACCTGATATTAGAATCATTTGTGCACAGGCTGCTGATGAATTGTTATCTGTTTCTGATATAAAAGCATCTTTTGTTATGTATAATGACAAAGATATGATTAATATTTCCGCAAGAAGCTACGGTCAAATGAATGTTCAATTAATTATGGAAGCACTTGGCGGTGGCGGACACAGAACAATGGCTGCTTGCCAATTGAAAAATATGACTATAGCAAACGCAAAAGAGTCTCTTTTTGCAGCTATAGATAATTATATTGAAAAAAACTCTTAAGTTAAGGAGATACATAAGATGAAAGTTATTTTACTTCAGGATGTTAAAGGACTTGGTAAAAAAGGTGAACTTGTTAATACCTCTGACGGTTATGCAAGAAATTTCCTTTTTCCCAGAAAGGTTGCTGCTGAGGCTAATTCTCAGGCGATGAGTGAGCTTAAAAACAGGGAAGCAGCTGAAAAACACAGAATTGATACAGAAATTGCTAATGCAAAAGCAAATGCTGCCAAACTTGAAGGCAAAACCGTTAAACTTACCGCTAAAGCAGGTGCTAATGGCAAGCTTTTCGGTTCGGTAACGGCCAAAGATGTTGCAACCGTAATCTCAAATCAGTTTAAGATTGAGCTTGATAAACGAAAGGTATCTGTTGAAGATATAAAAACTTTCGGCACTTTTCCTGTTGAAGTTAAGCTTTATAATGGTATTTCGGCCAATATGTTTGTAATGGTCGGTGAATAATAATTTATCGGAGAGATAAAAATGGCTGAAAACGGTTTGTTTACAACTGAAAATATTAATATGCCATACAGCCTGGAAGCTGAACAGGCGGTTTTAGGCAGTGTGCTTGTTGACCCGGCTTGTCTTTCTCAGGCTGCTGTGTACATAAATCCGGAATCATTTTTCTTACCTCAGCATCAGTCTATTTTTGCTTCGATGCTCTTGGCTGATAGCATGGGCTCAAAGATTGACCCTTTGATTATTCTTCAGCAGCTTGTGCAGGAGGGCGTTTATGATAATGCTTCAGGCAGAAACTATCTTTTTAATCTCGCCCAGATGGTTCCTTCAACTTCAAATGTTGAAATGTATGCTAAAATAGTAAGAGAAAAATTTTATTTAAGGACTCTTATTTCTATTTCTGCAGAGACTATCGACAGTGCGACCGCACAGGAAGAGTCAGCCGATGCTTTGCTTGATAATGCTGAGCAAAAAATATATAATATACGTCAGGGTAAAACCAGCAACGCTCCCTCTAAACTTCGTGATATTATTGTTAATGAGGTTTACGATCGCCTTCAGAAGCTGACCGGAGAAGATAAAGACTTATATAAAGGCTTCACAACCGGTTGGTCCGATTTGGATAAAATTCTGACCGGTCTTAACAGATCTGACCTCATTATTGTAGGTGCTCGACCTGCTATGGGTAAAACCAGTTTTGCTCTTAACCTTGCCCGTAATGTTGCTGCAATCGGTAAACGTAAGGTTCTTATGTTCTCGCTCGAAATGAACAAAGAGCAGCTTGCTATGCGTGTTCTCGGAACAGAAGCAAGAGTTTCAAGTATGAAGATGAGAAATGGTCAGATTACTGACAGTGAGTGGGTTAAACTTGGCACGGCAACCAGTGCCCTCAATGATTGTGAGCTTTATTTTGATGATACAGCAAGCATTACCGTTCCTGAAATGAAAGCTAAAATACGCAGACTCGGTGGTGTGGAATGTGTTATAATCGACTATCTCGGTCTTATTAAGGGAAGCACAAGAACCGATAACCGTGTTCAAGAGGTTTCTGAAATTACAAGAAATCTCAAAATGATGGCTAAGGATTTGAATATACCTATAGTTTGCTGTGCTCAGCTCTCAAGAGGAACGGAAGGCAGAGGTAAATCTCATAAGCCTCAGCTTGCTGACTTGAGAGAATCGGGCTCTATTGAGCAGGACGCTGATATTGTTATGATGCTTTACCGTCCCGATTATTACAAAGGTGAAAAAGAAGATGATAACGAAGCGCCGGATGAGCAGGTTGACGTTAACAAGGTTGAAGTTATCGTAGCTAAAAACCGTCACGGTGAAACTGGTACTGTTGAATTTGCATGGGACGGCGAGCATACCTTGTTTATACCTTTGGAGAAGAATTATAATGATTAATAAGGTTATTGCAACCGTTAATAAACATAATATGATTCCGCTTGGTGCTACGGTTGTTGCGGCTGTTTCCGGTGGCAGCGACTCAATGGCTATGCTTGATGTTTTGATACGTCTGAAAGAAGAGTATAATTTTCAAATTATAGCAGCTCATGTTAATCATTGCCTGAGAGGTGCTCAGGCTGATTCTGACGAAGCCTTCGTTGCTGATTATTGCATGAAAAGGGGCATTGAGTTTAAGTCTATTAAAGCTGATGTTTCTTCAATAGCCTGTAAAAACGGAATGAGTTTCGAAGAAGCCGGCAGAAAGGTCAGATATGATTTTTTTGCTTCTTTGGGTGACAGTGTAATTGTTGCAACCGCTCACAATGCTGATGACAGAGCTGAAACTTTTCTTTTTAATTTTACCAGAGGAAGCTCACTCAGGGGGCTATGCTCAATACCTCCGATCAGAGATAATATAATTCGACCCATTATTGATTGCTCAAAAGCTGAAATTGTTAAATACTGCAATGACAACGGAATACCTTATGTTACCGATGCAACTAACAGCGATGTAACTTATTCACGTAACCGTATCAGGCATAATGTTATTTCAGAACTCAATAAAATCAATCCGTCTTTTTTAACTTCATCAACAAGATGCATTGAATCACTTCGTGAAGATGAAAATTATCTTTCGGAATTAGCTGATAGTTTGGTTGTGAAATCAATGCGTGATTCAGGTTATGATTGCTCTGTTTTAAAAAATGCAAATCCGGCTATTTTAAAACGTGCAGTTGTTCGCATTTGCGAGAAAGAAAAAAATACTACACCTGAACATATTTCGGTTGCTGAAATTTGCAGACTTGTTTTTGAAGGTGGCAAAACCGTTATTAACGGCGGTGTTTTTGTGAGAGTAAGAAAGGGAATTCTTGATTTTCCCGAGGGAGATTCCGAAGAATATGAGCCATTGCTGATTTCGAATGGACATAATGATTTCTACGGTTTTAAAGTTGTATCAGATATAATTAATAATGTTGAAACAAATAATTTACAATTTGTTTCGCAAAACAGCTTGGATTATTATTTTGATTATGATAAAATAAACGGAAATGTTATGTTAAGAGGACGCTTAAGCGGTGATAGGATTACTCTTAAATCAAGAGGCTGCACAAAATCCCTTAAAAAGCTTTTTAATGAGCTTTCGATACCTCCTGAAAAAAGAAATGAAGTTGTTGTTCTTTCTGATGATAAAGGAGTTATCGGAGTTTACGGAATCGGTGTTGATTCAAGAGTAACAGTTAATTCTAAAACAGAGAGAATATTAAAACTAAGTTTTATCAAAAAGTAAAGGATTCATTTTATGATAAATGATATTGAAAAAGTTTATTACAGCCAGGAAGTTCTTGCAGAAATTGTTGAACGTCTCGGAAAACAAATAAGTGATGATTATAAATACAAAAACCTTTTGCTTGTAAGTGTTCTTAAAGGCTCTGTTGTCTTTATGGCAGACCTTATGAGAGCGATTACTGTTCCGTGTAAAATAGATTTTATGTGTGTTTCAAGCTACAGTGACGGTACGGTTTCATCCGGAGTAGTCAAAATTGTTAAAGATCTTGATATTAACCTTGAAGGCTATGATGTACTCATAGTTGAAGATATTCTTGACTCTGGCAGAACGTTAAGTTATATCAAGTCTATATTGCTTTCAAGGAATCCCAAGAGCATCAGAATATGCACTTTGCTTGATAAACCTGAACGCAGAGTAGTTCCGGATCTTGTAGCAGATTATTCCGGAGCTGAAGTACCTGATGAATTTGTTGTAGGCTACGGTCTTGATTTTGATGAAAAATACAGAAATTTGCCGTATATAGGTGTTCTTAAACCTCATATATACGCTAATAAATAATTTTTTTAGGGGAAAATTAAATCAAGGAGTGATTATTCCAATTGAATACTAAAAATAACGATTCAAACAATAAAAAGAAAAAGTTGTTGACGCTTTTGCCGTATATTTTGATACCGGTAATGATTATTGCCGGTATTACCGTCTATTCTTCAGCCGGCACAAGAGACAAAACAGAGTATTATGAGGTTGTTTCATATTTTGATAAAGGAATGGTAACTGAATATTCGCTTAATTTAAGCAGCGGTGCTATGACTTATAAACTTCAGGGTGATTCAACAGAGCATATTTATACTGTTCCCAATGTTTCGCTTTTTGTTCAGGACATTCATGAGGATGTTATGGAACATAATAAAACTGCCACTGATGAAACTTTGATTAAGGCAAAATATGTTGCAGGTTCAACGGGTGAGTGGCTTTATGAAATTGTTCCCACTCTTTTGCTTTTACTCGCAATGGGCGGTTTGACTGTGTTTATGTTTAAACGTATGGGTCAGACTATGAATAATGAGAACAACAGAACTCTAAGCTTCGGAAAAGCCCGTATAAAACACGCTAAAGATGAAAAACGTAAGGCTAAGTTTGCCGATGTTGCCGGGGCAGATGAAGAGAAAGAAGAACTTCAGGAAATTGTTGATTTCTTGAAAGATACTTCTAAGTTTGATGCACTCGGAGCAAGAATTCCCAAAGGCGTTCTTCTTGTAGGCCCTCCCGGTACCGGTAAAACACTTCTTGCCCGAGCTGTTGCGGGCGAGGCTGATGTACCGTTCTTCTCAATTTCAGGTTCTGATTTTGTTGAAATGTATGTTGGTGTTGGTGCATCAAGGGTTCGTGACCTTTTTGATCAGGCCAAGAAAAATGCTCCCTCAATTATTTTTATTGATGAAATTGATGCTGTTGGCCGTCACAGAGGTGCCGGTATGGGCGGCGGACATGATGAAAGAGAACAGACTCTTAATCAGCTCCTTGTTGAAATGGACGGCTTCGGCGCTAATGATGGTGTTATTGTCATTGCCGCTACTAACCGACCTGATATCCTTGATCCCGCTCTTTTAAGACCAGGCCGTTTTGACCGTCAGGTTACAGTTAACTATCCTGACACTAAGGGAAGAGAAGAAATTCTTAAGGTTCACGCAAAAGGCAAACCTATCGGCCCTGATGTAGATTTTAAGAGCGTTGCACATGCGACAGTCGGATTTACAGGTGCAGACCTTGAGAATCTTCTAAATGAAGCTGCTCTTCTTGCTGCAAGAAACAACAAGAAAGCAATTACAATGGCTGAAATTGACGAGGCGGCGCTTAAAGTTGAAGTTGGTTCTGAAAAGAAATCACACAAGATGAATGAAAAAGCAAAGAAGCTTACCGCTTACCATGAGGCAGGTCACGCAGTTTCAAGCTTTTATCTTGAGCATAAAGACCCCGTTCATCAGATTTCAATCATTCCGCGAGGTCTTGCGGGCGGTTATACTCTTTACAGACCTACGGAAGATAAAACTTATACTTCGAAGAATGAGATGCTTGACAGCCTTGTGAGCCTTCTTGGCGGACGTGTTGCAGAAGCCCTTATTCTCGGTGATATTTCAACAGGTGCTTCAAATGATATTCAACGTGCCACTGAAATTGCCAGAAAGATGGTAACTAAATATGGTATGAGTGATAAGCTCGGTCCCATCGCTTTCGGCGATGAAGGCGGCGAAGTTTTCCTGGGAAAAAATTATAGCCAGGTTCGTAATTATTCCGAAAGTGTTGCTTCTCAGATTGATGAAGAAGTTGAAAGCATTATTATGAATGCTTATAACAGAACAAATGCAATTCTTTCAGAGCATACCGATAAACTTCATGCTGTTGCTATGGAACTGTATAATAAAGAAAAGCTCACAGCTGATGAGTTTAATGCTATTATGAATGCTGAAGCTGTTTTTAACACAGAAACAGCAGTTACTGAAACCGAAACAACAGAAACAGAAGAATAAAAATATCCCCGATTGTTCCGCTTTGGAGCAATCGGGGATTTGCTTTTTAGTTGAGCTTTGTGAGGGTTTCCATAACGTAATTGCCGAATTCTTCGCAGGTTGCACCATCAGCTCTGCCTGTAATCTTAAGCTTCTTTTCTTCAAGCATACAGATGTCAAGAGCTCTTTCAAGTTTGTCAGCTTCCGTTTGCTTGCCGATGTGAGAAAGAAGCATAACAGCTGCTCTGAGCATTGAGCAGGGGTCAGCGTATTGGCCGCGTCCTTCTCTGATCATTCTGGGCGCTGAGCCGTGGATTGCTTCAAACATAGCGTACTTTTTGCCGATGTTTGCGCTGCCGGCTGTGCCAACACCGCCCTGAAATTCTGCTGCTTCATCAGTGATGATATCACCGTAAAGGTTGGGGAGAACAAAAACCTTAAAGTCCTTGCGTCTCTTCTGATCAATAAGCTTTGCGGTTGTTATATCAATATACCATTCATCGGTTGTGATTTCAGGGTAATCTTTGCCGATTTCCTTACAGAGGTTCAGGAACTTGCCGTCTGTAGTTTTGATAACGTTTGCTTTTTGAATGATTGAAACTCTGTCTTTTTTGTTGTTTCTTGCATATTCATAAGCAAGCTTTGCAATTCTTTGCGTACCTTCAGTAGTTGTAACAACAAAGTCCATTGCAAGGTCATCTGTAACGTTGATTCCCTTTGAACCTACTGCGTACGCGCCTTCGGTGTTTTCTCTGAAGAAAGTCCAGTCAATGCCTTCTTCGGGAATTCTTACGGGACGGAGATTTGCAAAAAGGTCAAGAGCCTTTCTCATTGCAACGTTTGCACTTTCTATGTTGGGCCAGGGATCGCCTGCCTGAGGAGTTGTTGTGGGACCCTTAAGGATAACGGGGCACTTTTTAAGTTCTTCAAGAACGTCATCGGGAATTGCCTTGTTAACAGCAACTCTGTTTTCGATTGTGAGACCGTCGATTGTTTTGAATTCAATTTTGCCGGCTTCAACGTCTTCTTTGAGAAGGAATTCAAGAACTCTTGCAGCTTCGTTTGTGATAATGGGACCTATTCCGTCGCCGCCGCAAACACCGATTGTAAGCTTGTCAAGCTTTGAATAATCAACAAAGTCGCCCTGCTGCTTGATAGCGTCGCTTCTTGCATCTTGCTCTCTGATAAGAGCTTCAAACTTTTCAAGCGCAGCTTTAATCTGTACTTCTGTCATTTTATTTTCTCCTTATTTGCTGTTATTTTTAGTGTAATTGAGAAGGCCGCCTGCAAGAATCATATCTTTCTGTCTGTCAGAATAATCGTAGTTGAGTTCATATTCCTGACCTTTAGTTATGTTTTTCAGAACAACTTTATTGCCGTTCTGAATAGTGTTTCTGATACCTTCAAGTGCAAGCGTATCGTTTGTGTCAATCTTATCATAATCGTCTGCATTTGCAAAGGTGAAGGGCATAATGCCGGCATTAATGAGGTTAGCGCAATGGATTCTTGCGAATGATTTTGCTATAACTGCCTTTATACCAAGGTAAAGCGGAACAAGAGCTGCGTGTTCTCTTGACGAGCCTTGGCCGTAGTTAGCACCGCCGATGATGAAGCCTTTGCCTGCAGCTTTGCATTTTTCTGCAAATTTTTCATCGCACTGCTTGAAGCAAAAGTTTGAAAGGAAGGGGATGTTTGAACGGTAGGGGAGGATCTTTGCACCTGCGGGCATAATATGGTCGGTAGTGATGTTATCGCCTACTTTGAGAATTGCAGGAGCTTCGATTGATTCAGGCAGGTCTGTGCTTGTGGGGAAGGGTTTGATGTTGGGACCATATTTGATTTCTACGCTGTCAGCCTCTTCAACGGACGCGGGCAATTCAATCATATTATCGTTAATTATAAAGCGATCAGGCATAACTATTTCAGGCATATCGCCGAGAGTTCTTGGGTCAGTGAGTACGCCTGTAATTGCTGATGCAGCAGCAACTTCGGGGCTTACAAGGTAGATGCCGGCATCAGCTGTGCCGGAACGTCCCTCAAAGTTTCTGTTAAAAGTACGCAGCGAAACACCCTTTGACTGGGGAGACTGGCCCATACCTATGCAGGGACCGCAAGCGCATTCAAGAATTCTTGCACCTGCACAGAGAATGTCTGAAAGCGCACCGTTGAGGGAAAGCATATTAAGAACCTGCATTGAACCGGGGGAGATGGTTAAGCTTACATTTGGTGCGATCTTTTTGCCTTTAAGAATTGATGCAACCTTAAGCAAGTCAAGAAGTGATGAGTTTGTGCAAGAACCTATGCAGACCTGGCTTATTTCAATATTGCCGATTTCCTTAACGGTTTTAACGTTATCAGGCATGTGAGGCATAGCTGCCATAGGTTCAAGTTTTGAAAGATCAATATCAATGATTTCATCGTAAACTGCATCTTCGTCAGCTTTGAGTTCTGACCAGTCTTCTTCTCGTCCCTGAGCCTTAAGGAATGCTTTTGTGATTTCATCAGAAGGGAAGACGGAGGTTGTTGCGCCAAGTTCTGCACCCATGTTGGTGATTGTTGCTCTTTCGGGAACAGAAAGAGTTTTAACGCCTTCGCCACCGTATTCAATAATCTTGCCTACGCCGCCTTTAACTGACATAATCCTGAGAACTTCAAGAATAATATCTTTTGCGCTTACCCAAGGTGAGAGTTTACCTGAAAGGCGAACTAAAGTCATTTTTGGCATTGTTGTGTAATATGTTCCACCGCCCATTGCAACCGCAACGTCAAGTCCGCCTGCACCGATTGCAAGCATACCGATGCCGCCGCCTGTGGGGGTGTGGCTGTCAGAACCGATAAGAGTTTTGCCGGGCTTACCGAAGCGTTCAAGGTGGAGCTGATGACAAATGCCGTTACCTGGTTTTGAGAAAAGTAAACCTCTCTTTTTAGCAACACTCTGAATGAATCTGTGGTCATCAGCGTTTTCAAATCCGTTTTGAAGTGTGTTGTGGTCAATATATGAAACCGAGAGCTCTGTGCGTACTCTTTCAACGCCCATTGCTTCAAATTCAAGATAAGCCATTGTTCCGGTTGCATCCTGAGTGAGTGTCTGGTCGATTTTAAGGCCGACTTCGGTTCCTGGAATCATTTCGCCGCTTACAAGATGGCTTTTGATGAGTTTTTGTCCGATTGTATATCCCATAGTGTCCTCCTTATAAATATACATTATCTTATAAATTTTAGAGCAATCAATGCTCTTTGTCAAGTGATAGATTAGATTTTATTGTATATTTTTTATTTAATTTTAGACTTAAACAAAGAGAAAACCGTATGCACTTTGCATACGGTTTTATACAGGCTTATTCAAAGCATTCGTCGGGCATAACAAATTTTCTCATATAGTTGATGGTGAAGTCAATTCCCCATTCACCCTTTTTGCCTTGCCAATAGTGAGAATGAGGTTCAATAGAAAGCATACCGTTATAATTTTTGGTGTAAAGAATATCCATGTGAGGTCCCCACTGGATCATATCCAGTCCGGCGGGTGCATCGTCATAATGGTCGTTCTGAATGTTAACAACACCTTTAAGGTGAACGTGATATACTCTGTGACCCCAATCTCGAAGCTCGGCAAGATAATCGCCGTCTCTTCTGATGCAATGTGATGCATCATATTTGATACCAAGTTCAGGAAGGGCTGAGTGAACAACACTCCATGCTGTTGGCTCAATTACGAAATTTGCCCAATCGCAATTATATGTAGCAATCTTGACATTTTTATCTTTTGCAAATTCAATAAGGGTTCCGAGATAGTTGATTGCTATCTGACAGTTTTCATAGAAGCTCTTGGTCTCAACATAGTTCACGCCGCAGTTATAAACAGGGCAGCCGATGATTGATGCTGCGGTAATTACTGCTTTATCATCGTGAAGAGCTTTTTCGATGATTTCACCGTTATCATCAACTCTGTCCATACCCCAACGGCCCATTGAACCGACGCAAACGTTATATTTTTCGCTGTAGCCTTTTATCTGTTCAGCTTTTGCGAGAAATTCGTCGGCATCAATGTTGTGGTTAACTGTGAATTCAACAGCTTCAAGACCTTTGCTTTGAACGTACTGGAAATCTTTTTCTTCCCAGCCTGCAATTATTCCGAGTTTCATAAAATCAAATCCTTTCATTTTATAAATCTATTGTTACAATATTTTTTTCAATCAGTTCACAAGGGTGATATGAGAGCTTTGATTTTCTTAAGCCCTCATCGCCGCAATCTTCTTCACGGTTAACAAATCTTACACTTTCATCATCAGCAAAGTTAACGAGTATTTGATTTGTGAGCATTTGATATGCTCCCTGATAATTGGTGTCTGCTTTTTCGATGTGGCATATAAAAGTATCGCCAACAATTTCTGCTATTGAAAATCCGATTACTTCTCCGTTAACTCTCAATAAACCGCCAAGTGAATCGAATACTTCAAAATTTTCAAGAACTTCAATGCAAAGTGAGGCTTCATCAAAAGCGGCTTCGTCTTTTTTTGAATGAAATGAAAATCCTTTCATAAACTCAATTACTTCTGGAAGATTTTCTTTTGTTATTTTTTCGAATTTCCAATCTGTATATAACTTTTTAAATTTATTGATATGGTTTCTTTGCGTGTTGTATTTTCTGCCAGAAAGGCTCGTCATCGCTTCTTTTTCATAAAGATAATCAAACCAATCTCTGTCTGCCGAAACAGCACAGCCGGGATATTTCTTTTTGATATAAGGCAGTTCATCTTTGTTTACGGAGCAAAGAATCATCGGGATGTTTTTTGCTTTGCAATAATTTGAAAGTTCGTTTAACATACCGTCAATATTTCTGCCTATAGGGAAGGTAAAGCAGGTTTCGGCGGCAAAGTTAGATGAGAAAATTATTGTTCCGTCATAAATGGCATAATGATTATTATAATGATTTCTCCACATTGCGGCAGCCCCCGCACTTCTGTCACATTGTCTTGACGGATATGCATTGAAATAACTTTTAATTATTTGAATGTCTTCTAATTCTAATTTTTTAAAGATTAACATAATTTACCTCGTAATTGAATTGGTGATATTATATCATTGTTTTTTCTGATTGTAAATAAAACTTTCTTTTGTTTTTAACTAATTTTCTGTTTCATATTGCATAAATTTTTATGTTCTGCTATATTAAGATTATTAACATAAAGGAGATTGTTATGAAAAAGCCTTATAAACTTAAACCTCATTTGTGCAGAGTCTGCAAGCAGTTTCCTCTTGATTCTGCCGATGTTCCTGCCAAGCTCTTTGAATATAAAAACGAAATGCCTGATTTGAAAGGTTTTCCGTATCCGCTCCCTTCAAAGAAATGTGATTATACCTCTAAACTCGAAGTGAACGGTGTTGTTTGGTACGGAGCAACAACAGGTCTGACCAGAGTTGATGAATCCGCTGAGCGTGAAGAAGATATTGTTATGTTTTTCAGTGCAGACAGAGATTTAAACGATAATAATGTTAAAGCGATTATGCCGTATGATGATAAAATCTGGGTTTTGACAGAAACAGGGGTAACTTCAATTGAAATGAAGCTTGTTACCGCAGAAGAAAAAGCATATATCCTTCTTGATGAAACACTTAATTATGTTGAAAGAAGAGGAATGGTAAGCCAAAGATATCTTAGAGAAGCTAAAAATATTGAATCTGTTTATCCATATACTTCAAGTGATAATGACGGAACATTTACAGCCGGTTTTGCACTTGGTGAGATTTACAGATATGCTACTCTTAAGAGAGAAAAAGGTATTGATCACCCTGATACAATCGGAGCCAAAAAAGTTGCAACAAAAGCTGTTGAAGCTTGTCTTCTTCTTATGCATATTTCTTCAAGAGGTGACGGCTTTGTTGCAAGAAGCTACCACTGTACAGGAGAACCCGTGCCTGATGACGGCCTTTTCTTCAAAATTGAAAACGACAAAGCAACAATTGTTGAAACAACCGATTCAAAAAATAAAGGTTATATCGGAACGGTTATTGACGCTTCTGCTCCTATCCCGGAAAGGCTTTCTAAGCTTTATACTGATTTGGGATACACAATCAATGATATAACATATAAGGCTGATACAAGCAGCGATGAAATAACAAACCATTTTCTTATGATGCTTGTTGCACATGATTTACTTGCATGCGATGATCCGGAGCTTGATGAACTGATTAAATCAACAGCAAAGGGTCTTATGACTCATATCATTGACCACGGATATGAGCTTCACGATTTTACAGGCAAAGCAACAACTTGGGCGAAATGGAGCGAAACTTATTTCAATACAGGTATGGGTTATGTTGATGCTTGTCTCAATGCAGCTGAAGTTCTTATGTATCACCTTGTTGTTATGCATATTACAGGTGAAGAAGGCAGATGGCGTGAAAGTTATAACTATCTCATTAATGAAAAGGGTTATGCCGATTTAACCGAAAAGCATTTTGATCGTCTCTATCAAGCAAGCATCGCTGGCGAATTTGATTATTACGAAGACGTTATGTACGGTGACCATATACTTGCTCTTTATTCATATTGGGGTCTGTGTACTCTTGAAAAAGATGAGACCCTTCTTGCTAAATACCGCAAAGGTTATAAAGCTTGGAGAACATCTCTTGAAAGAGAGCATAACGCAGGATACGATCTTATGTATTATAACGCTTGTCCCGATGATGATGTTGATATGGAAGCTCTTGCAACCTGGTTCTACAGAATGAATCTCAGCCGACTTGCCTCAGGTGTAAGCCTGGTTAGCAGACACGATGTTCCGCATAAAGTTTTAAGAGCTGGTGCAGAAGAAATTTCGGTTCTTTTGCCTCAGGATGAGAGATTTATTTCAAAATATGACAGAAATCCGTTTGATTATAAAAATGAAGATTCAGGCGGAGTAATGTGTGTTGAAAGCTGCTATGTTTATACAGCTGCATATTGGTTTGGTAGATATTACGGCTATTTTGAATAATTTTGGGAGAATAACTATATGGATAATAAAATACATTTGATCGGTAACGCTCATCTTGACCCTATTTGGCTTTGGAGATGGCAGGAAGGCTGCGGCGAAGTTCTTCAGACATTTCGCAGTGCGGTTGAGCGTATCAAAGAATATAAAGGTTTTATCTTCACTTGCTCTTCAGCTTCCTACTATCAGTGGGTTGAAGAAATTGACCCTGAGCTTTTTGCCGAGATTGTAAAGCTTGTTAAAGCCGGCAGATGGGTGCCTGTTAACGGATGGTGGGTACAGCCTGACTGCAATATGCCTTCAGGCGAAAGTTTTGCGAGACAGGCTCTTTACAGCCAGCGTTATTATTATGAAAAATTCGGTCAGATTTGTAAAACCGGTTATAACGTTGATTCATTCGGTCATAACGCAATGCTTCCGCAGTTCCTTGTTAACGGCGGTATGCGTTGTTACGTTATGATGCGTCCCAGTATGCACGAAAACGCTGAAATTCCTGAAAATCTTTTCTGGTGGGACAGCCCGGACGGTTCAAGAGTTCTTACATACAGAATTCCCTTCGGTTACGCTACACACGGCAAAAACAGCTTTGACCGTGAACTACCGCTTCTCAAAGAAAGAATTGACAAAACCGGTCACGGAATGATGCTGTTTTACGGTGTGGGCAACCACGGCGGCGGTCCAACAAAGGGTGATATTGATTATCTTCTTGAGCTTGAAAAAGAAGGTTATTATGAACTTGAATATTCATCACCTGATGACTATTTTGCCGAGCAGTGTGCTGATGTTCTTGATATTCCCACATGGAGCGATGAGCTTCAGCATCACGCAAGCGGTTGCTATTCAGCAACTTCAATGGTTAAGCAGCTTAACCGAAAAGCTGAATATTGGCTTCAAAGTGCTGAAAAATGGAATACTGTTGCTTCGGCAATTTCTGATTTGCCTGCAGCAACCAAAGAATTTGGCGAAGCCTGGAAAGATGTTTGCTTTAATCAGTTCCATGACATTCTTTGCGGTTGCTCAATCAAAGAAGCGTATGATGATGTAAGAGATAGTATGGGCCACGCAATGACTGTTGCGGCTAGAGAAGAAAATAAGGCTATGCTGAAAATTGCCAACAGAGTTAACACCTGGCTTGACGGGGTTTCTGATTCTGTTTCTTGCTCCGAACGTCATCATTGCAGAAATCTGAATTTCCCCAGACCTGTTGTTGTGTTCAACCCTCTTTCTTTTGAGGTTGAAACTCTTGTTAGAACTTATCATCCGTCAAGAAAGGTGCAGGATTCAGAGGGCAACGATGTTGTTTTCCAAAACGTCCGTTCATCACGTTCAAACGATTCTCATCTTGATACCGTTTTTTCAGTTAAAGTTCCCGCTCTTGGCTATGCGGTTTATTGGCTCTGGCTTTGCAACAGTGACAGCGATATAAACGCTGAATACATTGCCTCTGCTGTTACAGCAACAGAAAACACACTTGAAAATGAGTTTATCAAAGTTACATTTAATAAAGAAGATGGCTCAATTTCAAGCTTTGTTACTAAAGAAGACGGAATTGAATTTGTCGGCGGCGAATTCTGTGTTCCTACAGTTATTGATAATTCTGAACCTGACACTTGGGCACATAATATCTTCAAGTTTGATAAAGAAATCGGCAAAATGAATTTCAAGTCAATGGAGCTTGTTGAAAACGGACCTGCAAGAGCTGTAATCAGAGTTAAGCATATTTTCAATAATTCTTATCTCACTCAGGATTATATCCTTGCAAGCGGAAGCAAGCTTTTGCGCTCTAAATGCCGTGTTCTTTGGCAAGAACCTTTAACAATTCTCAAAATGCCCGTAACCGTTGGCGGAGAAAACCCTGTTTCAACTTATGAAATTCCCGGCGGTTATATCAAGAGACCCTGCAACGGCGAAGAGGAGCCTGCTTTAACTTGGGGAGATGTTACAGCTGACGGAAAAGGCGTTGCAATTATCAGTAACGCAAAATACAGCTATGACTGTCCCGGTAACACATTAAAGCTTACAATGCTCAGAAACTGTATTTTTGCCGACCATTATTCAAACAGACCTGACGCTGATTTCGCTTATACGGATGAAGGATTACATAATTTTGAATATGCTGTTTATCCTCATGCAAGCGATGTTGAAAAGAGCGAAATTCAAAAAGAAGCGGCTTTGTTCAACCAACGTCCCGTTGCAATTCCTGCAAGCTATCAAAAAGGTGATTTGTCCCTTAAAGAAAGCTTTGTAAAGATTAATAAATCCAATATTGTTCTTAATGCATTTAAACGCTGTGAAGATGGTTCCGGTGATTTCATTTTGCGTCTTTGCGAAACTGATGGCAAGGCAACAAAAGCTTCGGTTATTTGTGATATTATCAATGCAGGATTTTATGCTGATTTCAGAAAGTTTGAAGTTAAAACTTTCAGAATTGATAAAGATGGTTTTGCTAAGGAAACCGACTTTATGGAAGGTACGGTAGAATATTGATAAGTTAAGCCTGAGAGCAAAAACTCTCAGGCTTTTTTCTTGCTGTGTTGCTTTTTTCGTTTCTCCGAAGTTTTATTAATGAAAGGAGGATAAATATGCGTAAACAAACGTACCAAAATGATGACGCTAATGAGGTTATTCTAAGAAACAGTGATATGGTTTATAAACTTGCGTATTCTCAAATGAAGAACAAAGCTGACGCAGACGATGTTTATCAGGAAGTTTTTTGGAGATATATCAAAAAAAGACCGTTGTTCAATTCTTCAGAGCATGAAAAGGCGTGGTTTATAAGGGTTACACTAAATTGCAGTAAGACGGCAATGAAGTCTTTTTGGAAAACAAAAACTGTTGAGTTGGATGAAAATACTGAGCTAATTGAAGCGAATACTGAGGATTTATCGTATGCTTTGAATTGTTTGCCGAAAAAGTATAATGCGGTTTTACATTTGTTTTATTATGAAGATTTGACCGTTGAACAAATAGCGTCGATTATTAAAACGAGCAAATCAAACGTGAGAATGCTTTTGACACGTTCAAGAAGAGCGTTAAGAGAAATAATTGAAAGGGGAAACAGTAATGAAAAATGAATATAAAAAAATATATGCCGACATTAAACCGAGCGACGAGATTTTTAAAAGCGTAATTGCACAAAAAGATATGCCGTCTCAAAAAGCGAAATACTTTAAACCGATTTTGTCTGTTGCTTGTTTGTTTGCTGCGGTTGCCGTGTTGTTTTCAATAAGGATTTTTTTAAATGATTCTTTTGACGAAAAGAAAATTGTTAATCTTATTGTTGCTTACGAAACCAAAAATTCCGTAGACAGTGTTTCGCATGTGAAACAAGAAATTGTCGGGGATGCAAAAACAGTATATATTGATGCTGATATTATTATTGAAAGTGATATAAAAAACATGAAAGCTTATACTGCAATCCCTTCCTTTGATTTTTATGAAGAATTTGAAGAAATTCTTTTGGGAAAAGATGCTCTTTTCAGGGGTAACGCCGACAGAACATCAATTTCTTTTCCTGTTGGCGGAGGAATAAATTTTGGTGTATCATCAGAAAAAAACAAGTCGGAAATTCGAAATCAAAAAAGTGAAAATCATGCGGCAGGTTGCCGTATTTCATATTTGGAAGCGAAGCAAATTGCAGATTCTTTTGTTGAGAGATTTTCGGTTGACGGTTTTATTTTTCAAAACGGCAAAATTGCTGACGATCCAACCTACGGTAGCGGCTATTCGGCAACAGGATTCTATGTTTTTAATTATTTGCAGTATCAAGACGGATTCCCTCTTGCCGTTGCAACGGATAAAATTGAAAGTGGAGTTGCTTCTGAACTGTCTGTTTATGTAAATGATGAAGGAATAATATATGTCAGATTTTTCAGCTTGGAATTAAACGAGAAGCCTGCGGAATCAAACGTAATGTCTGTATATGATGCAATAGAATTGATTGAAAATAATGTTGACAATTTGTGGCTTTCCGAATATGCACCGATTGTGGAAATCAGACTTGAATATTTACTTGACAGAATAAATGACGGAATTTACGAACTTGTTCCTTGCTGGCATTTCTGCATTGATCAAACAGAGATATTTAATCTCGGAATAAGTGAAGCTCGAAAAAACGATACGAATGATTTGTGCGTTAACGCAATAACAGGTGAAACGTTCAGAGTTGCCGATCGTTATCCTGTTTATAAAACAAAAGACGGTATTATCAGCACTTGGAACGGTTAAGACTGTATTCTTTAGAAAGTAATTGTATTTGTTTTCAGAATACTGTGTTGAAAATATGCTTTGTTGTGGTATAATATTAACCGCGACAAATAATATTATATATTTTTGCATAAGTATTTTTGAGGTGATTTTTAAATGAACAAAAATGTTCTTTCTGCTTTAGAGCCGAAAAAGGTGTTCAAATACTTTGAAGAAATATCGGCAATTCCCAGAGGCTCGGGCAAAACCGATGCTGTCAGCGCTTACTGTGAAAAGTTTGCCGCTGAAAGAAATTTAAAATGCATTCGTGACGGCGCAAACAACGTTATAATTTTTAAAGATGCAACGCCGGGATACGAAAACAGCGACCCTGTTATTCTTCAGGGTCATCTTGACATGGTGTGGGAAAAATCTGCCGATTCGCCAATCAATTTTGAAACCGACGGCCTTTCGCTCTGCGTTGACGGAGATTTTGTTAAGGCTGAGGGAACAACACTCGGAGCCGATGACGGAATTGCCGTTGCGATGTTCCTTGCAATTCTTGACAGTGATGATATTGTTCATCCGCCTCTTGAAATTCTTCTCACAACTGATGAAGAAACGGGGATGAACGGTGCATTTGCTCTTGATGTTTCACCGCTTAAAGGTAAAAAAATGATTAATGTTGATTCTGAGCAGGAGGGTACACTTTGGGTAAGCTGTGCCGGTGGCGCAAGAGTTGATATTGAATTTCCACTTGAATCTTCTGATGCCAAGGGAACACCTTGCGAGATTGTTATAAGCGGTCTTCACGGCGGTCATTCAGGAGCGGAAATTCACGTTGGTTATGCAAATGCTAATATTCTTATGGCAAGAACTCTTGAAGAAATGCAGAAATCACTTGATTTTTCAATTGTTGAAATTAACGGCGGAACTATGGATAACGCAATTACAAGAGACTGCAAGTGCAAAATTATTCTTAAATCTGAAGTTGAAGCACTTTATAAACTTGCTCTTAAAATGCAAACAAGATTTTTAAAGAAATACGGTTCTGTTGACCCTGATATTTCGGTGAAAATTGCCGATGCTAAACTAAGCGGTTATGCATTAACCAATAATTCAACTGCCGGGCTTATCGCATTGCTAAATGCTCTTCCTAACGGTGTTATCAATATGAGTGAAGAGATTGAGGGCCTTGTTCAGACATCGCTCAATCTCGGAGTGCTCAAAACTTCAGAAAATATGGTTTCAGCAACTTTTTCTGTCAGAAGCAGTAAAGATAATGAAAAGGATGAACTTATCAAAAAACTTCTTTCAATTGCCAATGAAAATGGAGCATCTGCAAATTCTCACAGTGAATATCCTGCCTGGGAGTATAAAAAAGATTCTGTTTTGCGTGAAAAACTTGCGGAAATCTATAAAGATATGTTTGGCAAGCCTATGACAGTTACAGCAATTCACGCAGGTCTTGAATGCGGTCTTTTTTGCGGTAAAATAAAAGGGCTTGATTGCGTTTCACTCGGTCCTGATATGTTTGACATTCATTCGCCATCAGAACGCCTCAGCATCTCTTCAACCGAGAGGGTATGGAATTATCTTCTTGAGGTTTTAAAACAGCTTTAAGCTTTGTAAAAACGCTTATATCGCAAATTTTAATAAGCCTACCAAAGCTTAGATAGAAATTGATTATCTCGCTTAAGTAAAGAATAAATATATAACCCTTAATTGAATATTTCGGCAACATAAAATAAACAAGAATTACGCAAAGTGCTGAATCGATGATGTTATATCTCATTGAGTATGCCTGTTGGTCAAGACCTTTTAAAATACCGTCTGTTACAGTGTCGAGATACATTACGGGAACCAGCGGCGCAAGTATTTGCATATACTGTGCCGCTTCATTTGTTTTATATATCAATTGTGAAAGCGGATATGCAAAAATATAACAAAAACCTGCACAGAAAACTGAATAAAAAAAGGTTCTTTTTATATTTCTTTTAACGCATTTATTAATGCCGTCAAAATCTCCTGATTCATTTCTCTTTGCTAAATCAGGAATTAACAGTGTGGCAAATGAAATAAGAATTGCATTTGGGTAAAGCAAAACAGGTAAAGCCATTCCGTGAATTGCACCGTAAGCTGAAAGTGCTGTGCTGATTGCCTTACCTGACTTTTCAATTCCTTTTGGTATAAGTAAATGCTCAACAGTAAGCAAAAGCCCTCTCATAAATGCGCCTGTTCCGTCAGGAACAGCTATTCTCAACAATTCGTTTAATTTAATCCTTTCTTTATCGGTTTTCTTTTCCTGAATTATTTTTCTTAGAATATATGACAGTGAAAATGAAAATACTTCTGCCGCAGTCATTGCTGTGACGATACAAGCAACCGAACTGTATATGTTATCGCTGCTTTTTCTGTTTAACAACAAGACTGTAATTATAATCTTAAATCCTTGTTCAAGCATCTGAATGAATGAGTATTGGGGTATTTTCTCTTTAGCTGTGAAATATCCGCCTAAAGCCGATGACATTGAAACAAAAGGTAAGCTTAATGATAATATTCTGAGCGGGATTGCTGTGTGACCATCCGAAAGAAAGAGGTTAGCGATAATGTCCGAAAAAAGAAAAAGAATTATCGCAGTTGATATTGAGCAAAAAAGAGAATAAATAAAAACGAGATTTGTTGATTTTTTTAAATCATATTTTTTCCCTGTTTCAATTTCAACCGTTAAGCGCATTGCTGTTAATTTTACACCTGAAGAAGAAAGAGTTACTGCAAGCGAATAAACGGTCATTATTAATTGAAAAAGACCGATGCCGACTGATCCTATTTCAGTTGTCAGATATGCGTTGAATGAAACAGAAACTGATTTCATAACCAGGTTAACAACTGTCATAATTAAAGTATAAGTTAACATATTTGATTTGTTTTTCAAATTATCACCGCTTTGAAATATTGATTTATTTTTATAGTGTGTTATAATGCATTTGAGGTGTTATTTATGTCAAAATTATTAAAAGCAGTTTCTTTTGTTTTGATTTTATCATTAATTGTTGTTCCTATTCGTTCTGCTTTTGCTGAAGATTCTGTTACGCCCGAAATGATTGAGTATGGCATGATAGACTGCGGAGAAGCAAATATAGAATACGGAATTTACGGTGTTGCTGACGGTGATCCTCTTTTGCTTCTTCCGCCAAACGGTGGAGATATGCATTGTTTTGATGAAAGCATTTTGCCTGAAATGTCAAAACATTTCAAAGTTATAACTGTTTCTCCCAGAGGTACGGGCAAATCCGATTGGGTTGAAGGCGGAATGACTTTTGAGGCTATGGCAGAAGATCTTGTTAAAATTCTTGATTATCTCAAAATCGAAAAAACAAAGATTTTTGGATTCAGCGATGGCGGAAATCTCGGAATAGTTTTTACCCTTGCACATCAGGACAGGGTTGAGTCCTTGGTTGTTATGGGTTCAAACATAAACACTTGGGGAACAAATACTTTTGATCAGATTCAAATTACTTATCAGTATATTGTTCTTTGTGTTGAAGCTTGGATAAAAGGGGACGAAGAAACAAAACGCAGGCGTGATATCAAAGGAATGATGGTTGGTCAGCCCAGTCTTACTTTTGACGATATTTCTGCAATCAAAGTGCCTGTGCTTAATATTTACGGCGAGCACGATATGATTCAGCGTTGGCATTCAAAGATGATAACAAAGTCAATTGAAGGAGCTCAGGAGCTTATGGTTGTCGGTGGAGGTCACAGCTCTTGCTTTGATTTTACCGATACCGTAATTAACCCTGCTTTGCTTGAATTCTACGCAGTACAGTAAAAATATATTGACAATAATTTTGTTCTATGTTAAAATTAACAAAATTTAATATAAAGGTTTTGACGGGGAGGGCAGCGTAAAAGTGCTCTCAGAGAGCCGGCGGTAGGTGCGAGCCGGTGAGTGTCAGATGCTTGTTGTAGCCCCCGAGCCGAAAGGAAGAAAGCAGATTTGCAAGTAGACCCTTTCCGTGATTGCTGCGTTAATGCATAGGGCTTGTCTGAGCCCAAAGAGTGGCGTTTTTTAGCGCAATTTGAGTGGTACCGCGGGTATGATTTTACTCGTCTCATTGATTTATTTTTAAATTGGTGAGACGATTTTTTATTGTCTCACAAACAGAGAAAGGATGATTCAGATGGCAAAAGAACTTGCCAAACAGTACGATCCGAAAAACGTTGAGGACCGTATTTATGACTTTTGGCTTAAAGGAAAATATTTCCACGCCAAGGTTGAAAACGATAAAAAACCTTACACAATAGTTATTCCTCCTCCCAATATTACCGGTCAGCTTCATATGGGTCATGCTCTTGACAACACTCTTCAGGATATACTTATCCGTTGGAGAAGAATGCAGGGCTATGATGCACTCTGGCTTCCCGGAACCGACCACGCTTCAATTGCAACCGAAGCTAAAATCGTTGAAGCAATGAAAACTGAAGGCATAACAAAGGATGACCTCGGCAGAGAAGGATTCCTTAAGCGTGCATGGGAATGGAAAGAAAAGTACGGCGGACGTATAATTGAACAGCTTAAAAAAATGGGCTCTTCCTGTGACTGGGACAGAGAACGCTTCACTCTTGATGAAGGCTGCAGCAAGGCGGTTCTTGAAGTTTTCTGCCGTCTTTATGAAAAAGGTCTTATCTATAGAGGCGAAAGAATTATCAACTGGTGTCCCCATTGCCTTACATCAATTTCAGACGCTGAAGTTGAATATGAGGATCAGGCAGGCCATTTCTGGCATATCCGTTATCCCTTTAAAGACGGCAGCGGATATCTTCAGCTTGCAACTACAAGACCTGAAACACTTCTCGGTGATACAGCTGTAGCTGTTAACCCCAATGATGAACGTTACAAGGATATGATTGGCAAAATGCTTGTTCTTCCTATCGTTCACAGAGAAATCCCCGTTGTTGCTGATGAATATGTTGAAATGGATTTCGGAACAGGTGTTGTTAAAATCACACCTGCTCATGACCCCAATGACTTTGAAGTTGGTCTTCGCCATAACCTTGAAGTTATCAATGTTATGACTGATGATGCAAAAATCACGGCGGATTATCCCAAGTACGCAGGTATGGACAGATTCGAAGCAAGAAAGGCCATTGTTGCCGATCTTGAAGCAGAAGGTGCACTTGTTAAGATTGAAGATTACAGCCATAACGTAGGCACATGCTATCGTTGCCACACAAGCGTTGAACCTCGTGTTTCAAAGCAGTGGTTCGTTAAGATGGCTCCTCTTGCCGAGCCTGCAATTGAATGTGTCAAGAGCGGCAAAACTCAGTTTGTTCCTGAAAGATTTGAAAAAACTTATTTCCATTGGATGGAAAACATTAAAGACTGGTGTATTTCACGTCAGCTTTGGTGGGGACACAGAATTCCTGCCTATTACTGTGCTAATTGCGGTGAAGTAACTGTTGCGAAAACAGCTCCCGATTGTTGCCCCAAGTGCGGCGGTAAGGTTGAGCAGGATCCCGATACACTTGATACTTGGTTCTCCTCAGCTCTTTGGCCTTTCTCAACTCTCGGTTGGCCTGATAAGACACCTGAACTTGACCATTATTTCCCCACAAGCACACTTGTTACCGGTTATGATATTATCTTCTTCTGGGTTGCCAGAATGATTTTCTCAAGCTGTGAGCAGATGGGCTGTGAGCCTTTCAAAACGGTATTCATTCACGGTATTGTCAGAGATGCTCAAGGCAGAAAAATGTCAAAGTCTCTCGGTAATGGCATTGATCCTCTTGTTGTAATTGATGAATTTGGTGCAGATGCTCTCAGATTTACTCTCGCAACCGGCAACAGCCCCGGAAATGATATGAGATTCTCTGATGAAAAAGTAAGCGCAAGCCGTAATTTTGCAAACAAGCTTTGGAATGCGGCAAGATTTATTCTTATGAATATCGGCGAAGAAGAAATTCCTTGCGAGCTTCCCGATGAACTTGCTCTTGAGGATAAATGGGTTATCAGTCTTTTCAATACTCTTGCAAAAGAGATTACGGATAATCTTGAAAAATTTGAGCTCGGAATCGCAGTATCCAAGCTTTATGACTTCATTTGGGATATTTTCTGCGACTGGTATATTGAACTTGCAAAAATAAGACTCCAGAAAGGCGGAGATGATGCTCAGAACGCAAAACAGGTTCTTGTTTGGGTAATGAGCAACACTCTTAAACTCCTTCATCCCTTTATGCCTTTCATTACAGAAGAAATCTGGCAGACTCTTCCTCACGAAGGTGAGTCAATTATGAGTTCTGCTTGGCCTGAATTCAATGATGCATATTCGTTTGCAGCAGAAGAAGCTGAAATGGAAAGAATTATGACTGCTGTTCGTGCTATTCGCAACCGCAGAGCCGAAATGAACGTTCCTCCGTCAAAGAAAGCCAAGGTTTATATTGCAACTGCATATAAAGAAACCTTTGAGCAGGGCGGAGTATTTATGCAGAGACTTGCCAGTGCATCTGAAGTTGAAATTGCTGAAAGTTTTGACCTTGACGGAGCGGTTTGCATCGTAACGGAAGATGCAAAGATTTACATTCCTATGGGCGAACTTGTTGACTTTGAGGCTGAAAAAGCAAGACTTAACAAAGAGCTTGAAAAGGTACAGAAAGACCTTGATTTTGTTAATAATAAGCTTAATAACGCTAACTTTGTTGCAAAGGCTCCTGCAAATGTTGTTGCAGCTCAGCGAGAACAGGCGGCGAAATATGAAGAAAAGATAGCTATGCTTAAAGAAAGTATTGCTAAATTAGGTTAATTTTAAAGAGCCCGAAGATATCTTCGGGCTTAATATTTAGGTGATATGATGAACTGTCAGCAAGCAATAGATTATATTCATTCTCTTTTAAAATTCGGAATTAAACCGGGCTTGGAACGGATTGAAGCTCTTTGCTCTTCATTGGGAAATCCTCAGGATAAATTAAAGTTTATTCACGTTGCAGGCACAAACGGTAAAGGTTCAACTTCAACAATAATCTCCAATATTCTTATTAAATCCGGTTATAATGTTGGGTTATATACGTCACCGTATGTAGTTGATTTCAGAGAAAGAATTATGTATAACGGTTTGATGATTGAAGAAGATGAGCTTGCTTCTTGTGTTGAAAAAGTAAAAACAGCGGCTGGTTCTCTTGAAGACGTTGAAATAACAGAGTTTGAGTTCTTAACCGCGGTTGCGTTTGTTTATTATGAATTTAAAAAGTGCGATTATGTAGTGCTTGAAGTTGGGCTGGGCGGCAGATTTGACGCTACAAATGTTATTAAAGCTCCACTTGTTTCGGTTATAACAAGCATATCGCTTGACCATACTGCTATTCTCGGTGATAACGTTGAACAAATCGCTTTTGAGAAATGCGGAATTATAAAAGAAGATTGTGATGCAGTTACTTATATGTACCAGGATCCGGAAGCTCTTAAGGTTATTGCTGAAATATGCAGATTGAAAAATGTTAATTTGATTCTGCCTGATAATTCCAAACTTAGGATTATTAGCGAAACTGTAGAGGGCACGTATGCAGAATACGGTGATATAAGGTACCTGTTACCGTTATCTGGTGAGCATATGATTTATAATTCTTGCACAGCTATTGAAGCTGCATATGCTTTAAAAAAAGCGGGCTTAAATATAACTGATAAAGCTGTTGAACAAGGACTGAATTCTTCTGTTATGCCTGCCAGATGCGAATTGATTTCTAAAGAACCTTTGGTTATTCTTGATGGCGGTCATAATGAAGATTGTGCGAATGCATTTGCTCTTTTTATTAAAAAGCATTTATCGGATAAAAAAATAATTATGATTTCTTCGATGATGGCGGATAAAGACTACGATGCATATTTATCAAAAGTTGCGAGCTTATCATCTTGTTTTATCGCAACAAAAGCAAATGTTCCGAGAGCACTTTCTGCCCGAGAACTGCAATTTTGTGCTGAAAAATACTGCAAAAATGCTGTTTCGTTTGAAAATCCAAATGATGCAATACAATACGCAAAGAAACTTTTTGATAAAGATTCCGCACTTATTGTTTGCGGTTCGTTTTATCTTGCCGGTGAGGTAAGAAATACTTTGCTTAATTTTTAATAAAACATCTTTCAACAAAATATTCAATTCAAATCCTTTATCCTTTTGGATAAGGGATTTTTTGTTTTGGAGGTAAAATATGTCATTAAAATTTATTTCAACACCGCAATGCTTAACAATTTATCTTTCCGGTGAAATTGACCATCATAATGCTGTAGCTTTAAGAATTGAGAGCGATTGTGAAATTCAAAAAGAGCTGTCACCAAATATAAGACTGGATTTTGACGGAGTAACTTTTATGGATAGTTCCGGCATTGGTTTTGTTATGGGAAGATATAGGTTAGCTAACAGTTACGGAGCTAAGCTTGAAGTAGTAAATCTGTCCCGAAGGCTATTTGATATGATGAAACTTGCCGGACTTGAAAAGCTTATGATTTTGAAAACTAAGAAGGAGAGAAAGTAATATGAAGCCAATAAATCAAATGAAACTTATTATAGAAAGCCATTCCGTTAATGAAAGCTTTGCAAGAGCTTCGGTAGCTGCTTTTGCAGCACAGCTTGACCCTAATGTTGAGGAACTGTCTGACATAAAAACCGCTGTGAGTGAAGCAGTTACTAATTCTATTGTTCATGCTTATGCAAATACAGTAGGCAACATATACATATGGGTCGGAATTTACGGTAACGGCAAAGTCAAAATTAAAATTCGTGATAAAGGTTGTGGTATCGAGGATATCAAACTTGCAATGCAGCCTCTTTTCACAACTTCTAAAGACGAACGTGCCGGACTTGGTTTTGCTGTTATGGAAAGCTTTTGCGATAAAGTATCTGTTCGTTCAAAGTTAGGTAAAGGGACAACTGTAACGCTTGAAAAAACATTTGAAGGTCGTGCGTGATACAATGACTGAAATTAAAGATAAGCGTAATACTATTGTTGAGAACAATCTTGGTTTGGTTCATTCCTGCGCCAATAAATTCAGGGGAAGGGGAGTTGATTACGATGATTTATATCAGGCAGGTTGTCTCGGATTGATTAAAGCAGCTGATAATTTCGATCCGGAGCGTGGCTTTAATTTTTCAACATACGCAGTTCCCGTTATTTTAGGAGAAATTAAAAGAATTTTCCGAGATGGAGGCAGCATCAAAGTCGGAAGAGCACTTAAAGAAAAATCAAGAAAGGTTTTATCAGTAAAAGAAGAAGTAACCGTAGAGTTAGGCAGAGAACCTTCAATCACTGAACTTTCGGAAAAATTAGGTATTGAACCAACCGAAACGGCGATGCTTTTAAACGCTGCACTTCCGGTTCAATCTTTAACCGTAGGGGAGGATGGTGAAAATCAACTTGACATTCCTGTTAATTCGCCTGAAAATTCTGTTTCAGATTTAATTGCTCTCAGACAAGTTTTGGATTCACTGGATGATAAAGACAGAAAAATGCTTCAATTACGTTATTTTTCCGAACTTACTCAATCTGAAACAGCAAAAAGACTTGGAATGACACAAGTGCAGGTATCAAGGCGAGAAAAAATGTTATTGATGCAAATTAGAAAAAAATTAAATACTTAGCATTGACAAATATAAGCTCTCGGTTTAAACTTAAATTGTAGTTTTAAGTTAAATTGGGGGCATAAATTATGATTAAAACAATTCCTGACGGCATTTATCCAACAATGGTTACTCCTTTTACGGATGATAACAAAATTGATTATAACGGTGTTTTAAAAATCCTTGAATGGTATTCAAATAATGGTGTTGACGGGATTTTTGCTATTTGCCAGTCAAGTGAAATTTTCTTTCTTTCTTTTGAAGAAAGGCTTGAACTTCTTAAGTTTATTGTTAAAAACCTTCCTAAAGGTATGGGCATTGTTGCTTCGGGTCACACTGCCGATGATCTTAATACTCAAATTTATGAAGCAAATGCTTTTATTGATCAGGGTATAGATGCATATGTTTTTATAGCTAACAGGTTTGCTAATGCTGACGAGGGTTCAGATGTATTTCTTAAAAATTATGATAAGATGGTATCTTCTATCCCTGAAATAGCTCTTGGTGTATATGAGTGTCCATATCCTTATAAGCGTCTTATGTCTCCGGATGTTTTGAGACAATGTGCTCTTGACGGAAGACTCAGATTTTTGAAAGATACTTGTTGCAGAATTGAAGAAATCAAAGCAAAACTTGCGGCTGTTGACGGTCTCGGATTAAAAATTTATAATGCCAACTCTGCGACCTTGCTTGAATCGCTTGAAGCCGGATGTGCCGGTTTTTCTGGGGTTATGGCGAATTTTCATCCCGAAATCTATTCGTGGCTTTGCAAGAATTTTAAAACTGAGCCTGAAAAAGCTAAAGAAGTTCAAGCGTTCCTTGCGTTTGCTTCGCTTGCTGAGTGTCAGTATTATCCTGTAAATGCAAAATATCATCTTGGTCTTTGTGGGGTTGATATAGGTTATAATGCAAGAGTAAAGGATGCTACTTTATTCACAGAAGGAAATAAAAAAGAAATTGAACAAATGTATATATGCGAAAAGATATTCAAAGAGAGATTCGGAATAAAGTAACAAAATCCTACAGTTTGCAACAAAAAAGTTGTTGATTTATTGTTATTAATATGTTAACATAATATTGGTTTATTTTCTTAATTAAAATATGTTTGGAGGAATTCAAAATGGCACAGAAAAAGACCGTATTCCTTACCGGTGCATCAGGCACTATGGGTTGGGAAGGCTTTAAGCAGCTCTATGCAAAGAAAGACAAGTTCAACATCGTTGTTCTTCTCAGAGATAGTGAAAAGAACAGAAAGCAGTTTGCTCCTTATATGAATGATCCTTGTGTTAAGGTTGTATGGGGCGACCTCAAAAAGTATGAAAGTGTTCTTGAGTGCGTAACAGGTGCAGACTATGTTCTCCACGTTGGCGGTATGGTTTCTCCTTCAGCTGACTATTACCCCATTAACACAATCAAAACAAACGTTGGTGCTGCAAAGAATATCGTTGCAGCTGTTAAGGCTCAGCCTGATCCTGATGCAATTAAAGTAGTTTATATCGGCACAGTTGCTGAAACCGGTGAAAGAGACGATCCTATCCACTGGGCACGTACAGGCGACCCCATCAAAATCAGCGTTTATGACCATTATGCAACATCAAAAGTTATTGCTGAGTCAGTTTTTGCTGAATCAGGTCTTAAACACTGGGTTTCACTTCGCCAGTCAGGCATTCTTTATCCCGAAATTCTCAAGAATATGGAACCCATTATGTATCACGTTGTTATCAACGGTGTTCTTGAATGGGCTACTGTTGAAGATTCAGGCCGTCTTCTTGTAAATGTTTGCGGTGATGATGTTCCTGAAGAATTCTGGAGAAGATTCTATAACATCGGTTCCGGTAGTGAATACAGAATCACTAATATGGAATTTGAAGAACTCCTCCTTGGCAAATGCGGCCTTGGCCTCGGCGATCCCAAAAAGCTCTTTGATCCTGACTGGTTCATTACCCGTAACTTCCACGGTCAGTGGTATCTTGACTCCGACGTTCTTGAAAATTACCTTCATTTCCGTGCCAATGTTCCCATCAAGGATTACTTCAAGAGTATGATGGATAAGGTTGAATTCTTCTATAAACTTGCTTTCCTTGCAAAGCCCTTTGCTCCGATTGTTAAGCCTTTTATGAAGAAGATCGCAAAGACACCTGTTTATGGTACTCTTTGGTGGAGAGAAAACAACGTTGCTCCCAGAATAAACGCTTATGTCGGCTCACTTGAAAAGTGGAACGCAATCGGCAGCGATTGGAGCAAGGTTAAGGTTTACCGTCCTGATGATGACCCGTCAAGAGCTCTTGTTCTTGATCATGGTTACGACGAAACTAAAGATTTTGATTCTCTTACAATTGAAGATCTTAAAAAAGCAGCTGCTTTCAGAGGCGGCGAATGCCTTGCAACTGAAATCGTTGATATGTATACTCCCGTTCTTTGGAAGTGTGCTCACGGTCACGAATTTATGATGTCACCCAACCTTGTTCTCAGAGGCGGTCACTGGTGTCCTGAAGAGCTTCCCTCAACTCTTGAAAAAGCTGAGCAGAAGAAGTTCCGTTGGGCATATGATGATGAAGCAAAGGTTAATCCCTTCTTTGCACAGGTTTGGTATCCTCTTCATGATAAGAGTGAAAATAATGTTTATACCGAAGAAATCTACAAAGATTTCAAAGAGTATCAGAATTAATTATTATTTTAGCGGAGAGCTTCGACTCTCCGCTTTTTTGTTTCTTTTCTATTGTTTTTTTTATTAATTATGTTATAATTATTATGTATAATTGTATTTTATGAAAAGGGCTGTTTTTCTTGAAAGTAATTAAAAAAGCACTCTGTGTTGTTTTGGTTATTATAATTTGTTTATGTTCTTCTTGCAGCAAAATTGACGTTGAAGAAAACATTTTGAAGGTTGGCGTTTTGGGGTTAAACGGTAATTATTCTCCGCTTTATGCTCAAAGCGAAGCTGATAAAAGCGTGATGTCTCAAATTTATCAGTCAATTCAACGCAGAATATCGGATAATTCGCTTGTTAATAATTGCGGAGGTATCTCTTATGAATATGTGGGCGATAATCAGGTTAAATACACCGTCTCCATACGTGATGACCTTGTTTTTTCAGACGGAAACAAAGTAACTATTGACGATATTATCTTCTTTTATCATTTAATTGCTGATGCAACTTATGATGGCGTGTATTCTGACTGGTATCTCAATGATATTGTTGGCTTAAAAGAGTATTATTTTGACAGTAATAATTATATTGACGAGATTTCATCAATTGAAAATATTATTTCTTCGGAATACACAGCAACAAATATTTCAAAAGATGATTATGTGGATTTTCTTGTCGCAACTGAACTTTCCGGCCGTTTTAATGAAAGTGTTTCTCCGTCAGGTAAGCCGTGGAGTGAATATTTTGATTTATGGGGTTATTCCGCAGAATTTGCTTTGCTTGGTGCTAAACCTGACAGAAATACTCTTTTGAAAATGGCTGCTGAATCTGAGGCGGAAAATAATCCTCTTTCTTATTCACCTGAGGCTTGGTTCAGAGAGCAGCTTTATGCTGAGTATGTCGCAGATAATTATTCTGATGGAATCAATGTTAACAGTATCAGCGGCATAAGTAAAATTAATGATTATTCATGCAGCATCCTATTTAATTCCCGTAATATTAATGCTGTTTCTCAGGTAAATGCATTTATTGTTTCTGAAGATTATTATTCACTTGAATATGTAAAAGGACAGGGGAAAAGGCTGCGAGAACTTTCGTCAAGCGCAGTCAGCTCAGGAGCTTATGTTATTTCTTCTGTTGAGGATAATGAGTTGGTTTTGAAGCAAAATGAGTTTTATTCAGAACCTGTTGGATTTAATACTGTTAAATTTATTGATTATTCAAATTCAGAAAAGAAGTTGTATCAAGCATTTTTAGATGGTGAAATTGATGTTGCAAAAACAACAGCTTCTTCGCGCTTGATATCATCGCTTGATCCTGAAAAACATAAGTATTATGTTTCTGATTGCGATTATTATGTTTCTCTTTTTGCAAACCCACTTGCTCTTGATTATTCACAGAGAAAATCTCTTTTAGGTTTATGTGATGTAAACGAGCTTCTTAATTTGGAATTTGGCTCATATTATAATGCTTTGTTTATGCCTTTGAGTGTTCGTTTTCCTGAGTATCCAGAAAATATAAGCGAACCTGTGTACTCAAGAAGTGCATTTACCGCCCATAAGCTTGCACACGGAGCACCGATAAATAATATTGATCTTTATTATTCAGGATCCGAAGCTGATATTGAGTATGTTGTTATTGAAAACTATAAGCAAACACTTTTGAAGGATGATATAAATTTAATTGTTCATTTGACGGATGAAGCTGGAGTTGATAAAGCAATTAAAAGCGGTGATGCGGATCTTTGGGTTGAAAAAATATATGACGGACCAACTTGCGATAAATTTGATTATTTTAACAGTGCTGGTTTATACAATAAAACATTGCTCGCTTCTGAACAGATCGATGCTTTGACTCAGACAGTCAGGTCATCAGTAGGCTTTGTTGATAGAAGTGCAATTATTGCTGAACTTTTAAATCTTGTTATGAATGAAGCTGTTGAATTTCCGATATATCAGCTTCAAGATATAACTTTATATAATCTTTCTGTAATATCACCGTTAAGTTTTAATGAAAATTTTAATTATGACGGATATAATTATGCTCTTTGGATGCTTAAATCAAATTAATTAAGGTGAATGTTATGATTGTTTCTTTTGCACGTACTTTGTTAAACAACACACTGAATTCTGCAGTTCAGTCAATTAAAAATAAAAAATTTGATCCTTTATCAGTTGCAAAATCTGCCGTAAATTCTTTTAAGGTAAATTATAAGGCTAAAGAGAATTATAATAATAATGTTGCTATGACTCCGCCGATGGGCTGGTCAAGCTGGAATCTTTTCAGAAACAAAATAGATGAGAATCTTATTTATGAAACTGCAAAAGCAATGAAAGAAAGCGGCCTTTTGGGATGCGGTTATCAATATGTAAATATTGATGACTGCTGGCAATCATCAATGAGAGATGAAAACGGTAGATTGCAAGGTGATTTCGGAACATTTCCCAGCGGAATAAAAGCTCTTGTTGAAAAAGTTAATGCACTTGGTCTTAAATTAGGGATTTATTCATCAAACGGAACTCATACTTGTGAGGATTTGCCTGCAAGTCTTTATAATGAAGCCATTGATGCCGATACTTTTGCTGAATGGGGAATAGAATATTTTAAATATGATTTTTGCCATAATATTCCTCTACCTGTGATTGCTCCGGATTTTGACAGAATTACATTAAGAAAACTTGGTTCGGAAAACGAAGTTATCTTTTGTGTTGATGAAGCTGTTTTAAGCGGAAACGCTCAGCTTAAAGCTGACAGCGAAATGACAAGCGGAATTTATCTTACAGGTCTTTCTTCAAATGGAGGTTCGTGTGAGTTCAATAATATTGAAGTTGATGAATGCGGCGAATACGTTCTGACAATTTGTATGAAAAAGCTTAATGCCGGTGATAAATACTGTGAAGCCGATGTTAATGGCGAAAAGATATATCCAATTCTTATTCCGCCAACAAAGAACTTCACCAAAGAAGGACGCCATCAGATTAAAATTCACCTTGAACAAGGACTTAATACAATTAAATTTTATAATCCCGTTGCATCAAGTTTTGACAGTGCGGCAATTCAGTATACAAATATGGGCAAAGAGCTTAAGCGGGCAACGAAAGAATACGCCGAAAAGAACGGTGTTGAAGAAAAACCGATTGTTTATTCAATCTGTGAATGGGGATTAAACCGTCCTTTTGTCTGGGGCAAGCAAGCGGGTAATCTCTGGCGCACGACGCCTGATATTAAACCGTTTTGGAGTTCTGTTCTGGGTATTTATGAATATAATGTGCTTTTACATAAAAATGCAGGTCCCGGCGGTTGGAATGATCCTGATATGCTCGAAGTTGGCAACGGTACGCTTAATTTTGAGGAGAACAAATCTCATTTTACGCTTTGGTGTATGATGGCGGCTCCTCTTATGCTTGGTAACGACATCAGGGATTTTCTTAATTCTGACGGCACGGTTGATACTGAACATCCTACTCTTCAGATTGTTTCAAACAAAGACCTTATTGCTGTTGATCAGGATCCGCTTGGCATTCAGTGCCGAAGAATCAAAACTAACGGTGCAGAGGATATTCTTGTTAAGCCTCTCATTAACGATGAGGTTGCTGTTTGTTTCTTTAACAAGGCAAAAAGTCCAACTAGAATGGTTTGTTCGATTCAAGACATTATTACTCAGCCTTTTGTTACAACTCAGTTTTCTGAGCAGTATTCGGTTCGTGAACTTTGGGATAATAAAGAAGTTGCTGTAAAGAATGTTATACAGTCCGATGTTCCAGCTCACGGTGTTAAAATATTTAGAGTAAAGAGGGGTTAATATGTTTAATTTTATGACAAAAAAATATCAGAACGGCGCAGGTGATTATTCAATTCCTCTTATTAGGCTTGATGTAAAGCCTGGCAATATTCCTCAAGAACTTGCATATCTTTATGAAACAACTATTGTTGATGATGCTCTTGATTATCTCGGTCATCCTGATTCAATTCTTTTTAATGATGGCAGAATTATGACTGTCTATCCTTCCGGCCACGGTAAAGGTGCGATAAGAGGAAAAATCAGCACAGACGGTGGAGTTACATATCCTTTTGATATTGATAATCAGCCGAAATCGTGGGAAACATCAAGAGAAACTCCGACTGTTTACCGCTTGGAGTTCAGCGACGGTACACCCGATAAGATCATTCTTTTTTCAGGCAATCCCGATTGGCATGACGGCAAAGGTTCAATCGGAGGATTCAACTTTTCTATTTCAGATGATGAGGGTAAAAATTGGAGCGAGTTTGAGATTTGTTTCAGCAAAAAACAGGGTTACAAATTGATTCCTATTGTTGCAATGGCTTCTCTTACGAGGCTTAAAGAAAACGGTGAGTTTGTTGATAAATGGATGGCGTTTTTCCATGACAGTAAGTTTATTAACTATAAAACTATTCTTTCTTTTAAGGATGGTAAAGCTGTATGGAGCGATCCTGAACCTTATTTCTCAGAACACAGAGCGATTGAGAAAAAAGCTAATATGTGTGAAGTAGAGGTTGTTCGCTCTGATTGCGGCAAAGGTGATACTCTTTGTCTGATAGCCCGCAGTAATAACAAAAATTATAATTCTCTTCTTTCGTTTTCAAAGGATGAAGGAAAAACCTGGTCTAAACCCGTTTTTGCACCGTCAGCTTTAAACGGTGAAAGACATAAGGCGGATTATACTCCTGATGGCAGACTTTTTATAACTTTCAGATCCATTGAACGTGACAGAGAAAAAGTGAAGCGTAATTACGAAGTTAAAAACCGCTCGTGGTATAGTGAAGGTTGGATTGCATGGGTTGGAACGTTTGATGATTTACTTAACGGAACTGAAGGGCAATACAGAATTAAACTAGCCCACACATATCTTTCTAATCAAACTGCTCCGATAATAACTGCTAATGCTGATACAGGCTATTGCGGCAATGTTGTTTTGCCAGACGGTACGCTTGTTACATCAACTTACGGTCAGTTTGGTATTAAAAAGAGTGACGGAAATTTCAAAACTTATGTTGTTTCAAAACGAATTAATTTAAATGATATTGACAAGCTTTATTCTTTGTTAAAGTAATTGAAAGGAGAGGACAAAATGGGACTTATTAAAGCAGGAATAGGAGCACTCGGCGGAGTACTTGCAGACCAGTGGAAAGAATTTTTCTACTGCGAATCACTCGAAAATGACGTGCTGATGGTCAAAGGCTCAAAGAGAGTCGGAGGCAGAAGCTCCAACACCAAAGGCAGCGACAACGTTATTTCCAACGGTTCGGGTATTGCAGTTGCAGACGGTCAGTGCATGATTATCGTTGAGCAGGGCAAGATTGTTGAGGTTTGCGCAGAACCCGGTGAATTCACTTACGATTCTTCAACAGAGCCTTCAATCTTCTCAGGCAAGCTCGGCGATACAATCAAGGAAACC
>JAZNRJ010000002.1:0-4461 GCA_045590675.1 Acutalibacteraceae bacterium
GGTGTTTATAACACAAGCAGTTCTCCGGTAATACATATTCTATATTTCGTACTCTAATATATTTTCAGATATGGAGGAATATATAATGTCAAATATCATTGAAGATTTATATTACGGAAAAAAGTAATATGTTAGGTTTTGTATCAAGCTTCAGGCTTGATGCTAAATTTACATGCGGTGCTTTTATAGGGAAATAATCAAAATCGTAGTTCTATCTGTTGTCGGAGAGCTGACTTATTTTTCCGTCACGTACTTTGATTTTGAAGGTTTTATGAATATCGACACAAGAAGTTCCGACAGAAACCGTGTAATCACCGTTATGCATACCTAAAACCATACGGCGGTCATAGTAGCAGAAGGCTTCGTTGGGAACAGGTATACTGATTTGAGTTTTTTCTCCCTTTTTAATCTCAACACGCGCATATGCTTTCAGCTCCTTCAGGGGCATTACAACATCACAGTTAATCCCCGTCAGGTAAGTCTGAATAACCTCCGCACCATCAAAGTCACCGGTATTCTCAACCGTAAGATTTATCTTAAGACTGTCCGCCAGATTTATACATTCAAAATTATCAAGTTTAAAGTCTGTATAGCTCAGTCCGAAGCCGAACGGATAAAGCGGAGCTCCGTCATTTTCAATATAGCCGTATCCTCTTCCTGACGGCTTCATCGAATAGAAAAGAGGAAGCTGTCCGACAGTTTTCGGGAATGTTATGGGAAGCTTTCCACTCGGAGAAATCTCTCCGAAAAGAATTTCACATATAGCTTGTGCACCCTGTTCACCCGGGAACCATGCTTCTAAAACAGCACCACAGCCGTCCAGCCACGCAGTCATATCTACAGGTGAACCATTAAGAAGCACAACTGCTGAATTTGAATTTGCTGCAGTCATTCTGCGTATACTTTCCTCCTGATCCGTTTTGACGGTGAACTCAATTTTGCCCACAATAACCGCACTGTTATCTTTTTGTTCCGTACGCGTAATACCGGGAAGACGGATATCCGAACGGTCAAGTCCTTCACCTTCAACAAGTGCAGTCATATATATTGCTGCATCACACTCGGCGGCAACCTCTTCGATGTAAGCATCCTCCGCGAAAACAACCTCAACGGCTCCGTCAAGATATTCTCTGAGATACTGTAACGGTGTTTTTGCATCCTCAGCCGTCCATTTGACTTCGAAAGGACCGGAATAGTTTTCTCCGACCGGGAAAACATCCGCACCCATACCGAACACAGCCAGCTTCTTCATTTTTTTCTTATTAAAAGGCAAAACGCCTTCATTCTTCAAGAGCACCATTGATCTGCGGGCTGCTTCAAGCGCCAGTTGCTTATGCTCGTCACAGCGCACAAGGCTCTGAGCCTCATTTCTGTCTGCAAAAGGCTTGTCCATAAGACCGATGCTGAACTTTGCGGTCAACACACGCAGAAGTGCACGGTCAATATCAGATTCATCAATCCAACCTTCTTTGTAAGCAATCATCAAATCATCATAAGAGTTTTGTGGCAAATCAACATCCAGACCTGCTTTGAGGCTCGCTGCCTGAGCCTTCCATTCTGTATCAAAAAGTCTGTGTGCTTCCCAAACGCCCTCAACCGAATTGTAATCAGAAACAACAAATCCATTAAAACCCCACTCGTTACGCAAAATATCGGTTAGGAGCTTTTCGTTACAGGTGCAGGGAACACCGTCCCAGCTGTTATATGCAGCCATAACAGACATTGCTCCGCCTTGCTTGATACACTTTTCAAAAGGCTTAAGATAAACTTCTCGCATAGTCCTTTCACTTGTATCGGAAACATTGGAGTCTCTTCCTCCATAAGAATAGTTATCTGCATAATGCTTTGGTGTGGCGATAACACCGTTTTTCTGTAATCCTCTGCAAATTGCAGCACCCATATCTCCGTTCAGGAGCACATCTTCACCGAAGCTTTCAATTGTTCTTCCCCAACGACAATCCCTGACAACATTTACTACCGGAGTAAGAGCCTGCCTTACACCTACAACGGCACACTCCTTTCCTATAACGTCGCCTATCCGTTCAACTAAATCCTTATCAAACATCGATGCCATACCTATCGGTTGTGGGAAGCAGGTTGCCATACCCCACTGTGCTCCGTGAAGAGCCTCTGCGTGTTCAATGGGCGGAACAGACAGCGAATTGCACTCCATACTACGACGTATATCTCGGTTAATTTCATCAGCAACTTCCGCAGGAGAAACAGGTTCTCCTCGCTGCTCGTGCATAAAATGTCCGGGATTACGGAAATTACCGAAACGATATTCTCGCCTTTCTTCGTAATCCTCGCGTATAGGATAGAGCATCTGACAAGAAAGCTGACAGATCTTTTCTTCAAGGGACAGCTTTTTCAGAAGTTCTTCTGCTCTTTTTTCAGGTGATTTATTCATAAGGTCAACTCCTATTAATGTGCTTTTATGATAAGATATCCGCAGACAGGCAGTGTTATTTTGCCGGAAACGCTTTCGTTTTTAAGTGTATCTGTATACTCTTTATCAAGAACGATTATTCGTTCTTCATCTGCAAAGTTCATAATAAAAATTATGTCGCCACGCTTTCTTGAGAAAACTCCGTCACTGAGTTTTATGTCCGCATCGGCAGCAACAGCATTTTCGGCAATAAGCATTTCGCAGAAATCATCGGCAAAAGTCCCGTCGTTTCTGAAGGCGGCATAGTATGCCTTACCTTTTCCGAATGCATTTTCTGTAACGCAGGGCATTCCGCAGTAGAAATCGCTTTTATATTCGCCCAGAGTTTTTGCTCCGTTCGCATGGATGATGTCACAGATGTGGTTCACTTCATAGTCCTTGCCGTTGAATCCGGCCTTGCCCGTAATATCCTCGGGAAGAGAATCCGTTTCCTCACACCATATGCCGAAAACCTCCTTCAGCCTTCCTGCAGGGAAACCGCCGAGTCTGCAAAGGTCATCAGTATCGACTATGCCTAAGAGATACGTTGCAACAAAATTACCGCCGTTTTCAACATATTCCTCAATCCGTTTTTCCGTGCCGTTCTTAAGCATATAGAGAAACGGTGCGATAACAATATCATATTTTGAATAATCATCCTGCATGGAAATAACGTCAACGCTGATGCCTCTCTTATAAAACGGAGCATACCATTTTATACATTCTTTCACATAATCTCTGCGGATGTTGTTATAACCCCGGAAAACATTGACTGCCCAGCCGTTTTCCCAGTCATATATAACCGCAACTCTGCTTTCGGTTTCGCTTCCGACAGCGGAATTCAATTTTTCAAGTGTTTCTCCAAGCCTTGTTACGTTTCTGAAAACTCTTGTGTTTTCGTGTCCGCAATGGTCAATAACCGCACCCTGAAATTTTTCGTCTCCGCCTCTGCTTTTTCTCCATTGGAAATACTGTATGCTGTCCGCACCGTGTGCAACAGCCTGGATTGATGCAAGCTCATGTATGCCCGATTTTGGGAGCTTGTTGACATCCTGCCAGTTTACTAATGACGGTGTGCTTTCCATAAGGAAAAACGGCTGACCGTTTTTTAATGAACGGAAAAAATCGTGTAAAAACGCTGTTTCAAGTGCCTCATCGAGATTTTTACCCTTGTCCCAGGCAGGATAACTGTCCCAAGATACAAGATCAACATAATTTGCGAACTTTTGATAATCAATTCCGTTATATCTTTTCATAAAGTTGGTGGTTACGGGAATATCCGGTGTAATTTCCCGCAGAGGTGCAATTTCGTTTTCAAAAAAAGAAATGTGGCTGTCGGTTATAAAACGCTGCCATGCAAGATTAAGAGCCGATGCACTGTCTTCTCCGTTTTTTTCGGGCGGATTAATCTGGTCAAAATCGTTGAAGGAATGCGACCAGAATGCATTCCACCATTTGAAATTCAGCTCATCGATATCGTTGTGATAATATTCTCTGAGCCATTTTCTGAAAGCCTCGCAGCAAAGCTCACAGCGGCATTCTCCGCTGTATTCATTTGAAATATGCCACATTTTCAGGGCAGGATGGTTTTTGTATCTTTCCGCAAGTATTCTGTTGATGCTGCGGACTTTTTCTCTGTAAACCGGGGAAGTGAGACAATGATTGTGTCTGTCACTGAATTTGCGGCGTATCCCGTTTTCGTCTTTTCTTAAAACTTCGGGATATTTTTCGGCAAGCCATGCAGGCCGCGCGCCCGACGGAGTGGCAAGGATTGCGGCAATACCATTCCGATGCATTTTATCAAGTATAGTATCAAGCCATTCGAAATTATAAACGCCTTCTTCAGGTTCAAGTGTTGCCCATGAAAATACGCCGACCGTTGCACTGTTGATATGGGCAAGCTTCATCAGACGCATATCCTCATCCCATATTTCGGGCGTTCTTATCCATTGGTGCGGGTTATAATCTCCACCGTGGATTATATAATCAAAAAGCTTTTTTGCCATTGCTTTTCTCCTTTTTTGGATTTAAAT
>JAZNRJ010000003.1:0-59025 GCA_045590675.1 Acutalibacteraceae bacterium
GAGAAAAGGCAGAACTTTTAGTTGAAATAATGAAAGAAGAAATGGCGAGACCGACCATTACAAAAGAAAACATCCTCTGCTATTTTGAACAGTTCAGAAAATTAAACACCAACAAAATCGAACACAGACGAAGACTCATTGACAGCTTTGTCAATGCAATCTTTCTCTATGATGACAAAATGGTCATCACATTTAATTACAGAGAACAAACGAAAACAATCACCTTTGCCGATCTTGAAAAATCGGGCATTGGTTCGGATATTAACGCAGTGGCTGCACCAACAACCGGTCTTAAATTTTAAGTCCGGTTGTTTCATTTTTCTTGAAAATTTTTATACATTCTGTTATAATAGTGTTAACAAATTGAACAAGGTGTGATTATATGTCAAAATGCAAAATAATTTCTCACAGAGGAGCCAATAAGGTTGCTCCTCAAAATACTATTCCGGCATTTAAAAAAGCTCTTGAAATGGGCTGTGACGGTTTTGAGACTGATATACATCTTACCGCTGACGGATATCCGGTAATTTGTCATAATTACACTATAGATGAAACATCTAACGGTCAGGGCAAAATAAAAGAAATGACTCTTGAACAGTTAAGGTCATACGATTTCGGTTCATATTATGACAAAAGGTTTGTTGGCACTCAACTGCCCACACTTGATGAATTTCTTTCTTTGAGTAAAGAAGGGAATATTGAAATTATGAATATTGAGATTAAGCCGCCGCTTGATGGTGATATGTCTATTGTGAAAAAGACGATAGATGCCGTTAAAGAATTCGGACTTTTTGACAGCCTTTTAATTTCAAGCTTTGACCCGAATGTTCTTATTGAATGCAAAAGAGTTGATCCTGATTGTAAAACCGCATATCTCTATGCGCCAAATAAATCACATTTTTACAAGCAAATGCTATTCGGATATGTTAAGTATGCCAAAAAGCTTAATGTTGAATACCTTCATCCTCATTATCTTTCCGTAACAAAGCATTATGTTAAAAAGCTTCATAAAAACGGAATTAAGGTTAACGTTTGGACTATTGATAAACCCGAAACTGCAATTCGTATGCTCAGATGTGGGGTAGACGGACTAATCACTGATTTACCCGATATGTGCAACGCTTTGATTGCTAAAAATAATTAACAGGGTGGTATTATGATTAAAAGAATTTTTGCAATCTTCATTTCTATTACGCTTATTTTCTCAATATTCACAGTACCGTCATTCGCAGACACTGAAAACAAAGAAAAATATCCTTTTATTTTTGTTCATGGTCTTATGGGGTGGGGGGAAGGTCAAATAGTTAATGACCTTATGCCTTATTGGGGCACTACATGCGGCGATATGATGGATTATCTTAAAGATGAAGGATATGAAGTTCACGCAGCAAGCATTGGCGGCGCAAATTCTGCGTGGGACAGAGCATGTGAGCTTTACGCTCAACTTACGGGAACACGGGTGGATTACGGTCAGGCACACTCAGAAGAGCACGGCCATTCCAGATACGGAAGAACATATAACGAATCCATCTGTCCGTCATTCGGCAAAACAAAGATTAATCTTGTCGGACACAGTTTTGGCGGAGCTACTGTCAGACTGTTTGCCTCTCTTCTTGAATACGGAGCAAAAGAAGAGGTTGAAGCAAGCGGTAATGATGTTTCGGACTTTTTCAAAGGCGGAAAAGGAGAATATGTTCACTCAATAACAACTCTTGCTGCACCTCATAACGGTTCTCTTGCCGCTGACAGAGATGATGTTTTGATTTGTGATTTGCTTTTTAAAGTGTGTTATTACGGTTGGGGTATACTTGACAATACACCTTTAAGACCGTTTTGGGATATGCAGATTGAGCAGTTCGGATTAACCGATTATCCCGCGGATGGTTTTGAGGGTAATTTTGACAAAGAAATAATTGATAAAATCCTTGCTTCAAAAGACACAGCTTATTATGACCTGACCGTCAAAGGAGCTGCAGAACTTAACCAAAAAACAAAAATTCTAAAAAACGCATATTATTTTTCATACTCAACAGAATGTGTTTTTGAAAGTTCTCTTACCGGCAGAAGTTATCCGGAAATAACGATGAATCCTCTTTTTATGTTTACAACTTCACCGATAATATGTAATTATGATAAAAAGGAACTTTTTGGTGTTGCGATTGATGAATCGTGGCAATTGAACGATGGAATCGTCAGCACAAAATCAGCAATGTATCCCGAAGGTGCACCTCACAAAGATTTTGATAAAAACCATATTGAAAAAGGAATTTGGAACGTTATGCCTGTTATGGAATCAACAGACCATACAGATTTTATGGGCATGTTTTACAGTCCGATTAAAATCAGAAAATTCTATTCATCAATGTGCGAACTCATTTGTTCGGTTTAATGATAAGCAATAATGCAGCTTAAACTGCATTATTGCTTTCTTTTTGATATGATGTGTTGAAAATTAAAAATTAGTATGTTATAATCACAAAAGGTGATTAATTGATGTCAGATTTTGTAACAAACAGCGTTGCCGAAACCGAAAAAATCGGCTATTCTCTTGGTAAAATTATTGATAATAACTGTGTTGTGGCTATGTTTGGAGATCTTGGTGCAGGTAAAACCGCATTCACAAGAGGCTTTACAAGAGGAATGGGTATTAACGCTGATGTCAGTAGCCCGACTTTTGCTCTCGTCAATGAATACAGAGGCAACAAAAGTACAATTTATCATTTTGATATGTACCGAATCTCCGGGTGGGACGACCTGTATTCAACGGGTTATTTCGATTATCTTGATGAAGGTGCTAGCCTTATCATCGAATGGAGCGAAAACATAGAAGCAATTCTGCCTGATAATTGTATCAGGGTAACTATAACCAAAACTGACGATTACAACCAAAGAAATATTAGCATTATCGGAGTTGAAAACTTTGAAATTATTAACGATTGATTCTTCGGCAAAAACAGCAAGCGTTGCTGTTACTGACGGAACAATACTTCTTAGTGAGTGTTTTGTGAATGCCGGGTTAACGCATAGCCGAACCTTAATGCCTATGGTTGATAATGTTTTAAAACAAGCTGATTTATCTATTAATGACATAGAAGCCTTTGCTGTTAATGCCGGTCCCGGCTCATTTACGGGAATCAGAATAGGAGTGGCTGCTGCAAAAGGGCTTGCTCTGCCTCAAAACAAACCTTGTGCTGCAGTTTCTACACTTGAATCAATTGCTTATTCTTTCACTGACGACGACTGCCTTGTTTGCGCAGTTATGGATGCAAGATGCGCTCAGGTTTATACTGCTTTGTTCAGATGTGAAAGCGGCAAAGTTATAAGATTATGTGAAGATAAAGCGGTTTCTATAACTGATTTAACCGATGAACTTTCAAAATATACAGAAAAAATTTATCTCGCAGGTGACGGAGCAAACATTTGCTTTGATTCTATGAAAGAAAAATTATCAAATGTTTTTATCACTAACGAAAGCAGGAAATTTCAGCGTGCGTACGGAACTGCGCTTGCTGCATTAAATAACAATAATTTTAATGATTCCGAAGTGCTTGCACCGGTTTATCTAAGACTTCCGCAAGCTGAAAGAGAATTAAAATTAAAAAAAGGAGAATAATTATGATTGCTTTAGGTTGCGACCACGCCGGTCTTGAACTTAAAAACGCTGTTAAAGCTCACCTTGAGGAAAGAAAAATTGAATACAAAGATTTCGGAACATATACAGAAGATTCAGTTGACTACGCCGTATATGCGGAAAAAACCGCAAGAGCTGTTGTTTCAAAAGAATGTGAATTAGGTCTGCTTTTTTGCGGCACAGGTGTTGGTATTTCCATCGCTGCCAATAAAGTAAAGGGAATCAGAGCAGCTTGCTGTTCAGATAAATTTTCAGCTGAAATGACCAGGCTTCATAATGATGCCAACATTCTTTGTACAGGCGGCAGGGTTATCAGCATTGAAAAAGCAATTGAGCTTGTAGATGTTTTTATTGAAACAAAATTCAGCGGTGATGAAAGACATATCAGAAGAATTGCTCAGATAACCGACCTTGAAAACAGATTTTAAAAGGAGTTTTAAATATGTCAAAAGTATTCATTATGGATCATCCGCTTATTCAGCATAAGCTTTCTATTCTTCGTAACGAAAACACACCATCAAAAGAATTCAGAAAACTTGTTGAAGAAATTGCAACCCTTATCTGTTATGAAGCAACAAGAGACCTTCCGTTAAAAGAAGTTGAAACCAAAACACCGGTTGCAGTAGCCAAAACTAAAATTCTTGCCGGTAAAAAACTGGCATTTGTACCCATTCTCAGAGCAGGGCTCGGAATGGTTGACGGTGTTCTCGCTTTGGTACCTTCAGCCAGAGTAGGACATATCGGACTTTACAGAGACCCAGAAACACTTATGCCGGTTGAATATTACTGCAAGCTGCCCGCCGATATTGAAGAACGTGAAGTTATTGTTCTTGTCCCGATGCTTGCAACCGGCGGTTCAGCAATTGATGCAATCAGCCAGATAAAAAAGCGAAACCCCAAATCAATCAAGTTTATGGGGATTATCGGTGCCCCCGAGGGACTTGAAGCTCTCACAAAAGCTCATCCTGATGTTGAGGTTTATCTCGGCGCACTTGATGACAAACTTAATGACCACGGCTACATTGTTCCCGGCCTAGGCGATGCCGGTGACAGAATCTTTGGAACAAAGTAAATCATAAAAATGCTCCCTGCTTCAATAAGCAGGGAGCTGTTTTTATTTTGCAGGCATCATATAGAATTTAAATTCAAGGCCGTTTCTTCCGTCAACTTCGTATTTTTCTAGAGTATCGGGTCCGCAGCTGCGAGTACCAGTTCCTCTGATAAATCCGTCAATGTTAACAGCAATTGTGTTTTCATCTCTCAAGTCTTCCTGATGTTTTGCGTTCTGAAGAAGCTTTTGAGTGAATCTGCGAACACTAAAGCTGAAATAATCATCATCAAAAATGAATTTAATTCCGTCACCTTCAGCATCGGTAATTTTAAGGTATCTTGTTCCACATCTGTTGCCGGCATCCTGAGGTTTGATATAGGGTTCATGCATTTCATCAACTGTTGTATTATAAACACCCACAAGAGACTGAGATTTGATATCGGGGAGGTTTTCGCCATCTCCAAGACCGAAATATTCAATGTTTTCAAAATTCTCAGGCATTTCAAGAGCCAAGCCGAATCTTGGCATATGTGCAGCAAGCTTCTTTTTGGCAACAGGCTTGAATTCTGCTTCAACTTCAATGCAGCCATCAGCATAAATGCTGTATTCAATTCCGACTTCAGCGAGAGCTCTTAATGTTTTTTTGCTCTTTAAACGGTAAGTAACCTCAACTTCTGCTTTGTCTTTTTCAAGTTCAACTTCATAATCTGCAAGAACACAAGAATAATCATCATAACCTGCTTCAACCCAGTCATCACCGTATTTTGTGTCATTATCGAGCAAAGCTCTGAAAATGTTAGGTAAAAAACCTTTTGCATAAGCCGCATTCTGGTTAATCATTTCTTTGCCGTTGATACAATAGCTTTCAATCATACCGGTTGAATTGGAGAAAGAAACACTGCCGTTATTAAATGAAATTTCGCTAACACAACCGTCGGAAGCGAGAGCAAGTTTATCCTTGGTCTTTTCTCTCTTAAATTTAAATTCTTCTTTGATCGCAATCTGTTCGAAAGCAATCTCGTTTTCACCGTCATAATAATAAATATTAAGGTGAATATCGCACTTATCTTTTGGTGTTTTAAAATCAAGCTTAACATCAAACGTTGATTCGGGGGCGATATCAAGAGCAGCTTCATCAGCAGCAACAAGAATATTGCCGTTTTTAACAACTTCCCAAACTGCAGTAATGTAAGAAGCGTTTCTGAATCTGTTTGTATTAGTAAATGTAATAACACCATTATCAAGAGAAGCTCTGACGGGGCGGTAAACATTCTTCATCTGTTTTGCGCCTGTATGAAGGCGTCTGTCGGGATAAAGCAAGCCGTCAACACAGAAATTGCCGTCATGTCTCCATTCGCCATGGTCGCCGCCGTAAGTAAATCTGAGCTTGCCGTGAGGATGATAAACAGCGTGATCTGCCCATTCCCAGATGCATCCGCCCATAAGATTATCATACTTATAGAATAAATCCCAATATTCTTCAAGTCCGCCGGGACCTACGCCCATTGCGTGTGCATATTCGCAAAGATAGAAGGGCTTCTTTGTGTATTTTTTACCTCTTGTAAGCTTACCGCATCTTTCAACATCATTGTGGTCGGTATACATTTCTGAAATAACATCATAAGCAAATCTCTTGTTTCTGCTTACGCCTTCGTAATGTACAGGAATTTCAGGGCAAACTTTATGAAGAAATTCATAGCATACATCTTGGCAAGCATATCCGCCGGCTTCATTACCGAGCGACCACATAATAATACCTACTCTGCTTCTGTCTCTGAGATACATTCTCTTAACTCTGTCAAGGTATCTGGGAGCCCAATCCAAATCATGGCTGATTAAATCAATGTTATTGTGAGGTGAGCATCCGCAGCCGTGGGTTTCAATGTCAGCCTCATCAACAACATAAAGACCGTACATATCGCAGAGAACAAGGAATGAGGGGTCGGGAGGATAGTGGGATGTTCTTACGCAGTTTACGTTAAGATCTTTCATTAATCTGATATCTTTTTCAAGATCATAAAAAGACATAACATAACCGTTTTTATAATGTGTATCGTGGTGGTTTACGCCTTTAATTTTAATCTTTTTCCCGTTAAAAGTGAAAACATTCTTAAGAATTTCAACAGATTTAAAGCCGATAAAATTCCTTACAGTCATAAGCTCAGTGTCTTTTTTATAAACAGTTGCAAAAGCTGTATAAAGCTTGGGGATTTCTGCATTCCAGCTCTGAACATCAAGATTTTTGAAATTAATAACGGTATCAGCATTGGCTTTAGCTGATTTTTCAGCAACAAGTTTTTTACCGTCAAAAATCTTAACGGTTAAGGTGCAATCTTCGGTCAAACCCTGAACATCCGCACTAACAGCAAGATTAAAACCATTTGCTGTTTCTTTTGTTCTATAATAAATGTCGTTAATATAAGCTTCGGTCATTTCATAAAGAAGAACATCTCTGAAAATACCGTTTTCCCTGAACATATCCTGACATTCAAGAAAAGTTGCATTTGACCATTTATGAATTACAGCTATAAGCTCATTTGAACCTTTAGTTACATACGGAGTAATATCAAATTCAGCAGTATTGTGTGCGCCTTCGCTGTAACCTACAAAGCTGCCGTTTAAATAAAGATCGATGCAGGGGATAACTCCGAGAAAAGAGATAATGTATGTTTTATCAGTGTTTTCTATTTCAAATGTTTTTCTGTAGATGCCCGCTGAATGCTCTTCGGGAACATAAGGAGGTTTATCATCAAACGGATAAGGACAATTTATATAAGCTGGTGCTTCGTATCCTGTTCTTTGCCATGTTGAAGGAACTTTGATTTTATCAAAAGGAACATATTCAGTATCAAGAACATCCGGAATGTTTTTGTGACTTTCATAATATTTGAAATCCCATTCGCCAGAAAGAACTCTTACGATATCAGATTCTGTGCGCTCTTTTTTGAAAGCTGTTTTCTGAAGTCTCTCAAAAGATGAATAGGGGATTGTATAAGCTCTGCCTTCAAGCTTATTAATTTTAAAAACTGAAAAATCGTTGTAATTTGTTTTATTAATCTGATACTTCATTTTGTCACTGCCTTTCCTTTAATCCATTTATAATCAATTTTGCTGCTTTATAAATATCACCGCAACCGAGAGTTATAACAAGATCGCCATCAAGTGCGTTTTTTATTACATAGTCAGAAACCTCATCAAATGTATTGAACCAAACAGAACCGGGAATTTTATCAGCAAGCTGAGAGGTATAAATGTTGTAAGTGTTAACCTCTCTTGAGCCCATAATCTCAGTCATAATACATTTATCGGGAATTTTAAGAACTCTGACAAATTCATCAAAAAGGATTGATGTTCTTGAATAAGTAAACGGCTGAAAAATTGCCCAGACTTTGTTATATCCCATTTTCATAGCTGTGTTGAGAGTTACCTCAAGCTCTTTAGGATGATGGGCATAATCATCAGCAACAGTTATACCGTTAATTTTATCAAGAATTTCAAACCTTCTGCCCGCACCTGTGAAATCAGCAATTCCGCTTACGCATTTTTCAAAATCAACACCTGAATACATAGCCGAAGCAATAACAGCAAGGGCATTGTGAACATGGTGGATCCCAGGAACAGAAAGAGAAACTCTGCCAAGATCAATGCCGTTAACTTCGAGATTAAATGACGCAAATTCATTTTCAGAGGATATGTTGACTGCTCTGTAATCACATTCAGGCTCCGTGCCGAAAGAGATAAATTTAATATCGGTATCAAAAAGCGGTTTTACAGTATCAATTGTGTTTTGGTCATCAGCGTTATAAATTATTGCCTTAGTTGCCATTGATGCAAATTTAGTGAAAGAGTTTTTCAGATTTTCAAAAGTCTTGAAGTAATCAAGATGATCTTCGTCAACATTTAGAATAACAGCAACGTCAGGAGAAAGGTCAAGGAAAGTATCAACAAACTCACACGCTTCGCAAACCATATGCTCGCTGTGACCAACCATTCCGTTTGAACCTGTCAACGGTAGCTTACCGCCGATAACCGCTGTTGGGTCAAACTCAGCCTCAATGAGAACCTGAGTTAACATCGAACAAGAAGTCGTTTTGCCGTGAGTACCGCTGATACAAATACTGTTGGGGTAAATTCTTGTAACTGCACCTAAAAGCTTGCTTCTCTCAAAGGTGGGAATGCCTGATGCTTTGGCGGCAACAAGTTCTGGATTATCAGGTAAAAGAGCGGCTGTATATACAATCATCTCAGCACCTTCGATGTTTTCAGCCTTCTGACCCATTGTTACGGGTATACCAAGCGAACGAATTCTTGCTAAGGTATCAGTTTCATTGTTATCTGAACCGCTGAGCAAATATCCTTCTTTATGCAGAATCTCAGCAAGGGGGCACATTCCAGAACCGCCGATGCCGATGAAGTGAATACGTTTAACCGTTTTTAACAGTATATCTATCTCAAACAAGCATATCCATCCTTTCAAAACAAATATATTTTTATTATATAACATCAAAATGAAAAAATAAAGCAAAATTTAAATTTATTTCAATTTTTTGTCAATGTCACACAGGCGGATTTTATCATAAAATGTTAATACAAAAAGGAGGTGTAATTAATGGTTGATACTAAAGACATTTTGATTATCGGAGGAGATTCAAGACAGCTTTATATGTCTGATTTCCTTGAACACGAAGGTTTTAACACAACCATTTACGGATTATCGGAAATACGAAAAAAATGCACTGATAATTTGAAGAAAAGTGCCGAAGCTTCGGATATAATCATTTTACCGTTACCGGTAACTAAAGACAACAAATATATTAATTCAACAATACCTGTTAAAGAATCAATAGATGAAATTTCATCTATGATTTTCAACAAAATAATTTTCGGCGGAATGATAAATAAGGGGACAGAGTCAAAATTCAAAAAAAATAACAACACAATATATGATTATTTCAAAAGAGAAGATATAACTATGCTCAACGCTATTCCGACTGCGCAGGGAATTTTAAAAACAATGATAGATAACATAGAGTACACCATTCATTCAAGCGAATGTGCGGTTTTTGGTTTTGGGAGAATAGCGAGAATAACAGCACAGGTTCTCAAAGCAATCGGTGCCGATGTTACTGTGTGTGTAAGAAAATCAGGTGATATAGCTGCGGCAAAAGCATTTGGCTTTGACGGTTGTTATATCAAAGATTTTTCGAATGAAGCTCAAAAATATGATATTTTAATCAATACAGTTCCGGCATTAATAATTGATCGTGATATACTTTTAAGAGTTAAACCCGATTCATTAATTATTGATGTAGCCTCTGCTCCGTTCGGGGTTAATTTTGCTTGTGCATATGAGCTTGGATTAAAAGTAATTCAATCTTCCTCTCTTCCGGGAAAAGTTGCCCCTAAAACAGCAGGAGAGATAATAGGAAGAGGAATAATTAACGCACTTAAGGAGGATTTAAATGGATAAAATAACATTGGGTTTTGCTTTATGCGGTTCGTTTTGTACTTTTAGAACAACTATAGAAATTATGAAAAACTTATCCGAAAGTGATTTCAATATTGTTCCCATAATGAGTTTCAACGCTTCGTCAATCGACACAAGGTTTGGAAATTCATCAGAATTTATAAACGAAATTGAAAGCATATGCAACAAAAAAATTATAAAAACTCTTTTTGATGCCGAACCAATCGGCCCCAAAAAGACACTCGATGCACTTTTGATTGAACCTTGCACAGGCAATACACTCGGTAAACTTGCAAACGGTATTGCAGATACACCGGTGACTCTTGCTGCAAAAGCACATTTAAGAAACGAAAGACCGCTTATTATTGCAGTATCAACAAATGATGCACTTGCAACAAGCGCATCAAATATAGGTTCATTATTAAATAGAAAAAATATATTTTTTGTTCCGATGCGACAAGATGACCCAAACAATAAAATGCGTTCAATTGTTGCAGATTTCACAAAAACAGAAGAATCTATACGCTTTGCACTTAAAAATAAACAAATTCAGCCAATTATTTTATCTTAGATTCTATTGTGCAACTATTGAATTTCAAGCAGTTTAAATGTAAAATATTTAGGAAGTATTCAGAAAGAGGGTTGTTATGATTAAATTAATTCTTAATATTGATGGTATGCACTGTGCCGCATGTGCATCGACAGTTGAAAAAGCACTGCTAAAAACCAACGGTGTTGAAAGTGTCAATGTAAATCTGACAGCCAATAATGCACTTATTGTTTTTGACGATAAAGCCGTCAACATTGACACTTTAATTAAAGTTATTGCAAATGCCGGATTCAAAGGTTATGTTCCTCAAAGCATAGCAAGAAACGAAACAAAAAGAAATGATAAGAAAAGAAATACAATTGCAGCAGTAAGGATTATTATTGCTGTAGTCTTCGGCTCTGCATTATTTTATGTTGCTATGGGGCACATGTTATCTTTACCAACACCCAATTTAATTTCCGCAACCGCTAATCCGTTCAACAATGCAATTTTGCAGTTACTTTTATGTTTGCCTATTCTTATATGCGGTTCCGAAATATTCATTAATGCCATTAAATCCGCATTTCATAAAAATGTTAATATGGATACCCTTGTATTTATCGGGTCGTTTTCATCTTTCTTATACTCAATTTATTCACTCATTAAAATTGCCAACGGACATAACGAATTTGTTCATCAGTTATATTTCGACTCTGCCGGTATGATAATTACGTTTATTCTTATCGGCAGGTTTCTTGAAACATCATCGAAAAGCAAAACTAACTCCGCAGTTAATAAGTTGCTGGCTCTCTCTCCTGAAACTGCTGTTTTGATTAAAGACGGAACAGAGACTGAGGTACCCTCTGCAAATCTTATACCCGGTGATATTGTTTGTGTTAAAAGCGGTATGTCAATTCCTGTTGACGGAACAATATTAAACGGATTTTGCGTTGTAAACGAATCAATGTTAACCGGTGAAAGTATGCCTGTTGAAAAACATAACGGAGATAAAGTTTATGGCGGAACAATCAATACAAACGGATATATAGAAATTAAAGTTACCAGCTCTCTCAGTTCTTCAGCTCCGGCCAAAATAGCCGAATACGTAAATGAAGCTCAATCTACAAAAGCTCCGATAGCAAAGCTTGCTGATAAAATAGCATCAATATTTGTTCCGTCAGTAATCTTAATCGCTCTCATTGCTGCTCTTATTTGGTTTATAAACGGAGAAAGCATAGCGTTTATCCTTAAAATTTTTGTTTCTGTTCTTGTAATCGCATGTCCTTGCTCACTTGGACTGGCAACGCCAACCGCACTTACTGTTTCAATGGGTACTGCAGCAGCACAAGGAATACTGATAAAAAACGGAGAAGCACTTCAAAAACTTGAAAAGGTCAACACAGTTATATTTGATAAAACCGGTACAATAACAAATGGCACACCAGAAGTAACTGATTTTAAAGTTTTCAATGGATTAAATCACAATTATATCCTTGCACTCTTTTATTCCGCTGAGCATAAAAGCGAACATCCTTTAGCTGTATCAGTTAGAGAATACGCTGAAAGTTTAAATATAAACAAATTAGAAGCCAATAATTTCAAAAACTTACCCGGTCTGGGAATCGAATGTGAAATTGATAATCAAAAAATTCTGTGTGGCAGCACCAAATTAATGATTAATTCGGGAATTGACATTTCTGAAGGGAGCTTCTTTTTGGATGAAGCAAAAAAAACAGGTAAAACCGTAATTTTGATGGCTGTTAACAGCAAAATAGCATGTGCTGCAGCAATTGCCGATACGGTAAGAAGTGAAAGCATATCAACATTAAACGCTCTTAAATCGCTTGGAATTGAAACTGCTATCTTAACAGGTGACAATGAGATCTCGGCAAATGAAGTTGCCTCAAAGGCCGGGATAGATAAAGTTTATGCTGAATTAATGCCTGAGGATAAGCTCAACATTGTAAGATCCTTACAAAATGATGGCAAAATTGTTGCAATGGTTGGCGACGGAATCAACGATGCTCCGTCACTTGCTGCCGCTGATATAGGAATAGCAATCGGTACAGGAACCGATATTGCCATTGAATCCGCTGAAATAGTTTTAATCAGAAGCAACTTATCAGGTGTTGACGGTGCAATTAAAATCAGTAAAAGAACAATGAAAATAATCAAACAGAATCTGTTTTGGGCATTTGCGTATAATTGCTTATGTATACCGATTGCGGCAGGAATACTAACAGTTTTTGGCGGTCCGCTTTTAAATCCGATGATTGCTTCAGCAGCGATGTCTTTAAGCTCTGTAACTGTTGTCACCAATTCATTGCGACTGAGAAATAATAAGCATTAAATATCTTGCATTGTTTTAAATAATTTGATAGAATATTATAATAATGTATATAATTTCGGAGGAAGTTATGAAAGGAAAGCTTATAGTAATCGAAGGCCTTGATGGCAGCGGAAAATCAACACAAGAAAAGCTTTTGAAAGAAAAGCTTGAGGCAAACGGAATTAAAATAAATTCAATTAAACTGCCTAACTACGATGATCCTGCTTGTGAGCCTGTTAAAATGTATCTCGCAGGCAGATTCGGTTCAGACCCTTCCGATGTTAATGCATACGCTGCATCTTCATTTTTTGCTGTAGACAGATTTGTAAGCTATAATTGCTATTGGAAATCTCAATATTTAAAAGGCGAAATTTTTATCGCAGACAGATACACAACGTCCAATGCGTATCATCAACTAACGAAAACCGATAAAAATAATTGGGATTCATACCTGAACTGGCTTGAAGATTTTGAATATAATAAGCTTGGAATACCTAAACCCGATGCTGTTATTTATTTGGACATGCCAATTGAAGTTTCTCAAAAACTTATGACAGGCCGATATAAAGGTGATGAATCCAAAAAAGATATTCACGAAAAAAACACAGCATATCTTTATGCTTGCAGAGAAGCAGCCGATTACGCTTGCTCAAAACTTGGTTGGTCAAGAATTGAGTGCAGCAAAAACGGTGAACCGCTATCAATAGAAGAAATCTCGCATAAAGTATTTAACGTTGTTTCTGCTTTGCTTGGATTATGATAAGATTTGCATTTGATTACGAAGCCGAAAACCTTAAGCAACTATGGGCCAAAGTTTTCAGAGACTCTGATGAAGCAATAGATATGTTTTTTGATTTTCATTTTAAACCGGAAAACACAGCTGTTTGCATTGAAGATAACAAAATAGTTGCAATGTTCTTTTTGCTTCCCGGAAAACTAAATAATAATAATTGCATATATAATTCATATTATCTCTATGCCGCTTGTACAGATAAGGAATACAGGGGTAGGGGAATAATGAAAAACTTGATTGAATTTGCAATATATGAATCTAAGAAAAGACAAATCAACTATATTTTTCTGTTACCGGCTGAGGACTCACTCTACGGATATTATGAAAATTTTGGATTTGTTCCAATATATGGTAAAACAACTAACGTTTATACATTCGATGAGCTTGATAACAACACCCAAATATCAGTTGAACACTCATATTCTTCCGACTACCTGTATTTGTTGAGAAAAAATTTATGCTCTCATTATACCTACTTTGAGTGGGACTCAACGTCAATAGATTTTGCTGTAAAATTCAATAAGTATTATGGAGCTAAGTTCATCAGTAACTGTAATGGTTATTTACTTTACACAATTGCAGATGACAAGATATTTGTAAAGGAAAATACATTTACAAATATCCGAGAGTCTGAAATTGCACAATATATATGTTTTAAACACCAATGCAATAAAGCTGTTTTTAATTCACCTTCTGAAAACAATAAAATTCGAGAAAAATTCGGAATGGTGTTGCCGCTTAATTCATTGGCTGAATCAATAATTAAGGAAAATAATAACGTGTATTTAAATCTTACGTTGGATTAAGGTGATTTTATGTTGTATATGTTTTTAGCTCCGGGTTTTGAAGAAGTTGAAGCAATTGCATGTCTTGACGTTATTCGCAGAGCTTCAATTGAAATTAAAACAGTAGGTGTTGGCTCGCAAACCGTTACCGGTTCTCATTCAATCTCGGTTATTTGTGATTTGAGTGAAAACGAAGTAATTCTAAACTCAGACCTTGACGGTATAATTTTGCCGGGTGGAATGCCCGGAACTGTCAATCTTCAAAATAACGTAACGGTTAATAACGCAATTGATTTTTGCAATGAAAACCAAAAGCTTTTATGCGCAATTTGTGCCGCTCCGCTTATTTTCGGGCAAAAAAATCTACTCAACGGAAAGAATGCCGTATGTTTTCCGGGATTTGAAGAAGATTTATGCGGAGCTTATATAAGCAGTTCTTTTGTATGCAGAGACACTAATATAATCACAGCAAAAGGCATGGGAAGTGCTATCGGTTTCGGGCTTGAAATTGTAAAATATTTCAAAGGTTCAGAATATGCCGATAAACTCAAATCGTCGCTCCAATGCTCATGAATATCAAAGCAGAATACAGAAAAAAATATAAACTCATCAGAGAATTTAAAGATGGAAACATCAAAAGAATTAATGATGAAAAAATACTAAATTATCTTTTAAATTCAGATTTTTATAACAATTCCGAAACAATTCTTATCTATGTTTCAATCGGAACCGAAGTTGATACTTCGGGAATAATTTCCCACGCATTAACAAATAATAAAACCGTAGCAGTCCCTTACTGTAGCGGTAAAACTATGCTGTTCTACGGAATTAATTCAACAGACGATCTTGCAATCGGTGCTTACGGTATTCCAACCGTTAATCCTGACAATTCAAAACTTATAATACCCGACTCCAAGACACTTTGTGTTGTGCCCGGTCTTGCTTTTGATAAAAACGGTGCAAGACTTGGATACGGCGGAGGATATTATGACAGATATCTTAATGATAAAAATGTTTTAACTGTCGGACTATGCTACCAAAAATGCATTGCTGAAAAAATCCCAACAGAAAAATATGATGTTAAATTATCAAATATTATAACCGAAAACGGTATTCTTTCTTTAAATTTATCAGGAGGTAATACATATGAATGATCAGCAGAACTCCAAAGGAACTCCTAAAAAACGTTTTGAAGTTCATATTGATGACAGTGATTACTTGAATCCTTCAGATTTCGATAATCTCACCCCGCCAACCAAACCTCAGCAGCCAAAATTTAAAGTTCATATTGATGATTATGACTCACCTGTTGTAAACGATTCCGATCATCAACCCAGATATAAAGGTGAGATTTATTTTTCAAATACCAACCCACCTAAGCCCTCACCGCCTGTAGTTGCAAATCAACAGCAAAATACCGTTATAAAAAAGAAAAAGAAAAGAAGAAACAATTTTCAGGGTGGTTTGCTTTTATTTTGCATAATTGTTCTTATTTTCACAACTTCATTTTCAGCTTTTGGAATTTCTTGTTTTAATGACGTTATTCCGTTAAACAAAAAACCAAGCGTTGAAACTGTTAAAGTTGAAATTCCGCAGGATGCATCAACGGAAGAAATTATTGATATTCTTGACAGTAACGGACTTATAAGGCAAAAACTGTTCTGCAACGCTTTTTTCAAACTTGCATCAATCTTTACAGATCCTGATGAAGAATATTTAAGCGGAATATATTATCTTCAAAAGAATTTAGGTCTCGAAAACTACCTTTACCGCTTCAGCGGTAAATCCAGCTCTCACGAAGCAGATACAGTTACCCTTGTTTTCCCCGAAGGTTGGACAATCTATCAGATGGTTGATAAGCTTGATGAATTTAATGTTTGTAAAAAAGAAGAGCTACTTGCTGCAATTACAGGAACCAACTACGAATATTCATTCATTGAAGAAATTACCAATCCTTCAGAACGTGCAATTAAGCTTGAAGGTTATTTTTACCCTGACACTTATGAATTCTACGAGAAGAGTGATGCGAACTCTGTTGTAAGAACCTTCCTTAATGGTTTTGAAAAGAAATGGACCGATGAATATCAGCAAAGAGCAGATGAACTCGGATTAACAAAGGATGAGATTCTGACAATTGCTTCAATCATCCAGCGCGAAGCTGCAAGTGAAAAACAGATGTATCTGATTTCATCTGTAATTCACAACAGACTTAACAATTCATCAACCTTCCCTCTGCTTCAATGTGACTCAACCGGCCATTATATTGAGAATTATATTATCCCTAACTCGACCAGCGGACAAGCTTATATGTTTGAACAGCCTTATAACACTTATTCAACCGAAGGTTTACCTCCCGGACCGATTTGTAACCCCGGTTCCGATGCAATAGAAGCAGCTCTTTACCCCGAAGATACTGATTACTATTATTTCAGACACGATAAGAACGGCAAGATTTATATGGCTGCAACTCAGTTGGAACACGATGAAAACGGTATTGAAGTTCTTAAAGCCAACAGTTATTAATTAAACGGAGATTCAAATGAATAATCATAATATACCTGAAGTTCTTGCACCTGCAGGTGACTTTGAAAGGTTAAACGCCGCAATTGAATACGGAGCCGATGCTGTTTATCTCGGCTCCGATATTTTCGGTATGCGTACCGCAGCTGCAAGCTTTGGTGGCGAAGCTTTATATAAAGCTTGCGAACTGGCACACAATAAAAATATGAAGGTTTATTTAACCTGTAATACTGTCCCCAGAAACAACGAACTTTCAAAATTACCTGATTTTATTAAGTTTGCTGAGCAAAGCGGAGTAGATGCATTTATTGTTACGGATTTAGGAGTAATGGAATGCGCTAAAAAGAACGCTCCTGATGTTGATATTCACATTTCAACTCAAGCGGGTATTACCAATTATGCTGCTGCACAGGCTTTTTATAATCTCGGAGCAAAAAGAATTGTTACCGCTCGCGAAATATCACTTGAAGAAATTGCCGAGATAAGAACAAAAACGCCAAAAGAACTTGAAATTGAAAGCTTTGTGCACGGAGCAATGTGCGTTTCATTTTCCGGCAGATGTCTGCTTTCTAATTATCTTACAGGCAGAGACTCCAATAGGGGAGACTGCGCCCAACCTTGCAGATGGAAATACACTCTTTCTGAAGAAAAAAGACCCGGACAGTATTTTCCCATTGAACAGGATTCAACCGGAACATATATAATGAACTCACGAGATATGTGTCTTATTGAACACGTAGCAAAACTTGCCTCTGCCGGAATATCAAGTTTCAAAATTGAAGGCAGAGCAAAATCAGCTTACTACACTGCAAACGCAGTTAACGCTTACAGATGTGCCGTTGACGGTTATGTAAAATCCGGTTTCGATCCATTATATAAACCTGAACAGTGGATAATTGATGAAGTCAGACGAGCAAGCAACCGTCAGTATTGCACCGGATTCTACTTTGGCGACCCAATTAACGATGCTGAAATTTTCTATGACGGCGGATACGTCAGAGAATGGGATGTAGCTGCAATTGCGGAAGAGTGGAAAGACGGAGTTTTGTACGCTTCTCAAAGGAATAGGTTCTTTGAAGGCGATATACTTGAAATTATGATAAAAGGCGTTAAACCTCAAAGAATTGAAGTAAAAAATCTTCGCAATGCGGAAGGGGAGTTAATTGAAAACGCTCCGCACCCGATGATGAAGCTTTCTTTCGACTGTCCTATTAATGTCCCTGCAGGCTCATATCTGAGAATGGAACGCAAGGATGGTGTTATTCTTTGAATCCACCATTATTTATAATTATCTTTATATTGCTGTTTGTTATAATACCTTCACAAAAGCAAAAATCATTGAACGTTAAAAGGATAATAAAAAAACGCAGAAAAAGAGGAATAACTAATATGAATGATATTTTCCAAAAATATATCGGCAAAGATTGCATAATTTATATATCAAACGGAACATCTTCAGTAATCGAAGCCAAAGTTTCATCCGTTACCGATAATTGGCTTTCAGTTCAAACAAAAGACGGCGAGGAAGCAATTAATATCGATTATATCGTAAGAATCAAGGAACATCCTCTAACCAAATCCGGCAAAAAGAAAACAATATTTACATAACTTTTAATTCGCTATGCAAATGCATAGCGAATTTTGTTATATTAATTATATATCTCAACAATAACTTGTGCTTTTACTTGACATTGATTCAATATGTGGTATAATTGTATCGGTTAAATTTGCTTAATTTGGAGGAAAGCCCGATGGCTAAAAAACCAGAATATAATAACGAAAGCATAACAGCGTTAAAAGGTGCCGAAAGAGTCAGAAAAAGACCGGCAGTTATTTTCGGCTCAAACGGTATTGACGGCTGTGAACACGCAATTTTTGAAATTATTTCAAACTCAATAGATGAAGCCCGTGAAGGCTTCGGCGACAAAATTGTTATAACCAGATTTGCTGACAACTCAATTGAAGTGCAGGATTTCGGCAGAGGTATTCCGGTTGATTATAACAAAAAAGAAGGCAGATACAACTGGGAGCTTGTTTTCTGTGAAATGTATGCAGGCGGCAAATACAATACCAACAGCAATGGCAGTTATGAATATTCACTCGGTCTTAACGGTCTTGGTCTTTGCGCAACTCAGTATGCATCGGAATATATGGAAGCTGAAATTCACACAGGTGGATATAAATATACCCTCAATTTCAAAAAGGGTGAACCTGATGGAGAAATGCAAAAAGAAGCTTATAACAAGCGCGATACCGGCTCAAGAATAAAATGGAAACCCGACCTTGAAGTATTCACTGATATTGATGTCCCTCTTGAATATTTTCAAGACGTATTAAAGAAACAAGCCGTTGTTAATGCAGGTATAAGATTTATATTAAAAAACCAGGTTGGCAAAACTTTTGAAACTTATGAATACCTCTATGAAAACGGCATTGAGGATTACATTAAAGAATATGTCGGAAACGATTCTTTAACAGGAGTACAGACTTGGTACGGTGAACGTGTTGGTCGAGATCGTGAGGACTTAGATGATTACAAGCTTAAAATAAACATTTCTCTTACTTTCTCAAACAAAATACAGCTTAAAGAGTTCTATCATAACTCAAGCTTCCTTGAAAACGGCGGTTCACCGGATAAAGCTACAAGGCTTGGTTTTGTTGCTCAGATTGACTCTTATATCAAGCAAACAGGAAAATACCAAAAGAGCGACAGCAAAATAACTTTTCAAGATATCGAAGACTGCCTTGTGCTTGTAATTTCTTCATTTTCAACCCAGACTTCTTATGCCAACCAAACCAAAAAAGCAATTACAAATAAATTCATACAGGATGCTATGACTGAATTCATCAAGCATCAACTTGAGATTTATTTCATTGAAAATCCTTTGGAAGCAGATAAGATTGCTGAACAAGTTTTGATTAATATGAGAAGCCGAGTCAAAGCTGAAAAAACCAGACTCGGAATGAAAGAATCTCTTATACAAAATGTCAGCAACCTTACAAACAGAATTCAGAAATTTGTTGACTGCCGCAGCAAGGATACCAATGTGCGCGAACTGTTTATAGTTGAGGGTGATTCAGCTCTGGGTGCTTGTAAACAATCCAGAAATTCCGAATTCCAAGCAATAATGCCTGTCAGAGGTAAAATCCTTAACTGCTTAAAATCAGAATACGATAAAATTTTCAAAAGCGAAATAATAACCGACCTTATTAAAGTAATCGGTTGCGGAGTTGAGGTTCCGTCAAAGAAAAAATCGGGAAAAGATATGATTTCGTTCAATCTTGATATGCTCAGATGGAATAAGATTATAATCTGCACCGATGCTGATGTTGACGGTTTCCATATCCGAACTCTTATTCTCACTATGATTTACAGACTTATGCCCACTCTTTTTGATGAAGGAAAAGTCTATATTGCCGAATCACCGCTTTACGAGATTAATTGCGGCGATGAAACCTGGTTTGCATACACAGAAAGAGAAAAGAACGATGTTCTCACTGAAATCGGCAACAAAAAATACACAATACAGCGTTCAAAAGGTCTTGGTGAAAATGACCCTGAAATGATGTCATTAACAACCATGAACCCTGCAACAAGAAGACTCATCAAAATTGAACCGTCATTCGCTCAGGAAACAGCCGAAAAATTCGATTTACTTCTCGGTGATAATCTTGCAGGCAGAAAGGATCATATAACCGAAAACGGTCACCTTTATCTTGAACTTACTGATATTTCATAATAAATTTAATGGAGAATCAAAATGGCTAAAAAAAGCAAAAAAGATATTACTTCTTCGCTCAGACAGCTTGATGATAAAACCCACATTTTCGGGGCGGGTGAAGTTGTTAACCAAAAAATTGTTGATACTCTTGAAGTTAACTTTATGCCCTATGCTATGAGTGTTATTATGAGCCGTGCTATCCCTGAAATTGACGGCTTTAAGCCTTCACACCGTAAAATCTTATATATGATGTATAAAATGGGTTTGCTTAACGGTCCCAGAGCAAAATCGGCAAAGATTGTTGGTCAGGTTATGCAACTTAACCCTCACGGTGATGCTGCTATTTATGACACAATGGTTCGTCTTTCAAAAGGTTATGAAGCCCTGCTTCATCCTTATGTTGACTCAAAAGGTAACTTCGGTAAAGCTTTTTCAAGAGATATGATGTGGGCTGCTTCACGTTATACAGAAGCAAAGCTTGAAAAAATTTGTACTGAATTCTTTGTTGATATTGATAAAGATACCGTTGATATGGTTGACAACTTTGATAACACAATGAAAGAACCGGCACTTTTGCCGGTAAATTTTCCGAGTGTTCTTGTGAATGCCAACACGGGTATTGCCGCAGGTATGGCAAGTTCAATTTGTTCTTTTAATCTTGAAGAGGTTTGTAAAACAACAATTGAACTAATAAAAAATAAAAATCATGAAGTTGCTGATACACTTCTTGCTCCTGATTTTGCAGGCGGCGGATTACTTGTATATAACAGGACAAATATTGAAGAAATTTACAGAACGGGCAGGGGAGGCTTCAAAGTAAGAGCAAGGTATCGCTTTGATAAGTCAAACAGCTGCATTGAAATTACCGAAATTCCTCCCACAACAACATCAGAAGCAATCATTGATAAGATTATTGAAAAAGTTAAAGCAGGCTCAATAAGAGAAATAAACGACATCAGAGACGAAACAGACCTCGGCGGTCTCAAGATAACTATTGATGTTAAAAAAGGAACAGACCCTGATAAGCTTATGAAAAAGCTATACGATTCAACACCGCTTCAAGATACTTTCTCATGCAACTTCAATGTTCTTATTAAAGGCAGTCCGAGAGTTCTCGGCGTTAAAGAGCTTTTAAACGAATGGATTAGCTTCAGAAGCGAATGCGTTACAAGAAGAACCAATTATGATTTAAAACGCGCTAAAGACAGACTGCATCTTCTCAAAGGACTTGAAAAAATCCTTCTTGACATTGATAAAGCAATTAAGATAATCAGAAACACCGAGGAAGAGAGCGAAGTTGTTCCCAACCTTATGATAGGATTTAAAATTGATAAAATCCAGGCTGAATATGTAGCTGAAATTAAACTTCGACATCTTAACAGAGAGTATATTCTAAAGCGACTTCAGGATATTGAAAAACTTGAACTCGCAATCAAAGACCTTGAAGATATTTTGGCAAATCCGAAGCGTATTAAACAAATCATTATTTTTGAGTTAAAAGAGATAATCAAGAAATACGCAAAACCAAGAAAAACAGAAATTTATTATCCAACAGAGGAAGACACGGCAGAAGTTGAAGAAGATATTCCCGACTATCCCGTAACTCTATTCTTTACCAAAGACGGTTATTTTAAAAAAATTACACCTCTTTCACTCCGAATGAGCAATTCAAATAAGCTAAAAGATGGCGATGAAATTGTTCAAACGGTTGAAACAACAAACGCTAAAGAGCTTTTGTTTTTTACAAATAAACAGCAGGTTTACAAAACCAGAGCAGCATATTTTGAAGATTCAAAAGCCAGCGTACTTGGTGATTTCATAGCCGCAAAGCTTGAAATGGACGAAGGCGAAAGTCCGCTTTATATGGCTGTAACTTCTGATTACAAGGGATATATGCTCTTCTTCTTTGAAAACGGCAAGGTTGCCAAAGTTGATCTTAATGCATACCAAACTGTGACAAAACGAAAAAAACTTATTAAAGCATATTCTGATAAATCGCCGATCTCTGTTATAACAAAAATTGAAGAAGATAAAGAAATGGTTGCTGTTTCAAGTGCCGGCAGACATCTTCTTTTTAACACCGCTGTCATTCAACCTAAAACAACAAAAGATACCATAGGTGTAGGACTTCTTACTCTGAAAAAAGGTCAACGTTTAATGAATGTGCGGGAGTATAAAGACGGTGAATTTTCCAAACCGCACAGATATAAAGCTAAAAATCTTCCTGCCGCCGGAGCACTTCTTAGTGCTGAAGATGAAGGTGATCAGATAACATTCTGACATAAAAACTCAACCGCTCAAAGTTGGACTTCTCCACTTTGGGCGGCATTAACGCAAGATAAAATCAGCAAACGCTTATGATTTTAGCTTACGGTATTATAATTACCTCTAAATCTTAAATAATTCATTATTTTTTATAAAAAAACAAAAAAGCTCTTGCAATTATCAAAAAGATATGATAATATGCTTTAGTACAAAATAATATATGGAGGTCATATTTATGACTTGGTTTGAAATCGTATTAGGTATTGTTTTAATAGTAACTTCTCTTGCTCTTGTTGCAATTGTTCTTACTCAGGAAGGCCGTCAGGCTGGTCTCTCCGGTGCAATCGCCGGCGGTGCCGATACTTTCCTTGGTAAAAACAAAAGCAAAACACTTGAACAGAAACTTTCTAAAATCACAAAGGTTCTTGCCGGTGTATTCTTTGTTCTTGCTCTCGCCGCTAACCTTATCTTCCTTTTTGTTAAATAATCATAGTTATTTTAGCTGCATCGTTGATGATGCAGCTTTTTTTATTCAAACAGTTTTTTCATATTTTCGAGAACTCTTTTTTCAATTCTGCTTACATAAGAGCGAGAAATCTTCAATTTTTTCGCCACTTCCCTTTGCGTATGTGGGAGTGTGTTATATAATCCGTATCTCATAATTATAATTTGTTTCTCTCGGTTATCTTTAAGATTTTCGATGTACCAATAAATTTTATCAATAGCAATTTTATTTTCTATTTCTTCTGATACACTTTCTTCAAAACTGATAATTTCCATTAATGTTAACGGATTACCTTCGCTGTCTGTATCAATAGGTTCGTTTATTGAAATTTCCTGTGATGATTTTTTCTTGCTTCTGAAATTCATAAGAATCTCATTTTCAATACATTTTGAAGCATAGGTTGCAAATTTAATTCCTTTTGTATTATCAAATGAATTTACAGCTTTAATCAACCCGATTGTTCCGATAGAAATCAAATCATCCTGATCGTCGTAATTAGAATAATATTTTTTTATAATGTGCGCAACCAACCTTAGATTATGTTCAACTAAAATATTTTTGGCATTTTCATCCCCATTTTTGTATTTTTCAAAATACATATTTTCTTCTTTGCTACTAAGTGCAGAGGGAAAAGAACCCGAATTTTTAATGTGTAGTGCAAAGAATAAAAAACCTTTAGAAATAAGCTCAAAAATAAATTCTAACAAAAAATCACCTCAAATAATAATATGATTTAACACAATAAAAATGCACTAATTGTGCAATTAATATCAATAATATCTTGCATTAAAATTCAAAAAGTAATATAATGTAATAAATATAAGTATTGAGGTGTTATTATGAGTTCAATTAAGCTTGGTGCTCAGCTTTATACATTAAGAGATTTTATTAAAACTTATGAAGATTGTGAGGAAACTTTCAAATTTCTTAACAGTATCGGAATTAATGTTATTCAAATTTCAGGAATAGGGCCTATTCCTGCTGATAAAGTAGCCTATCTTGTTGAAAAATATAATATGGATGTTTGCGTTACTCACACTTCATTTGACAGAATGAGAACAAACCTTGATGCTGTTATGAAAGAACACAAAATGCTCGGTTGTGACACTCTTGGAATCGGTGGTATGCCTGAAGAATTCCGAAAAGATGCAAACTCATTAAACGAGTTTATCAAAATCACTTCTGAAATCGGCAAAAAGATGCACGATAACGGTTTGCAGTTTGCCTATCACAACCATGCATTTGAATTTGGTAAACTTGAAAACGGAAGACGTATTTTTGATGTTCTTATTGAAGACACAAAACCTGAAGAATTCAGCTTTATAGGTGACACTTATTGGTTTCAGTATGGCGGTGTTAACCCTTGCGATTACATAAAGAAAATTGCCGGCAGAATGAAAGTATGTCACTTTAAAGATTATAAATTTGCTAACGATAAACCTGCATTTGCAGAAATCGGAACAGGCAATTTAAATCTCGATGATATTTACAATACTTGTAAAAACACAGGTGTTAAATATATTGTTATTGAGCAAGATACCTGTGAAATTGATCCAAGAGAATCTATGGCAATCAGCTACAAAAATTTAACAGATATTGCTGATAGGAATGAAAAATAATGAAATACAACGCTTTAACTTTATCTGTTCTGACAGACATTCACTATTATTCGCATAAAATCGGAACATCAGGTTCAGCTTATGATCGCGCAAATTCCAAAAGCCAAAAGTTCCTTGCAGAAAGCGTTCCTTTATTAAAACAAACATTCAAGCAAGTTGCTGAAGATAAAAGAAGCAACACTGTTTTGATAAGCGGTGATATAACAAACAACGGAGAGCTTTGTTCTCACTGTGAAATAATTGAAATGCTCCGCGAATTGAAATCAAAAGGCAAAAAAGTTTATGTCATCACAGCTACTCATGATTTCAGAAAAGGCGGAGAAACTGACAGCTATTCCGGCGACAAACGAATTAAAATCCCTGCAGCAGAACGCAATATGCTTTTTGATATGTACCGTGAATTCGGTCCGGACGAAGCAATCTCTGTTCACCGCCAAAGTATGTCTTATATTGTTCAGCTTGAAAACAATTATAGACTCTTTGCTCTTAACGATGATTCAAACCTTAACGGTAAAAGCGGATTTTCCGAAGATTGTTTTGAGTGGATTAAACAAAACATTAAAAAAGCAAAAGATGACGGTCAGTTCATAATTGCCATGACTCATCATCCTCTCATCGCTCCGTCACCTTTATATGAAATAATCGGAAAAGGTGATATGCTTGGAGATTATACCGAGCGAATCGAACAGCTTGCCGATTTAGGAATTCAGTTTATATTCACAGGTCATACCCATATTCATAACATTTCTGCTTACCAAAGCGCAAAAGGGAATGTCCTTTACGATATTTGCACCGGCTGCCCTATTGGCTATCCGGGTGTTATGAGAAGCGTTACTTTTGAACCTAAAAGCGATGTTGTAAAGGTAACAACCGATTTTATTGAAAAGCCTGCAGATTTCCCGTCAGAATTGCCCATAAAAGAAGCATTTGAAGACCAGCTTATCGGCGTTATAAAAAATATGATAAAAACTGCCGGTGAAGATATAGACAAACTTGCCGACATAGCTGGTTCGATTAGCATAAAACCCAAAGTTATTTATAAATTTGGGTGGATAATTAAGCCCATTTTCAAACTGCTTAATTCATTAAAAGTTGGTACTGTTGCAAAATGGACTGGAAAAGAAACAGGACTTAAGCCTTTTGAATATGCTGACATTAAAGATAAAAAAGTTGTTGATATAATAACTGAGTTGGTTCTCAATCTTTACGGCGGCGAAAGCAAATATCCGCCTGAAACTCCAACATACAAAATTACAATCGGCCTATTAAAAATTATTGACAGCATTTTAAAAACTCTTAAAATCGACTTTAAGAAGATAACTAAAGTTTCATCTTCAGCTTGTGATTTAATTGAGCCTTTACTTTATAACAATAAAATTGATTCATATAGCGCAGAATTGAAGATTTTTGATTATGAATCAACCGAAAAGCTCTCTTGGCCCGATAAAGAAATCACGGTTAGAGACAGCAAAAAAGGCCCTGCAGTTTTGATTTCACTTATTTTAGTTTTAATTGCATTTCTTCCTATATGGATTTTGATAATTCTGATTGCATTTTTAAATAATCAGATTAAATACAGCAAAAAACTCAAATAATTACATAAGGATGAACTTATATGAAACCGCCTAATCTTGAAATATGCATTGAAGGATATAATATTGAACAAACTGATTTTTATATATCAAGTTTAATTGAAAAAAATTCTGAACTCAAAAAATTAAACGAAAAAAATTCAGAAAAACTCAACAAATATGCTGAAGATAATGAAGCTTTAAGAAAAGAGTACCTCTCATTTGTTAAAACCGTTAATGAAAACTTTATGTTCAGACTTCCATCAATAGATAAGGCTATTAAACGTATAGAAGCAAGGCTGACTGAAATTGAAAATTCATTGGGAATTGCACACTTTGAACCTGATTTTACTCAAACAACAAAAGAAGATTTTCAAAATGTTTCAGAAGCAGCTGAAGTTGAAACAAAAAAATACGAAAACGAAATTGCCGGCCTAAAAAAAGATTTGGTCGAATTAAAAGGTTTATTTAAATAATATCAAGGATTTTATAAATTTTTGATTATAATTCTAAATAAAGGAGGCTGAGAATGTATGGCAAAAAACAAAACCAATGACCCCCAGGTGGTTTCTGCTAAAAATAAACGCAAAAAAAGACGCAATCCTGTTTTGTCTATATTTCTCGGAATTATCTGCACAGGAATTTTAACTGTTTGTGTATTGGCAACATATGTTTTGGCCAGTGCAATAATGTATGTTAACGGCGAAATCGCAGTTAATCTTGACGATTATAAAGATAATCAGGACCAAACATCGTTTATATATGCATATAACGAAAAAGGCGAAACTGTTGAAATTGCCCGTCTTCACGGCGAAGAAAACAGAGTATGGGTTGACCTTGATGATATGTCACCCTATATTACAAAAGCTTTTATTGCTCTTGAGGATAAACGTTTTAAAGAACATCACGGTGTTGACTGGATAAGAACCGGCGGCGTTATAGTTAAAAAGCAAAACCAAGGACAAGGCGGTTCAACAATAACGCAGCAGTTAATCAAGAACCTTACAAAACAAAACGAAGTAACAATTGTTAGAAAGATAACAGAAATTCTCACTGCATTAAACGTTGAAAAGAATTACAGCAAAGATGAGATTATAGAAACTTACCTCAACACACTTTATCTTGGCAGCGGTTGTTACGGCGTTCAGACTGCATCTGAGAAATATTTCGGTAAAGATGTTTCAGAACTCAACTTAGCTGAATGTGCTGTAATTGCCGCCATAACTCAGAACCCCTCAAAATGGCATCCTCTTATTCGGCCTGAAAATAACAGAACAAGACAAGTTGAATGCCTTGATAAAATGCTTGCAGAAGAGATTATAACCCAGGCTGAATATGACGAAGCTTATAATTACGAGCTTATTTTCACTAACAGCGACAAATATGTTCCGGATGTTGATGATGAAGAAGTTAAGAAAGATGAAGATAAAATCAACAGTTTCTATGTTGACTACGTTATTGAGTGTGTCCGCGATGACCTTATGGAGAAATACGGATACTCAAAACAGCAGGCAATTGATAAAGTGTACGGTGGTTTAAAGATTTATACTGCAGTTGATTTAAATGTTCAGGAACAGCTTGAAGATGTTTATGAAAACAGAATCAACTTTCCAAAGCTTTATACCGAAGAGGATGGCGACCCCGTGCAGTCTGCGATGACAATTATGGATTATAACGGCAGAGTGGTTGCCATAGTTGGTCAGGCAGGCCCCAAAGCCGGCAACAGATGCCTTAACAGAGCAGCAAATTCATACAGACAGCCCGGTTCAACAATTAAACCCTTGGCAACCTATGCACCTGCTATTGAAATGGATTTGATTAATTTCTCAAGCAAAATCAAAGACTATGCAATTGCAGTTAACGGCAATCTTTGGCCACATAATGTTGACCAGACTCTTGGTACCGGCACAAACGTTACCGTTCAATATGCGGTCCAGGAATCACTTAACACCGTTCCCGCAAGACTAATCAATTATGATATAGGAATTGATAATTCTTATGAATTCATCAGAGACAGATTCCACTTATCACGCCTTGATGAGGTTGAAGACAGACAGCTTGCTCCTCTTGCAACCGGTGCTCTTTATAATGGTACAACTACAGTTGAAATGACCGCTGCTTATGCAACATTCGGCAACGGAGGCGTATATTATGAGCCTTATTCTTATTATAAAGTAACGAGCAGTGACGGTAATGAAATTCTTTTGAGCAATGAAACAATTCAAGGTGAGCAGGTAATGTCACGCGAAACCTCAAGCATTATGTGTCACTTGCTTCAAACTGTTAACACAAGCTATTACGGCGAAGCAAAAAATGTACGCAAATTTCAGATCATGGCTAAAACAGGTACAACAACCAACAACACCAACCGTTGGTTCTGCGCAGGTACTCCTTATTATGTTGCAGCAGTTTGGGTAGGTTTTGATATTCCCGAAGCTATGGATGTTAACATCAACCCCGGCGGCGAAATTTGCTTTACTGTTTTCAACCGCATTCATAAGGGGCTTGAAGAAAAAAAATTCCCCGAATGTGACGGAGTTATTGAGAAGACATATTGCAGCCACACAGGCTTAATAGCGGGGCCTAATTGTGCAACCAAGAAAAAAGGTTGGTATAAAATCAGCAATGTACCCGCAACCTGCACAACCTGCACCGCAATGCCTGAAGAATCTGTTTCCGGAATTGTTGATGACGTATTGAACGATCTCAATAATGTTATAAGCGGTATTACAGGCCAATAAATAAACATCAATAAAAATTGCGGAGTTTATATTCAAACTCCGCAATTTTAAACAGGGGAGTAGTATATGGTAATTCTTGCTGTTGATTACGGTGATGTCCGAACCGGAATAGCTGTTTGCGATAAGTTTGAAACACTCGCTTCACCGGTAACGGTAATTACTCAAAGAAACGCCGAAATTCTGCTGGAAGAAATCAAAGACATTGCATTAAAATATAAAGCGGAACAAATTGTTGTTGGATTACCTAAAAATATGGATTCAACCGAGGGTGAACGAGCACTTAAATGTAAAGACTTTGCTCATAAACTCAATCAGATTTCAGGAATTGAAACTGTTATGCGTGATGAAAGATTAACAACAGTCAGTGCACATAACGTTTTGAACACAACCAACACAAGAGGCAAAAAACGCAAAGCTGTTGTTGATCAGGTTGCCGCAGTTTTCATTCTGCAGGATTATATTGATTACAGACGCTTGAATAAGTAAAAATAATTCGACTTACTGCATATTATTAATATACAAAATTAATATTTGGAGTGGGTCAAATGAAAATAATTGTTGCTCAAAGAATTAAAATTAAATTTATGATGTCAGTTTCTCTTGTACTGATTTTAAGTTTAATTGCCGGTGCAACGGTATTTATGGAAAACCTAAAGGCAATACGCACCTCAAACGTTAATGGTTTACATAAAACAGTAATCATAGATGCAGGCCACGGCGGAGTTGACGGCGGCACCCAGTCTGCTGACGGAACACTTGAAAAAGACCTAAATCTACTGATTGCAACAAAAGTTAACGAATATCTTAAGTCATTCGGAGTATCTACCCTTATGACCAGAATGACTGACATATCAATACACGATGATTCCGCACAAACAATAAGAGCAAAAAAAATCTCAGATTTAAAAAACAGACTCAATATTATTTCATCAACTCCTGATTCTGTTTTTGTCAGCATTCACCAAAACCATTTTTCACAAACAAAATATAGCGGTACTCAGATTTTTTATTCTCCAAACAATCCCGATTCAATAAATCTGGCAGAATGTATCAGACTTGCTGTTACAAAAGAACTTCAGCCCAACAACACGCGTGAATTGAAGAAATCAGGAACAGAGATATATTTGCTCTATCATTCCAAAACGCCCTCAGTTATGGTTGAATGCGGTTTTTTATCTAATACCGAAGAAAGCGCAAAACTCAAAACAAATGAATATCAAAACAAAATTGCATATTTCATTGCAAGCGGAATTCTGAACTATTTAAAATCAACGGAGGCAGCTTAAATGGCTAACAAAACAAAGACTGTTTATATATGCAATCAATGCGGTTATGAAAGTGCCAAATGGTATGGCTGCTGTCCTGGTTGCAGTGAGTGGAACACAATGGAAGAAGACACATTGACACCGCAACAGCAAAAAAGCACCAAAAATACCCTTAAAACCGTTTTTGCACAGACCATTGACGAAATCTCAGCCGACGACGAAATACGCTTTAAAACAGGTATGGCAGAGCTTGACAGAGTTCTTGGCGGCGGTATTGTTAAAGGTTCATTGGTTTTATTAAGCGGTGACCCAGGCATTGGCAAATCAACAATCTTGCTTCAGATTTGCGAATATTTAGGCAACAGCCTTAAAACGCTTTATGTTACCGGCGAAGAATCAGCAAGGCAAATTAAACTGAGAGCAAAACGCCTTAACGTTAAAACCGAAAACCTTTATATAATGTGTCAGACCGATGTTCAGAGCATTGTTGAATATATCAGAACAACCAAGCCCGATTTGGTTATTGTTGATTCAATTCAAACAATGGCTGTTTCTGAAATCAGTTCAACTCCCGGAAGCGTTACTCAGGTCAGAGAATCAACAAATCTATATATGCATTGCGCCAAAAGCCTTGGAATACCCGTTATAATTGTTGGCCACGTTAATAAAGACGGCAATATTGCAGGACCAAAAGTTCTCGAACATATTGTTGACTGCGTTCTTTATTTTGAAGGTGAGCGCCATATGTCATACAGAATCCTTCGAGCTGTTAAAAACAGATACGGATCAACAAATGAAATCGGCGTGTTTGAAATGATGGACAAAGGATTAAAAGAAGTCCCCAATCCGTCATTGATGCTTATTTCAGGCAAACCCAAAAATACAGCTGGAACCTGTATAGCATGTGTTATGGAAGGCAGCCGCCCGATTTTAGCAGAAGTTCAAGGGCTTGTATCAACCTCAAATTACGGTAACGGAAGGAGAATGGCAAACGGTTTTGATTACAATAGAATGTCAATGCTGATGGCAGTTCTTGAAAAACGCTCAGGATATTTTATGAGTAACTGCGATGCCTATGTTAATGTAGTTGGCGGATTAAGAATCGACGAACCAGCAACCGACCTTTCAGTTGCATTAGCTATGATTTCAAGCTTTAAAGATGTTCCTATAAGAGACGATACTCTTGTTATCGGCGAAATAGGCCTCGGTGGCGAACTTCGTTCTGTAAATTCATGTGAACAAAGAATAAAGGAAGCTGAACGCCTCGGATTCAAAAGATGCATAATTCCCCGCCACAACTTAAAAACGCTTTCAGACAGCTTTAAAGGTGACATAGAAATCATAGGTGCAGGCACAGTAAACGAAGCCTTTGAGGCAGCTATATGATAAGGTTTATAAACAAACCAAACCTACCGACAGGGGATGTAACGACGGTTGCGATCAGCGAAGATGCAGCACAAGCTATTTATAAATTAAACTCTCTCGGAATTAATACAATTAAAATAAAAAAGTCTTCATTATTACCGCAGCCGGTTGCTTCACACACGGACTTACAATTATTACATGTTAAAAATGATATTCTATTTTCAACAATCGAACATTTGTGCATAGGGGAGTCTGAATTAAATTTTAAGCAGATACATTTAAAGGGAATAATTGGCAACAAATACCCGTCAGATGTTCCTTTAAATTGCACTTTTTTAGGCAAAAAACTTATCTGCAATACCAACACAATTGCTAAGAAAGTTCTGCAATATGCTGAAAAAGAACAAATTCAGATAATCCACGTTAACCAAGGCTATACCAGATGCTCAATTGCTGTAATTAATGAAAATGCAATAATTACAGATGATTTAAGCATCTTTACAGCCACTCAGAATTTTCTAAACGATGTATTGTTAATCTCAAAAGGTTCCATTGAATTGAAAGGATACAACTACGGATTCATCGGAGGCTGTTGCGGTAAAATCAGCCAAAATAAGATCGCATTTAACGGAAGAATTGAATCGCATAGTAACGCAAAAGAAATAATAGATTTTACAAACAAACACAACGTCGAAATATGTGAACTGCATTCAAACAAACTTATTGATATAGGCGGAATTATTCCTCTTATAGAAAAACATACTCTTGAACCCTGATTTTTTAAAAACAACTCCCCCTAATTATACAAAACATTTATTTTGTATAATTGTATATATTTTTTTCAGCCCTGCTGAATAAGGATGATATTTATGAGAAAAGACGAAATCAACACCTTACCGCCTCTTGTAATTGAATACCTGAACTATTTAACGGCAATAAAAAACAAATCGGAGCTTACTGTTTTGGAGTACGCATCCGATTTAAGAATGTTTTTCAGATTTTTAAAATTGAACAAAGGTCTATCTAATAAAAAAATTAGCTTTGATGAAATATCCGTTTCAGATGTTACAAAAGAATTGATTTTATCAGTAACTCTTACAGATGCTTATTCTTTTTTAACTTTTTGCAGAAACGAACGCAATAATGATGTTAATGCAAGAGCAAGAAAAGCTGTTGCTCTTAAGAGGTTTTACAAATATCTTGAAACATTTATGTATATTGAAAAAAGCCCGTTAACTAATCTTGAATCCCCTGCCACAAAGCGTTCATTACCAAAATATCTTTCTCTTGAGCAAAGTTTAAAACTTCTCGGCAGCGTTGATGGCAAATATAAAGAAAGAGATTATTGCATTCTGACCCTTTTTCTCAATTGCGGTTTACGTTTATCAGAGCTTGTTGGTATCAACTTATCACATATCAAAGATGACAATACTATGATTGTTCTCGGCAAAGGTAACAAAGAAAGAACGATTTATCTTAACAATGCCTGTTTAAAAGCTATCGAAGCTTATATGCGTGTCAGACCGGCTGACGGAATAAAGGACAGAGACGCTTTATTTATCAGCAGCAGAAAATGCAGAATCAGCCGTCAGGGTGTTCAAAAAGTTGTTGAAGCTGCTTTGAAAAAAAGTGGCCTTTCGGGAATGGGATTCTCAACACACAAATTAAGGCACACTGCCGCTACGCTCATGTATCAATACGGAAACGTTGACCCTTTGCAGCTTAAAGAAATTCTTGGTCACGAAAACCTTGCAACAACCGAAATTTATACTCACGTTTATAATGAACAGTTAAAAGCCGCAGTTGATTCAAATCCGCTGAATCAAACATCAAAAAATGAATAATCGAGAGAATACAGACGAACACAAAGCATCAATTAAGGACGACAAGGCACAAATTCCGCAAAAAACAGCCTGTCTCGTTAAAAAAATCTTTGTCTCCCCTCTTTCAAACTGACCTCTCCCCAAAATAGCCTTGCGGTAAGCATTTTTAGAATATTCGCAGCTATCGTTGCACGAAATTACAATTGAAGTTATTGCAATTACTGTAGCAGGATATAAAGTTAAAACAGCATACCCAAGCCCTGCAAATTTGAACTCTGAATATAAATATCCGCAAACCATACCAATACCCAAACCTCTTGCAAAAGGAATCCACATTATAAGCGGATAGCCAATTAGAGAAAACCCCAAAAATACCGAAAATATTACAAAAACCAGATTAATTGTTAACGAAAATAAAAAGCTGTTTGTCAGCCCTTCCTGCATTCTCAATGCTTTATACGAATCCACTATGCTTCTGATTTCATTAATAATTATAGAATCGGTATTTTTAATTGCAATTGAACCTATCAATACTCCGCATATAAAAAAAGCAAGCAAAAGATACAATCTTGAGTTTTCAAAAATTTCTTTAATCAGTTTTCCGTCGTAAACTTTATACTTATAACTCTTTTTTCTTTTCATAGTTTTTTACCTCCTTTTGCATTTAATAAATTATATGAGCAAGTCCGAATTTTATGACATAAAAAGCCCTCGTAACAATTAAAGTTACGAGGGCTTTTTATTATGCTTTTTCAACTTTAGCATAATTTGCCATAATTTTTTTTGTTCCTGCATTTGTGAATGCAATTTCAAGCAACGTGTCATTACCCATAGATTTAGCGGATAAAACAACACCTTCGCCGTAAGCTTTATGAATAACGGTGTCTCCGGCTTTGAATTCAGTTGCGTTCTTTTGCGGAGCAGCAACAGGAGCAACCGAAAAACCTCTTGACGGCGATTGTTTTGCTGAAGAATGAGGAATATTTGTTGCAGATGAACCCGATGAGAAGGATGACGAATGTGCAAAACCAAAGTTGCGTTGCATTTCACCTGTTCTGTTCAAAAGATCAGAAGGTATCTCTGTAATAAATCTAGACGGCTGATTGAATTTGGTTGAGCCAAAAAGAATTCTTGTTCTCGCTCTTGTAAGATAAAGATGCTTTTTAGCTCTTGTTATTCCGACATAAGCAAGTCGACGTTCCTCTTCAATCTCTTCATCTCCGCCCATTGAGGACATCATTGAAGGGAAGATAGTTTCTTCCATCCCCGCAAGGAAAACAACGGGGAATTCAAGACCTTTAGCTGAATGAACCGTCATCATAACAACCGTTTCAGCATCAGCGTTATAATTATCAATATCTGTCATCAATGCAACATCCTGCAGAAAATCGTTTAGAGTTGTGTTTTCATTTTCTCTTGTGAATCTGAGAATGTTGTTTGAAAGTTCGTCAAGGTTTGCAAGTCTGTCTTCCTGAGTTTCTTTATCAAGAGCGAGCGAATCAATATAACCTGTTTCTGTCATAACTTTTTTAAAAAGTTCAGCAAGTTCCATAGAATCAAGGTCATCAATAAAACCTTCAATCATTGTTGCAAACTCAATCATTTTCTTTGAACAACGGCTCAGTTTCGGGAATTGATCAGCTGATTTGATAATCTCAAAAAGACTCGTTCCAAGCCCGTCTGCAATCTCCTGAGCAGCAGTTACGGAAGTATCGCCAATTCCCCTCTTTGGCTCGTTGATAATTCGCTGAAGTCTTACAGAGTCGTTGGGGTTTGCGATAACACTCAGATAAGCAAGAGCATCCTTGATTTCTTTACGGTCATAGAATTTATGACCGCCGATAATTCTGTAAGGAATACCCATTCTTACAAACGACTGTTCAACAAGGTTCGACTGAGAATTCATACGATAAAGAACAGCAAAATCGCTGAATTTATTGCCGTTTTTAATGCCCTCAAGCACCTTATCGGCAATGTATATACCCTCATCCCTGTCACTTTCGGCAGTGTGATAATCAATCAACTCTCCCCTGCCGTTATCAGTCCAAAGGGTTTTACCCTTACGGTTTTCATTGTTTGAAATAACTTTGTTGGCCGCATCAAGAATATTCTGAGTTGAGCGGTAATTCTGCTCAAGTCTTATAACCTGAGCATTTCTGTACTGATGTTCAAAGCTTAAAATGTTCTCAATAGTTGCGCCTCTGAACTTATAGATACTCTGGTCATCATCTCCAACAACGCAGATATTTTTATACCCACCTGCAAGCAAAGCTGTTAAAAGATATTGCGCATTGTTGGTATCCTGATATTCATCTACCATTATGTATCTGAATTTATTCTGATAATAATTGAGAACCTCAGGATTATCACGTAGAAGCTTAACGGCATTAACGATAATATCATCAAAATCCATTGCATCAGCCGCTTTAAGCCTTGACTGATATGCTTCATAAACCATACCGATATTTCTTTTTCTGATATCCATATAATTCTCTTTAAGATATTCAGAAGCGGAAACAAGCGAATCTTTTGCTCTGCTGATTTCAGAAAGAACTCCTTTAGGAGTTATAATTTTATCGCTGAATCCGAGCTGTTTTAATACGTCTTTTATAACTCGTTTACTGTCATCAGTATCATAAATTGTAAAATTAGAAGAATAGCCGATATAATCAGCGTTTCTTCTTAAAATCCTTACGCAGGCTGAATGGAATGTGCTTGCCCATATATCAAGTGCCTGCTCGCCGAGCATACGCTCAAGCCTTTCTTTAAGTTCTCCGGCAGCTTTATTTGTAAAAGTAATTGCAAGGATTTCCCAAGGTCTGGCGGCATTTACTTTAAGAAGATGATCAATGCTTGAAGTCTCATCTACAATGCCGTCAGCAACAGCTCGCATAATTGCAAGATCGCCGTCAGTGACATAGGAAGGCACATCATCACTGTAGTAAGCGTTGCCGTATTTTACTATATTAGCAATTCGGTTAACGAGAACGGTTGTTTTTCCGCTACCTGCTCCCGCAAGCACAAGAAGCGGTCCTTCCGTAGAAAGAACCGCTTTTTTCTGCATATCATTAAGAGATTTAAAATCTCTTTCAATAATTTTTTTACGAAGTGAAAGAAATTCAACAGAATTCATTTGTTACCTCAGATTGAAATTTCGTGTGCAATCTTATAAAGCTCTGTGTTAACTGTGCGTTCCATATTAAGAGCTTCATAAATATCATAATCGATGATGTGGTCATCCTTCTGAACAACAACTCTGTTACCGATACCCTGCATAAGAAGTTGAACAGCTTTATAACCCATCTGGCTTGCTGCAACTCTGTCACGTACTGTAGGTGAACCGCCGCGCTGCACATGGCCAAGAATAACTGCTCTTGATTCAACGCCGCATTCCTTTTCAATCTTTCGTGCAAGCTCTTCAACACCGCCAATGCCTTCAGCAACCATAACAATAAAATGCTTTTTATCGGTTTTCTGAGTTCTTCTGATTCTTTCGATAACGTGTTTTTCAATATCTGACTGAATTTCAGGAATAACGATTGCAGTTGCACCAACAGCTATACCTGCATTAAGAGTAAGATCACCGCATCTGTTGCCCATAACTTCAACAACTATGCAACGGCTATGAGACTCAACTGTGTCTCTTACTCTGTCAACCATCTGCATTACTGTATTAAGACAAGTATCGTAACCTATTGTGTAATCAGATGAAACGATATCATTATCAATTGTGCCGGGAACACCAATGCAGGGAATACCTCTGAGTGAAAGGTCACGAGCACCTCTGAAAGAGCCGTCGCCACCTATAACAACTATACCTTCAATACCGAACTTTTTGCAGCTGTCAATAGCTTGCTGCATACCGGCTTCTTCTCTGAAAGCCTTACATCTTGCGGAATAAAGCATTGTTCCGCCTCTGTGAATTATATCGGAAACACTTCTGATGTTAAGTTCACGAAGGTCACCTTCAATAAGGCCTTGGTAGCCTCTGTTAATACCGTAAACTTTAATGCCGCTTTCACAAGCTGTTCTTACAACTGCTCTTACAGCAGCATTCATGCCGGGGGCGTCGCCGCCGCTGGTTAAAACACCGATTGTTTTCATTTAAATACTCTCCTTAAAAATGTTCAGACAATATAATACACTTTTTCTCGTCTAATGTCAATTAAAAGAGACTTGTTTTGACAAAATAATTAACAAAATTTTGAAAAATATTATTTATTAAAAATAACATTGCTTTCTCCAAGTATCTTTTTAAGTTCCCTTAATAAAACATCATTAACATCAATGTTTATTCCGATTGGATTTCGCTTATATTCTTTTGTATCATTATAATAAAAATAAAGCGGAAACTGTCCGTCAAATATAGACAACAACTTAATACAATAAGAAATCTGTGGAGAATCAGATGTATCAAATCTCAAAAACAAGCCTTTAGCCTTGTTCTTTTTAGTCTCTGTTTTTTCCTGAGTTTCATTCAAAGACAAAGAGCTTTCATCAGGGCAAGGTTCAACAAATTCACATACTATTTTTGTGTCTTCATCTTCACGCATACTTACTCTGCCGTGAATTAAAAGAATATTACCTTCAAAAAACATTGTAGGCTTGTCCATTAAAGTTTTTGGAAAAACAATAACTTCTGCACTTCCAAAAGTATCTTCAAAAGCAAGAAAAGCCATTGTTGTGTCATTTTTTGTAATTTTTCTTTTAACCGAAGAAATTAATCCGAGAACAAGAACTCTGTCATTATCTTTATATACAGAAGCGTCGGGGTCAACAATGTCAGATATTTTGGCACATTTAAGTTTTTGAGATAAAGAAAGATATTTTGACATTGGATGACCTGAAAGATACATTCCGGCAACATCTTTTTCATATTTTAACAATACATCCGGCGAAAATTCTTCAGCATCAGGGTAAGAGAAAGATTCGGCTATATAGTCAGGCTCATCAGCTGACAACAAATCACCAAAACCAAGCTGACCGTCAACATTTTTTCGCCTTGATGTTTCAAGTTCTTCTATTATTGAATCAATTACCAGATACATCTGACGGCGGTTTGCACCCAAGCCGTCAAATGCGCCGCATTTAATAAGACTTTCAATAGCTCTGCGGTTAAAATCTTTACCGTGCATACGCTTGCAGAAATCATAGAAATCAACAAAATTTCCGTTGATTCTGCGTTCTTCAACCATCTTTCTGATAAAACCTCTGCCAAGGTTTTTAACGGCAGAAAGGCTGAAATGAATATTTCTGCCTGAAACTGAAAACTCTTCGCCGCTTTCATTGACGTGTGGCGGAAGTATTTTTATACCAAGTCGGTTGCATTCGCCGATATACTGAACAACCTTACCTGTATTATCAAGGAAGCTTGTTAAAAGCGAAGCAAAAAATTCAGCTGGATAATGGCATTTAAGCCAGGCTGTTTGATAAGCAACATAAGCATATGCAGCAGCATGAGCTTTATTAAATGCATAAGAAGCAAATGAAATCATTTCATCAAAAATTTCATTAGCCGCCTTTATACTAACTCCCCTTCTGACAGCACCTTCGCAAATCACATTGCCGCTTTCATCTACCAGTCCGTTTACAAAACTTTCACGTTCTTTAAGCATAACATCGTGCTTTTTTTTACTCATCGCCCTGCGCACAATATCAGCTCTGCCGTATGAATATCCGGCAAGCTCACGGCAAATCTGCATTACCTGCTCCTGATAAACCATGCAACCGTAAGTAACTTCAAGAATATTCTTAAGCTCGGGAGTTTTATATTTAATTTTATCCGGATTGTGCCTGTTGGTTATATAGGTAGGTATAGAATCCATAGGGCCCGGTCTGTAAAGCGAGATTACAGCAATCAGATCTTCTATGCTTTCAGGTTTAAGTTGAGAAAGAACGCTACGCATACCTGCCGATTCAAACTGAAAAACACCTTCAGTCTGAGCAGAGCACATCATATCAAAAACCGCTTTATCCTCAACATCAATATTATCAATCGAAAATCCAGGATTTTTTTTACGTATCATAACCTCAGCTGATTTGATAACCGTTAAAGTTCTCAACCCGAGAAAATCCATTTTTAAAAGACCTAATTCCTCAAGGGTTGTCATCGGGAACTGAGTAACAACAGCTTCATCGTTGCGTGCTAACGGAACATAAGAAACAACGGGGTCATGCGTAATAACAACACCTGCAGCATGGGTTGAAGCGTGCCTTGGCATACCTTCAACTTTACGTGCCATATCAATAAGCTCACGCGCAGTTTCATCGCTGTCATAAAGTGCTTTAAATTCGGCTGATCGTTTCAACGCTTTATCAAGCGTAATGTTAAGTTCGTTTGGAATTGCTTTTGCAACATTATCAACAACCGAATAAGCAAGACCCATAACCCTGCCGACGTCTCTGACAGCAGCTTTAGCGGCCATTGTACCAAATGTTACAATCTGCGCCACATGGTCACTGCCATATTTTTCGATAACATAATCAATAATTTCACTTCTTCTTTCAAAGCAGAAATCAACATCAAAATCAGGCATACTGACTCTTTCAGGGTTAAGAAAACGCTCAAAAAGCAAATTATATTTCATCGGGTCAATTCCGGTTATACCGATGCAATAAGCACAAATGCTTGCAGCACCCGATCCTCTGCCAGGTCCAACAGGAACACCGATTTCTTTTGCATGTTTAATAAAATCATGAACAATCAAATAATAATCAACATAACCCATTCTGTTAATTACATCGAGCTCATAATCAAGTCTTTTAATATATTCTTCAGGCGGATTTTTACCGTATCTTTCAACAAGGCCCTTACGGCATAACAATGAAAACCACTCAAAATGATCCCAACCATCAGGAACTTCAAAATGCGGAAGCTTTGTTTTGCCGAACTCAAAATCAACATTGCACTTTTCGGCTATCTCCGATGTGTTATACACAGCTTCGGGACAGTCAGGGAATGCTTCAAGCATTTCTTCTTCTGTTTTTAAGTAAAACTCTTCCGTTCCGAATTCAAGGCCTGTATCTTCGCCCAAAGTGTGGTTAGTCTGGATACAAATTAGGACCTGCTGCATTTTTGAATCTTCTCTGTTAACATAATGAGCATCATTTGTGGCAACAAGCGGAATATCTAGTTCGTGAGAAAGTCTGAGAAGCTCAGGGTTAATGCGAGCTTGTTCTTCAAGGTTGTGGTTTTGAATTTCAAGATAATAATTATCTTTTCCAAAAACCTGCTTATACCAAAGAGCAACCTTTTTTGCTTCTTCATAATCATTACGATAAAGTGCTCTTGCAACTTCGCCGGCAAGACAGCCTGACAGAGCTATGATACCTTCGTGATGCTTTTCAAGAAGGTCTTTATCAATTCTGGGTTTAGTGTAAAAACCGTTGACCCAACCTTCAGAAACAAGTTGTATCAGATTTTTATAACCCTCATTATTTTTGCAAAGCAAAACAAGATGGTATCTTTCATTATCAAGGCCGTGAACTTTATCAAACCTCGACCTTGGAGCAACGTAGACCTCACAGCCAATAATCGGTTTTATTCCTCTTTTATTTGCAGCTTTATAAAAATCAATAACACCATACATTACTCCATGGTCAGTTATGGCAACAGAAGTCTGACCCATGCTTTGAATCTTATCAAGCATAGGTTCAATTCTGCAAGCACCGTCAAGCAGACTGTATTCAGAGTGAACATGTAGATGGGTAAATGCCATATTAATCTCCGTTTTCTATTGATTCGGCAATTTGAATTAATTTTGTAAGCCTGTGATTAATACCAGAACGTGAAATAGGTTCATCAATCATCATCTGTAAATCTTTAAGGCTGATTTCAGGATTTTCCAGTCTCAAACGGGCAATCTTTTGTAAATTATCAGGCAAAGATGCTAATCCTCTTTTTTCATCAATTAATTTGATTGCTTCAACTTGTTGTTTAGCAGCATTAACCGTTTTATTAATATTTGAAATTTCAAAATTCAACCTGCGGTTTACTTTATTTTTAACATCCTTCTCTATTTTAATTCCCATTAAATAAAGAGAAGCATCCTGAGCACCGATAATGGCAAGAATATCTTCAATGCTTTCGCTATCCTTAAAATAAATAACGTGATTACCCTTTCTGACTATGTATTTAGGGTTAAGATTAAGCTCGTCCATAAACTTAATTAAATCAGTACAAAGGCGTTTATAAGGCACAACAAACTCAAGATGATAGCCTCTTTCCGGAGAAGTAACCGTTCCGCAAGAAAGAAAAACACCTCTTAAGAATGATGCTGCACAGCACTCATCACTCATATTTGCTCTGTTAATTCTCAAAGTTGTCTCTTTCAAAGAATGGCCAAATTTTTCAAATACCTTTGATTTTTCTTCATCAGTCTTAAGGTACGCAGTCATTTTTTTGCTTCCGCCGTCACTGATGACCGGGTTAACAGCGCAATAATTTTTAAGCGAATTATAATACAAATCAAAAACATCATTGTTTTCAGTTGTTATTGATAAATTATACTTTGAAAAATGAGCAAAAAGCACAAGCCCGTAGACTTGTGCATGCAGACAGCAAGACGAGAGATTTTCTGTTTTACATAACTCACTTTTAACATCAGATGAAAAAGACACTCCCGTTCCTCCTATCAGATAATTTTAACTTCCGGCTCAAGCATAATACCGGTTCTTTCCAAAACTGTATTTTGGCATAGTTCAATTAATTTTTTTACATCATCAGCAGTTGCTCCGCCTCTATTGATAACAAAGCCAGCGTGTTTTTCGCTAACTTGAGCAGCTCCAACACTTACACCTTTCAAGCCGCATTGCTCGATAAGTGCACCCGCAAAATACCCTTCAGGTCTTTTAAACGTACTACCTGCGCTCGGATATTCAAGCGGCTGTTTATCCTTACGCTTACCCATAAGCTCATTCATTTTGGCTCTTATCTCATCAGAATCTCCCTTCTGAAGCTTCAGAGTTAAGTTGAAAATAATAAGCTCTGAATCGCAGTATACACTATGTCTGTAACCAAGCGCAAGCTCTTCGCCCTTAAATGATCCAAGCGTTCCGTCAGAGTTAATATGAGAGCATTCAACAAGAACATCCTTCATTTCTCCGCCGTATGCTCCGGCATTCATATAAGCAGCACCGCCTGCTGTTCCGGGGATGCCGTAGGCAAATTCCAAGCCGGTTAATGAATTCTCAAGCGCAAACTTACAAAGCTTCGCAAGCGGAACACCTGACTGACAAATAATAGTTGTTTCGTCAACAAGTTCAATTTTATTAAGTTTTGCAGTGTTAATAACAACACCGTCAAAACCGTTATCACTTACAAGGAGATTGCTTCCTTTGCCTATAACAACCAAAGGAAGATTTTCACTTTTAATATATTTAACTAAATCAGACAATTTCGACTGACTGTCAGGAAAAACCATAAGCGAAGCGTTGCCGCCTATTTTGAAGCTCGTATAGCTGCTCAACGGTTCATCTGATAAATATTCGCATTCAATTTTATTGCAAAAAGAGCAAAAATCACTATATGAGCTCATATGTTCCTCCAATAATTATTCATCAAGTAATGCTGCACCAAAAATGCCTGCATCATTTCCAAGTTCAGCAGCAACAATTTCGGTCTGTTTGCTGGCATAAATACTGTATCTTTCTCTTTTTATAAGCTTTTTAAGCGGTTCAAGAAGATTATCACCCTCATGGCTGATTCCGCCGCCAACACAAATTATTTCAGGCTGAAGTGCATTGATAATATTAATTACGCCAACAGCAATATAACTGATATATTTATCAACAACAGCTTTAGCTGTTTTATCGCCCTGTCTCATACCGTCAAAAGCGGTTCTGCCGTTTACGTTATCAATGTTATCTTTAACAAGATTCCACATAATGCTGTCATGGTCTTGCTTCATTGCATCTTTTGTCTGAGCTATAAGAGCGGTTGCGGATGCATACTGTTCCCAACATCCTCTTCTGCCGCAGTTGCACTGCTCACCGTCAAAGCAGATAACCATATGACCCATCTCACCTGCTGCATAATTAACACCGTTAACTATCTTACCGTCAATAATAATACCGCTGCCTACGCCTGTGCCGAGAGTTACTGCAACAAAATTGCCAACACCCTTACCGCAACCTGCGACTGCCTCACCGAGAGCGGCACAGTTAGCGTCATTATCAAGGTAAACAGTTTTGCCTAGTCTTTCTTCAAGCATTTCTTTTGCAGGAACTTGATTAAAATCAAGATTATTTGCAAATTCAATATAACCGTTGGATTTATTTACCGATCCGGGTGTACCGACACCGATTGAATCAACTTCATCAATTGAAATACCTGCATCATTGATTGCGAGCTTAACAGCAAGGGCAATATCATCAAAAATTTCATTAGCAGGTCTGGGGCACTTGGTTTTCACCTTACCTCTGCCGATAATTTTAAGATCCTTTGTAACAACACCAACAGCGATATTGGTTCCTCCGAGATCAACACCAATTCTGTACATTATATTATACCTCCAAAATATTATTTCTAATTAAAAATTATGCCAAACTTCAAGTTCCTTTTGAGCTGGAATTATATCATCTGTCATACCCAGCGAGTGAAGAAGTTCTCTTGCTGCGTTATAGCCCATCTTCTTCTGCCTGTTATTCATTGCAGCGGCTTCAATTATAATCGAAAGGTTTCTGCCGGGTTTTACAGGAACAACGGTCACCGGAACATTTATTCCAAGTATTTCGGTATACTCATTATCAAGACCTAAACGGTCATAAACTTTCTCGCTGTCCCAAAGCTCAAGCTGAATAACCATATCAACTTTTTCAGTCATTTTTACAGCACCCATACCGAAAAGACGCCTTGCATTAAGTATGCCAACACCTCTGAGTTCAATAAAATGGCGGATATTATCAGGCGCAGAACCAACAAGAGTTTTATTTGAAACTCTTCTGATTTCAACAGCATCATCAGCAATAAGACGGTGGCCTCTCTTAATAAGTTCGAGCGCAGTTTCACTCTTACCGACTCCACTGTCGCCAAGAATAAGAACACCCTCACCGTAAACCTCAACAAGAACACCGTGACGGGTTATTCTTTGAGCAAGCTCAACGCCGAGATAAGAAATAGTTGCAGACATCGAGCTTGAAGTGGATTCAGAAGTTGCAAGAACGGGAACCTCATATTTTTCTGCAAAACTGAGAAACCTTTTACCGCACTGTAACCCTCTTGTAACAACAATTGCAGCAGGGCGTTTTGAAAAAAAACGTTCAAGACATTCAAGAAAGCCTTCTTTTGTGAGGCTTTTAAAATATTCAAGCTCAGTAAGACCGATAAACTGAATTCTTGCAGGGTCAAAATAATCATCAAAGCCTGTTAAAATCAAGCCCGGCCGATTAACATCCTGAGCTGTAATATAAATATCACTTATGTTCTTCGGGGTGTAAATAACATTAAAAGAAAGATCTTTTACAACTTTTTCAAGAGAAACCGAATATTCGCTCATTTTCAGCACCTCACAGAATCAAATATTATCAATAAAAATCCATTATAACTAATGTTATTATAATGCATTAGCTTAAATTTTCCAACCCTTTTTATAAAAAAATTTAAAATATCGGCACCGGAAATACCGATGCCGATAAAATTATAGAGTGTTTGCAATACTTTCAAATTTAAATTTTGTTTTATCAATTTTTTCCTGCTGTGCTGCTTCCGGGCTGTACCATCCCCTGTTTTGCATTTCAGAAAATACATCAAACTGCATCCGATGCTCCTCATCAAGGATATTAAGCATATCGCTCTGAAGTTTGCCGCAAACGCATTCATTTGAAAATGTGTTATATACTCCTGTGATATGCTTTTGCGATGTCAGAACATCGTCCATTATTTCTTGGTCTGTAAGATTAACAGAAACGTTCATATTTCCTCCTTAATACAGATGACCCATCAAGGTATCAAAGTGTTGCTTATGCTGCTGTGCCATTTTATCGCATTTTTCCTTAATTTTAGGGTCTGTTGCCGTTTGCGAATAAAGTTTAAATTTTTTTATAAGCATCTGTTCGCAATTGAGCTGATCTTCAAGTGCCGAAAGCTCTTTTGAAGTTAAATTTGCCATAAAAATCTCCTTTCATTATTGTATTAATATTATCTGTTTTTTGAAAAAGATTAATGCGAGGTAAAAAAAGAAAGAGCGCGCCGTAATGGCACGCTCTGAATAATTATTTTTCATAAAATTTTGTTAAACTGAACAATTTTTTGAAAAACGCCAAAATCTTTTGGAAGAAACCTGCGTTGGATTTCATCTCTACACTGTCTGATGCAATTTCATTGCCTTCATCATCAAGAACAGTTGCTGTGATAACTGTAACACCTTTAGCGGAAGATGTTATTACACAAGTATTATCGGTTTCGGAGGGCAACATATCAAAGTAAGCGTTATCAGCACTCCAAACAACGGTGTATCCGTCAAGAGGAACATCAGCGGAAACATGAAGCTTTATTGAGTCAGCACAGTTAATTGAGTATTTTGAAGGAGTGTTGATTTTGAACCCATTAACTACTGCATCAGTTGTAGGTTCTTTTTCGGGTTCGGTAACCGAAGGCTTGGTTGGCTGCGGTTCAGTAACTGCAGGTTTAGTTGTTGAAGGCTCAGAAACAACAGGTTTGGTTGTGGAAGGAACAGTTGTAGCCGGCTGAGTTGTTGTCGGAACTGTAACATCAGGTTTTGTTGAGGGTTCAGAAGCCTCAGGTTTGATTGTGGAAGGTTCGGTTACAGTGGGCTGAGTTGAGGGAAGGGTTGAAATAACAGGTTCAATAACCATACCATCTTCTATGGGTATAGGCCAGTTTTTAACCTCAACACCGTTTACTGTCCATCCGGTTACAACCTGATCATCAGCAAGATTATCAGGATCGGCAGGTTTATCAAGCATAGCCCCGTAAGCAAACTCAGTCTGAACACCATTAATAGTCAGCGTTAACTTGTTTCTTAAATAATAAACTTTAAGAACAGCCATACCGTCGCCTGTAATAAGAATATCGTCATATTCCTTCATTGTAAAGCCGCTGATTTCATCCTTGCCATAAGGAATAAATGTATCAGTTTTGCCATTACCGTTGATTGTTTTAAGAAGAGAATATTCGCCCAACTGCGGTTTATCGGCATCAAGGTTTTCGGTATAAACTTCAATCTTATATGCGGTATCGGTGTTTGCTTTCCATTCTGCGTTGAATGTCATACCGTCAAAGTTTTCTACCAAAGCACCTTCATCAAAATCTGCCCAGTAATCAAACTTGTATCCGGGTCTTACGGGTTCTTCGGGAAGAATATCAGAGGTAAGCTCTGTTTCATATTTAACGGTTTTTTCAACGGTTTTTGCACCTTCCGCAAATTCACCGCCGTTTGCATCAAAAATGAGAGAAATTTCCCTTGCTTCATAATGCGGAACAAGAACAATGTCATCTTTAATAACAAAATCTTCGCTCACTTCTATATTATCAAGCATCCAATATTTAAATTCATAGCCTTCAATTATCTGAAGGTCACTTGCACCGGGAAGATCAGAAACAGAAACCGTGTCGCCGTAAGTAAGGTCAATTTCAAAACCGTCAAGTGGATCGCCGTAATAATCTTCAAAGAAAACGGAAACCGGAATCTTATCAAAAACAGGAATTATATCAATATCGCCGGTAACTTCAGTTCCCTCAGGAACAGACCAACCGGCAAAATACATACCTTCAGGTGCATTGGGTTCTGAATCTGGATATCTCAAAGCATCACCGTGAGCGTAACCGTCGGCTTCACCTGTCTGAGATGTAAATATTTCTGTTTTATCGTTATCTTTATAATATGTTACGGTGTAATATTCGTCGGTTGAAGAAGAATCACCGCCAACAGTTACAAAACCGTTAGAAATTTCTACATTAAAGTTACAAGCATATAAAGGAGTTGTCTCCTCAACAGGAGTGTTTGCGGTTGGAGCATAAGGAATATTAATGTATGACTTAGAACGTTCAGGACTTTGAATTGTTGATTCAACAACTTCAAAACTGCCCGTTCCCGAAGCATCGTTTTTGACGGTTAAATCAAAACTAACTATCCAATATTCAGAATTCAGTTTATAATTTCGGTTATTTTTAATACTGCCTTTAACAACAAATGCATTATGATTGTCAACATAATCTTGAGTAATATACCCTTCTGAAATAAGACCTTTGGTATATTTGCTGCCAGCAAGAACTCTGTTTGTATCAGAAAGCCTCGTTAATGTAAGATCTTGAAATTCAATTATATCCGCAGGAGTCTCACTTGGTGACCCAACAGGAACCTGATCTGAATAATAAGGGTCAGCAGTTGTTACATATGCTGTATCCAATGCGTAAGAATCTTCAAAAACGTATTCATCATAAAATGCAATAACATTAAAGGAATTTACATAATATGTTGTACCTATATACAGACAAGCTTTAACTTGGTCTCCGGGATTTGCGGTTGTTACTTTAACCCACTCACCTAAGTCGTTCTGTTTATAAAATTCAGTTTTAAAAGAAAGAGTTTCTGCTGCAGTTTCGCTATCAGCCGCATAAGCATCAAAAGAAACAGCAGAAAAAGACAGAACCAAAGAAAGAACAAGGGCAAATATTTTCTTTGCAATATTCACAAAAATACCTCCAGAATATTTAATAGATTTATCTTAGCATATTTTTCAATTAAATACAAGAAGAAAAAACTCCCGTACCGAAAAGTACGGGAGTAAAAGAAATTATAATCAGATCATGCTTGCAACTTCAGCTGCAAAGTTGTCTTCTTTCTTTTCAATGCCTTCACCCTTAGCAAGACGGGTAAAGCCTGTAACTTTGATTTCAGCGCCAAGCTTCTTTGCAACATCTGCAACATAGCCAGCAACTGTACCGTCAAAGAGGTCTGAACGAACAAAAGCCTGGTCAAGAAGGCAGATTTCTTTAAGCTGCTTCTTAATACGGCCTTCAACAGCACCGGCAAAAATCTTGTCATTAACAAATTCCTCTTTGCCTGCTACTGCGAGCTGTGCAAGAGTAGCAACTGCTTCTTTTGAAAGGAAGTTGAAAAGGAAGTTGTTGTTCTTCTGTTCTTCATAAGCAGCAATGTCTTCATCGCTGAAAAGCTTTTCATTGCAAGCCTTTTCAAAAAGCTTTCTGAGGATGGGCTTGGGAAGTGATTCGGGCTTATTGAGTGAGCTGTCAATTGTGATTGACTTCATCTTTGCAAGCTCGTCAGCGGAAATGTCTTCCTTGCTGAGATATTCGGGGCTCATAGCTGCAACCTGCATAGCAATGTTTTTACCCATAGCAACAAATTCATCTTTATCAGCTGCGTTGGTATCAAAGCTAACAAGAACGCCTACTGAACCACCACCGTGGATGTATGAAACAGCTGTGCCTTCAACAAGAACAAAACGGCGAAGCTTAAGGTTTTCACGAATTTTAAGGAAAAGATCCTGGATTGCATCAGCAACTGAAAGGCTGCCGTCAGCAATTGTTGTTGCAAGAAGAGCATCAAGATCAGCGGGCTTAGCTTCAACAACAGTCTTTGCAATCTGGTTAGCAAGAGCCTTGAATTCAGGGCCGTTACCTACGAAGTCTGTTTCGCAGTTAAGCTCAACAAGAGCTGATGCGCTGCCGTCAGAATAAAGGCCGATAACACCTTCAGCAGCAATTCTGCTTGCTTTCTTAGCAGCTGTTGCAAGACCCTTCTCACGAAGGATTTCAACTGCCTTATCCATATCACCGTCAGCTTCAACGAGTGCTTTTTTGCAATCCATCATGCCAACGTTTGTTTTTTCTCTGAGAGCCTGAACGTCTTTAGCTGTAAATGCTGCCATTATATTATTCCTCCTCTGATACTGCTTCTTCTGCTGCGGGAGCTGTCTGCTCGCCCTGTCTGCCTTCAATAATAGCATCAGCCATTGCGCCTGCGATGAGCTTAACAGCGCGGATAGCGTCATCGTTACCGGGAATTACATAGTCAACTTCGTCGGGATCGCAGTTTGTGTCTACGATAGCAACGATGGGGATACCGAGCTTCTTAGCTTCGAGAACAGCAATTCTTTCTTTGCGGGGGACAACGATAAACATAGCGGCGGGCTGTTTTTTCATTTCTGTGATGCCGCCCATGAATTTTTCAAGTTTTTCGATTTCAAGGTTGAGCTTTGTAACTTCTTTTTTGGGAAGAAGATCAAATGTGCCGTCAGCTTCCATTGCTTTGAGCTGAGCAAGTCTCTTGATTCTCTTCTGAATTGTGTTAAAGTTTGTGAGCATACCGCCGAGCCAACGAGCATTAACATAAGGCATACCGCAACGAACAGCTTCTTCCTTAACGGAATCCTGAGCCTGCTTCTTTGTGCCTACGAAAAGAACTTCGCCGCCGTCTGCTGCAATTTCACGGATGAACATATAGGCTTCTTCGAGCTTCTTAACTGTTTTCTGAAGGTCGATGATGTAGATGCCGTTACGTTCTGTGAAGATGTACTCAGCCATTTTGGGGTTCCATCTTCTGGTCTGGTGGCCAAAGTGAACACCAGCTTCAAGTAATTGTTTCATTGATACTACTGACATGTTTTTTCCTCCTAAGTTATATTGTATCTTGAGTATCAGATACGAACCGCCGCAAAGCCTGATATTAACACGCCTTTTTCAAAACGCACTTATAATAAAAATAGCTCTGCGTGTGATTTGCCTTGGAATTATATCACAATACTTTTCAAATTGCAAGTATAATTTGAAATTTATTTAATTTATATATATTTTTGTTACATATATACACAAAAATCTGCACCAACCGAAGATTGATGCAGAAATTCAATAAAAATTATTCTCTGTGCCACTTAACGCCTTGGGCTGTATCTTCAAGAACAATACCCATAGCTTTAAGTTCATCTCTGATTCTGTCAGCCTCTGCCCAGTTTTTATCTTTTCTTGCCTGAGTTCTTGCTTCAATCATAGCATCTATATCTTCATCAAGAACTTCAGTTTTGCGGTTATAAACAAGTCCAAGAACACCTGTAAGTTCATCAAAAATCTTTGCTGCATATTCAGCGGTAGCCTTGCTCTGATTCTTACCGAGAACAAGCGAGTTGATGTCTCTTACAAGCTCAAAAACAGCTGAAATACCGTCTGCAGTGTTAAGGTCATCATCCATAGCTTCAATAAACTGAGCAACGCGGCTGTCAAGCTGAGCCTTGATTTCGGTGTTAAGCTCGCCTTCAACAGCATTTTTAAGTTCAAAATCAATGCTGTCACGGCAAGTGTAAAGCCTTGTAAGAGAAGCTTTGCACTGTACAATAATATCAATGCTGTAATTGATAGGGCTTCTGTATGATGATGAAATCATAAGATAACGGATGGGTTCATAGCCGTATTTTTCAGCAACATCTCTTACGGTAAAAAAGTTACCGAGTGATTTTGACATCTTAACATTATCAACATTAATATAGCCGTTGTGCATCCAATAATTCGCAAAAGGTTTACCTGTAAAGCATTCGCTCTGAGCAATTTCATTTTCGTGGTGTGGGAAGATAAGATCCTGACCGCCGCAATGAATATCAATACTTTCGCCAAGGTATCTGCAAACCATAGCTGAACATTCGATATGCCAGCCGGGTCTGCCTTTACCCCAAGGAGAATCCCAATAAGGTTCACCGGGCTTAGCTGCTTTCCAGAGTGCGAAGTCCATAGGTTCTTTTTTGATGTCGCCAACCATAATTCTTGCACCGGCTTCAAGCTCTTCAAGAGGTTGATGAGAAAGCTTACCGTATTCATCAAAGGTTTTGGGGCTGAAGTAAACATCACCGTCAATAGCATATGCATGACCGTTTTCAACAAGACCGCTGACAATTTCAATAATCTTGTCAATATTTTCAGTTGCTTTGGGATGAATATCGGCAGGTCTGAAGTTCAAGCCTTTAGCATCTTTCCAAAACTCTTCTATATATTTTTCCGAAACTGAAACGTAATCACTGCCCTCTTCATTGGCACGTTTAATAATTTTATCGTCAATATCTGTAAAATTCTGAACAAAAGTAACTTTATAACCTCTGTATTCAAGATAACGTCTTAAAACATCGAAAACACAAATGGGTCTTGCATTACCGATATGGATAAAATTATAAACAGTTGGTCCGCAGGCATAAATTTTAACTTCGCCTTCTTTGATTGTTTTAAGTTCTTCTTTTTTTCTGGTTAAAGTGTTAAAAACTCTCATATCTTACTCCTTATTAATTTGCTTTTTTAATTCTATAATTTCTGCTTCAAGCCTGCTGATTTCATTGGCAACAGGGTCGGGTATATGAATCTGGTCAAGATCATCAACTCTTACGCCATCACGCTTAACAACCCTCGCAGGAACACCGACCGCCGTTGAATTTGACGGTATATCATTAAGAACAACTGCACCGGCGGCAATTCTTGAGTTATCACCGATTTCAAGCGGACCGAGAACTTTTGCACCGGCACCGATCATAACATTATTGCCGATTGTAGGGTGTCGCTTGCCTGTATCTTTACCGGTACCGCCAAGAGTTACGCCTTGATAAACAGTAACATCATCACCAATAACCGCAGTTTCACCTATAACAACACCTGTTCCGTGGTCAATAAAAAATCTTTTACCGATTTTAACGGCAGGGTGAATTTCAATTCCAGTTTTTTTAGAAGCTCGTTGAGAAATCAACCTTGCCATAAAGAACATATTGTGACGATAGAATCTGTTAGCAAGTCTGTGAAGTCTGATTGCTTTTAATCCCGGATATAAAAAATAAATTTCAAGTGCCGAGCGTGCGGCAGGGTCTCTTGCTTTAACACAAGCTATATCTTCCCTGAGCTGTTTAAACATCAAAACACCTCCAATAATAAAAAAACTCCGCAGTCAAAATGACTACGGAGGCGTAATACAAAACGCGGTTCCACTCCTGTTTATAACTCAAACGGTTAAACCGATGGCTTTAACGCAGCTCTTACGCTCAAAGATACTTTTATTTCCCTTTGAGTGCTGGCGGGTGCACTTCACAAAATCAAGCATAAAAAGCCTTTTCAGCTGCCGGCTTTCTCTCTGATATGCCCAGAAAATGCTACTCTCCCGTTAAACGCATTTAAAATATCGATAACATTATATGTTGTTTACATTGAAAAGTCAATCACTTTTTTGCCGTCAATAACATATTTAACGCCTGAAATAACAGCAAGAACAGCCGTTATCCAAAGAAGAATATTGGAAATCAGGGCAAAAACCTCAAAATCAAAGCTCAGGATATCTTGAACATAAACGCCAATCATAATTAAAATCGAAAATATCATCTGAGTTGCGGTTTTTAATTTACCCCATATTCCGGCGGCGATTACAACACCCTGAGCAGATGCAACAAGTCGGAACGAGGTTATCAAAAATTCACGTGTAAGAACAATCATTATAACCCAAATATCACATAAACCAAGCTTCATAAAGCAAAGCAGAGCGGCTGTTGTGAGCATTTTATCGGCAACTGGGTCACAAAGCTTGCCGAATGTTGTAACGATATTGTTCTTTCTTGCAATTTTGCCGTCAAGAAAATCCGTGAACGATGCAACAACAAAAATCAAAAGCGCTACAAAATAATGCTGCGGAAATTCAAACACCATTGCCGCAAGATAAAACGGAGTCAGAATCATCCTGATTACTGTTAATTTGTTTGGTAAATTCATATTAACTCCTTAAACATCAGCATCCTTGCCGATTAAATCGTATTCATTAACGCCGATAACTGTAACGTTAACAAAATCGCCGTTTTCATAATTTTTATCAGATGTAAATGAAATCAAGCCGTCAATTTCAGGTGCATCCATATATGTTCTTCCAATGTAGCAATCGGAATACCCGTCATAATCCTCAACGATGGTTCTGTATGTTTTGCCGATTTTTTCCTGATTTTTGAGAGTTACGATTTCAAGCTGATCCTGCATTATAATTTCGCCTCTGCGTGCCTTGACATCCTCTTCAACCTGATCTTCCATATCAAACGCAGGTGTGCCTTCCTGCGGCGAAAAAGCAAAACAACCAAGACGGTCAAACTCAACTTCGTTAATAAATTCAGCAAGAGTTTCAAATTCGCTATCACCTTCGCCGGGAAAACCGATAATCATTGTTGTTCTAATAACAGCATCAGGAAGTTTTGAACGGATTTTTGCAATAAGCTGTTTAAGGAATGCATTATCACCCTTGCGGTTCATAGCCTTAAGAATTTTATCGTCAGCGTGCTGAAGAGGTAAATCAATATAATGCAAAACTTTAGGCTGACGCGCCATCGTATCAAGCAGCTCGTCGGTTATTTTATCGGGATAGCAATATAGCATTCTTATCCACTCAATACCGTCAATTTCACAAAGTGCATCAAGCAGTTCAGGCAAACGGAGGTTACCGTAAATGTCTGAACCGTAATTTGTTGTATCCTGAGCAACAAGGATAAGCTCCTTTGTGCCTTGCTGAGCAAGTTGCTTGGCTTCCTCAACAACAGTTTCAAACTCAACGCTTCTGAAATTTCCTCTGATTGAGGGAATGGTGCAATAAGTACATCTGTTGGAGCAACCCTCAGCAATTTTCAGATATGACCAATATTCGGGAGTGGTGAGTACTCTTTCACCTACAAGCGGTAAATCTTCATTAGAAGGAGCTTCAAAAACCCTTTCACCTTCAATAACACGTTTAACAATGTCAGCAATATTGCCGTTAGCACCAATACCGATTACAGCATCAACCTCGGGCATCTCATCAAATATTTCATTCTGATAACGCTGGGAAAGGCAGCCGGTAACAATAATTTTTCCGATTATGCCCTCTTCTTTGAGCTGAGCCATATTAAGAATGTTTTCTATAGCTTCTTCTTTAGCAGCATCAATGAATCCGCATGTGTTGATAATAACAGCATCTGCTCCATCATAGCAATCGGAAATTTCAAAAGAATTACCGATAAGCTGAGCAAGTATTCTTTCGGCATCAACCTGATTTTTGGGGCAGCCGAGAGAAATCATAGCAACTTTATACATCATCATTGACCTCCGTATCAATTTCAATTTGCTTTAATGCACTCTTAATGTCAGACCAACCGTAACCAAGCCTTTGAAGAGCAGCAACGGTTTTTCGAACACCTTTTTCATCCGAAAGATTTCGGTAGTATTTGCGATTTATTATCTCTATAATACGCAAAATCGGGTCATTGTCAAGCCCCTCAAGTGCTGTATCAACGATTTCAGACGAAACACCAAGGCGCAAAAGCTCATTTTTGATTCCCCTGTTACTCATTCCTTTGCCTTCACAAAGTCGGCGAGCTTGATTTTCCGCAAAACGAAAATCATTAAGATAACCGTACTCTTCAAGCTTTAAAACAGCATTTTCAGCATATCCTTTATCGTGACCTTTTAAAACAAGTTTTTGGAAAAGCTGCTTTTTACTTGAGTCGTGATATGAAAGGAGGCGCAAGCCCGCTATAAACGCACAGCGAGAGCCGACAGCCTTATAAAAGGCTGACAGCTCTTGCTCATCATCAATTGAATCTACTCCGTAATAAGGGCTGCTGAACCAATATTCAGCATCAACGGTAAATTTATATTCACCGTCGCAGAGTATATGAATTTTATTCTGTTTTCCTTTTTCAACGGAAATTTTCATTATTATTCGTCATCGTCAACAACAATGTCAAGCTTTGCTCTTGCGCTTGCTTTTGTTGTAGGTTCAGATGCAGGGGCAACAGGAATTTCAGGAGCTTTGGGAGCTTTTTTAGCCTTAGCGGCATCAGTAACAGCTTTTAAAGCGGCTGTTATTTTAGCTTCAAGCTCTTCAGCAAGAGCAGGATTGTTAAGCACTTCATCCTTCGCCTTGTCTCTGCCCTGACCGAGACGCATTTCGCCGTAATAGAACCAAGCACCGCTCTTCTGAATAACATCGAATTTAACACCAAGGTCAATAATTTCACCGATTTTTGAAATACCAGTGCCGTACATAATGTCAAATTCAGCTTCTTTGAACGGAGGAGCTACTTTGTTTTTGACAATCTTTGCTCTTGTTCTGTTACCGATAATTTCATTACCGGCACCCTTAAGAGCTTCAACTCTGCGGACATCAATACGCATTGTTGAATAGAATTTGAGTGCACGACCGCCGGTTGTGACTTCAGGATTGCCGTAAATTACGCCTACTTTTTCACGAAGCTGGTTAATAAATATAACAATAGTATTTGACTTGGCAACAGCTCCGGCAATCTTTCTGAGAGCCTGAGACATAAGCCTTGCATGAGCTCCAACGTGAGAATCACCCATTTCACCTTCAATTTCAGAACGCGGAACAAGAGCGGCAACAGAGTCAATAACAAGAACGTCGAGAGCACCTGAGCGCACAAGTGCCTCGGCAATTTCAAGAGCCTGTTCACCGTTATCCGGCTGTGAAACAAGAAGAGCATCAACATCAACACCAAGATTTGAAGCATAACTGGGATCAAGTGCATGTTCAGCATCAATAAAAGCAGCTTCACCGCCGATTTTCTGAGCCTGAGCAATAACAGTCAAAGCAAGGGTGGTTTTACCTGATGATTCAGGGCCGTAGATTTCAATAATTCTGCCCTTAGGCATACCGCCTATACCGGTTGCATTGTCAAGAGCGATGGAGCCTGTTGAAATCGCCTCAACGTTCATACCGGTATTTTCGCCAAGACGCATAATTGTACCTTTGCCGTACGCTTTTTCAATTTGTGCAAGAGCGGTTTCAAGAGCTTTCTTTTTATCTGCCATTTTTTATACCTCCGATACTTCGCAAACAAATGTTCTGTATGCATTATATATCATATTTTCAAAAATTGCAATAGATTTTTCAAAATATTTTTTGTTATGTAATATAAAAAATTTCAAAAAAAGCTTGCAATTTTCCAATCAATCTGTTAATATACTAACGTTAATGACTAAACAAGGAGGTGTGACACATGGCAAAGTGTGATTTCTGCGGTAAAGATGTGTCATTCGGCATTCAGGTTTCCCACTCTCACAGACGTTCAAACAGAACATGGAAGCCTAACGTTAAGAGAGTTAAGGCTGTTGTAAACGGTTCTCCTAAAAGAGTATACGCTTGCACAAGATGCCTTCGCTCAGGTAAGGTTACAAGAGCCGTTTGATTTTAAACGCATGATTAAGAGACTGCTTAAAGCGGTCTCTTTTTCTTTTGTCATTTTTAACAAGCGAATTGTGGTAAAACAAATGGTTAAACACTATCTGTTGTGATTTATACATTATTTATATAGAACTTTGTAAAAACGGCATAAAAATTGAAATTATGCTTTATTTTTTTGTATTTTTTATGATATAATAATTTGATTAATTTTATTGATACGGAGAATTTAAATGTCTTATTCGGTTAATCCTTCAAAATTCAGTTCAATTTTTGCGGTTCCTGCTGAAATTGTAGACAAGCACATACGTCTTGCCAACGGACATCAGCTTAAAGTCTTGCTTTGGATTTTGCGTAACAGCGCAACATCGCCTAATATTGAGCAAATGTGCAAAGATTTAAAAATAAACAGAGATGATGCGGAAGATTATCTTCAATACTGGATTCTCACAGGCGTTCTTTTGAGTGACGGTGAAAATAAAACAGCTGTTGCACCTGTTGAAACAACTTCAAAAATACATATTGAACCGCAGCCCCCTAAAGAACCCTTGCAGCAAATGCCGTCTCCCCCACCGTCCAAGCCGACAAGCAAAGAAATCCTTGAAAGAATCAGCGAATCGCCTGAAATCGGACATTTATTAAACGAAGCACAAATCAAGCTCGGCAAAACAATCGGATATGACGGACAATGCACTTTGCTTTTGCTCCACGACCATTACGGCTTGCCGACAGAGGTTTTGTTTATGCTGATTGAATACTGCGTTTCGGTTGGCAAAACAAATTACGCTTATATTGAAACAGTCGGCAAAGATTGGGGAATTCGTGAGATTGATACGCTCGAAAAAGCTGCTGACCAAATCAGCCAATTAAAAAATGCTAACAACATATGGAAAGAGGTTGCCTCAACAGCAGGCCTAAATAATCCGAGACCTACAACAAAGCAGTCAGCTTTAATCACCAAATGGAATAAAGAATTCGGCTATAATGCCAATATAATCTATCTTGCTTATGAAGAAATGGTTAATCACACCGGAAAGCTGAATTTCAATTATATGGATAAGATCCTGACAAATTGGTTCAATTCCGGAGTTAAGAATTCAGATGACATTGAAGCTCTCAAAAGCTCAAGAATAACTGCCGCGTCCAAAATCGACCAAACCAAAAAAGCTCAAAAATCTGCAGCACTCGAACACAAGGCATCATATGATCTTGATAAGCTTATGGACGATTCCTTGCACACAGACTTGGTTTACGAAAGGAAAAATAAAGATGAGTTACAGTAAATCAACTTTATATAAAGCTTCACAAATTCTTGAAACAAGACGAAGCAAAGCGCAACAGAAATATAATGCCCGCCATCTTGAAGTAACAGAGAAAATCCCCGAAATAGCACACCTTGAAGCAAAACTTTCAGAAAGCGGACTTGCCGTTGTTAAAGCGTTTGGTATGGGCAAAGATGCTCAGAAATACATTGAAGAACTTTCAGCCATCAACCTTTCAATTCAGCAAAACATAAAGCTTTTACTCAAAGAAAACGGTTATCCTGAAAACTATCTTTTAACGCCTTATCATTGCACAAAATGCGAGGACACAGGCTTTATCAGCGGATATTCATGCGAATGCAGAAAAGAGCTTCTAAAGGAGATTTCAAAAGAAACTCTTGCAGAAATTTCGCCGAGCAAAAAATGCAGATTTGATAATTTCAATTTAGATTTCTATCCTGATGCCATTGACGAAGCTTTCGGCGTTTCGCCAAGAAAACGTATGAGTCAGATTGCGGAATACTGCAAATGCTATGCGGAGGATTTCGACCTAAGTTCTGACAGCCTCTATCTTCACGGCGCAACAGGCCTTGGCAAAACACACCTAACGCTCGCAATGGCTAATGTTATTG
>JAZNRJ010000004.1:0-10647 GCA_045590675.1 Acutalibacteraceae bacterium
TTCTCCTTTCTGAGTTTTGTCAGATAGGAGGTTCCTTATGAAAGATCATTTACTCATCTATATTTTAATTCTATTTTAAATTTTTGTCAAACTTTTTCACCGTTGCAAATCGACTGATTTTTACAACTTGAAATTCAGCCATTAGAACAATAGAAACGCAAAATTAAGGTAATAGGTCAAACTATACGCACCTCTCGATTACCGCACGTTCAATCCCTTATGTATCAACGGTTTTATGAGATAAAATGCTGAAAGCTCTCTTGCGGTATGCAAGAGAGCTTTTTGTATCAGTTAAATGACGGAGGGTCAACTTTTGTTTCCGAAAACGGATTATTGTTCGGTGAGGGTTCAGACATACTGAAATACATTTTAGCTGCTTTTGTTGTTCCGAAATCCTGATTTGAGCCACTGTTCTGCACCTTGTTGAATGCTTCACGGAACATTGCATTGTGTGCTTCTTCTCTGTTGAGCAGAAAATCAATTGTTTCTCTTACTTTCTTGTCGTTAATCTGTCGGTAGAGATATTCATAAACAACTTTTGCTCTCTGCTCAGATGCAATGTTTGAAAGAAGGTCGGCGCACAAATCGCCCGTAACCGAAACATAATCACCCGTCCATGAATAACCCGAAGCATTAATAAGTCCGGGATTAAGACCCGTGAGAACGTGTGTCTGGATTTCGCCTGCAGGAACAGATTCGGCACTTACATCGTGACCGTTCAGAAGATTGATTGTCTGCGCAACCATTTCCATATGACCGAGTTCTTCTGCGGCAATATCAAGGAACAAATCCTTGATTTCGGGGTCTTTGATTCGAAAACTCTGTGACATATACTGCATTGCAGCTTTAAGTTCACCGTTTGCACCGCCGAGCTGTTCCTGAAGAAGCGCCGCATACTGAGGGTTAGGTTTTTCAACAGCAACGGGATGAAAAAGCATTTTTTCGTGTTTGAACATAAATTATCCTCCTTTAATTGCTTTTAGTATGCACAGATTCGCATAAAAATTGCCATACAAGCTGATTTTTGTTTCAACTCGTATGGCTTGATTATTTTATATTTTCTTCGCTTTAACAATCAAAAAGTTCGGTTTGATATATTCCTTTACCCATGCAGGCACTTTTTCGATTACCCATTCTTCGGGTGTGGGTTCGCAGACTTCTTCAATAACAAATCCCGCTTTTGCGAGGGCGTTGATAATGTTGCTAAAGGTGCGGTGATATTTTATTACGCCGTCGACGTACCAATGGATTTTGCGTTCGCCTGGTTGGTTGTAGTTTGAAAAAGTATAGGAAACCTTCTCGCCGCTTTCATTCTTGTTGAAATGACCTGCGCCGTCAACGGTTGAGGTTATAATCGGATGTTCTTGCGAGAACAAAAGCTGACCGCCTGCATTAAGAACAGAATACATATCCTTTGCGAAAGCATCAAAATCTTCAACATAATGAAAAGCAAGGGAACTGTAAATAAAATCAAAGGTTTCACCGAGTTTTGATATGTCTGTCATACTCGTGTTGCGGTATTCGATTTTGCTGTGTGCGGACTCTTCTTTTGCAACGGCAAGCATCTTTTCGGATATATCAATGCCGACAACCCTCGTTGCACCTCTGCTGACAAAATCAATGCAGTTGTGACCGTAGCCGCAACCCAGATCAAGAACGGATTTGCCGTTCAGATCGGGAAGAAGTTTACGCATTGCAGGCTGCTCGATTAAATCATTGGCGTTACAATCGCTGTCACGCAGAGCTTTGTAGCCGCTGAAAAATGTTTCGTTGTCAAATATGTTTTGTCTGCTCATAATTTCACCTTAAAATCCTTTGGTGTGTTCATCGAAATTTGCTTTGATAACACGTCTTTCTCTGTCTGTCAAACTCCATATGTGAATACCTGTGTCAGCGGTATTGAAGAAATAAATGCAATCAACGGGCATATTGAAGAATGAACGGTAAAGCTGATTTATCATTCCGCCGTGCGAAACAATAGCAATGGTTTCGTCATTCTCGGCTTCATTCATAATTCTTGAAAGTGCATTCTCTGCCCTTTGTCTGAACTCGACCTGAGATTCCTGACCGTAAACCGCTTTATCAATCGGCAAATCGGGAACTTCGGGATATTTCTCTCTGACTACTGCTCGGGGTAACCCTGCAAGAAGTCCGTTGTTGAACTCCATCAAGTTCTCGTCAAAAATAATAGAAATCCCGGTTTTGTCGGATAAATGCTGTGCTGTCTGTTTTGCTCTTGTCAAAGTGCTTGCATATATTTTGGAAATATCATAATTATCGGCAACATAATTTGCCATTGCTTCGGCTTGTCTGTGACCTCTTTCGGTTAATGCAAAATCTGCTCTGCCTTCGTGAACATCGAGCAAATCTGCTTCGGATTCACCGTGACGGATTACAAGTAATTTCATTGTATCAACCCCTTTAAATCTGTTTTTATTATACACTACCTATTTTCTGTATGCAACATCACCCCAACCGATTCGGCTGAGGTGAGATTTTTTATAAGTATTTCTGCATATAAACCAAGTTCTGATATGTGCCGTCTTTGAGTTTGCAATAATTCGGTTTGATGCAGGTGACTTTAAAACCGAATTTTTCATAAAGTGCCTTTGCTCTGTCGTTCCCTTCTATAAAATCCAGTTCAATGATTTCTGTGCCTTCGTGATTTTGGGCGGCTTCAATAAGTGCCTCAAACATTGCAGAGCCGATGCCGAGATTCCAATATTTTTGGGTTATTGATATACCCAATCCCGCACGGTGAAAGCTTTTACAACCGTTGAAGAACGTTATATCACAGCATCCGACGGGTCTGCCGTCTATGTAACACGCAATCACGAGATTGTTTTCGGAGTCACGCATACTGCGTATCCATTCTTTCTCTCTTTCGATTGAAATATTATCCCAATATTCTTTGTAATGGGACAGAAAATCTGTTTCGCTGCAAGCGGTTTTGATGTTTTCAAGCATCGCTTCGGCATCTTCAATGCAAGGAGTTTTCAGAATCGCATTCTGACCGTTTTTAAGAATTATTTTCTTTTCATCAAATATCATATTATTCACCAACTTTTTCTGTGTTTTCGGCATAATACTGCGCCTGTGCGTTCCAGAGCTCGGAGTATTTGCCGTTTGTATTTTCGAGGAGTTCTTCGTGAGTGCCTTCCTGAATAACTGAGCCGTTATCAAAGACAACAATTCTGCTGCAGAAGCGGCAGGATGAAAGTCTGTGGGAAATATAAACGGCTGTTTTGCCGCCTGCAATATCATTGAATCTTGAATAAATTTCGCTCTCGGCGATGGGGTCGAGTGCGGCGGTGGGTTCGTCAAGAATAACAAACGGTGCATCCTTATATAATGCTCTCGCAATGGCGATTTTCTGTTCTTCACCGCCCGAAAGATCGATGCCGTCTTTTTCATAGAGCTTATAGATTGATTGTTTCAGTTTCTTAGGGAATTCTTCAACTCTGTCTTTTACGCCTGCCATTTCAAGGCATTGCCATACTCTTTCTTCATCGTATTCATCCGAGCAGGCAACGTTTTCGCCCACGGGGAATGCGAGCAGTTTGAAATCCTGAAAGACGATTGCGAAAAGCTTCAAATATTCCGCATAGTCAAACTCACGGATATCAATTCCATTAAGAGTGATTCTGCCTTTGGTGGGGTCATAAAGACGGCAAAGGAGCTTTATCATCGTTGATTTACCGCTGCCGTTCATACCGACAACCGCAAGCCTTTCGCCCGATTTTATCTTCATACTGAAATTCTTCAGAATCATCGGTTCGGTTTCGGGATAAGCAAATGAAACGTTGTGAAACTCAAAAACAGAGTTTGCAGGGTCGATACCGTCAACCGTTCTTGTGCCGTTTTCCATATCGGAAACGAGATTCAGATATTCGATTTCCTGCTTTAACTGAGCATTATTTGCGTGCAGATAACCTGCATTGCCTGCAATATCCGTACAAGCGGTGATAAGCTTTGTGATTGCGCCATAATATTCAACAACCTTGCCTGCACCGAATGCGCCTGCAAGTGCCTTGAGTCCGACGAAAATATAAACAAGACCGCCGAGCAGATTTGTTGAAACCGTGCTTATCTGACCGATGGTTGCCCAGACTCTGAAAGTATCTTTTCTCATTTTTGCAGTGGGGTTATAAATCTTTTCGGTAATTTCTTCGTTGATAAGACCTTTTTCATTGAAAATTCTGACATCCTTGCCGCTTTCGTTTTCGTTGAGATATTTCTGATTGTAGTATTCAAGAATCGGATTGAATTTCACAACTCTGTTAAAAATATTAAACTGCTTTTTCTCGCTCAGACTGTGATATTTAACGGAAAGTGCAATCATAACGGCAGAGAAAATAACAAGCGACATACCGAGCAGGGGAGAATCAACAAACGCCATAAATCCCGTAAGCTTTGCAGGCGATTTGCTGAAAACCATGCCCGAAATCATAACAATTGCAACGATTATTGAAAAAACGCAGGATATCATTTCCGCAACACATTCCGCAACCCAAGTCAGACCGTTGCCGTTGTTTGCGTTTTCTTCGATTTTGCCGCGAAGCTCCTGAACGGATGAGCTTTCCGCCTTTGCATAGTCGAGTTCAAGAGCCTTTCGGGAGAGAAGCGCGGAATGCTTTTCCCAACAGCTGTTGAGCATTATCAAGGCTTTTCGGTTGATTGTTCTTATTATAACGTCAATAACAAGGGTTGTGATTGTTGCTATGAGAACGTATTTCAATATCTGTTCAAAGCCCTGCTTTTCGGTGAGTGCGGTGATGACAAGACCCGTGCAGTAAATTGTGATATAAGGTGAAACGGCACGGAGAATTTTTACGATGAGGTTTAGTGAAAAATAGTTTTTGCCGAGATAGATTTTAACAAGCTTTAAGCCTTGTCTGATTATTTCAAAATCCTCTTTAAAGTCCGTGAAAAACTTCTTCATATAATCGCCTCCTCTCTGTAATATCGGCTCTGTGTTTCAAACATTTCGGCGTATTTGCCGCCGAGTTCAAGCAATTCCTCGTGAGTTCCCATTTCGGCAATTTTCGCATCGTCAAGAAGAATGATTCTGTCGCAGAAACGGGTTGATGAAAGTCTGTGGGATATGTAAATTGCGGTTTTATCTTTTGTAAACTCACTGTATTTGAGATACATATCGTTTTCCGCTATGGGGTCGAGTGCGGCGGTGGGTTCGTCGAGAATGATTATCGGGGCATCTTTATAAAGTGCTCTTGCGAGCAGAAGCCTCTGAAGCTCGCCGCCCGAAAATGCAACAGCACCCTCGTGAACCTCACGCACAAGCAGAGTGTTTTCTTTCTGCGGCAGACTTTCAACCTTATCAAGAATTCCTGCAAGTCTCATACATTCACGGAGTCTTTTGCGGTCAATTTTGTTTTTCTCGCAGAGTGCAATATTCTTTGCAACCGTTGCGGGCAGCAACGCACAATCCTGAAATAGCGTTGAGAATAGCAGATAGTATTCGTCACGGTTGAAAAGTCGGCTGTCGATGCCGTTAATGAGAATCTGACCCTCGCTCGGAATGAACAGACCGCAGATGAGTTTAACAAGCGTTGATTTGCCTGCACCGTTAACGCCGACAATCGCAATTCTTTCGCCCTTGTTTATTTTTAGCGAAAGATTATCAACAGAAGGCTTTTCGGCTTCGCCATAAGAGAAAGTAAGATTTTTAAGCTCGATTTCGCAGGGCAAATCCTTGCCCGACGGCAGCTTTTCACCTTTTTGGGTGTTCATTTTATCTTCAATATCAAGGAATTCTCTGAAATCGCTGACATTGTGTGCGCCAGAAATGATTTCCGAAATTGAGTCAACGAGCCTTGCAAGCCACTGACCGAATCCCGTTATCGCACCGAAATAGAGAGAAAAATCGCCGAGTGTCATCTCGGAATTGAGCTTGAGATAAATGAGATAGATATATGCGCCAAGGCTTACGCCGAATTTGAAAACATCTTCAAGCATGCAGTTGAAGTAGTGACCGTTGTTCCTTTTGATGTTCCACCAATTTGCATCGTCAAGGTGCTTATCAATTTTTCTCATAAGAAAGTCGGACATATTGTAAATTCGTACGTCCTTTGCATTTGAAAAATCCTTTGAACGGTAGGTGACGTAGTGCAGACGAAGAAAGATTTCGGCAACCTTGTCCTTCATTTTTACTTTCCATTTGTTGAAAATCAGCCAACCTGCCATGCTGATGCCGTAGCAGAGAATAAGAATTGGGATAAACCACGGATTGCATTCAACGATGATTGCCGTGAATGCCGTGAAACCGAAAGCGGAGGAAGCGACCGTTGCGTTAAGCTCAATAAATCTTGCAACGCTTCCGTCCCAGCCGTGAATTGCGTTCCACGCTTTTTCACGCAGAACACGGGTTTCGTTGTAAGTATAGTTGTTATAGTCCATACTCATAACCTTGTTGCAGATGAGCCTGTGGAGCATAATGTCCCTTGCGAGCATTCGTCCCTGCCAGCTTTTGTTATACATAACGTTATTCAGATAACCGAACATAATGAGCAGAACAGAAAGAATACCGACTTTGAGAAGAAGCTCCGAAGCAGGTGTTTTGTTTTCGACGCAGTCAAGAACGATTTTCGGCAGATATGCCGCAACAACCGAGCTTATCGCACCCAGCGGAGTGAGCCCGATTTGCATAATCACATAGGATTTATCAAAACTCCAATGCTCTTTCAGCATGAATTTTAAGTTGCTGAAATAATTATATTTTTTCTTCACACGCTTTCCCTCCTGATAAGTGAAAGAATTATTGAAACGATAACAGCGCAAATGACAAGATAAATAAATGCGCCCGTTGATTCCCGAAGTGCCGCAATGGCACAGCTGAGCATAATCAAGCCTATAGCAATGAAATATCTGCCGAGAACTTTATATCTTTCGGAATTTTTACACATTATGTTAACGAAGGCTTTGAGCTTATTGCGGCAAATTGAAATTCCGAGTGCGAAATTAACAACCGCAGAAATCAAAGCAACGATTGAATAGTATTTCATTTTATCTGCCTCCTTTTAGCAATAAAACAGCGGCGAAAGCATAGCCTCCGCCGCTTCGGTATTAATGATAAATTAAAAATCAAACGATTGAAATATGCTCTGCAATAGTGTGGATTTAATGTTCAAAAGTGTTGCAGATGTTGATGCTCGTTGAAAAAATATTTCCCTCGCAGGAAACGAAAACATCGCCGTCATATTTCTGCGCAATCGTTTTTATGCTCTTGAGTCCGTAGCCGTGATTGAGCTTGTCGGCTTTTGCTGTGCCGATATGCTTTGTGTCAACCTGTGCTTCAACGGGATTCTCAACAGAAACAACAATTCTGCCGCCCATTGTGATGATGCTTGCAAAAATCGTTTTGTCCATACCGTTTTCGAGACCCTCTGCGGCTTCAATCGCATTGTCGAGTGCGTTGCCGATAAGTACGCCGAGCTCGAGCAGATCAACGTTGATTTTATCCGAAATCTTAACCGAATAATCGAGTGTTATTCCCTTGCTTTCGGCAATAGCGAGCTTGGATTGAAGAACGGCATCAACTGCGGGGTTGCCCGAATTTATAACACCGTTGTTTGCTTCGTCAAGAAAATCCACTTCGCCCTTTATTGCGTCAATGGCAGACTGAGTCTGACCGTCGGCAAGAAGTCCCGAAACGGAGAGCAATTTGTTTTTAATATCATGTCTGAAAGTGCGGATTTCGCTTTGGTAGCGATAAAGCTCCTCGTAGTGAGCAAGCTGATTTTTAATTTGTTCGTTGGCAAAGCCGAGCCTTGCTTTTGATTCAACATAGTCCTTTTGTCTGTAAATAAGAAAGAGGGTAACGAGATTTGAAGCAATCATCAGAACTGCAACAGCAGCATATAAAAATGTCGGAATACTGCGAACCTCGTATGTGCATTTATAAATTACAAGCGTAACAAAAACTGTTGCAATCGGTTGGATAAAAAGAAGTACTGACTGTCCTTTGGAAACACCTAAATCCATCTTCCCGATTTTCTTCGATATGAAATAAGTTATGATAAACGCAATAAACTTGCAGATGAAACCCATTCCTGCAAATATATAATCGTTCTCCATAAAGCTGAGTGTTTCTTCGCCCAATATAAATCCGGTTAAAAGAACCGCAATCATTTCGGAAGCGCCTGCTACGATTGTATAAACCACACCGCCGATTATTGCGAAAAACGGTTTGACTTTGTATGACAAGCCGAATGCAAGAGCAATAACTGTGCTCATAATAAGCAGAGTTAAGCCTGTTCCGGTCAGATAATAAGACGAAAGAGTGTTCAGAACAATTGCTGCTGACATAACAAGAATATGAAATTTTCTTTCGAGCCTCTTTTTTGCAACGGCAGAGAATAAAACTCCTACTGCAAAAATTTCAAAGCAAGCAAAAAGGAAATGTGAAATTATTCTTACCATTTCACCAGCCCCACTTTCTGATAAAAATATCGTATGCCTTCAATGCTTCCTGTTTCTTGCGAACACTTACGGCAACCTTTGAACCGTCGGTCAGTTCAACCTCGTTTGCATTGAAGCTTTTTATGCAGTTCATATTAACGATGAACCCTTGATGAACACGCACAAATCCGTGCGGTTTCAGAATTTCGTATATCTCCGAAATTTTACCCACAGCCTCATAAACACCGCTTGCGGTATGAACGGTCAGATGTCTGCGGTAACCCTCAACATAGCTTATTTTATTGATGGAAATTTTGTTTCGTACGCTTTCCCATTTCAGAATAACGCTCGCATTTGTTGCGGTATATTTCTTCATCGCTCTTGTGAAAACTTCGCTGAATTCTTTTTCCTTAATCGGCTTCACAAGAAAATGCAGAGCCTCGATTCTGAACGCGTCGAATATGTAACTTGAATGGCTCGAAACAAAAATTATGATTGTTTCGGGTGCAAATTCTCTGATGATTTCGGCGGCTTCAACGCCGTTTATTCCACCCATCTCGATGTCGATGAATACAATATCAAAGCATCTGCCGTTTTTATAAAATTCAATCAAATCTTCGCCGCAGGAGAAATCAGAAATGTCAAAACCGTCGTCTTCGGTACGGAAAGGTTCGAGCAGATTTCTGATTTCTCTGACGGTAAAACAGTCATCGTCGCAAATACAGATTTTCATATTATCCTCACAATTCAAATTCTTTTTTCAAAACAGGCAAGAATTAATCCCGGCTCAGCTTCAAGCCGTTTGCCCGTATCTCTGTAGCCACACTTGGTGTAGCACTTTCTGTTTTTATCCAGATCTTCAGGAAAATCAACATATAATTTTTTCGGATTTTTTAAATACTTTTCCGATTGTAATATCGCTTCTGTTGCAATACCCTTGTTCTGATATTCGGGTGAAATATATACTCTTCCGAGATAATATTTGCCCCAACGAAGATTTTTTACGAACGGTGTTGAGCCTTTGATTCTGTATAAAATACCGCCGACAATTTTCTCGTCAGAAAGAATTGTTAAATACAGAAACTTCGGATTGTTTAATCTGCAAAGTATATCTCTTTCATCTCTCAGGTACGGATTACCTGCATCGTGATATTTTTCGTAAAGCGGCAAAAAGGCATTTTGCTGAATAGCTGTTAAAGCGTCAACATCTTCAATTGTTGTTTCTCTTAATGTTATCATTGTAATCTCTCCAAATAAAAAACTCCCCTGATATGAAAATCAGAGGAGTCGCAAAACAATTTCTATATTTAAGTATAGCTATATTGCGGACAAAATAACATCTGATTTCATATACGATTTTAAATAATTAACATAATACATTGTCATTCTGTCCACCTGCCTTTCTTTAAAATTTTTCTATATTCTAACAATACAAAACAAATTTGTCAACCGTTTTCGCTGATTGTGCAAAAGTGTTGATTTTAAATGCAAAAGTGTTTGAGAAAGACTATTATGTTTCCGAATGGCGCACTTCTATACATATCCTGACGGAATGTAAAGTGCACAGCTCCGCTGATGAAAAATCAAAGATTTTAAACAAGGGTTTTGCCCTTGCGCTACGTTGCAGCTAACCTAAAAAACAAGAAATTTAATTGTAAACATTTTGTTAACAATCAACTTCTGTCCAACACTATCCTTGACAAAAAAGTTGGTCAGAATTATAATTTTATCAGACGAACAATTGTTCTGTTAATAAAACAGAGAGTTTCATTTTTTATAAAAACATAAGCTTCGGAGAAGTGCTGCTTGAAATAATTTCACAAAAAATATTTCAATTCCGGGGATTGGGGTTATCCTCAACAAGCGGCATTTTGCAAGTTTGTATCCACGTTTGCCTTGCTTGCCAATTTAGCAAGCAGATAATATTGTCGGAATATCAAGGCTTTTTTACAATAGCAGCAGTGCTGTGGTAATATGGGAAATATATTTTCCATATTTCCACGGCTGCAAATAAAATTCAAAAAGAAGGTTGGTGAAAAATGAGAGGAGTTATCTACGCAAGATATTCTTCGGACAATCAGAGAGAAGAATCAATTGAAGGTCAGCTCAGAGAGTGCAAGGAATATGCCGAGAAAAATGATATTCAGATTATCGGTACATACACAGATCGAGCATTGTTCAGCTGAACGGAATCCCGGCAATAGTTCCGCAAGAATTATTCGACAGAGT
>JAZNRJ010000005.1:0-84005 GCA_045590675.1 Acutalibacteraceae bacterium
TTATCGAAGTTAAAGGCTTTGTTTTCAGAACAAGAAGAGGCGAAATTTCAGTTCACGCTAAAGCTCTCCGCCTTCTTTCAAAATCACTTCTTCCCCTCCCCGAAAAATTCCACGGCCTCACAAACACCGACACACGCTATCACAGACGTTATCTTGACCTTATTATGAATCCCGATGTTAAGGATACTTTTGTCAAGCGTTCACTTATTCTCAGAGAAATCAGAAACTATCTTGATTCACAGGGCTTCCTTGAAGTTGAAACTCCCGTTCTTGTTTCAAACGCAGGCGGCGCCGCTGCAAGGCCTTTCGTTACTCACCACAACGCTCTTAACGAAGATTTCAAGCTCAGAATTTCACTTGAGCTTTATCTTAAGAGACTTATTGTTGCCGGTATGGAAAGAGTTTATGAAATCGGCAGAGTTTTCAGAAACGAAGGCTGTGACACAAGACATAACCCTGAATTCACTCTTATGGAGCTCTATCAGGCATATACTGACTATAACGGTATGATGGATCTTACCGAAAATCTTTACCGTCACGTTGCTCAGGCCGTTCTCGGAACAACAAAGGTTGTTTACAACGGCATTGAGATGGACCTCGGAAAGCCTTTTGAAAGAATCACAATGGTTGATGCCGTTAAGAAATATTCAGGCATCGATTGGAACGAAGTTGAAACCCTTGAAGACGCAAGAGCTCTTGCAGACAAGCATCACGTTGAATATGAAAAGAGACACAGCAAGGGTGAAATTCTTTCTCTCTTCTTTGAAGAATTTGCTGAAGAACATCTCATTCAGCCCACTTTCGTTACCGACCATCCCATTGAGATTTCACCTCTCACAAAGAAAAAGCCCGAAGATCCCAACTATGTTGAGCGCTTTGAATTCTTTATGAACGGTTGGGAAATGGCCAACGCTTACTCAGAACTCAACGACCCCATTGACCAAAGAGAGCGTTTCAAGGTTCAGGAAGCTCAGCTTGCTCAGGGTAACGAAGAAGCAAACACAACTGACGAAGACTTTATGATGGCTCTTGAATACGGTATGCCCCCCACAGGCGGTATCGGCTTCGGTATCGACAGAATGTGCATGCTCCTTACCGATTCATCAGCAATCAGAGACGTTCTTCTCTTCCCCACAATGAAGAGCCTTGACTGATATGAAAATTTCAGTTGCGCTTGCCGCTTATAAAGGCGAGCAGTTTATAGCCGAACAGCTTGAATCCATCCTGAAGCAGCTCGGCGATAACGATGAAATTATTGTTTCCGATGACTATCCTCAAGGCCTGACCAAAGGGATAGTCGAGGAGTTTATTGCAAAAGATAAAAGAGTCAAATATATTGAAGGCAAAGGCGAAGGCGTTATCAGCAATTTTGAAAACGCACTTAACCAATGCAGCGGAGATGTTATTTTTCTCAGTGACCAGGATGACGTGTGGCTCCCCGGTAAGGTTGAAGCAGTTATCAAGGAAATTGAAAACGGAGCAGACCTTGTTCTTCACGATGCATCCGTCACTGACGGAAAGCTCAGCATCACCCAGCCTTCATATTTTGCAGTTCACGGCGCAAGCGATTCTTTTGCCGGCAACCTGATAAAAAACACTTTTGTCGGCTGCTGCATGGCATTTACCAAAGAAGTTATGCTTGAAAGTCTCCCCTTCCCCAAGGGAGTTGCAATGCATGACTGGTGGATAGCCCTTGCCGCTATCAAAAGAAAACGCAAAATCGCCCTGCTGCAAAAACCGCTTATTCTTTGGCGAAGACACGGCAACAACGTTACCGGCAGCAAAACAACTGCCGCGCAAAAAATAAGCTGGCGTTTAAAGATGCTTTTATCACTGGCAAGGATATAAATTTTCCAATATGTGCCTTGGAAAGGAAATATAATTAAAATGAATAAAACCGTAACAGGTTGCATAGTGACTTATAACAATATGTCAACTATCGACAAAGCTATAAGCTCACTTTTAAGCTGTACCGAAATACCGTTTAAACTTTATGTCGTTGACAACGGCTCAACTGACGGCACGGTTGAACATATAAAAAAGAAATATCCCGCCGTTACTCTTATCCAAAGCGGCGGAAACATAGGTTTCGGTGCCGGTCATAATTTTATTTTAGACAAGCTCGATTCCGATTACCACGCAATAATCAATCCCGATATTGTTATCAAAGATGATGTTCTTGCAAAAATGGCAGATTATCTTAACGAAAACGATGATATCGGTATGCTTTCACCCGAAATAAGATTCCCTGACGGCAGATTACAGATTCTTGGCAAAAAGAAGCCTTGCCTCAAATATCTTGTTGCAAGCCGTCTTAGAGGTAACGGTGAGCCGAGCGATGTTCTTAAAGAATACGCTATGCTTGACAAAGACCTCAGCAAACCCGTTGACATTCAGAACGCAACAGGCTGTTTTATGTTTATAAGAACAAGCCTTTTCAAAGAAATCGGCGGCTTTGATAAAAGATACTTTATGTATTTTGAGGATTGCGACTTAACACTTGAAGTTAACGCAAGAAGCCGCACAGTATATTACCCTCACGCAACCGTTTACCACGAATGGGGCAGAGAATCCAAGAAAAATTTCAAGCTCAAGCTCATCCAGATTAACTCAATGTGTAACTACATGATTAAATGGAACAAAAAACGCTGAGCAGAAACGGAATTGCTTATGAATTACTTAAAAAATTTTTATAAATACAGATTCCTCTTGAAAGAAATAGTCAGAAAAAATATAAAGCTCCAATACCGCAACTCGGTTTTGGGAATGTTTTGGACTTTTTTGCAGCCGCTGTTAACAACGCTTGTTCTTGTTGCTGTTTTTGGCGGAATTTTCGGTGCTGACAGAAAAGGTATTATCAACTACCCGATATATCTTCTCTGCGGACGTCTTATTTATGAGTTTTTCACTCAGTCAACCAAAAGAGCTATGCGTTCAATCAGGAACAGTGCATCTGTTATTAAAAAAGTTTATGTACCGAAATATATCTATCCGATTTCAAATGTAATCTCAAACTTTATTACATTTGCGATTTCTCTTTCGGTTCTTGCTTGCTTTATCATCTATTTCTATTTCTTCTCAGATAAGCCGCCTGTAATTAACAGCTATATCTTCCTTGCGCCCGTTCCGATAATCATTCTTTTGATTTTATGCGTGGGCGTCGGCCTTATCCTCAGCACCCTTGAGGTCTTCTTCAGAGATGTTGAATATCTTTATGAAGTTTTCTGTATGCTTCTTTTCTACATAACCCCCATTTTTTACAGCGTTGACCAGCTCAACATCAGTAACAAAATCTTCAAAATGGCTCTTATGGCAAATCCGCTTTATTCAATTATTGAAATGTTCAGGGACTGCGTACTTAACGGTGTTATGATCAACCCCAACCACCTTATGTATTCTCTCGGATTTTCACTTGTTACTCTGTTTATCGGATTTGCTGTTTTCTACAAAAAACAAGATAAATTTATACTTCACATTTAGAAAGGAGGGCCCTTATGGCTGAACCTGCAATTAAGGTTGAAAATGTCAGCATTCTTTTTAATCTTAACAGTGAAAAAGTTGATAATATTAAAGAATACTTTATTAAACTTTTAACCAAAAAGCTTAATTTTACTGAATTCTGGGCTCTCAAAGATATTTCATTCACCGTTGAAAAAGGCGACAGAGTTGGTGTTCTCGGCTTTAACGGCGCCGGCAAATCAACTCTGCTTAAAGTAATTGCCGGTGTTCTCAAGCCCACCAAAGGCAGCGTAAAGGTCAGCGGAGTTATCGCACCTATGCTCGAACTTGGTGCAGGCTTCGATATGAACTATTCAGGCAAAGAAAACATCTTTCTTTACGGTGCAACAATGGGTTACTCCCGCAAATTTATTGAATCCAAATACGATGAGATTGTTGAGTTTGCCGAACTCGGTGATTTTATCAATGTTCCCCTAAAAAACTACTCTTCAGGTATGAGAGCAAGGCTCGGCTTTGCAATTGCAACAGCAGTTGAACCTCAGGTTCTTATCCTTGACGAAGTTCTCTCTGTCGGCGATGCAAAATTCAAGCAAAAAAGCGAAGCTAAGGTACGTTCAATGTTTGATAAAGGCGTTACTGTTTTGTTTGTTTCTCACAGCACACAGCAGGTGCTTAACATCTGTAACAAAGCAATTATCATTGACCACGGCCAGCTGATTGCACAAGGCGATGCTGAAGAAATATGCGCTCAATACAACGCAATGGTTCAGAAAAAATAACTGAAAGGATTGAATTTTATGGTTTTCGCAGCAGTTTTTGCCGGCGGTATCGGCAGCAGAATGGGTAATTCCGATACACCCAAGCAATACCTTGAGCTCGGCACAAAACCTATTATTGTCCATACAATAGAAAAATTCTTTGTCAATGAAATGATTGACGAAATTCTTGTTCTTTGCCCTAAAGCTTGGGTAGCACACACCCGTGACCTTGTTGCCAAGCACTTGCCCGAAGGTAAAAAGGTGACTGTTATTCAGGGCGGCAGTTCAAGAAACGGAACACTTGAAAACGCAATTGCTTATATTGAAGAAAACGCCGTAACTGACGAGGACACAATTATTGTTACTCATGATGCGGTAAGACCTTTCCTTACTCACAGAATTATCCGTGAAAACGTTGAAGCTGCAAGACAGTACGGTGCTTGCGATACCGTTATCCCCGCAACCGATACAATAGTTGCAAGCGAAGACGGCAAAATGATTTCTTCAATCCCTGACCGTTCAAAGATGTATCAAGGCCAGACTCCCCAGTCTTTCCGCCTTAAGGAACTTAAAAGAGTTCTTGAAAGCCTTACAGAAGATGAAAAGGCTATTCTTACCGACGCATGCAAGATCTTCTCGATTAAAAACAAAGACGTATATATGGTTAACGGCGAAGTTTTCAATATTAAAATCACCTACCCCTATGATTTAAAGGTAGCTCAAACACTTTTGAAAGGTAAGGATATCGATGCTTAATGCTGTTTACAGGCTTGTTGCTCCGGGTATGATTGAAGTTGCCTGCACAGAGCCGGATATAAAAAACAACGTTTTAATGCGCCCTGTTTATCTTTCGGTTTGCAAAGCAGACCAGCGTTATTATCTCGGCAACCGCAGCCGTGAAGCTCTTAAGGCAAAACTGCCTATGGCTCTTGTTCACGAATGCGTTGCTCAGGTTGTTTTTGACCCCACCGGTCATTTTAAGAAAGGTGAATACGTTATCCCCGTTCCCAATATGCCTACGGAAGATGACGATGTTATTGCTGAAAACTACAGAAGATCAAGTCATTTTTGTTCCAGCGGATATGACGGCTTTCTGAGAGATTATATTGATATGCCTTATGACAGGCTTGTCAGGGTACCTGAAGGCCTCAACCTCAAAATAGCCTCTTTTGCAGAGCTTATCAGCATTTCAGTTCACGCCGCAAGCAGATTTGAAAAGTTCTCCCATAAAAGAAAGAACGCTATCGGCATCTGGGGCGACGGAAATGTCGGTTATATAACTGCACTCATCCTCAAAGCACTTTATCCCGAAACAAAGCTGTATGTTTTCGGCACCGTTCAGGAAAAGCTTTCATACTTTTCTTTTGCCGATGCCGCCTATGATGTTAACAATATTCCCGACGATTTGATGGTTGACCACGCTTTTGAATGCGTTGGCGGAGAAGCTTCACGTTTTGCAATTGCCCAAATAATTGACCATATCAATCCGGAGGGCTCAATCGCACTTCTCGGTGTAAGCGAAAGCTTTATAGGCATCAACACAAGAATGGTGCTTGAAAAAGGTCTTAACCTTTTCGGCTCAAGCCGCAGCGGCGTTGCCGATTTCCAAAAAACGGTTGACATTCTCGCCGCAAACCACGAAATCCCCGAATACCTTGAAAACATTATCGGCAGCGTTGTTGAAGTTAAAACAATCAACGATATTCACGAAGCCTTTGCTCAGGACATCAGCCGCCATTTCGGCAAAACAGTTATGAAGTGGGATAAATAATCATGAATTATAAATATAAAATTTCTCTTATTGTCCCTTGCTACAACAGCGAGCAGTTTCTTGCCGAAACGTTGGATGATTTGCTCTCACAGACACTAAAAGAAATTCAGATAATAATAGTCAACGACGGCTCGACCGACAGCACGGCCGATATAATCGCAGACTATGCTTCAAAGCACAGTAACATCGTTACTGTTTATCAGGAAAACGCAGGCGTTTCCGCCGCAAGAAACAACGGCCTTGCTTACGTTGAAGGTAAATACACAATGTTTGCTGACAGCGATGATCTTATGAGCCGCGATGCTCTTGAGGTGCTTTATAACTCCCTTGAAAACAGCGGTGCCGATGTTGCAATATGCAGTGCGGAATATTTCGGCTACGGCGGTAACCGTCCCCACCCCGAAGCACTTGCACTTTCAAAAATCAAAAACATTGATGTTTATAACCGAAACATCCTTTGGAATTTCCTTGTAAGCAACAAATGCTACAAATCCTCGCTTATCAAAGAAAGCGGAATAAAATTTCCTCTTAAGCGTTATGCCGAGGATGGCGCATTTTGTATGCAGCTGTTTTACACCGGCGTTAAAATAATCGGTGTTGAAAACGCTGTTATGTATTACCGCAGGCGTGAACCCGCCGAAGGTTATTCCGTAACTCAAAGCATAAACTACAACCTTGTTGAAGATATGTTTGACTGCATTGAGATTATTGAAAATGCAGCTATCAAATCGTTCGAGCGTCCCGACTGCACCTGTAAAGACAAGGAAGGCTACCTTCAGGAGCTTTACCGCAGAACCTACACTGCTTTTGTAAACTCTTTTTATCGCCTTGTTATGAATGCAGACGAAAAAACGCTTGCCCTTATGGAGGAACGCTATAAGAAACTTGTTGCGAAGCTTACCCCTGAATCCAAAAAGATGCTTGTTAACGTTGACAAAGATCTTGGTAAGCTTGTTTTTAACAAAGAAAAAATTCTCAACAACCCTGTTATAAGCGTCATTTCAAAAAATCCGACTGACGATTTCTGCAAATCGCTTTATGCTCAGTCAATGCCTTTATTTGAAATTGTTACGGCATCCTCATTCAAAGGCATCAATGTTATTAACCTGCCTGAAAAAGGATTTAAAAAAGCAGCCAAAAAAGCTGCTAAAGGCAAGATAACTCTTAAGTATTCGGGCAAAAAAGCCGTTCTTGACCGCAGAATATTCAAGGTTGTTACTTTACTCAAGAAAAACAGATACTTCAGATTTTTTCCCGATTTTATTCTCCTTATCGGTGCAAAACTCTTTTTGAAATTTAAAAAATAATTGAGGAATTGAATTGAAAAAACTATTCTATCTTTTATATGCTCTTTTTTTCAATATAAGCCGTGTTTTTTCGGTGAAAAACAACAGGGTGGCATTTGTTGCCCCTCACAACGGCGGAGAAAACGACTCCTTAAGCGTTATGCGTTCGTTCATAGAAAAAAAAGGCGGATATGACATAGTTTCCATTTCAACCAATGATTTGAAATTAAACTTCTCGGGCATTGTGCCCCTTGTCAAATCCTGCCTTAAAGCGGCAGGATTTTTCACTTTAAAGGCCAAAGCTCTTGCAACGTCAAAGTACGTTTTCTTAAACGATAACTTTATGCCTATGGCTCAGTTGAAATTCAGCAAAAAAACAACCGTTGTGCAGCTCTGGCACGCAGAGGGAGCTTTTAAAAAGTTCGGTCTCTCCGCCCCCCTGCCTGATGATGTGAGGAAAAGAGAGCAAAAATGCTCTGAAAAATTTGATTACATAATCTGTTCGTCAAAAAATATCGTTCCCGTTTATGCCGAAGCCTTCGGCGTTGATAAAAGCAAGGTTTTACCTTTAGGCTCACCGAGAATTGATTCTCTGCTTGCAGATAAGAACATTAAAGCTCTCCGCAACGAATTTGACCGCAAACATCCCGAAGCAAAAGGGAAATCGCTTGTTCTTTATGCCCCAACCTTCAGAGATGACCCCAAAAAAGATTCTGAGCTTCTCAACAAAATCAACGCTGATTTATTCAACAAAGAGTTTGGCAACGAAAAGATGCTTTTAACAAAGCTCCATCCGCAAATTCACTCTTGCGAGCCGATAGACGGAACAATTGATGTTACTAACAGCTATGATATAGGCGAACTTACCCTCATCTGCGATATGGTAATAACCGATTATTCCTCTGTTTGTATGGACTTTGCTTTGCTTTTAAAGCCCTGCATTTTCTATGCATTTGACCTTGAGGAATACGAGGATGAGCGTTCATTTTATTTTGATTATGAAAGCTATGTGCCCGGCAAGGTTGTTAAAACTCCCGAAGAGTTGATTGAAGCAATAAAAAATCCCCAAAACGGTGAAGAAAAGCTCCGCCGCTTCAGGGAATTCAATTTTGATTACGCAGACTGTAAAAATACAGAAAGAATTTTTGATGCTGTTATTTCAGCCAATCGGTAATAATTGCCGCAACTCTTTCTGCCGACTTACCGTCACAAGCACTCATCTGCCTGTTTCTGAATTTTTCAATTCGGTCAACAGGCGGATTTTCTTTTGCATTTCTGATTACAGAAAGCAGTTCATCGCTGCTGCTGACCATTTCGCCCGGCAAGTCTTCGGGGAAGTTAAGATAAAAGCCTCTGTCATATTCCTTATAATCGGGGCAATAAAATACAGTTGGAATATCAAGCAGACAAGCATCATAAATCACGGAAGAATAATCCGTTATAATAACGCTGCTTGCCGCTGTGAGTTCGAGGGTTGATTCGTCCGAAAGGTCAATTATATTATTATATGTATTATTAATAAGAGCATATTTCATAACCGGGTGACGGCGTATCACAAAAACTTCGTTTGGCAGAAGTTCACCGCTCAGCTTGTCCCAATCAATTTCGGGGTTATATTCAACTCTTTTACCGTTAATCTCACGGAATGTGGGGCAATAAAGATAAATGATTTTGCCTTCAAAATCGGGATGTCTTTTATACACGGAGGCTCTCATAGCTGCCGAATCGTTAAAAATCCTGTCGGTTCTCGGCAACCCTGTTGCGATGCATTTATCCTCACTTATTCCCAAAGCTTTAGCGTAATGGCTGCGGCACTCTTCGCTTGTTACCGCAACTGCAGTATATTGAGCGTGAGTTGCAAGCTCCTGCTGCCTTGTAAGCTTTGACGGCGCATCAAGGCCAAACTTTTTAAAAGCTCCGCAAGCATGCCATATCTGAAACACCTTTTGATTTTTTCTGAGCTTTAACTCTCTGAAGAAATGCAGGTAATCATCTGTTACAATAACCTTGCTTGTAAGAATAAGGAAATATGCTTTTATGCAAACAGCCTTTGAATGGGGGTTCATACGTGCAAAAACAAGCTTTTCACAATCAAGAGCATCGTAAACAGCCTGTGCATTATCTAGCAGTTTGCCGTTAGCTCTGACGGTTATAAACAGCACCCTTTTTTTCAAAGGTAAAAGCTTGCAAAAAACCTCAAAAAACGAAAAAGCAAATCTAACAAGAGCTTGCCTGAGTTTTTCAGGCAAAAGCTTTTTTAAAAGTTGTTTCATATATTTCTCCGTATATTTTATATTACCACTTTATTCTAATACAAAACTGCGCTTATTACAAGAAAAATATACCGTAAAAATTTTTTGAAAAAACTCAATTTTTTCTTACAAATCTATTGACTTTTGCAATCAAACGTGTATAATATATATCCGTAGCCCAGATGCGAGTTACATTGGGGAATAGTGTAACGGTAGCACGACAGACTCTGACTCTGTTTGTTGGGGTTCGAATCCCTATTCCCCAGCCATGTAAAAAGCACTTCATTTTGAAGTGCTTTTTCTTTTTTTAACTAATATATTTACTTTTTTGACAGTATACTTTATAATAGTTGTGTTTATTCTTGTTTTCGAGGAGATAATTACAATGATAGGATTTGTTGATGCGGGCGGCGGACAAAGAGGAATTTACGCCTCCGGAATATATGACAGATTGATTGACGAAGGCATCAATCCTGAATACTGCATCGGCGTTTCAGCCGGCAGCGGTAACCTTATCACTTTTGTTTCAGGCCAAAAAGAGCGCACAAAACGTTTTTATTCTGTCTATAATTTAAACAAGACTTGTATGGGTCCCCTCGCAATGCTCACAAGAGGCTCATTTATTGACCTTAACAGAATTTATTCAAAGATTTCAAACAGCACAGGCATTGATCCTCTTGATTACGAAGCACTGACAAAAACAAAATGCATATATAAAGCCGTTGCAACCGATGCCAAAACCGGTGAACCCGTATATTTTACTCTCGATGATTTTTCTCAGGATAATTACACTCCTCTCAAAGCATCGTGTGCCATGCCTCTTGCTTGCAGACGGGTTAAGTTTAACGGCAAAAAATATTTTGACGGCGGTCCGTCTGACCCTATTCCTTTTGAAAAAGCTTTTTCTGACGGCTGTGATAAGGTTGTTGTTATACTTACCTTACCCAAAGATTTCAGAAAAAAGAAAATTCCTGCAGATGCTTTTCTTTTCTTCAGATGGAAATATCCCAAGGCATCAAGAAAGCTTCTTGATTACCATTTGCTTTACAATAAGCAGATTGAAGAACTTATAGAGCTTGAAAAACAGGGCAAAGCCTTAATCATTACCCCGAAAGAAACCTTCGGCATAAACACAGTAACAACCAACAATCCCGAAGGCCTTGAAAAGCTTTACCAATCAGGTTACGAAGACGGAATTCAGATTGTTGAGTTTATAAAAAACGAAAGCAAAAAATAAAAGCGGAGGATGCTATGAAAGAACCTTCATTTTACGTATTTGTCCGCCCCATTCTCAACGGACTTTTCAGAGTTTTATTTTTCCCCACCGTTAAAGGTGGTGAAAAAATTCCCAAGGACGGCAGAATTATTGTTGCCGCTAATCACACTCACCCGATAGATTGCATTCTTGTGGCCTGTGCCACAAAAAGATGCGTTCATTTTCTTGCAAAAGAAGAACTTGTTCACGGCAATCTCAGGGTTGCGTTCAGAAATCTCGGAATTATTCCGGTTAACCGCAAAACAAAGGATGCCCATGCACTCGCTGCCGCCGAAGAGGTTTTACGTGACGACAAAATGATTGGCATTTTCCCGGAAGGCAGAGTTAATCACACCGAAGAAACCGTTTTGCCTTTTAAATTCGGTGCAGTTAAAATGGCCCGCGATACAGGAACAAAAATAATTCCTGCCGCCATAACAGGCAGATACTGGCCGTTTGGCAGAAACATAAAAATCCACTTTATGGAGCCTTACACCGTAGGAGACGACCTTGAAAAAGCCAACGAAGAACTCAGAAGCATAATTCTTAACAAAATTAACGAAGTCGGCTTCAAGAACCGCAGAATAGTCAAACCCAAAGAAATAAAATAAGCTTTTAACGCATTTCGCCATTGAAATGCGTTAATTTCTTTTATTGTTCATATTTTTGTGTTATAATATAACAAAACAAATCAACGAGGTTTTTCAAATGCAATTTTTTATAACATTTCTTGAGGGTGTTATATCGTTCATCTCTCCGTGTATGCTCCCAATGCTACCCCTTTATATTTCTTATTTCGCAGGCAATGCTGATAAAAAACATAAAGTTTTTCTCAAGGCTTTTGCTTTTGTGGCAGGGTTCACAGCAATATTCACATTGCTTGGCGTTTTTGCCGGAACATTGGGCAGTTTTTTGGCCGAATACCAAACCGCAGTTAACATTGTAAGCGGTATTATTGTTATCATTTTCGGTCTCAGTTACCTTGAAATTATCAAGCTCCCGTTTTTCAAAGGCATAAATAAGGCTAACAGTATCACAGGTGTACTATCTGCATTTGTTTTCGGAATAATATACTCCGTCAGTCTTACGCCTTGTGTAGGTGCTTTTTTAGGTTCAGCTCTTATGATAGCCTCCTCTGCCGGCGGAACGCTGAAAGGCGCGTTACTTTTGCTGACATATTCTCTTGGCTTGGGAATACCGTTTCTTTTTTCTGCAGTGCTTATAGATAAGCTTCATTCGGTTTTCACTTTCATAAAAAAACATTACAAAATCATAAATACGGTTTGCGGAATTTTTCTTATTCTGACAGGAATATTAATGGCTTGCGGGCTTATGAACGCAATGCTTGCATTCTTTTCTTGAGGTGTTATTATGGCAAAAAAGCTTTCATTTATAATAATTTCAATAATATTTATAGGCATTATTGCCGCTGCGGTTGTTATGTACCCAAAGCTTTCTGAAAGTTACAGCGAAAAAACAACCGTTGCAACTGTCACCGAAGATTTTACTGATTTCTCCAATCCTGTTGATTCTTCTAAAGCACCCGACTTTACCGTTACGGATGCCGACGGCAAGCCTGTTTCTCTTTCTGATTTTGCAGGCAAACCTGTTCTGATTAACTTCTGGGCCACCTGGTGCGCTCCTTGCCGCTCTGAGATGTCTGCATTTGACAGCATATATAAAAAATACGGTGAATATATTGTCTTTCTTATGGTAAATCAGACCGACGGTTATCAGGATACAATTGAAAGTGCATCAAAATTTGTAAGCGATGCTGGTTATTCTTTTCCGATATACTTTGACACTCAATTTGAAGCAACTTATGCTTACAATGCATATTCAATACCCAGAACTTATCTTGTTGATGAATTCGGCAATCTTGTTAATTCTCATATGGGCGCAATGAACGAAGCAACGCTTGAAAAATTTATAAACGAATTGGTTATGATTGCTGAATAAATATTTCCAATCGCACTTTTATAGCAAATCGGCTCGCAACAGAAATCCTGCTGCGAGCCGTCTTTTTTATTTTATTTTAACTGTGTATACGCATTTTGAAGTGATTTCTTCGGGAGAAATAAAACCAAAATCAACCGCAAGCTTGCCATTCTCATTAACTACCTTAATTGCTTTTTCATAACCGAGAAGTTCAACAGCAATGCCGTCTTTATAATCAATCTCTTCAAAAACAACCTTACCCATAGGATATTTGAAAAGGAAAGCATAAACGGCTTTGTTATCCTTATTTCTTGTGTATCTGATGTTTTCATCAGCACTTTCAGCAAATTTTCTGCTGCAATAAATAGCTTCACCGTTAACCTTCATCCACTTACCAAGCTGACGAAGTCTTTCTTCCATAATAACCGGAATTCTGCCGTCATCGGTAGGACCGACATTAAGAAGGAAGTTGCTGCCCTTTGAAACAAGGTCAACAAGCATCTTAATAAGTTCATCTTCTGAAAGATAATCTTCAAGTGTTTCAAATCTGTTCCAACCGAAAGAAGCACCGATACCTCTGCATTCTTCAGCAACTCTGTCAATCATTTCTTCGCTGCCGTCAGCAGAACCAACAAAGCCGTATTCAGTTGTAAGATTGCCGCCGAGTCTGCCTCTTGTTTCGCTGCCCCAACGGTCATTAGGAACTATAAAATCTTTTACACTTGACTCGTTATAAAGCCACTGAAGAAACTCTGTACTGTGCCATACCGAGCTGGGATGCTCCCATTCACCGTCTGTGAAAAGAGTTGCAGGCTGATATTCCTCGATCAGCTCTTTAAGCATAGGAATAAGATGTTCAGTTGCGTATTCCTCAGGATTCTTCAGATAAAGAGGATGGTACCATTCATAAACGGAATGATAAACACCGAACCTGACGTCGCTCTTATCGCAGGCATCTTTAAGTTCACGGCAAAAATCACGGTGAGGTCCAACATCAACGCTGTTCCAATTCCATGCATATTTTGTTTTATAAAGACAGAAGCCGTCGTGGTGCTTTGAAACAAGGTTCATATATTTCGCACCTGCATCTTCAAAAAGCTTAACCCACTGCTCTGCATCAAAATTTTCGGCTTTAAATTTATCAACAAAATCAGCATATTTGAAGTTAGGACCGTATGTTTTTTGATGATAATCAAAATAATCCTTATCATTAGGGCTTCTTTCAACTATTTCATCACAATGATAGCCGTACCATTCTGCATATTTGCCTTTGGGTGCATAAGCAGGTACACTGTAAAGCCCCCAGTGAATAAAAATGCCAAACTTTGCATCCTCAAACCACGAAGGAACCTCTCTTTGGTTGAGCGATTCCCAATTATTTTCATATCTCATTGCAATTCACCTCTGCGGATTTTATTGTATTAAATTATAGAATAAATATCAATAACCGTCAATACAATAGCTCAAAATAAGCATAATAACTATATATAAAAAGTATTATAAAGTCTCTTTTATAATATTGACAAACTCTTTTTTATATGATATATTTATTTCATAAATAAACAAATTTGTTTATTTATGAAATAAATACTTTTAATTGTTTGAATATTCCGTTTTCTTTGCTCAATATATTTCCTCAAAATCTGTGAAAGGAGGAGTCCTGAATGTATTCACCATCTCCATTCGGTGTTATGTTGCGCCGTGTTAGAGAATCTGCCAATCTCTCGCAAGGCGAGCTTGCCGCCGAGCTTAACAAAACAGCTCAATATATCAGCAATATCGAAAAAGGCAAAAACAATTCACCACCTGATGATTGCGACATTTTAAAGCTTATCAGTAAGCTTTCGCTTACTTCAGATGAAGCTGAAAAATTCAGGCTCCTCGCTTACGCAGATCGCGGAATGCTTCCGCCCGAAATGTTCCGCTACGTTTTCGATTCCCCTTCCCTGCTTGGGTTAATCCGTTACGCTATGGATGCTGAAACTCCGCAGGATTATTGGCAAAGCGTTCTTGAAAAATTATCCGATAACAGAAAGGTTGAATATAATGGCTAAAACACCCGATTATATTAAATATGCCGCTTCAATTGTTCCCAGTGAAAGGCAACTTAAGTGGCAAGAACTTGAGTTCTATTCTTTCATTCATTTCGGAATGAACACTTTCACCGATTCCGAATGGGGCAACGGCAACGAAGACCCCGAGCTTTTCAATCCCACTGACCTTGACTGCCGCCAATGGGCTAAGCTTTGCAAGCTTTCGGGTATGAGAGGCCTTATCCTTACTGCTAAACATCATGACGGATTCTGTCTTTGGCCAACAGCATATACTGACCACTGCGTACGCTCTTCCAAATGGATGGACGGAAAAGGCGACGTTGTGGCAGAATGCGCAAAAGCCTGTAAAGAATTCGGCCTTAAGTTTGGTATATATTTATCACCTTGGGACAGGCATGAAGAAACATACGGCAGCGGCGAAGCATATAATAAATTTTTTATAAATCAGCTTCGCGAGCTTCTTACCGGGTACGGAGAGCTTTTCTGCGTTTGGTTTGACGGAGCTTGCGGTGAAGGACCAAACGGAAAAGTTCAGCAGTACGATTGGGATAGCTATTATAAACTCATCCGTGAACTTCAACCCAATGCAACAATTAACATCACCGGCCCCGATGTCCGCTGGTGCGGTAACGAAGCCGGTGTATGCAGAAAAAGCGAATGGAGTGTTGTTCCTTATTATTATTCCAACGCTGAACTCATTGCGGCCCAAAGCCAACAAAATGTTTCAAAACCCCCTAAAAAAATAAACCATACCAATCTTGACCTGGGAAGCAGAAAAGCTATCAAAAAATGCAATAAGCTTATATGGTACCCAGCCGAGGTTGACACCTCGATAAGAAAGGGATGGTTTTATCACAAAAGCGAAGACTACAGCGTGAAGCCGCTTTCAAAGCTGATGGATATTTACTATAATTCAGTTGGTGCGAACGCAAGTTTTCTGCTCAACATTCCGCCTACACCGGAAGGCAAGATTCACGAAAAAGACATTGAAACCCTGCTTTCGATGGGTGCACAGCTTGAAATTGATTTTAACGAAAACCTTGCCGAAGGATCAATTATAACCGATAACCGTCATCTTGATGAAAAGCACACAGGCCAAATGGCATTGAGTGAATACCCCGATTCATATTGGCACTCAGGCGATGACCCCAACGGTTCTGAGCTCGTCCTTGACCTTGGCGATGAATATGACATAGACAAAATTGTTCTTGGCGAAAACATCAAAACAGGTCAGCAGATTGAAAGTTTTACTCTTTATGTAAAGCTCGGAAATAAATGGAAAAAAATCGCCAAAGAAACTGTCATCGGTCACAAACGAATTTGCCGCTTCAAAGAAGTGAGAGCAAGATATTTCAAGCTTGTAATCAATAAAGCAAGATGTTTTGCAACAATTGCAAAATTTGAGGCATATTAATCCCAGGTTTTCCACACATCGGGGCAATAACCGACAGTAGCCTGCTTGCCGTTACGAACAATGGGAGTTTTATAAAGCTCACCAAATTCAAGAAGCTTTTCTTCAACAGCTTCTTTGCTTGCAAGATATTTGATAAAATGCTTTTCATAAGCTTTTGAATTTTCGTTAATCAAAGCTTCCATTGAGCCAACGGCAGCCTTAACACTGTTATACTCGCCCTTGCTGAGATTTCTTTGGGTCAAATCAACAAATTGAAATTTAATTCCTCTTTCTTTAAAATAACGCTGAGCTTTTTTGGTGTCGAAACATTTATTTGTTCCAAAAATTTGTATATTCATTAAACAACCTCCGTTTGCGGTGTGATAATATGGTAATCAATATTTCTTCACAAGTCAATAGAGTTATTGAAATTCTTCGCCGTAACGGCCACTTGGCCTACGTTGTAGGCGGAGCTTGCCGTGATATGCTTATGGGCAAAGATATCAATGATTGGGATATTGCAACAAGCGCATTGCCCGAAGAAACCAAAGCAGCTCTTAAGGGTTACAGAATCATAGAAACCGGAATAAAACACGGAACTGTTACCGCTTTGATTGATAACGAACCGATTGAAATAACAACTTTCAGAATTGAAAAGGGTTATTCGGATAACAGACACCCTGATTCTGTTGATTTTACAGATGACATTGAAAAAGACCTTTCACGGCGCGATTTCACCGTAAACGCAATCGCATACTCACCGCTTGACGGCATTGTTGACCCTTTCAACGGACAAAATGATATTGATAACAAAATTATCCGCTGCGTAGGCAATCCTGATACTCGTTTTGGTGAGGATGCTTTAAGAATATTGAGAGCTTTGCGGTTTTCTTCAACTTTGGGTTTTGATATTGAAAAAGAAACTGCAGAAAGCATTCACAAAAACAAACATTTGCTTTCAAACATTTCAGTTGAAAGAATTTTTACAGAATTATCAAAATTGCTCTGCGGTCAGGATGCAGGGAGAATTTTAAGAGATTTTTCTGACGTCATTTTCTTTATTTTACCGGAACTTGAGCCAATGGAAAACTGCACGCAAAACCACGAGCGGCATATATTTGACGTTTGGGGTCACACTGTAAAAGCTGTTGAGAGCGTTGAGCCAAGGCTTGAATTAAGGTTGGCCGCTCTTTTCCATGACAGCGGAAAACCTCACGTTAAAACAACTGACAGCAGCGGAATTGACCATTTCTATTCTCACGCAAAGCAAAGCAAAAAAATTGCAGAAACAGCGTTGATAAGATTTAAAACTTCAAATAAACTTAAAAATCATATTTTATCACTTGTTGAATACCACGATTTTTTACCCGATAAAATAAGCAAAAAAACTTATAAAAAATATATCTCAAAGCTTGGATTTGACATTGTCAAAGAGCTTTTTGAAATTCGCAAAGCAGATTTCACCGCTCAAAACCCAAGGTTTTATGAGGAAGGATTAACGGCAAACTGTATCGGTTTTAAAATTCTTGAAGAGATTGAAAAAGAAGAGGCTTGTTTCAGCATAAACGATTTAAAAATAAGCGGAAATGACCTTGCCGATATAGGATTCAAACCCTCACCAAAAATGAAAACCACGCTTGAGACATTGCTTGACGAAGTTATGGACGGAAAGCTCCCCAACACCAAAACAGCTCTTCTTGAAAGAGCGGCAACATTAAAAACAAAAGACATTTGAAAGGAGCCGCTATGGAAACAGTAAAAATTGAAAACGCTCAGGAATTTGATGCATTTGTGCGCTCTCACCCAAAAGGCCATATGATGCAAACCTCTGCCTGGGGCAAAGTAAAAAAAGAATGGGAATGGAGAGGCTTTATAAGCAGAAACAGCAGCGGAGAAATCAACGGAGCCTGCGGTGTTTTGCTGCGCCAGATTCCAATGACCCCTTTCAAAATGATGTATGCACCCAGAGGCCCTGTTTGCGACCTTTCAGACAAAGAAACCGTAAAAGCTCTTTTACTTGCAGTTAAAGAATACGGAATCAAGAACAAGGCTTATACATTCAAAATAGACACCGACACTCAGGTTTCAAACACAGAATATACTGACCTTCTCAAAGAAATCGGTTTTACTTTCAAAGACCACGGAGCCGGTTTTGACACTATCCAGGCAAGATATATTTTCCGTCTCGATATAGGCGGTAAAACAGAAGAAGAGGTTATGGCATCATTCCACCCTAAAACCCGTTATAACGCCCGCCTTGCCGCCAGAAAAGGTGTTACCATAGAAATAAAGGGCAAGGAAGCCTGTAAAGAATTCCACGATCTTATGCTCATCACAGGCGAAAGAGATAACTTTGCAACCAGAGATACATCGTATTTTGAACGCATTATGGATGCATTTGGAGACGATGCAAGAATTTACCTTGCAAAATATGACGGCAAAACAATCGCAGGCGCTCTCAACGTTATCTGCGGTGACAAAGAATGGTATGTTTACGGTGCAAGCTCAAACGAATACCGCAACGTTATGCCAAATTATCTTGTTCAATGGGAAATGATACGGTGGGCAATTGAAAGAGGCTGCAAATATTACGATTTCAGAGGCGGTTATCCTGACGAAAGCAACCCTCTCCACGGTATCTTCAAGTTTAAAAAAGGCTTTTGCAATGATTATATGGAGCTTATGGGCGAAGCTGACCTTATTATTAACAAGCTCGGTTTCACCGCTGTAAACGCAGCTCAGAAAGCTGCAAAAGCAACAAGAGGTATCAGAGCAAAGATTATCAACAGAAAATAAAATGTAAATCCCTTAAAGGCAAATTTATTTGCCGCTCAAGACCTCCATAGAACAAGCGAAGGCAGCATCTTTTGATGCTGCCTTTGCGCTTTTATTTTTCAAACAGTATTTTTTCGAGTGTTTTGCCAAGAATCTTTTCTTTACATTCTTCGCTAATATCAAGACGTTTTATTCTTTCAATGTCATATTTTATGTTTTCTGCTGTTGAAAACGGAAAATCAATTCCAAATATGCTGTTATCTTCACCGGTTTGATAAACTACGGTTTCCAATTGTTCATCCGTCAAAGCCCACACATCGCCTTTTCCTTTGCGATTACTGACACTGGTGAATCCTGCATAAACTCCGCCTTCTTCATTTCTTGAATTGTTGCACATAACCGCAAGTGCATCTTTGAAGAAATGATATCCGCCTATATGCTCAAGGCTAAACCTGAGCTTGGGAAAATTCCACGCAACTTCATCAAAAAGGAGAACATTGTTATCTTTCAGGCGGTGCCAGTGCATACCGGAATGAAACGATATGAAAAGTCCGAGCTCCTCTGCTTTTTCATAAACCTCAAAAGCCTCCGGACCGTCAATTACAAACTCTTGATACGGCGGATGCATTTTCAGCCCTTTAAATCCGAGGTCGGCAATTCTTTCAACCTGTTCTTTAAGATTTCCGCTTTCAAAATCAATAACGCCAAAGCCTACAAGCCTGTCGTTACCCTTTATGGCCTTTGCAAGCCATTCGTTTGAATTCTGATTCATTCCGTTTTCATTAAGCTTATCCTGAAAAGTTGCAAACGCAACAGCCTTATCAATTGAACATTCATCAAGAAAACGCATCAGGCTGTCAACAGAACCTGAAGGTCTTATTTCTTCCGGATAAACGTGAGCGTGGTTGGCGAATATCATAAAATCATTCCTCACTTAACGTATTTATCAACTTTATTAAGAAAATTAACTATTGGCACTATAAGAACACCGCAGCAAAAATTACTTATACCGTGAGTTAAGTCAAAAGGCAAGCCATGTGCAATCCAGGCAAGCATACCCTCAAAATTCATACCAAAAAGCAAAGCCTGCGCCGGAGCATAAATAACGCCAAAAAGAAAACCGTGCAACGCACAAACCGCCATATAAACAAACGGAGCAATCTTTTTCGGCATATTCTTTGGCAAAAGCATAACAGCTCCCCAAAGAACCGTCCAGACATAAAGATAAGGTATCCACCAGGTCGCAAAGCCTGAAAGCAAGCCGTTAAGAAAAACAAAAATATAAATGGGATAAAGTGCCTTTTTTCTGTAGGCAATCGTAAACGCCGTAATAAGCATACCCAAAAGATGAATATTGGGTAAAAGCTCCATTATAACTTTTGAAGCATACATCAACGCGCCGAGCATAGCAAAAACACAAATTTCTTTTGTGTTAAGCCTTGCTTTATTCTGCTCTGAACTCATACGATGCCCCCGCATTTATAGCTGTAACATCAACTCCCGCCGATGCATATGAGCCGTCAACATAAAACGCCCAGTATTTGCCGTGGGTATCGTAATCATAAGTAATTCCGTTAACGGTTTTAACATAAAGCCCGTAAGGACCTTCCTCACCTTCGATAAGGCCGAGTTCCTGCAAAGCTTCACCAACAAGGATTTTGTCAGTATTTACAGTAAACGACGTTTTGTTGCCGTCTGCATCAGTTACGGTAAAGTTGAAGCTTGTTTTGCCTGTTCCGACCTGTGAGGGCTCAGGTGCCTCAACAATGGCAGAGTTTGATGTTGTAAGAACATCGGTTTTTTTGTTGCCGCTGCAACCCGTTGCAAGCAGTGCCATAGCCGCAATAAGCACAACACAAAGGAAAAACGACAACGATTTTAATAATCGTGTTTTTTTCATGCGAATTTCTCCTTTAATTTTATATTCCTTTCACAAAGCCGGCTCTCGCAGCATAAAAAGAAAGGCTATTGAACGAAAAGTATTTCGACTTGGTGCTTCGCATCCGCCTTCTCAGGCATATGCCCAATGGCTTTTCTCCGATTTGCGGCATCGGATAGGAATACAAAACTATGTGCACCTCACGGCGGCGGGCCCGTACAGGATTTTCACCTGTTTCCGTTTCGTTCTACGGTATTTTAACATAAACAGTTGTTTTTTTCAACTGAATATATATTTTAAAAAAATATATACATTTTTTGCAAACTGTGATATAATAGTTTATCACATTAAATCAGAGGTGTTTATATGAAAAAACTCTTATCAGCTTTTCTTTCAGTTATTCTGGTTATATCCTCTCTCGCAGTCGGCATAACAGCATTTGCCGCTGAAGATGACTATGCTATGAGCTTTGCCGTTGCTTCTGACCTTCATTACAATCTTCCCAGAGAAGATCTTGAAGGACCCATTGACGATGAAATCTATTGGTATGCCAACAGAAGAGCAGCTATGGAAGACGAAAGCGGTTTTATCATTGACGAGTTTCTCCGCCAGGCTGCAGAAAACGATGAGATTGAATTTGTTCTTATCCCCGGTGACCTTGCCGATAACGGCAGAACAATTCATCAGGAGCACTATGATGTAGCCGCTAAACTTAAAGCGTTTGAAGAAACATCAGGCAAACAGGTTTATGTCACACCCGGTAATCACGATGTAGGTGCAGCTGATATCGACACCAAGAATGATGATTTCAAGAAAATCTATGCTCAGTTCGGTTTCGATGAAGCTCTTTATGTTTCAGAAGAAAACTGCTCATATACTGCTGATTTGGGCAGCAAATACCGCCTTATTGCCCTTGACAGCTGCGACCCTTCAAAATCAACCGAAGACGGTTTGAGCATTGATGAAGTCATGTGGGTTTGCGACGAGGCTGACAAAGCCCTTGAAGAAGGCAGACATCCCATCCTTATGATGCACCACAATCTTCTTGACCATATGCCTCTCCAGAGACTTCTCAGCCGCAATTTCATTATTAAATTCCACTATTCAACTGCCAATCTTTTTGCCAACCACGGTATTAAGCTTGTTTTCACAGGTCATGAACATTGCAGCGACGTTACTTCTTTCACAAGCACTTCAGGCAATGTGATTTACGATTTTGCCAATACCTCCCTCACAATGTATCCTCTTCAGTACAGAGTTATTAACCTTACTAAGGATACAATCAAATACGAAGCAAAAACAGTTGATTCAATTGACCTCGATGCTCTGACAGCAACCGTTAACGGTTATTCTGAAGATCAGCTTGCTCTTATGGAAGCCGGACTTAACGATTACGCAAAGGGCTTCCTCAAAGCAGGCGTTGAATACCGCCTTGAACTTTCACTTTCAAGAGAAAAGCTCGGCATTGATGAAGATGCTTTCTACGCCGACCTTGTTTTCACTGCTGTTGACGGTCTCCTCAACATTCTCAACGCTCCGCTTTACGGCGAGGGCGGTGTTCAGGAGCTTGCAAAGGAATATAACATTGATATTCCTGACAGCGAATACGAAACCGCTTGGGACCTTGCGACCGACCTTGTTGCCTACCATTATGCAGGCGAAGAACCTTACAACCTTCACAGCAAAGAAGTTAAAATATTCTTAAGAACAGTTGCTCTTATTCTTCTTGATGACCTTTCAACGGTTAATGATGAAATTTTCCTCGGTGCAGCCAACGATTTGCTTGCAGACCTTGGAATTAATGGAATTTCAAAAGAACTTACAAAGCTTGGTACAGAAGTTTTCGGGCCCGTAACCGCAGGTGAATACTTTCTGCTTTCAATTGCAGCTCCTCTTATTTATGAGTTTGCTTATGACAGCGACGGAGTTAACGATAACAATGGCGTTATTGAAGGCTACGGTGCACCTGTTGATAATTTTGCAAACATTGAAGATGCCGCAAGAGATATACTTGGCAAAATGAATCTTTATCTCTCATTCTTCTTTGAAATAATCTGCAAAATATTTGTAGCATAAAAACAAAACATAACTTAAAAGCGTTGACAGATTGATTTCTGCCAACGCTTTTTGTTTATGCAAAATTGCAAATTATATTATCGTCTTCTGCTGTGAGTGAAACAGAATTTATTGTTTCACCGTCAACAGCTTCAACAATTTTTGTTGTTATAACATCCTCAACGTTACGTCTGATAACGTTACGCAAATCGCGGGCACCTCTTGTTCCGTCAACCGAAAGACGGGCAATGGTCTGTGTTGCGTTATCATCCCATGTGAAATCAATGCCTTTATCGCCAAGCGGGTCAACGAGTTCCTCAAGCATAAGCTTAGCAATTCTCTCATAATCCTCCTGAGTAAGGTCATTGAACACAACAACCTCGTCAACTCTGCCTATAAACTCGGGTCTGAGGAATTCGGAAAGAGCCTTGAGTGCTCTGTCCTTGCTGGCTTCATTCTTGCTTTTTGCAAAACCGAGAGCACCTGCACCTCTGTTGCTGCCTGCATTTGACGTCATAACAATAACAGTATTTTCAAAGCTGACATTTCTGCCCTGCGCATCGGTAATCTTACCTTCATCAAGAATCTGAAGGAGAATGTTCATAACATCGGGGTGAGCTTTTTCAATCTCATCAAACAGAACAACAGAATAAGGCTTGCGGCGAACTTTTTCGGTCAACTGACCAGCTTCATCATAACCTACATAGCCGGGAGGTGAACCTATAATTCTTGAAACCGAGTGTTTTTCCATAAATTCACTCATATCAAGCCTGATAAGAGTTTCAGGAGTTTCAAAAAGCTCTTTTGCAAGCAGCTTTACAAGCTCGGTTTTACCCACGCCCGTAGGACCAACAAATATAAAGGACGCCGGTCTTCTTCTGGGACTGATACGCACTCTGCCTCTTCTGATTGCCGCGCTGACAAGCTCAACTGCTTCATTCTGACCAATAAGCTTGGATTTCAGATTGGATTCAAGGCTTGAAAGGCGGCGAAGGTCGCTTTCAATAACCTTGCTTGCAGGTATTCCCGTCCAAAGCTGAATAACTTTAGCCAGGTCATCCTCTGTCACTTTGTTATCTTCGGCAAGCTTTTCAAGTTTTTCAACCTCTTCACGTTTCTGAATAAGCTCTGCCTTAACCTTTGCTATTTCTTCATAATCAGCTTCTTCTGTTGTATCCATAAGCTCGGCTTCATGAGCTTCAAGATCAGCAAGCTGAATAAGAGCTGCTTCATAATTGCTGATATTCTTGTTTCTTAAATTTGCGCAGGTGCATGCTTCGTCAAGAAGGTCAATTGCCTTATCAGGCAAAAACCTGTCATTGATATATCTTTCGGAAAGAACAACAGCCTTTTCAATAAGCGTATCACTGACTCTGACTCTGTGGAAATCCTCGTAATAATCCTTAACACCCTTAAGCATTTCGCATGTCTGTTCAATCGAAGGTTCTTCAACCTTAACGGGCTGGAGTCTGCGCTCGAGAGCAGCATCTTTTTCAATATATTTTCTGTATTCGGTAAAGGTTGTTGCACCGATAATCTGAATTTCGCCTCTTGAAAGAGAAGGCTTGAGGATGTTGGCAGCATTCATTGAGCCTTCGGCATCGCCCGTACCGACAAGTGAGTGAACTTCATCAATAAAGAGAATAATATTACCTTCGCTCTTAACCTCATCAACAAGCCCTTTGATACGGCTTTCAAACTGACCTCTGAACTGAGTTCCGGCAACAAGAGCTGTCAGATCAAGGAGATGGATTTCTTTGTCCTTAAGCTTTGCGGGAACATCACCCGAAGCTATTTTGAGCGCAAGGCCCTCTGCAATTGCAGTTTTACCTACACCGGGCTCACCGATAAGACAGGGGTTGTTCTTTGTTCTTCTGCAAAGGATCTGAATTGCCCTGTAAATCTCGTTTTCTCTGCCGATAATACGGTCAATTCTCCCTGCCTTAGCCTTGGCGGTAAGATTAGTACAGTACTGACCAAGGAATTTGCGCTTCTTTTCATCCTGCTCTTTTTCTTTATTCTTTCTGCCGCCCCATTTTTTCTTTTTCTCTTCGGTTGAATCGGATGACGTTTTGCTTTCGCCGCCGTCATTACCGCTCATTGCGCCGAAGTTTTGGAGAAAGGGCATCGTTCCTGCACCGCCGGGCTCGAAGCCGCCGTCTTCGCCGAACATTGCCTCAAACTGCTCGCTTACGTCGTCAATTTCATCCTCAGAAATGCCCATGCTCTGCATAATCTGCTTAACAGGGCCTATATTCATTTCCATTGCACATTTGATGCAAAGACCTTCCTGCGATGTTTTTTCACCTTCTACCTTGGTAACAAAAAACATTGCGGGTCTTTTTTTACATCTTGCACATAAAACCTGTTTCATTCGCTAAAAGTCCTTTACGATTATTTTTTTGCTTTCTTTTCTTTAATCTGGCTGATAACACCGGGAACATAACTGAAAAATGCAACCAGAGTGAGAATAACGCTTATTGCCACAAGAACAATCATCACAGTTGCGGGAAGAGTGAAGAAATCCTTAAGCATACCTACATCGGGGCCAAAAGCAACAATAAGAATCATTACAAAATAGAAAACAAACGTTGCGATTTTGCCGGGCAATTCAGCCGCAACGGGGGTAAGACCGAACATAATCATAATTGCACCGCCAACAATCATAACAGCTTCCTTAATAAGGAAAACAAGGAAAACCCAACTGAAAGCCTTAACGGTTTCGTCACTGCTGTTGCTGAATGTGAGATAGAAAATAATTGCAATTGTTATCTGAGTAAGCTTGTCGGCAATGGGGTCGAGCATTTTGCCAAGCTCGCTTATCTGATTAAATTTGCGGGCAATTTTTCCGTCAAAAAAGTCGCTCAAACCTGAAAGTGCAAGCACAAGAACCGACCAGCCGTAATATCCTTTATAGAAAAGAACACCAAAAACGGGGATGAGCAAAATTCTGATGAACGAGAGAAGATTAGGGATTGTTAAGCATCCTGTAAAATATTTTTTCAAAACGTCTTTCATATTATTAGTCCTCCTTTTATCCTATAAGTTCTGAAGTTAAATTATAGACCGCATTCATAACTGTTGTGTCGGCAACTGCCTGACCGAATGGGATTGAACTGTAAAGCGGCTGAAGCGAAACTATAATAAGGCATATAACCGCAACAGCAACCGCTCCTTTTGCTCCGCCGCAAATTGCGCCGAGAGCTTTATTCAAACCATTTATCACGGGCAATTTGAACACTCTGTTTATAAATCGGATTATTACAGAGCAAACAGCCTGGAATATAAAATATAAAGCTGCAAAGCACAAAAGTTTAAGCACTGGGATTATAACAATTCCCTCCGCCTTTGTGACCAATTTCTCACACTCAGGCTTTAAAGATTCTTTATTGCTTGCCTTTTCGGCTATTCCGTTGAGTGAAATGCCGTTTTCTTCCGCAACTTTTCTTATTCCTTCGGGTATCTGAGCTATTATGCTTTCCGTACTTTCCTCAGCTTTATTGCTTACTGTTTCCGTTATGTATTCTACCGCTGCATCGTGAACAAAAGCTTTGTTAACAGCTTCTGCCGCCGGAAGCGAGCATTCATTAGCCGCCGCAACGCAAACAATAAGCGCAACAACGGACAAAACAATGCGGACAAAACCTTTTTTATATCCGTCTGCAATGCTGAGAATTAAAATCAAAAGAAGAATTCCGTCAATAATAAGCGGCAATGTTTCTGTTGTTCCCATAAAACGCCTCCTTATTAATATTTACGGATATATCCGCTTTCAGTTGAATAAACTGAGCCTGAAGTAACAACAATATCGCCCGTTTTGCCAAGAGGCTGATAGCGTTCAAGTTCTTTTCCGCTGAGCGAATATCTGATTATTTCACCGTTAACTGAAACAGCTGTTCGGTTATCGGAAATATCAACAGCATCCGGAACACCGTTAACAACAATTTCAGCTGACTTCTTGCCGTTTGATTTAATTATAATAAGTTTTGACTGCGTTCCGCCGTATTCATCAAGACAAACAAGTGTGTTGCCGTCAGAATCTGAATCGATGGCTGAAACGCTGTTTTCAGCATAGGTTATTTCCTCTGATGTTTCACCTTTGCTGTTATAAATAACCGTTCTGTTGTCACCAACAGCAATTATCTTGCCTGAGCCTGTGAAAACCGTTTTAAATATCAGAGTCCCGTTGAGCCTGATATCTGCAATGGGTTCTGTTTCGTCAGTATCAAAAATTATAAACCTTGTATAAATCTCAGCATTTGTTGCTCCGATTGCTGCTATGGCAACTTTTTTTCCGTTATCGGAAAGTCCGATTGATGTAATTCTTTCGTCAGAGCAATTCCAGCGAAACTGCGTTGCAAAGCGATTATTATAAACTGTCAACACGCTTTGTATTTTATCTGACGGGCAAGAAACGGCAAATGCTCCGTTTGAAGCTAAATCAGCCGCCGCAACGCCCTTTTCCGTTTTAACGGTACCCAGAGTTTCAGTTTTGCTGACAAGGGTTACAACAGAAGATGAGTTGCCGTAAATAAGAGCTCTTCCGTTTTTGGTAATCACTTTTGAATCAGGAGAATCAAGTTGGAACGAATATCTTTCCCTTGCCGACGAATCAAGAATAGCAGTTTCTTTTTCATCTGTAACAATCAAATCCGAGCCGATTGAATCTATATTGCCCGATTCAATCGAATACGGATATCCGTTTGAGGGACGGAACAAAAGCTTAACATGCCTTATTCCGTCAGTTATGTTTGAAACTGCAACATTGCCCATCAGCCTGAAGCTGAGAAACAAAGCAATCAATACAGCCAAAATAACAACGGGAATTCTCAGCAGTCTGAGAAGATTTTTAAAGGTTATTTCAGCTCTTTTTTGTTCCAGATTAATTATATTTGATTTTTTCTTTTTCATTCTTCCCCTCCCCTTTAATAATGAATTTTATTAAGATATAAGCCTCGGGCAGGGGCAGTCTGACCTGCCGCAAACCTGTTTTTGGCTGAAATTATCTGTTTTATTGAATCCTTGGGAATTTTGCCTTTTGAAATGTCAAGCAATGTGCCAACCATTATCCTTACCATATTATAAAGAAAACCATCAGCTTCAACTCTAAATATAACCATATCCCCGTCACGTTCAACAGAAGCGTTCATAACAGTTCTGACCGTATCTTCAACGCTGCTGCCCGCAGCACAAAAAGAAGAAAAATCATATGTGCCGATAAAATCCTTGGCTTGCCTGTCAAGGAATGCTTCGTCAAGGCGGTATTTATGATGCACGGAATAAGCATACAAAAACGGACTTTTATTAGGCGAATTCCAAATTTTATAGATATATTCTTTTGATTTGCAGTCATATCTGGCGTGAAAATCAAAATCAACCTCTTCACACGAAAGTGCCGCAATGTCCCTAGGCAACAGTGCATTAAGCGCATTGACGAGCTTATCACACTCTATAAGACTTTCGGTTCTCATATTGCAACAATACATATTAGCGTGAACGCCTGCATCCGTGCGCGAACAACCAACAATATTATCACGGTTACGGCAAATCTGCTGCAAAGCATCCTGCAACGTTTGCTGAACGGTAACGGCGTTTTGCTGAACCTGCCATCCGTGATAAGCCGAACCGTCAAATTGAATTGTGAGTAATAAATTTCGCATTTTAATCTTCCTTTAGATTACTGCTTCAAAAAATCGGTTAAGAACAATTATTCCGCCTGTAATAACCATAACAGCCACAAGTGCCGCAATGTCACGCAAAGCAAGCTTCATCTGCTTCATTCTTGTTCTTCCCTCACCGCCTGTATAACATCGGCAAGTCATTGCAAAAGCAAGCTCATATGCCCTTCTGAAAGAAGAAACCATAAGCGGAATAAAAATAGGGATAAGTGCTTTTGCTCTCTGAATTATGCTGCCCGTTTCAAGGTCAGCTCCTCTCGCTTTCTGAGCATTCATAATTCTGTCAATCTCTTCAATAAGAGTAGGAATAAACCTGAGCGCAAGGGTCATCATCATTGCAAGAGTGTGAACTTTTATTTTGAAGAATTTAAGTGGTGAGAGAATTCTTTCAAGCCCGTCTGTAAGCATTGTGGGAGTTGTTGTATAAGTAAGCAAAGAGCTTATAACAACAAGAGAAACAATTCTTACCATAGTAAAGATAGCCGTGTTAACACCTTTTTCGGTTATCTGAATTTTCCACCACTCAAAATAAACATCTCCGCCTGCAGTATAAAAAATATTGAGAACTGCTGTAAAAATAAGAATTATTACAATCGGCTTAAGGCTCTTTAAAATCATTTTGGCAGGCACTTTTGAAATAACGGCTGCCAAAACAGCTGTCAGTGCGATAACTCCGAGAGAAAAAAAGTTTTTGCAAAGAAAAATCACAACTATAATTGCAAGAGTCAGTATAAGCTTCATCCTCGGGTCAAGTTTATGAAGCCACGACTTGCCCGGATAATACTGACCTATGGTTATTTCTCTTATCATTCGGAGCACCTCCACGAAACAAGCTTCTTAATTGCTTCAACGCCGTCGGCAACTGTATAGATATTGGCAGGCACATTAATACCTTTTGCCCTGAGGCGGCCGAATATTTCAGTGATTTCGGGCACATTAAGCCCCATTGAGCGAAGCTCGTCGCCTCTTGAATAAACTTCATCAACAGTGCCTTGCATTGCAACGGAGGCTTTGTTCATAACTATTACTCTGTCTGCCATTGAGGCAATGTCTTCCATACTGTGAGAAACTATTATAACCGTGCTGCCTGTTTGCTTACGGTAATTGGCTATAAGCTCAACAAGGTCTTTTCTGCCTTTAGGGTCAAGTCCTGCAGCAGGCTCATCAAAAATTACGATTTGCGGCTCCATTGCAAGAACTCCTGCGATAGCAGCTCTTCTTTTTTCACCACCTGAAAGGTCAAACGGTGATTTGTTAAGATGTTCTCCTTTTACACCCGCAAATGCGGCAGCTTTCATAACTCTTTCTTTGATTTCTTTTTCAGAAAGCTTCATATTTTTGGGACCGAAGGCTATATCTTTAAAAACAGTTTCTTCAAACAACTGGTATTCGGGATACTGAAAGCAAAGACCAACCTTGAAACGGGTATCTCTGAGAGTTTCTTTGTCTTTGTGGATATCAATTCCGTTAACAAGCACCTGGCCTTCATCCGGCTTTAAAAGACCGTTGAAGTGAGATATAAGGGTGCTTTTGCCCGAACCTGTATGACCGATTATGCCTACAAGCTCGCCTTTTTCTATTGTAAGACTCACGTTATCAATTGCGGCAACCTGCTGAACGGTTCCCTTTGAATAATAGTGGGTCAGATTTTTAATTTCAATTGCGTGTGTCATTGCGCACCTCCGAGCATAGCTGCGATTTCGTTAACACATTCATCAACGGTAAGCACGCTTTTCTGAACACCGAGCAAATGGCAAAGATCGGTTGACTGCGGAACATCAAGACCGTATGAACGCAAAGCCTCAACCTGAGAAAAAATATCCCTCGGTGAGCCCTGCATAACAATTTTACCGCTGTCCATAACAACAACTCTGTCAGCTTGAACGGCTTCATCCATAAAATGAGTTACAAGCACAACGGTTATGCCGAGCTCTTTATTGAGACGTTTTATCGTATGCATAACCTCAGCTCTTCCCATAGGATCAAGCATTGCGGTCGGTTCATCAAGAACTATACATTCCGTCTGCATTGCAATTACACCTGCGATTGCAACTCTTTGTTTCTGACCGCCCGAAAGCTTATGAGGCTCACGGTGGCGCAGATCATACATATTAACCGCTTTAAGAGCTTCATCAACTCTGCGGCGGATTTCTTTGGGCTCAATACCGAGATTTTCAGGACCGAACGCTACATCGTCTTCAACAATTGTTGCAACAATCTGGTTATCAGGGTTCTGAAAAACCATACCGACTATACGGCGGATTTCATCAGCCTTATCTTCATCGGTCGCCTGAATGCCTTTAACGGTTACGGTGCCGCTTGTGGGCTCATAAATTGCGTTGCAAAGCTTTGCAAGGGTGCTTTTACCCGAGCCGTTATGGCCAAGAACAGCCACAAACTCACCTTTGTTTATTATAAGGTCAACGCCAAAGAGGGCCGGAACGGATTGCGCCTGTTCTTCTTCGTCACCAATATCATAAGCAAATGAAACATTATTAAATTCAATTATTTTTTCACTCATCGGATTTCCTCCGTGACGGATATATATTATCAGAATGTTTAAGGTATTTTCTTTCCGCAAACATTGCAGAACTCAAAATCGGGAGCAGCCTTTGCACCGCAATATGGGCAATATCTGCTGTCTGCAAGCGTTTGAGGTTTTACATCACAATTATTATCTCTTTTTTCTCCGAATTTTTCGTTCCAGGGGTCGGGTTCTTCATTCTCATCGGTAATGTCATATTCCGAATAACGGTTTTTGTCCGTAGCATTTTTGAAATTATAAACAGCTTTAAAAACTGAAACACCGATAAAAATCAAGCCGAACGGAGCCATGAACCAAGCGCCCATCGAAACAGCCATAATTATCCAGAACACGCCGAAAAGAGCAGCTGCAATGCCCATAACGCCGCCCATCATTGAAGGGCCTCTGCCGGGTTTTATGCTTTTCATTTTTATCCCCCGTTTGATTTTATTTTACATTTTTGCCGAGCCAAACGGCACTTGCACCGCAAGGAAGAACTCGGCCGGGCTTTGAAGAAACGGGAATTCCGATTTCTTCGCCCGTTGTTGAACCGCCGAACTTTTTCTGAACGGTTTCACCGAGAATATATTCCATAACACTTGGTGAAAGACCCGTTGTGTAAGAATTAATAAGAACCATGAGCGATTCTTCCGTCAGAAGCTCAGTGCAAAGCTCAACAAAACCGTGAACCTCATTTTCAAGCTTCCAGACCTCGCCGCCAGGACCTCTGCCGTATGAGGGAGGGTCCATGATTATAATATCGTATTTATTGCCTCTGCGGATTTCACGCTGAACAAACTTTATACAGTCATCAACAAGCCATCTTACAGGAGCATCGGAAAGCTTGCTTGAGGCGGCGTTTTCCTTTGCCCAGAGAGTCATGCCTTTTGAAGCGTCAACATGAGTTACACTTGCTCCTGCTTTAAGAGCGGCAACGGTTGCGCCTCCCGTATAAGCAAAAAGGTTGAGCACCTTAACGGGTCTGCCTGCGTTTTTGATGATATAGGCAGTCATTTTCCAGTTAACAGCCTGCTCAGGGAAAAGACCCGTATGCTTAAAACCCATTGTTTTTATGTTAAACTTAAGTTCTTCAAAGCCTATCTGCCACACATCAGGCATTTTTTTACATACCTGCCAGTGGCCGCCGCCCGTGTTTGAACGGTTATATATTGCGTGGGGATTATACCACAGCGGATTTTCTTTGGGAGTTTTCCAGATTACCTGAGGGTCTGGGCGCACAAGAATAATGTCACCCCAGCGTTCAAGTCTTTCACCGTCAGAGCAATCTATAAGCTCATAATCTTTCCATAAATCAGCTGTTCTCATAAGACGGTTCCTTTCATTTAAACATCAAATTTTTGCTGACCCGGCATAGGAATACCGAGGTGGGCATAGCCTGCAGGTGTAACCGTTCTGCCTCTCGGCGTTCTGCTTAAAAATCCAACCTGCATAAGATAAGGTTCATAAACATCTTCTATGGTAACGGCTTCTTCTCCGATTGCGGCCGCAATCGTTTCAAGCCCTACGGGGCCGCCGTTGTAATTTTTAATCATTGTTCTGAGGATAAGTCTGTCAATTGAGTCAAGACCGAGAGCATCAATTTCCATTTTATCAAGAGCAAGAGATGATGCATTTTTTGTTATCTGACCGTCGCAAATAACCTGAGCGTAATCCCTGGCTCTTTTAAGAAGTCTGTTTGCAATACGGGGAGTTCCTCTTGAACGGGATGCAATTTCCATAGCTCCGTCGGGATCAATATCAATACCGAGAATACCTGAACTGCGGTTAACAATCTGCGAAAGCTGCTCAGGTGAATAAAGCTCAAGCCTCAAAAGAATGCCGAAGCGGTCACGCAGCGGAGCACTGAGCTGGCCTGCTCTTGTTGTTGCACCGACAAGCGTAAACTTATGCAAATCAAGGCGAATTGAGCGAGCCGAAGGACCTTTGCCGATAATGATGTCAAGAACGTTATCCTCCATTGCAGGATAAAGGACTTCTTCAACTGCTCTTGAAAGGCGGTGAATTTCGTCAATAAAAAGAACGTCGCCTTCGTTAAGGTTTGTAAGAAGAGCCGCCAAATCGCCTGGTTTTTCAATTGCAGGGCCGCTTGTAACCCTGAAATTAACGCCCATTTCATTTGCGATGATTCCGGCAAGCGTTGTTTTACCAAGACCGGGAGGACCGTAAAGCAAAATATGGTCAATCGGTTCGCCTCTGCGGCGTGCAGCTTCAATATATACCGAAAGGTTTTCTTTCGCCTTGTCCTGACCGATATATTCGGAAAGGGTTTTAGGGCGGAGAGAAAACTCAATGTCGCTGTCCTCTGCGGAGGAAAAATCGGGAGCGACTATTCTGTTTTCCATATCAAAATCCACGTTTTATTCCTCCTTATAAATTCCTCGCAAGCATTGTGAGTGCCTGCTTTATCATATCTTCGGTTGAAAGGTTACCGTCAAGCTTACCGACAGCTATGCTTGCTTCCGAGCGGGAATAACCAAGCATAACAAGTGCATTTACAGCATCCTCGCCTGCGTAGCTTACGGTAGCTTTTTGAGCCGCCGCAATATCACCGAGAGCTTTTGAATCAAGAGCAAACCCGTCAAGCTTACCTTTAAGCTCAAGAACAACTCTTTGAGCTATCTTCGGACCAACACCTTGGGCAGCAGTTATCGCTTTAACGTCACCACCCGCAACGCTGAGTGCAAGCTTATCAGGGGTAAGCTGTGAAAGAATGGCAAGACCTGCTTTGGGACCAACGCCCGAAACGCTTGTAAGAAGCTTAAAGCAATCAAGCTCATTCTTGTCAGCAAAACCGAAAAGATCAAGGGCATCCTCACGGACATTCAAAACTGTATAAAGAGTTTGCTTTTCGCCGACGGGGGCACATTTTTTGAGAGTATTCAGAGTTGTAAAAAGGCGGAAAGCAACGCCGTTGCAATCAACGGCAACGCTGTTTTCATCGCTGAAAACTACTGTACCCGTAATACTGTAAAACATAAGTCTGCTCCTTTGATTTTATCGTCTGAGGTTAAGAGAGCCTATAAGTGAACCTGCGCTGTGGCAATGGCAAATTGCCATCGCAAGAGCATCGGCAGCATCATCAGGCTTCGGGATTTTTTCAAGGTTTAGCATAATGCGTATCATTTCCTGTACCTGTTTTTTTTCTGCTCTGCCGTAACCGACAACACTCTGCTTAACCTGAAGAGGGGTATATTCAAAAATCGGCACTCCGTTTTTTTGAGCAGCAAGCACCAAAGCTCCCCTCGCCTGAGCAACGTCGATAACCGTTTTTTGGTTAGTGTTAAAAAACAGCTTTTCAATCGCCATTGCATCGGGCTTAAATTTTTTTATAAGCGCATCAGCCTCATCGAAGATTTTTTCAATTCTTTCATTGAAAGGAGTATGCGCCTGAGTGGTTATTGCGCCGTAAGTCAGCATCCTGAAGTGGTTGCTCTGATATTCAACAACTCCGCAGCCGACTATGGCATAACCGGGGTCAATTCCCAAAACTATCATTTTTTGTTTTTCTCTCTTTCACGGATAACCATTTTGGTAGGTGTTCCTTCAAGACCGAAAACTTCTCTAATCTGATTGTCAAGATAACGCTGATAGCTGTAATGAAAAAGCTCGGCATTGTTGACAAAGCATACAAATGTTGGCGGTCTTGTTGAAGCCTGGGTCATATAGTAAATCTTAAGGCGTTTACCCTTATCTGTAGGCGGCTGAACCCTTGCAGTTGCCTCGGCAAGAACATCGTTGAGCTTGCCGGTTGAAATACGCATAGCGTTCTGCTCATCAACAAACTTGATAAGTGTGAAAAGGCGGTCAAGCCTGATTTTTTCTTTAGCTGAAATAAAGATTATGGGAGCATAGGACATAAAAGCAAAATCTTTCATAAGGTCTTTGCGGTAAGTGTCCATTGTTTTGCCGTCTTTTTCAACGGCATCCCATTTGTTAACGGCAATTATGCAGGCTTTGCCCATTTCGTGTGCTATGCCGGCAACCTTGGAATCCTGCTCGGTAAAGCCTTCAATAGCATCAATCATAATAACGCAGACCTGAGCTCTTTCAACCGCCATTCTTGCTCGGATAACCGAATACTTTTCAATCTGGTCATAAACCCTGCTCTTACGGCGAAGACCCGCAGTATCAATAAAGATAAACTTGCCGTGTTCGTTTTCAACAACAGAGTCCGTTGCATCTCTTGTTGTGCCGGCAATGTTGGAAACTATCATTCTGTCCTCACCGAGAACAGCGTTAACGAGAGAAGATTTGCCTACATTCGGCTTACCGATAACGGCAACCTTGATGTATTCAGCACCTTCTTCGTCTGTCTCCTCTTCGCCGGGAAGATACTTAAGAACCTCATCAAGCAAATCACCGGTTCCGTGGCCGTGAACAGATGAAACGGGAATCGGGTCACCCAACCCAAGATTATAGAATTCATAGAAATCGGGCGGAAGCTCACCGACAGTATCGCACTTATTAACGCAAAGAATAACGGGCTTGCCGCTTTTTTGCATCATGCTCGCAACCTCCATATCGGTTGCAACAACTCCTGAACGGATATCGGTAACAAGAATGATAACCTCTGCGCTGTCAATGGCAAGCTGAGCCTGCCTTCTCATCTGTTTAAGAATAATATCATCAGACTGCGGCTCAATACCGCCTGTATCAATCAATGTGAAATGACGGCCGAGCCACTCACAGTCACCGAATATTCTGTCTCTTGTAACGCCGGGAGTGTCATCCACAATGGAAAGTCTTGCCCCGACAAGTTTATTAAAAAGAGTGGATTTGCCGACATTGGGTCTGCCGACAATTGCCACAACATTACCTGCCATTTAATTACCTCCTAACATTGCTTCAAGCAATTCTTCACCTGAACTGCCGTTTGCAGTAACTTTTACACCGAGTTTTTCCGAAAGCTCAGTAACCGTCATATCGTCAAGGAACAGCTCGCTGTTATTTTTAAGACAGTTGGGCGGAACAATAAGTTCTTCTCCCAATACCTTGCCGCTGACGGCCGAATAAATATCATCACCGCACAGCAAGCCTGAAACCGTTATCATTTTGCCGAAAAGCTTGTTTTCCGCCTCAATAACATTCAAGGTCAAGCCTTTAATTTTTTTCATAGCTTCAGCAGCAAGCTCAGATATAAGCGGAAAAGCCGCCTTTCCCGTTACAATTGCCGCAGTTCTGTTTTTTTCTTTCACTTCGCATTCTTCAAGAGCCTGTAAGAATTCTTCTTTCAAAAGAGCCCACATTCCAACACCGTTTTCAAGCTGTGAGTAGCCGTTATAATATTCAGGTTCAGGCATCTTTCTGCCGGCTTTAAGATAAAACTCATCCGCCGCATAGGCAATAACAGTTCCGTTTTCTTTGCGGAATTCTTCATTCAGGCGGTCAATCATGTCAATCACATGGGATGCTGTCTCCGGAGTATACGGTTCAAGCGGATAAAGCTTCTCTCTGTGGTCAGAAAGACCGACAGGCACAGCAGCAACGCTTTGAACAGCCGGATAAAGCTTAAAAAGTTCTCTTAGACTGAATTCAAGCTCAGCTCCGTCGTTGATTCCCGGGCAGAGAACAAGCTGGGTGTTGAGCGCAATTCCGGCATCGGCGAACCTTTTAAGATAAGCAAGAGATTCACCTGAGCGTGGATTCTTCATCATTTTAACTCTCAGTTCAGGATTCATTGTATGAACCGAAACGTTGACGGGGCTGATATGCATATCAATAATACGCTGAACCTCGGAATCGTCAAGGTTGGTCAGCGTTATATAATTACCGAAAAGGAAAGAAAGCCTCGAATCATCATCTTTGAAATAGAGCGAATCTCGCAAGCCTTCGGGCAGCTGATCAATAAAACAGAATATGCACTTGTTTTTGCAGCTTCTTTGCTTGTCCATAAGATATGTTTCAAACTCAAGACCGATATCTTCAAATTCGCCTTTGCGGATTGAAACAATTCTTGATTTGCCTTCATCGGTTTTAAGTGTAAGAACAAGCTTTGAATCGTTGATATAAAAGCGATAGTCCAGAACATCTTTTATATCTTTGCCGTTGATTTTAACAAGAATATCCCCTGCCGAAATATGCTTTGAAGCAGCTATGCTTCCATCTGTTACTTTTTCAATCTTAACCGCCATTATATCACCTGCCGATACTTCACCATTATATATTCAGTACATTATAGCACACTTCTTATTAAAATAACAATAAAATATTTGTAAACAATAAATTTTTTATATATTAATCAAAATATATCTTGTAAATAGAGTTTTTTTAGGGTATACTTTATACTGTAATTTTGTGTGCAAAAAGGAAAAAGACGCTATGTTTGTTGATATTGCAAAAATAAAAATAAAAGCAGGTAACGGCGGCAACGGTGCCGTCAGCTTTCGCAGAGAAAAATATGTTGCCGCAGGCGGACCTGACGGCGGTGACGGCGGCAGAGGCGGTAACGTTGTTTTTCAGGTAGACGATAATCTTTCAACCCTTGCCGATTTCAGATATAAAAGAAAATATACCGCACCCAATGGTGAAAACGGCTCAGGCGGCAGAAAAAGCGGCCGCAGAGGTGAAGACTTGATAATAAAAGTGCCCAGAGGCACAATAATAAAAGAGGTTGAAAGCGGAGCCGTTATGGCCGATATGTCCGGCGACGAGCCTTTTATCGCCGCAAAAGGCGGCAGAGGCGGTTGGGGCAACCCCCACTTTGCAACCCCCACAAGGCAGGTGCCCCGTTTTGCAAAAAACGGAACCCCCGGCGAAGAATGGGAAGTTAGTCTTGAGCTCAAGCTCCTTGCCGATGTAGGCCTGCTCGGATTTCCCAATGTCGGCAAATCAACGCTTGTTTCCGTTGTAAGCCAGGCCAAGCCCATCATTGCAAACTATCATTTTACAACTCTCACCCCAGTTCTCGGCGTTGTTTCTCTCGGCGAAGGAAGTTCATTTGTTATGGCTGATATCCCCGGCCTTATTGAAGGTGCCGGTGACGGAGTTGGTCTCGGCCACGAATTTTTACGTCACGTTGACCGTTGCCGTTTGCTTGTTCACATTGTTGATGCAGCGGGCAGCGAAGGCAGAGACCCGATTGAAGATTTCAACATTATCAATAAAGAGCTTGAAAAATTTGACCCTGAATTAGCCAAGAGACCTCAAATTGTAGTTGCCAATAAGATTGACCTCGCAGAAGACGAACAGCTTGAAAAACTCAAAAACTATTTTGAGGGTCTCGGTTATGAATTTTATACTATGTGCGCTCCTATTTCAGAAGGCACAGATAAAATCATAAGTGCGGTATGGAACAAGCTTCAGACATTACCGCCCATAAGAAAATACGAAACCGAGAACATACCGCTTGAACTGTTTGAAAAGCAAGCTGACAAAGGTTTCACAATCAGAGTTGAAGATGATGTTTATTTTGTTGAAGCTCCCTGGATTCTTAAAATTCTTCAGCGCACCGACCTTGATGATTATGAATCGCTCCAGTATTTTCAAAGAGTTCTTATTTCAAGCGGAATTATTGATGCATTGCGTGAAAGAGGAATAAACGAGGGCGATACAGTTTCTATTTATGACCTTGAATTTGATTTTGTTAACTGATTGAGAGGGATTTTTCTGAACTCATTACTCAATAAAGAAGCAGACGTTTCATCTTTAAGTCCGCTGACTCTTGCTTTTGTAGGCGACACGGTTTTTGACCTTTTGGTAAGAACGGAACTTGTTGTTGAGGCTAACAGACCCGTCAATGCATTAAGCAAAACAGCAAGTAAAAGGGTTTGTGCTTCGGCTCAGGCAGAAAGCATAAAAAGAGTTCTCCCCTACCTTACCGAAGAAGAAAACTATATTTTTAAGCGTGGCAGAAACGCCAAGACCGGCGGAATACCCAAAAACGCCACAAGTGCCGATTATCACCACGCAACAGGGCTTGAAAGTCTTTTCGGTTGGCTCTATCTTAAAAACAAAACACAGCGTATTGAAGAGCTTTATTCACTTATGTGCAATGATGCGGAGGGTGAAAATGAATAAGATAAATATAGATAAATCTAAAGCTCTGGAACTGTTAAAAAACAACGGTATCTGGATTTTGGGATGTACTTTATACGCAGTCGGTGTTAACTGTTTTGCCGTTCCCAACGAAATTGCTCAAAGCGGTATGACCGGTGCAGCGGTTATTATAAACTATCTTTTACACACACCCTTAGGTGTAACAAATTTTGTTATAAATATCCCTTTGCTGATTCTTATGTGGCTTTATTTGGGCAAAAAAATGCTTGCCAAAACCCTTTGGGTTACAGTCATTCTTTCGGCAATCCTTGATATTGTAGGAGCAACCGGAATCACTTATCACGGCGATATGATCCTTGCTTCGCTATTTTGCGGCTTGCTGGAAGGCACAGGTCTCGGACTGATAATGATAACCGGTGCCACAAGCGGAGGAACGGATATTATCGCAAAGCTTATCAACAAAAGATGGCCGCATCTCTCGGTAGGAACAATGGTTATGGTTGCCGATGCAATTGTTGTCACCACCGGAATGGCAGTTTTCAGAAGCATTGAAAGCGGTCTTTATGCAATTATTGTTATTTTTGTAAGCTCAAGAGTTATTGACTCGCTCATTTACGGCACAGGCAACGGCAAAATGCTGCTTATCGTTACCGAAAAAGCGGAAGAAGTGTCCCAAGCAATCATATCATCATCTAAAAGAGGCGTTTCGATTTTGCCTGCAGTCGGTGCATATACAGGTAAAAGCAAAAACGTTCTTATGTGCGTTGTCAGAAAAAACGAAGTTGCCGGAATTATGAAAATTGTTAAACAAGCCGATGATAAAACATTCATCATAATAAGCGAAGCCAACGAAATTCTCGGCCAAGGCTTCACTCAAAAACTGGAAAAACCGAAAGGAGAAAATGAAGAATGAAAAGGATTTTGAGCGTATTTTTATAGATGAAAAATCTTCACTTTTCTCCAACGATGATGGTTTAAGCAAAATCCCAGATGGTCTTGAACTTTACTATCAGTAATTCAACCCCATCTTGACAATCAAAAAGCGTTATTATATAATACAAAAGTTAAATTACATAAAGAGAGGTTTTAACAATGTCAGGCCATTCCAAATGGAGCACAATTAAACGTAAAAAAGAAAAAACCGATAATCAGCGCGCCAAGGTTTTTACCAAGATAGGCAGAGAAATCGCTGTTATTGTTAAGCAGGGCGGACCCGACCCCGCTTCAAACTCAAAGCTTAAGGATGTTATCGCAAAAGCAAAGGCAAACAACGTTCCCAATGATAACATTGAAAGAATAATCAAAAAGGCTGCCGGTGAAGCAGGCGGTGCCGATTACGAAGAAATCATATACGAAGGCTACGGCCCCAAGGGTATTGCGGTTATCGTTGAAACACTTACCGATAACCGCAACAGAACAGCCGGCGATATGCGCCATTATTTTGACAAATACGGCGGAAATATGGGCACAACAGGCTGTGTTTCATTTATGTTCTCAAAGCAGGGTGTTATCCTCATTGAGCAGGAAGACGTTGATGAAGACAAGCTTATGGAAGATGCTCTCGAAGCAGGTGCAACCGATTTCCTTACTGAAGACGGTGTTTTTGAAATCAGAACAGAACCCAACGATTGCGGTGCAGTAAGAGAAGACCTTGAAGCTAAAGGTTACACATTTGTTTCTGCCGAAGTTGAATATGTTCCCTCAACTTACACAGCGCTCACCGACCCTGAAGACATAAAGAGTATGTCAAAAATGCTTGAAATGTTTGAAGATAACGACGACGTTCAGAACGTTTGGCATAACTGGGAAAACGCTGACGATGCCGAATAATCAATAAACAATTCTTATTAACCCGAAGTCTTATACGGCTTCGGGTTTTGTTTTAAAATTTTTCTTGTAATTCAGTTTACTTTGTTATACAATGTAAATATATCCAAACATTTAATTCGGACTTCAAGGAGGTTTCCGTATGCCTACATCAAGCATTACCAAAATCAAAACAGCCAGAAGCAATCTTTACCTCAGAGTTGCAAAAGGCCATTTTGCAACTAACCATTCTCACAGCAATTATTACATTGACGTTGCAGCTCAGAAATCTCGTCTTTCGGAAGCCAAAGCTGTTGCTCAGGAGCTTTTCAATAAATTCAATTATAAAGTTAAAATCGTTGACACCATTCTCTGCCTTGACGGCACCGAGGTTATCGCCACCTGCCTTGCAGAGGAGCTTACAAAAAACCATTTAATGAATATCAATGCACACCAAACCGTTTATGTTGTAACTCCCGAAATGACAAACGGTTCTCAGCTTTTATTCAGAGATAACATTGTGCCTATGATTAAGGGCAAACACGTTCTTGTTCTTGCCGTTTCAGTTGCCACCGGCTACACAGCAAAAGCTGCAATTGAAGCTGTTAAATATTACGGCGGCGAAATTGTTGGCGTTGCATCTATTTTTGCGACAGCAGACGAATGCGACGGATACAAGGTTAATTCCGTATTTAACCCCAAAGACTTACCCGGTTATTTCACCTCACCGTCCCACGAATGCCCTCTCTGTAAAGAAGGCAAAAAGCTTGACGCTCTCATTAACTGTCACGGTTTTTCAAAGCTTTAATAAATCTGCCCGAAGTCATCACGGCTTCGGGCTTTTTCTGTAATAAATTCAGTATATATCTTGAATTATTATAAAAATATGATAAAATTATTGTGAATAAATATTCGGAGGTAATACTATGGCAAAATTCTTGTTTTCTGCGTTTGCAGACGAAGCTTCCCCTTCAATAGTTGAACAAATTCAGGCTTGCAAAACCAACGGAATCGAATATATCGAGCTTCGCAATGTTGACGGCAAAAACATTTCAAATTTCAACGTTGAAGAAGCAAAAGCTCTCAAGAAAACCCTTGATGAAGCCGGCATAAAGGTTTCTTCAATCGGCTCTCATTACGGCAAAATTGAAATTGACGATGACTTTGCGCCCCATTTTGAGGCTTTCAAGCAAACCGTTGAGGTTGCAAAGGTTCTTGACACCAAATATATAAGAATGTTCAGCTTCTTCTTCACAAAAGGTCAAAACCGTGACGAATACAAAGAAGAAGTTTATAAAAGACTCGATGCAATGGTTGACTATGCCAACGAACACGGCATACTTTGCTGCCACGAAAACGAAAAAGGCATTTACGGCGATATAACCGAAAGATGCGTTGAGCTTGCCGAGCATTACGGCGACAGAATGGGCTGCATTTTTGACCCCTCAAACTATATTCAGTGCGGTTCAGACACACTCGAAGGCTTTAAGCTCCTCCAGGATTATATTACATATTTCCACGTTAAGGATTGCATTGCAGAAATTGATACAGTTGTTCCCGCAGGTGAGGGTGACGGCCACCTAGTTGAAATTATGAGAATGCTTGACGATAAGGAAGGCGTTTACTTTCTTTCAGTTGAGCCTCACCTCAGAGTTTTTGAAGGTCTTGATAACCTTGAGCCTGACGATGCAACTGCTAACGCAATGAACAAAAAGTTTGTTTATCCCGACAATATGACTTCTTTTGCCGCTGCTTGCTCGGCAATCCACAATATTATCGAAACCAAAACTCAGCCCGTAAGATTCGGAATTATCGGCGTTGGTAATATGGGTACATCCCATATCAAGATGCACCTTGAAGGCAAGCACAAAGAGCTCCGCATAACCGCAGTTGCAGACATCAACCCCGCAAGACTTGATGCCGCAAAAGCTCTTATGCCTTCTCTTAAAATTTATGATTCTGCCGAAGCTCTTATCGACAGCGGCGAAGTTGACGTTGCTCTTATCGCCACTCCTCACTATGACCACTCGCCCATCGCTCAATACGCTTTCTCAAAAGGTGTTCACGTTCTTACAGAAAAACCTGCCGGTGTTTATACAAAGCAGGTAAGAGAAATGAACGAAGCAGCCGCAAAAACAGACCTTGTTTTCGGAATTATGTATAATCAGAGAACAAACTGCGTTTACAGAAAAATGCGTGAGCTTGTTCAGAGCGGAGAACTCGGCGAAATAAGAAGAGTTAGCTGGATTATCACCGACTGGTACCGCACTCAAGCTTACTATAATTCAGGCGGATGGCGTGCAACCTGGAAAGGTGAAGGCGGCGGTGTTCTTCTTAACCAGTGCCCCCACAATCTTGACCTTTGGCAATGGATTTGCGGTCTGCCTGTTAAAGTCAGGGCTTTCCTTCACGAAGGCAAATGGCACGACATCGAAGTTGAAGATGATGTTACAATATATGTTGAATACGCTAACGGTGCAACCGGCACATTCATAACAACAACCGGCGACTGCCCCGGCACCAACAGATTTGAAATTACGCTTGACGGCGGTAAGCTCGTATGCGAAGATAACAAACTCCGCCTTTATAAGCTCAACGGTAAAGTTTCCGAACACTGCGCAACCGCAAGTGAAGGCTTCGGTTGGATTGAAGGCGAATGGATTGACGTTGAAACAGACGGCCTCAACAAGCAGCATTCAGAGGTTTGCAACAAATTTGCTGCCGCTGTTCTCAGAGGCGAAGAACTGACAGCAAAGGGTGAAGAAGGCATCAGAGGCCTTTCAATCTCGAATGCAGCTCACCTTTCAGCATGGCTCGGCAAAGAGATTGACCTTCCCGTTGATGAAGATCTTTATTACGCAGAGCTTCAGAAGAAAATTGCGGCAGGCAAAGCTGAAAAAGATAATGTTGTTGCCACTGTTCAGAGCGATATGTCCTCTACATTCTGATTATCGCATTGAAAGGAAAACTTTTTATGAAAGTTGCTGTTGTTGGCTGCGGCGGTGTTTCTGTGATGCATTTTAATGCACTGGCTGAAAACCCTGATACTGAAATTGCCGCAGTTTGCGATATAAAACCCGAAAGAGCCAATAAAAAAGCCGCCGAATACGGCGGCAAGGCTTACTACGATTTTGATGAGCTTCTTGAAAACGAAAAACTTGACTGCGTTCATATCTGCACACCTCACTATCTTCACACCTCAATGGCAGTCAAAGCTTTAAAAGCAGGAATTAATGTTTTGCTCGAAAAACCGTGTTCTGTTTCACCCAAAGAAATTGAGTTGCTTAAATCAGCTCAAAAAGAAAGTAAGAAGCAGCTTGCAATCTGTTTTCAAAACAGATATAACCTTTGTGTTTGTGAGGCAAAAAATATAATTGAAAATGAAAAAATGGGCAAAATTAAAGCTGTAAGGGCTTTTGTTACCTGGTACAGAGGTTCGGACTATTATTCTGATGACTGGCACGGCACAGCTGACAAAGAATGTGGCGGAGTGCTTATAAATCAGGCAATTCACACCGTTGACCTTGTTCAGTACCTTAGCGGAGATTGCAAAAAATTAACCGCTCATGTTGCCAATGACCACCTTAAAGGAATTATAGAGGTTGAAGATAACGCAAGCATCCTTATGGAGCTTGAAGGCGGCATAACGGCATTGATCTATGCCACAACCGCTTACGCTGAAAATTCAGAAGTGCTCATCGAAGTTTCCCTTGAAAAAGGCAAGCTCCGCCTCGAAGGCGAAAAGCTTTTTGTTTATGATTCTGACGGCAACCTAACTAATGCCGCAGGAAAAACAGCTGAAAACGGCCAAACCCAAAGCTATTGGGGTACCGGCCACAGCGCACTTATAAACGATTTTTACGACTGCCTTAAAACCGGCAGAAAATTTACCATTGATGCCTATGAGGGCAGCAAAGCGACAGCAATAGTCTGCGCAAGCTATGCTTCCTCCGCTTTGGGCGAAAGCGTTGATTTAACTTAATCAACGCAGAAAGGAGTTAAAATGTTCCACGAAAATCTTAAAAACAGAGTAGCCGTTATCACGGGCGGCGGCGGTGTTCTTTGCGGCGGTTTTGCCAAAGACCTTGCCGCACTTGGCATTAAAGTTGCCGTTCTTGACCTTAACGAAGCCGCAGCTCAGGCAGTTGTTGATGAAATTAAAGCAAACGGCGGAGAAGCAATTGCTGTTGGCTGTAACGTTCTTGAAGCCGAAAGCCTCGAAGCCGCAAAAGCAAAAATCAACGTAGCCTACGGCTCATGCGATATTCTTATCAACGGTGCAGGAGGCAACAATCCCAAGGGAACAACTTCAAAAGAAACCCTTGAGCTCAAAGATATTGCAGAAAAAGCAGAAGATGTTAAAACATTCTTTGACCTTGACCCCAAGGGCATTGAATTTGTTTTCAATCTTAACTTCCTCGGTACTCTCCTTACAACTCAGTGCTTCGCAAAAGAAATGGTCGGCAAAGAAAACGCCTGCATTATCAACATTTCTTCAATGAACTCGTTCCGTCCGCTGACAAAAATCCCTGCTTATTCGGCAGCAAAAGCCGCCATCTCAAACTTTACTCAGTGGATGGCTGTTCATTTTGCCGATGTTGGCATCAGAGTTAACGCAATTGCCCCCGGCTTTTTCTCAACCAACCAAAACAAAGCTCTTCTTTTTAATGAAGACGGTTCACTTACCCCCCGTTCAAACAAGATTATAACTCATACTCCCCTTCGCCGTTTCGGCGTTCCTGCTGACCTCACAGGTTCACTTTATTTCCTTTGCGACGAAGAATATTCAGGTTTTATCACCGGCATCATTCTGCCTGTTGACGGCGGCTTTGCAGCATATTCAGGTGTATAAAAGCAATTCAGGGCGTGCTTTTCATAAGTGCGCTCTTTTTATTTTGCCAAAATCACCGTTGCAACGCATTGTTGCGTGACTTTTTTAACCTAATATGGCAAAATAAAAGCAGGAGGTGACACAATATGTCAGTTAAGGTTTCCAAAAACATAAAAAAACTGCGGACGGAAAAAGGCATAACCCAAGAGGCACTTGCAGAAAAAATCAACGTTACACGCCAAACCGTTTCAAGCTGGGAAACGGGCAGAACGCAGCCCGATATTGAAATGCTTGAACTGCTTGCCAAAACCTTCGGCACGGGAATTGAAGAAGTTATATACGGCGAAAAACGAAATGTTGGCCTTGAAGCTCCAAAATCCGACAAAAGAAAAATAATGAACATTGTTTTCGCAACCCTTGGTTCTCTTTTGAGCGCAACGGGCGTTATTATCATTCTTGTTTCATTTTGGGATAAGCTGCCTGAGGTTTTTCTTGTGTTTCTCAGTTTTCTGCCTCTTTTGCTCGGCGGTGGTATTGCACTTTGGGCTTACACGAAAAAGAAAAACAGCATCGGTTGGAGCGAAGGATCTTCCGTTGCCTGGGTTGCCGGTCTTGTTGCAACGCTTTGCTTATCAACAATAATGTTTGATGTTGAAATCACCCCGACTGCCGCCATTATCGGTCTGTGCGTTATGATTCTGCCGATTTCTTTTATAATGAACTCGGTTTTTCCCTTCACTGTTTATTACGCACTTGCAACCTTTTATCTGGCTGAAACCGCATATTTCGGGTTTACAGATGCGTTTTTGACTGTTTCGGGAATAATTCTTTTTATTGCAGGAATTCTCTTCGTTTTCAAGCACCCTGCCAACGATTACAGGCGAAAATATTCAACCTGGATTCTGATTATTTCCGCTTCGGTTATAATCACAACGCTGTCTGCCGGCATGGCGCAAAGCGAAGCTCCTGCAATCCTCTGCGTTATCCTTGCAATTCTGACCGCTCTTTATGCAGCCGACAAAGGCGGAGACTTTGCTTATCCGTTCCGATTTGTCAGTGTACCCGCAATTTCGGTTATTCTTTGCGTAATGTGCTTTAATACGGAAGATTTTATTGGCGGACCATATTCAATTGAAAAACCTGACTTAATGAAGCCGGGAATTGCTCCTTTCGCTGCAGCGGCTCTTATCGCAATCGGAATATTATTCGCCAAAAACAGTTTTAAACACAACCCGACCAAAACAGCCTTTACTGCTATTTCAGCCTCGGCATCCGCACTCTTTGCCGTTTGCTCAACAGCTTTGGAATATATCAGATATTATTTGCCCAAAATTGACATAATCAACATTATAATAACTTTGATTTCGCTTGCTATAAGCATAACTTTGATTATTTCAGGCATCAAAAAAGCAAAGCTTCTTACTGTAAATCTCGGTCTTTTAATGCTTTGCTTCATCGTTTATCTTACCATTTTTGCAGGCAATTTTGATTTTGTTTACAGCGGCATCGCCTGCACCGTTATGGGCGGAATTCTCCTTTTCCTAAATTACAAAATGTCAAAAACATTTAAAGCAAAGGAGAGTGGGAACAATGCGTAAAGCTAAACCCGTTGTTATTCTATTGGCAATTCACATTTTTGTTGCACTTTCTATATCTCTATTCAATCCGATAAAAGACGCGATAATAAGAGCCAAAGGCACGGAATACACATTCGCAACTCAAGAAACTTATCTGACCGGCGATTTCACCGAATACATCAACGCCGAATGTCACATAAAATACGGCTTTGATTATGACAGGTTTGAATACTACCCTGAACACTGTGCCATAATCAAAACCGATGAAAACGGCCTTGCCTATATCTCGGAGCTTTCGTTTTATCCCCCTGAAAGCGGAGATTATATCGGAACAGAAAAACATCCTTTTGCTTGGTTTAACTTTTACTCAAAAGAGCTTGATTTTGAGCTTTACGAAAAAGCCTGCAGCTCATCAAGCTTATTTGGCGGTTTTGATTTCAACCATTTGGGTGAATATGAGATAACCGTAAATGTTTCAGTTTACAAAGGCGAAACCGTGCTAAACGCCATTCTTGTTGACGGAGTTGAAATTGAAGAATTTATAAAAAAACTTTAAAGAAAGGGGCAAATAATAATGAATATATCAAAAGTAAAACCTTTGCTCATTTCGCTTTGTATAACAGCTTTTGAATTTGTTGTTTTTACCGTTTGGGGTTTGAGTATGAACGGCGGAGATGAAATGGGTTTCTGCCTTATAACAACATATTTTCTTTTTCCATTGACAACGCTTGTTTTATCAGCATATATTGCTCACAAATCCCCTGTTTTTCTGCTTGCTTTTGTTCCGTTAATGTTTGCCGCACAAAACTTTATGCCTTATTTGATTTTCGGAACTTTTGAAATAGGTCTGATCCTCTGCTTCACCCTTATCCCCTCGGCTTTGGGAATTGCAGAAGGCTTGATTTACCAAAAGCTGAGCAAATAAAAATTAACCCGTACCGCAAAACGGTACGGGTTTTCCTGTTACTTGAGAAATTTAAAGCTGCGGATTATCGGGGCTTCTCTCACCTGATTGGTAAGAACATTGTAAACACAAATCAGTTCGCAAACTATAAGAGCAACATCAATAACAGCGCCTATTATCGGAACAATAAAAGTCCAGCTGAGCAAAGCCATTGCCATTGTAACAACCGTGCTCACAATGATAAACTTAAGCTCCTGCTTGATATGAAACTTAACATATTTTGAGTCTTTTGCCGCAAGCAAAGCTATAACAACGCCAACCACACCCAACAAATAAACAACCGCAGCTATAAGTTTGTTTTCTGAAATATCTGCCGGGTCATATTCCGCTATATGATCATACTCATCATAACCGGCAGAATGTCTTTCCGTATTCTGAAACTGAGGCGGCTGATACTGAGCGGTAAAGTTGATTTTTTGATGCGGCACTTCTTCTTTTTCAGGCGGTGCAAAAGCCTCCAGCTTTGTTCCGCATTTCTGACAAAAAAGCAAATCGTCGGGCCAATTCATTTTACAGTTTGGGCACTGTTTCATATAACCACACTCCTTACAAATAAATATTATCAATTGCCGGGAGTCAAGTCAACCTTGTTTACCAAATTGTAATAAATTTGTTATTTTATAAAGTCCGTCAAAGCAAGCCAATCTGTTCTTGAGAAGAAATGCCTACCCTCACGCAGCGCAAAACCTATATTACCTTCGTGAAGATATTTACCAACCTTAAGATAATCTTCATCATCATAAACAAATCCTTTTTTGCCGTAAAGCTCATAAACCTCAGATGAAGCGGCACAAAAAAGGAATTCAAGGTTAGGCCCTGCCCAGACATCTTCAATTGCCGCCGAAACGTGAAGCTTACGCGGAGCAATAAGGGCAGAAAGAAAATGCTGTTCAAAGGGTGTTTCGTTATCCTTGCCGTAAAAGGTTTTGTAATTCTCGCAAAACCAATAACCAAAACGGTCTATAATATGGCTGATTGTTTCGTTACCTTCGACTTTGCCGCGGTTAAGCGAATCACCGCTGCAACCAGCACAATTTGAATGGACTGATGCAAAGCGCTCATCCATTGCACCTGTCAAAAGTGCTGTTTTGCCAAGCCTTGAGTGCCCTGCAACACAAATGTTTTCCTTATCGACCTCATCTCTGGTCTGAAGAAAATCCATACATCTCATTGCAGCCCATGCCCACATAGCAATTTTACCCGGTGAATATGCAGTTCTTTCTTTGCCTTTATAAATCAAACCTGCAAGGCCGTTGGTAAAATCGTCATCATCGCTTGTTACGTCAATGTACGAAAAAGTAATGCAGCCATATCCGCTGTCTATAAGCTCTTCACTGGGATTATAGCGGTCAGGGATATTAGGTCTGAAATTAATATGAACAAAGGTTTTGATATTTTCTTTATTTTTTGGATAAATATATGTTGCAGGGAAAGAGAATTCTTCTCCATTTATCGTGCAGACAAAATTGATGTTAAGTTGAACCGCTTTGCCTGCCCACATATTTTTATCTGTACATTCTTCAATTTCAAACACCAGTTTTTCCGGCTTTTCAGGAATATAGCCGTACTCACATTCCTGCATCATTTTAGCAACAAGAGGCCTTATTTCAAGCCACTCCGCAACGGTTTGTGTCCTTTTGCCTCCAACTTCAAGAGCTGAAGGAATATTTAATTGCTCTATTTTTTCTCTTATATTCAAGTTAATCAACTCCAATAATAAAAATAAAAGGCAGGGGTATTGCATACCTCTGCCGCTTTATTTTGACTTATGCTTCCTTAACAACTACCTGCTTGCCGTTATAATAACCGCACTCGGGGCAAAGTCTGTGAGATCTCTTGAGCTCACCGCAGTTTGAGCACTTCTCGAGCTGGGGAGCAGACATCTTCCATACGTTTGAGCGTCTCTTGTCTCTTCTTGCTTTAGAAACTCTTCTCTTGGGTACTGCCATTTTTAAGCACCTCCTTAATTTTGTGCTTTATTAAACCCTCAGGTTTTTTTACTTAATTATCAAGTAGCTGCTGAAGAGCCGCAAGGCGCGGATCAACCTCTTTTGCGCAGCCGCATGAACCGGAATTAAGATCTTTGCCGCATTTAGGGCAAACACCCTTGCAGTCTTCACTGCATAAGAACTTCGCCGGCATATCAAGGAAAATATCCTCAGTTACCAGTTCATCAAGATTAAAGCGAAGCTCGCTGACAAGCAAGAGCTCGTCGTTTGTTTCATCATTAAGATGAGTAACGAGAGTATGATTAATCGGGGTGTTAAGCGGGACCTTTATCGGCTTTGCGCAGCGGTCACACATAAGCTCAAGGCTGAAATCGGCATTTGCTCTGATTTCAACGATGCCTGTATAATTACCGACACTGCCGCTGACTCTGACCGGAGTGGTGAAAGGTTTATCAAAGCCTAACTCCTCTTCAGACAAATCAAGGTCATAAGCGAATTCACGCACCAAACCCTCGGTGTTAAAAATAGGTTCTAAATCCAATATCATAAATTTACACCTAAAATCACGCACAAAATATTATATAGTCATTAACGCGATTTGTCAAGAAAAATTCAGTCTAAAATCAGATTTTTTTGCAGCAATCGAAAACTCTTGCAGGAAGGTCAGCCTCATCACATGAAATTGTGAAGGTAATGTCATGATCTGTAAGCTCACTGAGAGCAGCAACCTTTGCAAGGAAATCTGCAAGCTGTTCATAGTCTCTGCCACCGATTTTGAGAGTAGCATCAACAAGAACGTCTGTGATATCGTGGTCGCCTGCAAGAATGCCGCTGAGGAAACCGTAGAAAGCGTCATAACCGCTTACTTTATAATGATCTGTCTCAACGAGTCTTGCACGGTAGTTAACGTCATAAGTGAGAAGTCTTTCTTTTTCAACGCAAACAACGTTGCCGTTCGACTTTTCAACTGCGCTGTTAACGAGCTCGATGAGTCTCTTTGTTTTGCCTGAACCTTTGTTGCCAATAATGAGATTTACCATTTAGAATTCCTCCTAATATGTTAATTTAGAATTATTTTTATTTAAGCCTTGCTTCCAAAGCTTCTTTTTCAGATTCATAGCCGGGCTTACCAAGAAGAGCAAACATATTCTTCTTATAGCTTTCAACACCGGGCTGGTCAAAAGGATTAACGCCAAGAATATAACCCGAAAGGCCGCAAGCCTTTTCAAAGAAATAAATCATTGCGCCGAGGGTTTCTTCGTCCTGCTTATCAAGCTCGATTACGATGTTGGGCACCTGACCGTCTGTATGAGCAAGAACGGTGCCTGCAAAAGCCTTGCTGTTAACATAATGAAGGGTTTTGCCTGCAACAAAATTGAGGCCGTCACCGTTAACATCGTCAAACTCGATTTCAACGTCTTCTTTGGGCTCGTTAACCCAAAGGACTGTTTCAAAAAGGGTTCTTTCTCCTTGCTGAATATACTGTCCGAGAGAATGAAGGTCAGTTGAGAAAATTGCCGAAGCAGGAAAAATGCCTTTATTTTCTTTACCTTCGCTTTCACCGAAAAGCTGCTTAAACCATTCACACCACATTGTCATCGAAGGTTCATAAGCTGCAAGCATTTCAAACTTTTTGCCGTCACGGTAAAGCATATTTCTTATTGCTGCGTATTTATAGCAATCGTTTGCAAGGATGTCTGGATTTGCGTATTCTTCTCTTGCCTGTGCAGCGCCCTTCATAAGAGCATCAATATCAATACCAGCAACAGCAATAGGAAGAAGACCAACGGCTGTAAGAACGGAATATCTGCCGCCTACGGCATCGGGAACAACAAAGGTTTTATAGCCCTCTGCATCAGCAAGAGCTTTGAGAGCACCTTTCGCCTTATCGGTTGTAACGTAAATTCTTTTTGCAGCTTCTTCTTTGCCGTATTTTTCCTCTGCAAGTTTTTTGAAAATTCTGAAAGCAACCGCTGTCTCAGTTGTTGTGCCTGATTTTGAGATAACGTTAATTGAAAAATCCTTACCTTCAACAAGCTTAATCAGTTCAGCTATTGAAGAGGAACTTATGGTGTTGCCGCCGAAATAAATATCGGGGGTATCTTTTTTAACAAGATTATAGTTATTGGATTTAATAAATTCAATAACAGCTCTTGCACCGAGATATGAGCCGCCGATGCCGAGAACAACAAGAACTTCGGAATTTTTCTTGATTTCTTCTGCACTCTTTTTAATTTCGTCAAACTCTTCTTTATCATAGTTAACCGGAAGGTCTATCCATCCGAGAAAATCGTTACCTGCACCTGTGCCTTCGTGAAGCATTTTGTGAGCTGCTTCAACCTCAGCTTGCATTGAGAGAAGTTTCTCTTTTGCGGCATAATCGCCGACATAATTAAGATTAAGCTTTAAAGCCATCTTTAACACCCCATTGGAATAAGACTATTTAATATATTTTACCCTATAAAGCGATTCTTTGCAACACCTAAAAGTAAAAATATATAAAAATTCTTCATTTTGAGGCAGTTTTTTCTTCAAATTACAGCTTAGTAAGGTCAATCTTAGTTTAATAACAGTTTATCATAAATCTTTGTCAAATGCAAATTTAATTTGACGAATTAACATAAATATTACAAATTTGTAATCCAAGTTTACAAAATTTACATTTCAATTACAAGTTTGTAAGAATTATTGACATATTAAAGGATTTGAATATAATCGAAATTGAAGGGAGGATATTTATGAAAATGAAAAAATCACTGTCATTTATGCTGGTTTTTGCAACGCTGATTTCAGTTTTCACGGCGTGCTCAAAGCCTTCAGAGCCACAGAGCGAAACAACAGCCGCCGTTGAGCAAACTGAAAGGCAATCGCAAAGTCAGCAATCCGATGCTCCTATATTTTTGCTTGAAAAATTGCCCGAAATAGGCCCTTTTGTTAACGACATCAAATATAAGCGCCGTTTTCCGGAAAAAAGAGAAACTCTTGTTCCGGGTGAGGATTACGGAAAGCTGATACCTTTTATAGAAAGATTTAAAAGCTACAATTTTGTTGATTATGAAACCGGCGAATGGGAAGATGAACAATACACCCTCGGTAACACAGGGCTTATGAACACTGACGGCGAAGTCATTCTTGATGCAGTTTATGACTACAGCAACGTATATCCTTGTTCAAACGGAGAATACATTATATATCTTTCAAAATTAGAAGAAGAAACCGTTGTAAATTCGCTTATCTGCAATTCCACCGGTTCATGGGCAGTTTCTGCAAGAGACCTTAATTTGGGATACGATTACTATGAAAAAATTCAGGACTGCGTTATTATAACCGATAATTCCGATATGAACTGGGAAATTCACGACGGGCAATCTAAACTGCTTGTTTATGACCTTAAAGGCAACCTTTTGTTTGAAAAAGAAAATTGCTCATCGGAGTATTTAAATTATTCCGAAGGTTATCTTGTGGCAACAATTCACACCGACTATGCAAACTGGGAATCTCATAATGTGTTTCTTGACAAAAAAGGTAACATCGCTTTTGAAGGGGTTTGCCCCAAAACAGGCTTCAAAAACGGAATTGCCGTTGCTTGCGACAAAAGCGGAAACGCAGGCCTATTCTCAGTTGACGGCAAATGGATAGTTAAACCCGAATTTGAATATATTCGCTATGAAAACGGATTATATATTGCTTCACTGAACTATTTTTATGTTATCTTAGACGAAAGCGGAGAAGCAACAAATATGATTCCGAAGTCAACCGTAGATTCTAAAGGATCAATAACAATTTCAAACGGTAAGCCTTATATCGACGAACTTGATTATACTATAACCCCGGCGAAAACAACAATAACCGATGCCCTCACAGGTGAAATCGTCTCATGCAAAGAAACCGGCAGTACGATAATCGGCTCAATCGACGAAAACTACTTATACTGTTTTGATGAAAGCGGAACTTACACTTATATAACCGATTATGAAGGCAACACGGTTGCAAAGCTTGAAGGCACAGGCACCTTAATGAAAATTAACGAAAAATATTTCTCATTCAAAAAAGGTTCAGAATACGCCGCAGAAAGGGACTATGAACTATATACTTTTGACGGATTCAAAAAGCTTTGGTCTGACAAAATCAAAAACACGGGTGACAGAGTTAATTTCTGGGAATATGAAGAATATATTGTAAAAGTATACACTCCCGCCGACCAGGTTGACGAATACCTTGCAAACAATACATTTGATATTATTGCTTATGAAACCGGTGAGGTTTTGATAAAAGGAGTTGAAGAATACAAATTCACCCAAACAGGAGAAAAAGCTTATATAAGCTGCTCCGACGGCACTTATACTTATCTTATTGATTCAGATAAAAATATATTAATGAAAACTTCCAACGAAGGAACTGATTAAAAGGAGAGAAAACTATGAAAAAGATTTTAGTTTTAAGCGCAGTTCTTGTTCTTATGCTTTCGCTTTTTGCCTGCTCAGGCAATGAACAAACTCCGACAGAAACAACCTCACCGTCTCAGGGTACAAGCGTTAAGCAGCCTGAGCAAATCGGTAATTTCACTTTCACAAAAGAAAACTTCCCCATTGTCGGCGGCTCGCTCGCACTTAAACCTTACGGTCAGGCATTAACCGCAACAATACTCGGTATTCCCCGTGACGGAGCAATCGACCCCGCAATCTGGGAAGGCTCAACAACCGATAAATACATAGAATTTGTCAACGGTGAAATTGAGCTTCTGCTTGCTTATGAGCCCTCCGAAGAAGCCATTGAATATGCAAAAGAAAAAGGCTTTGAGTGGGAAATAACCGCAATCGGCGCAGATGCACTTGTTTTCATCTGCAGCAACAAAAACCCTGTTGAATCGCTCACAATGGAACAAATTGAAAAAATCTATTCAGGCGAAATTACCAACTGGAACGAAGTTGGCGGAAACAATGCCGAATTGGTTGCATATCAGCGTAACCGCGACAGCGGAAGCCACACTCTTTTTGACAAACTTATTCCTCTTGGTGATAAACTTATCGAACCGCCAAAGGAACGTAAAGTTGAATCCATGATAGGTCTGCTTGAAGCAATCGCAGACTATGACAATGCCGAAAACTCCCTCGGATACACAGTTTATTATTACCTGACAAATATGGAAAGTGATAAGCTTTCACGCTCAAAAATTCTTGCCGTTGACGGAATTGACCCTACAAACGAAAACATAGCAAGCGGCAAATATACTCTTGTTAACGATTTCTACGTTGCAATACCAAAAAATCTGCCGGAAGATGCCCCCGCAAGAATTCTTTATAATTGGATAATTTCAGCTCAGGGCAAACAGCTCCTTGAAAATGAAAATTATGTTGCAAAATAAGGCTGAAAGCACGGCAGGATTTCCTGCCGTGCTATTTTTATGCCAGAACTGCTAATATTCTTGTTAAAACTATTTTCAAGGTAAGCTCTCCCACAGCTTCGGGAGCTGTCAGATTATATTGACCGAGAACTTCGTTACCAAGAGTGAATTTGACCGTGCCAAGCACCTGCCCTTTTTCAACCGGTGCCGCAACATCAACTGCAATATCAACGGTTTGCTTGATTTCGCTCTCTTTCCCTTTTTCAATCAGTATTGATTTGGTATCAGGGATTTTGGGCGTTATTTTTTCTTCAACTCCTCCTATAACTCCAACCTGAGGAATAACCGCACCATCTATTTTAGGTGTGAATGAGATATAGTTTGCAAAGCCCCAATTCAAAAGAGCTTTTGCCGTTTCAAATCTGTCCGAGCTGTTTTCGCTGCCCATAACAACTGCAATAAGGTGAGTTCCGTCTCTTTCTGCACTTGCCGAAACACAGCATCCGGCTTTGGCGGTTGTGCCGGTTTTAAGACCGGTTGTGCCCTCATAAAATCTGACAAGTTTATTAGTGTTAACAAGCTCTGTTTGCCCGTTACGCAAAGAATCCATCCATATTGTTGTGTAATTGACAATAAGTTCATGCTTTAAAAGCTCTCTTGACATTATAGCAACATCAAGTGCTGTTGTAAGGTGATTTTGAGTTGTGTCATCAAGACCTGTGCAATTTTCAAAATGAGTGTTATTCATTCCAAGCTCTTTTGCCCTTTGGTTAAGCATATCAACAAAAGCCTCGTCACTGCCTGCAATATATTCACCCAAAGCCGTGCAGGCATCGTTGGCGCTGTAAACAGCAGTTGCTTTAAGAAGATCGTCAACGCTCATCTGCTCGCCTTCTTTAAGCCAGATTTGTGAGCCACCTTTTGCTGCCGCTGTTGATGAAACCGTAACGGTATCGCTAAGGGCTATTTTGCCTGCATCAATCGCTTCAGTTATAAGCAGAAGAGGCATAATTTTAGTCACCGATGCAGGGTAAAGCTTTTCGTTTTCGTTGTATTTGAGCAAAACCTTGCCGCTTTTTGCATCCATCAGCACCGCCGCTTTTGCTTTGATTTCAACGGGGATTTGCTCTTCGGCTGCTAAAGCAAACGGCAAAAACGTCATAATCATAACACACGTCAGAATAAAGCACAAAAGCCTTTTAAACAATTTCATATATCATTCTCCTTTCGTGATAATATATGTTAATGTTGCTATTGAATATCACCGCAATTTCTGTTATAATAAAGTGATTTTTTGAACAAGGGAGTGATTATATGAAAGCTGCGTTTTTCACTTTGGGATGTAAGGTTAACCAATATGAATCTCAGGCTATGGCACAAAAGCTTGAAAGCAACGGTTTTACGGTTGTTGACCACTGCGAGGATGCTGACGTTTATATCATCAACTCCTGCACGGTAACAGCTGAAAGTGACCGCAAAACCCGCCAGACAGTGCGACGCTTCAAGAAATCACACCCTGACAGCATTGTTGTTCTTACAGGTTGTATGCCTCAGGCAACCCCCAATACGGGAGAAACGCTTACGGAAGCCGATATTGTAATGGGTAACAAAAGCAACGCTTATATATACGATTATATAATGCAGTTCATCAACGGCAGCGGCAGAATACTTGCTGTTGATGCCCACAAAAGCGGCGAGGCTTTCAGCGGAGATACAATCACTTCTTTCAGAGAAAGAACAAGAGCTAACGTTAAAATTGAGGACGGCTGCAACCGTTTTTGCTCGTACTGTATTATCCCTTATGCAAGAGGACGGGTGCGTTCAAAGCCGCTTGACGTTTTAAAAAAAGAAATTGCTGCTCTTGAAAAAAACGGCTTTTGTGAAATCGTTCTTGTCGGCATCAACCTTTCTGCTTACGGAACTGATATAGGCAGCGACATTGTTAAAGCTGTTGAACTTGCCGCATCATTTGACGGAATAAAAAGAGTCCGTCTCGGTTCGCTTGAACCTGACCATATAAACGATGATGTGATTGAAAGGCTTGCCAAGATTCCGAAATTCTGCCCTCAGTTTCACATTTCGCTTCAAAGCGGCTGCAATTTAACTTTAAAAAGAATGAACCGCCATTATACAGCAGAAGAATATTTTGCTCTTTGCCAAAAACTGAGAAGCAGCTTCAGCGATACAACGCTGACAACCGATGTTATGGTTGGTTTTGCAGGCGAAACCGAAAATGATTTTGTTGAATCGCTTGAATTTGTTAAAAAAATCGGCTTTGAAAAGGTCCACGTATTCCCCTATTCCAAGCGTCCGGGCACACCTGCGGCAAAGATGCCAAACCAGGTCGAAAACGCTGAAAAATCAAGACGTGCGGCGATTATGGCAAGCGAAGCAGAGCAGATACGAAAAGCTTTTCTTGAAGCTCAGATCGGCAAAATCCTTGAGGTTTTGCCTGAAGAATATCACGGCGGTTTTGTTCAGGGTTACACTGCCAATTATACCCCTGTCAGAATAGTTGCCGACAGCGTTCCTCAAGGCATAATAAAAACAGAAATCACCTCGGTTGAAGGCGATTTCTGCATAGGAAAATTAAAATAGGTTTAACAACTGAGTTGCACAGCTCAGTTGTTTTTTATATTTATGGGACGTCTTAAAAGAAGGTTGCTCAAAGCTTTTGCATTAAAGGGAATCAGCGGATAAAGAAAACTTTGACCCGTTACGGTTTTGTTAAACGCAACTTCAAGAGCGATAATTGCAAGGCCTGCAAAATAACCCCAAAAATTGAACAAGGCGGTCAGCACAATAAGCATCATTCGCAGCAGCTTAAAAGCATAGCCAAGCTCAAAGCTCGGTTGGGCAAAATTGCTGATTGCAACAAATGCCATATAAAGCACAACCTCAGCAACAAACCAGCCTGCCGAAACCGCAAATTCGCCAAGCACCAATGCACCTACAACCGCAAACGAGCTGTTGAGTGCGTTTGGCGTGTTAATTGAAGCAAGCCGAAGAGCATCAATAACAACTTCAACAACCAAAAGCTGAAAGACTATCGGCATATTGATTTCTTCTTCAACTCTTATAAAATTCAACCATTCCGGAATATATTCTGGGTTTTGAATAAGCAAAAACCACGTTGGCACAAGCAACAGGGTTAGTGCAAAAATAATCATTCTGACTATTCGTAAATATGAACCGATAATCGGTGACATATAAAAATCGTTAGTATCTTGAAGAAAATCAAAAATACCTGACGGTACAATCATTGCCGCAGGTGAATTATCCGTCAGAATAACGATGCTGCCCTCAAGCACACTTGCGGCGGCAGCATCAGGCCTTTCTGTATATCTGACTTTAGGAAACGGATTGAGCCTTTGCTTTGGGACAAGACACTCTATCAAGCTTTGCTGACTCATTGTCAACGAATTGATGGTTATTTCAGAGAGTTTTTTTCTTATACTGTTAAGAGACTTTTCGCTGGCTGTACCCTTCATATAGCAAACCACAACATCTGTCTGCGATTTTTTGCCTACACTGTGAGCTTCCATTGTGAGGTTTGAATCCCTTATCCTTCTTCGGATAAGGGCTGAGTTAAAAACAATTGTTTCAACAAAGCCGTCATGTGGCCCTCTGAGTACTCTGTCGTTCTCTGGCTCCCCGACACTTCTGACAGGATAGGTTCTTGCATCAACGATAATGCTTTCAGAAAAGCCTTCGATTATAATACCTATTGCACCTGATAGCACGTTTTTCTCAAAAGCAGCCATATCCGCCACAATATCCGTTTCAACGTAAGAAATATATGCGGTTGCAAACTCACGGGCACTTTTTATGTCTTTTATATCTTTGGGAGCAAGCTCCATCAGGGTTGCAATGATTTTTTGCATCAGCTCGTCCTTGCAAAATCCATCAACCAGATAAAGCTTTGCTCTGCGGCCAGCAATAACAACATTTCTGCCAATAAGGTCATAGCTCGCATCCAAACGCAGATGCGAATCAAGAGCGTATATATTTTTATCATAATTTGCAGAAAGCATTCTATCCAAAAAATCACCTTAAAAAATAAAATGGCAACAGAAAATCTCTGTCGCCATTTATTATTAGCTGCATTTTCAGCGATATTCATTGTAGAGATTAACAATCGCATTCCAGGTCAGCGGACCCACAACACCGCTTTCCTCAATGCCGCTTAAACGTTGGATTGCCCTTACGGCAGCCTTTGTTTGTTCACCGTATATTCCGTCAACCGTGACCGACGGAACAGAGCGGTTATTTGCCGCAATGGTGTTGATGAATTTCTGAAGCTGTGTAACAACGTTGCCGCTTGCTCCCGTTGTTATTGTGTAGCCGGGATAAAGAAGCGATGAATATGAACGGTATTCATCAGGCAAGGAATTAAGAATGCTGTAATAAGCATCAAGCAATCTGTACCAGGTTGCTCTGCCGACTATGCCGTCAGCCGTCAGGCCGTATTCACGTTGAAAGGCTTTAACTGCGTTTTCTGTTTCAGGGCCAAAAATTCCGTCAGATTTTATTTCGGGCAATCTGTCATTGAAAAAGCCCACAAACGCAAGGAAATACTGAATTGTTTTAACCTCGCTGCCTCTGTCACCGCGGCGCAAAACCTTGCTGAATATTCTTTCAACCTCGCTTATTGTAATGCCCTCGGAATACAGTTCCGATACCTTTTTAACAGCATTATATATCTGCTTGATTTTATACCAGGTTGCCTTGCCGACTATTCCGTCGGGTGTGAGGTTGAAAACACGCTGAAACTGCGTAACAGCCGCCCTTGTAGGTGCATCAAAGAAACCGTTAGTTTCGGGGATTGACGGAATTGCCGGGTAATTGCGCCTTATTCGATTAAGCTGGCGTTGAATTGTTCTTACATCTTCGCCTGCGCTGCCAAGGCGCAGCAGCGTTCCCGGATAGGATTCAGAAACGTTCTTGACCGGCGCATTTCTTACAAGATTTATATCGTTGCCATAATAGTTCTGCAAAATCTGATAAGGCGTTCTGCCCTGGTTTGCAAGAGTTACCGTTCCCCATTGCGACATACCTCTGCAGGTAACGTTTCTGCCGTCACAGTATTCGGTGAAATATGGCTGAATCTGATTCCCCTTTGTTACATAATCATTAAAGAGTTCATCAACAATTCGGCTTATGTTTGAAAATATGTTTCTGCCGTCAACATAAGCCTGATCATATGCAGTTGAATTGGTTATATCAAAATCATAGCCTCTGCTTCTGTAATATTCGGTATAAATTCTGTTTAGAGCAAATGAAATCTGGGCATAAATATTGGCTCTGATAGCATTTTCAGGCCAAGTAGGATAAATTTCACTTGAAGCAACATTCTTAATATAATCAGTAAAAGGCACCCTTACATTCCGTGCATTAGAATCGGGTCTGCCAAGGTGGACAGTTATATATTCAGGTATTATAGGAGTTGGCATTTTTCTTCTCTCCCTTTAAAGCGTATTTGTCGGTGCTTCGTCAACCGCAATAGGTTCAGGGTCACTAACACCGTCAACTTTTGCGAGCATCTGAACAGGCTGAATTGATTCAATGCCGGAAAAAACGGGAACGCTGCTAAAAATAGCCCTGACATATGAAGGATGCTCAACATATACGGTATATTCCGCAAACGGCAAAGTTTTGTTACCACTCGGGCTTTGAGAAAGCTCTTTATCCGGTGCAGGCAAGCGAACCCCGTCTGTTAATCCGCTTACATCGGTTATGCCGTCAAAAACCGTAACATTTCCGCTTTCGAGCGGCAAAAAAACCATAACTCTTGTGCTGCCCACACCAAAAGCCTGCTCAGATGCAAAAGTGTTAATTCTTAAAATACCGGTTTGAGGATTTCGACTCAAAAAATCGTTTATTTCGGTGCACTTGCGTCTTTGTTCTTCGCTTGACTGAGCATTCACGTTTTCGCATCTGCGGCGTAAAGCCGAAGCGGCATCAACAATTCCCCTGCTGTCAGTTTCCGTGCTTTGTTCCTGCATCTGAATTGAATTGCTCTGTGCTCTGACAGCCGGCTGATAAGGCGTGCTTTCCTCCTCAGGTTCACTTTGTATTCCCAAAGGGTCGCTGCGGTCACGTTCATAAGATTCATTACCGGCAGCGGCATCAAGCATACCTTTTTCTTGCTCGTTTGCTGTCTCATATAGCATTTCGCCGTTTCTGCGTCTGAACTCGAGCATTTCCTTTTTATATTTATCCATAAGTTTTTCCATATCGTTTCTATCCATAATCAACCCTCCTGTTATTACAATATATTATCGGTTATTGATTTTGTTACCACAAAAAGCAAAAATCCCTGTACAGACTAAGCTGTACAGGGATTAAGTTATTTTATTGTGCTTTCAGAAAGAATCAGTTTTCTTCGTCTTCCTTCTTTTTTCTTGTCAAGAGATAAGCACCTGCACCTGCAGCTGCGATAACAGCAAATGCTGTTGCACCTGCAACTGAGCCTGTGTCAGGAATTTCAACGTTGGTATCACTTGACCAGGTTGCTTCAAACACAAGGTCTTCAGCGGGCATCTTTTCGGGAACATCAGGATTCCAGCCCTTGAATGTTGCGCCGTCCTTAGCAGGATCAGCGGGAACAGGAATCTTGGTGCCTGCGATAACCTTATATGTCTTGTAAACTTCACCGTCAACCATATATGTTACGGTGTAAGTATCCTTAACAAGTTCGCTCACGCCCCAAAGAACAAGAACGCCACCGATAATTGCTGCACCTGTGATAATAGCTGTGTTTGTTGCGCCGATTATTGAACCGATAACAACGCCTGAAACAACTGTTCCGCCGATAACAACATAAACGATGTTCTTATCAAGTTCCCACTGAGCTACAAACTCAACGTCTTCGCCGGGCATTGTTTCGGGAACTGAGGGTTCCCAACCCTTGAATACAAAGCCGAACTTTGTGGGCTCTGTAACATCGGGGATTTCTTCGCCTTCTTCAAGAACAAAGAGTGCGTGGGTCTTACCGTCAACGGTGAACTTAGCAACAAACTGTTCGCCTGCAACAGGTTTCTTTGCCCATGTTGCAACATATTCAAGATCTGAATCAGGCATTACAGAAACGGGAGCGGGTTCCCAACCGGCAAAGATAAGGGTTGCATCTGAGCTGATGGGATCAGCCGGAACGGGAACTTCAGAACCGAACATTACTTCATCATATTCTTTGTAAACATCGGTCTTTTCTTTATCAAGATAATATGTTACGGAATGAACATGAGGAGTAAGAACTGCATAAGCAACGATATCTTCAGTGCCCATCTTTTCGGGAAGCTTTGTTCCTGCTTCAAGATCAGTTACCCAACCGTCAAAGTCAAAGCCTTCGAGCTCGGGAGCTTTAGGAAGAACGATTGTATCGCCTTCACGGTAAGTATCCTGAGCGTAAACTGCGCCACCTTCAACAAGGTAGTATGTTACTGTGTTCTTACCGATTTCTTCCCACTGAGCAACAAATGTTACGTTGCCGGAAGGCATCTTTTCGGGAAGCTTATCAACAACTTCGCCTGTCGCGGTGTTGAGCCAGCCTTTGAACTCATGGTTTTCTTTGGTGGGGTTGCCGGGAAGGTCAGAAATTTCATCGCCCTCAGCAACTGTTTCTTCATAAGGATCGGTTGAACCGTTGGGGAATGTACCGCCGTTGGGGTCAACTTTGATTGTATATTCATCGGGAGCAGGTTCCTGCCACTTAGCCGATACTGTGATGTCCTCTTCAGGCATTACATTGGGAATCTCAGGATTCCAGCCATCAAAAATCATTTCGCCGTTTGCGGGAATTTCAATTCCGACAATCTTGTCGCCAACTTCAAAAACATATTCTTTGGTTTCTTCTCCGTTTTTGAATGTACCGCCGTTAGCATCAACTGTGATTGTGAACTTTGTCTGCTTCCAGGTTGCATCTGCTTCAATGTTTTCAGCAGGCATTGTTACGGGAAGTACAGGGTTCCAACCGGTGTGCTCGTGCTTATCAAGAACGGGAATCTCAATACCTGTTATAGGCTGACCTTCAAAGAATGTATATTCTTTTGATGTTTCGCCGTTGCTGAATTTACCGCCGTTAGCGTTAACTGTTACGGTGTATTCCTTAGCGTCTTTCTTAACCCAGATACCAACAACATCTGCCTTTTCGTTAGGCATTGTGAAGCTGCCTGTCTGGCTTACGCCGTTAACGGTCCAGCCGATAAACCTATAATCGCCAAGTTCATCGCCAACAGCAGGAGCTGAGGGAAGAGTAATTACAGCATCCTTAAGAGCCTGTGTTGTGCCGGGAAGTGCAGGTGCGCCTTCAACGCTAATATTATAGGTATAAGTAATATCGTGAGGAACGATTACTTCTTTCCACTGAGCAATAAGAACAAGGTCACCGTCAGGCATTGTGCTTTCAGATGTGTAAACATTGCCCTGATTATCTTTCCAACCGATAAACTCATGGTTTTCCTTTACAAACTTATCTGTATCTTCAGGAAGGTTTACAAGCTTATCGTTATATGCATAATCCTGTGAGGGAATAAGGCTGCTGCCGTCATATTTACCGCCGTCAAGGTTAAACTGAACGCTGTAGTTCTTCTTGACATATTCGCCGGTAAGCTTAACATTATCAGTCAATGTGATTTCAGCATCGGCAGCATAAGTCTTTGTTTTATCGCCGTTAAGGTACCAACCCTTGAATTCATAACCCTTAACTTCGGGAGCAGCAAGCACTGTTGCCTTGTCATTATATTTATAGACTGATGAATCTACAGGTGCTTTGTCAGCAAACTCTGCAGGAGATGTAACTTCATAAGTTACTTTATACTCATTAGTTGTTTCGGTTGCAAAGAACTCAAGGTCTTTTTCACCCATTGTTGTGGGAAGGCCTTCCCAACCGCTGAATGTTTTGCCGGGTTCCGGAGTGTATTCGGGAGCAGTAACTTCATCGCCGTATTCATAAGGAACTGTTTTGTAAACTGTGCCGTTGATATAGAAGATTGCGTTAGCACTCTTCTTTGTCCAGATTGCCTTATAAGTTACGCCGTCTTCTTCAAGAGTTGCAGGAACTTCGGGTTCCCAGGTATAGCCTTCGTAACCTTTGCGGTCTTTAAGTTCGGGAGCTGTAAGAGCTGAGCCGTATGCACCTTCAACGATTCCGTCTTCACCGGCAACTGCGAATTCACCGCCGTTGGGGTTGAATGTTGCTTTCACAGCTTTTCTCTGGAAGTAAACAACAAGAATGTTATCGGTTGTTTCACTTGCGGAATCAATCTTAAGAACGTTGTTTGCATTTGTTGCATCAGGTTCCTGAGATTTCTTTTCATCTGCTGTAAGGAGACCTGCATAGTCAATTGTAAGGTCTGCTGTTGAGGAACCGGTTGTTGAAACCTGAACGCTCTTGCCTGTTTCGATTGACTGATTTTCAACTCTTCTTTCAGTATAGGTTCCGTCAAGATTTTCAGTATAAATAACAATATCGTAGTGAGATGTTCCGGTTGTGTTATAAGTATACTGTGCGTAGAAAATAAGAGTCTGGTCAGGCATTACGGGATAATCTTCTAAAAGAGTATCTCTGTCTGATGTTTCCCAATGTGAGAATGTATAACCTTCAGCTGTGGGAGCAGGAGGTGCCGAAATTGGCTTTTTATATTCTGTTGGGATAATTTCTTCAGTTTTTCCGTTTGAGAATTTACCTGCAACATCACCGCCGCCGTTCTTATCACCGTTATTTGCGTTGGTGATGAAAATGGCATTGTATTTATTTGCTTCCCAAATGGCTTTAAGTTCAAGACCGCCTGCAGGCATTGTCTTGGGAAGAGCTTCTTTTGAAGTATATTCGTTACCGTTCTGATCTACCCAGCATACGAAGCGATGACCGGTAAGAGTAGGATTGGCAGGAAGTTCATCGCTGATATCTTCTTTATAATCAGCTTTAATCTCGGGAATTGTTGAGGGTGTTCCGCCATTTGTATCAAATGTGATTGAATATTCAGCTTCTGTCCATGTTGCGAGGTATGTCTTATCTTCCTTTGCAATTTTTGCATCGGGAGTTACAACTTCTGTTGTGCCTTCAAGAACCCAACCTGCAAAATTATAGCCGAAGTTTTTATCGGTTACATCGGGAACTGTGATATCGGTTCCTTCAACGCCACTTGTTTTGCCGTAAACAACATTTGAATTAACTGAATCTGCAAATGTTACTGTGTAAACAGGTTCTTTAGTCCATACTGAAGTAACCTCGATATTCTTTGCGGGCATTGTTTCGGGAAGAGTGGGGTTCCACATAAGGAAGTTCCAACCGTCATCTCTTGAGGGATCTGCAGGAACTTTTTCTGAACCTGTTACTGTTTCTCCGAAGTTGAATGCAACTTCTTTGTTTGCTGTTGTTCCGTCTGCAAACTCGCCGCCTTCAGTAACAACAAATGTAATTGTGAATTCCTGAGGTTCCCATTCAGCTTTGAAGATGATATCGCCTGTTACTTCATTGGGAAGTTCGGGAGTCCAGCCTGCAAAATCATAACCTTCTCTTACAGGCACTTCTTTAATCTCTGTGGGTTTAGCACCTTTTTCAAATGTAAGCGACTTAAGAGTTTCGTCATCAGATGTATCATCCGGTGTTCCGTTATCAAACACACCCTGGTTTGCATCAAAAAGATAAGTGTATGTATCTTCATCAGCATAAACGGGATAGAGGTTAAGGGTTTCTTTAGGCATTGTTGCCGGAACGTTAACCTGAGTGTCATTCTCGTTCACTGACCAACCGATTAACTTTTTGCCTTCGGGAGCTTCAAAGTCATCGCCGCCGTAGGCAGGAACAGGTGCATCGTGAAGAGTTTTTTCATCAGGTGACCACTTTGTGTTTGCGTCAACGTTATATATTACATCATATCCGACTCTCTTATAGTAAATAACAAGAACTGTTGCATTGTCAATAAATCCGCTGAGGATGTTGTTCTGGGCTGTGTCAAGTTCCCAACCGTCTGCATGAACAACTTCAAGATTTACAGGGGCATTTTCTTCACCGTAAATAGGTTCGCTTTCAAAAGGCTCGCCGTAAGTTCCGTCAGGATTCATCCAGTATTCTTTATATGAGTAGTAAAACTCATCTGCTTCATCATAAATTGCATAAAGAGTTTTATCTTCATAATCATAAAGGATCTGAGAGAGTTCAAAATTTGTAAGCGGCTTTTCCGCTTGGGCGTCTGTGTTCCAGCCAAGGAACTTCATACCGCTCTTAACAGGCTTGTATGCATTGGCGGAAGAAGGATCATAATTCTCACCGATAACACCTGTAATGGGCTGGCTGTCATAGTTGTACTTGTTGCCCTCACCTATGAATGCGCCGCCATTGGGATCAAGAAGAATATCGCTGAAAACAGTAACTTCACCAACTGTCGAAGTTACGTTTGCTTTCCAGAATGTCATTGATCTTGATTCTGACCATTTGTAAACTTTTTCTGACTTGTACTTGAAAAGGTTTACTGCAAATGGTGTTTCGAACTTTTTGAAAGTTGCAGGAGTTGTAAGGAAACCTCCATTGAGTGTTCCGCCTTCTCTTGTTTCCACATCACCTGCAGGAACAAGGCCTTCACCGTATCTGCCGGGAGTTTTAACATAATCGTCAGCGTTTACAACAAGATCATATTCAAAAACCCAGTTGCCTGTATACTTGGGGTCATAATTAAGAATCCAAGCATAGTCGTTTTCTACATACACAAAAGGAGAGGTTATAAGATCAAAGTTGTCGGAGAATTCCTGAGTCAGATAGCCGTTTGTAACAAGTTCGTTATTCTTGTTGTAACTAAAAGACTTAAGGTCTGTAGTCCTTGCTGCCTGTGAATCGCCGGATTTAAACTCGAGTATTCCTTGAGAATATTCAAAATCATCATTAGCGGTAAGGGCAAATGTGTTGCCGACAGGATAAGCTTTTTCATCAACCGAAAAGTATTTTGAGTTAAAAGCAAAAGAAAAACCGCTCTGTGCTGTGGGGAAATCAGTGTTGATATAAGCCCTTGCTTTAACAGCTTCACCGGGTTTTACTTTTTCGGTTTCAATCCAATTAGGATTGGTGGATGTTCCGGCATTTCTGAAAAACTTGATTTCGAATGCCACATTGTCTTTTCCGTCTGTCAGGTACCAGTCGTCATCCGTGGCTGCAAAAGCCATAACGTGAACCGAACTGAAAACCATTATAAGAGCAAGAAGTAATGACAATGATTTTTTGAAGAGAGTCATATGTTTTTTCCTCCTTGACATAAATAGACAGTATACCAAGATATACTATCACATAATACAAGCTATTTTATCATACATATTTGAATTTTGCAAGTTGTTTTTTAAATTTATTATATAATATTATATACAAATATTCAGACATTTTTCTGAAAACGTCCGGTAAAAGAAAAACAGCTTTCCGTGAAACGGCTCTTCATAATAAAAGCCGCCCAAAAAGCTGTTTTTTTAATTCAATTTATATGTTTTCTGCTTTTTGAACCCCTGTGTCCATAGACTTGGCGGCTCTGATTTTAGCAAGCTCAAACATCATTGTTTCTTTTGTTTTTCCGTGAACATTGAAGAACAGAAGCGAAACACCTTTCATAAACCTGCCGATTGCGGGAGCAAGCGCAAACACGGTCCATATGCCGGCAAGCATATCGGGGTCAGTCTGAGGAATATTGATTCCGTTTTTAAAAAGAGGTTCATAGTGAATTGCCGCAACAGCAAATGCACTTATCATTTTAGCGGCAGCGTTTGAAAGAATTTTAAAATACTCCATTGCCGCAGTAATTGTTGCTTCGTTTCTTACACCTGATTTCCACTCAACATAGTCATAAAGGTCGCCGTTAAGCGCAGTGCTGCAATATCTTTGAATGCTGTTAAGCGATCCGCAGAATGTAAGAGCAATAATAATCCAGATAAGGTTAAAAATAAAATGATCTTCACCGAAAGGTTTGTAACCTACAACCCACATTATAAAATAACAAGCACCGCAGAACATATAACTGCCCGCAGCAAGATTTCTGAGACCGAATTTTTTGGTAAGCTTCGGTGCAAGCGGCAAAACAAAATAGCTGGGAAGACCTGTAAACAGGCCTGCAATTGTTCCGTAAGAAAGCCTACCCATACAATTGAGCCAGAAGAAATCCTCAACCATTGTGCCGGTACCTTTGCCGACGGCAAAAAAGTTTTTGATAAGAAGAACCCACATCGGACGGCAAGTGCCGATGGTTTTAAAGGTTTTCACCAAGCCCATCTGATTCATTTCACTTCTTGAGGAAAGCGGCATTCTTTCTTTAAGCGAGAAGAAACCGTATGTTCTGAAACAAATTACGCACGCAACAAAGAAAACGGCTCCGCCTGAAAAAATGCTGCGTGTTTCAATCGGCAACAATTGCGGCAAAAAGTCAACAAGCGCCGGAAAAAGTGACGGCAACCAAACGCCAACCAAATCGGCATAAGCATCTGTTGCAATCAGCCTGTTACGTTCTATCGGATTCGGTGTTATATTAAACAGAATAATCTGATAACTTGTATTGTAGAAAGAATTGGCAATTGAAACTATGTAATTGAACAAAACGAAACTGAAAAAGAGCTGTGAATCGCCGAGTCCTCCCGGCAAAAGCCACGGAGAAAGAGATGCAAAAACCCAAAACGGGAGAGTCAGAATAATATATGGTCTTACTCTGCCCCAACGGGTTCTTGTTCTGTCAATTATAAGCCCGGAAAGAGCATTATCAAGAGTATCGGCAACCATACTTATCGTTTCAGCCGCACCCCATGTTGTTTCTTTTATTCCAAGAAATGTTTTGGCAAAAAAGAAAAGCTTTTTGTTAAATGTATTCCACATGGTATCGCCCATGCCGGAAAGAATGTACGCAGCGTAATGCTTGGGACTGAGGTAATCTTTTTTTTGGTTTTCATATTGCCTTATAACAGCTTCTTCGTTATCAGCAACAGAAACTTTTTTTAAATCTTCCGCCAAAGCAGCTCACCTTCCACTAACATATAGTCATCCATTATATCGTTTATTGTATATTATTTATAAAAAAAAATCAAGCACATTAGCAAAAAAGAGTTGCAATGTGCTTGACTGTCATCTATTAAAGTTCTGTTGTGCAGCTTACCAAAGGCTGCTTACTCTTGGTTTTCCAAAAGCTGTTTGCATAAATTTCAACATAATATTTATTGCCTTTTTTAAGGTTATCAAAGCTTATACTGAGCTTTTCGGGCATATCATAAAAATAATATTCGCTCCAGATAGCCGCACTGCGAACAATTACTCCATCTTCTGTCTTGACATAGATATTGTAATCATCAACATAATCTTTTTCTGTTTTTGCCTGGTCAAAAACAACTGTAAAGCCGTCAGGAGTTGCATCTGTAATTTCAATTTTTGCATTCTCTTCAAACCAAGGTGCATCGGTTGTTTTATACCGTGCATCGGTATAAATGAAGCTCATGGGGTCCCAGGGCTTATCAATTTTCCAAACAAATGGGAAAAAGTTACCCGAAATCACATCATAAGGATAAACTCTTACCCTGCCTTCTGCATCAGCTTCGGTAATAAGGAACTGTGCCGCTTTTGACTTGTTGGGAGGAACTGTTCCGTAAATTTTATCAAACTCATCAAGCTCAAAATAGCTGAGTGTGCCTGTTCCGAGCGAAGTAAAATGCTGCTGATGAATTGAGCGCGGATCATTAATGGGTGCATGTGAGTGACCCGAATAGTTAATAACCTGCGGATAATTCATAAGAATTGCAGTCAGCTCATCTTCACCCCAGTTGGCACTTCCGTAAACAGTGCCCATAATATGAGGATGTTGGAAGAAGAAAATAGGCTTTTTAGGGTCGTCTGCAGCTGCTTTTTCAAGCTCTTTTGCAACCCAGGCCTGCTTAGCTTCATCAAAATGGCATCCCTTTGTGCTTGTTACGCTTATGAAGTGAAAACCGTTGATAACCTTATGAGTATCGGGTTCCATAGCAAAGATTTCCGCAAATCTTTTAAGTGCGCCTTCCTCGCCGTCGGTCATATACTCATGGCTTGCCATAGAAAGTGTAATTTCTGTTCCGGGACGCATATTATCATCAAGCGTTTTTTTGAAGGCACGCATTTGAGGCTCCGAACCGCTGGTGGCAAAATCGCCTACAACATAAAGCGCATCAAGTGCGGAATACTCCTCTTTTGAACTGAGTTCATAAGCGGTTTTAATTGCTGTTTCCATTCTTTCACGTTCAACGGAATGTTCATCTCTATAGTGAATATCGCTGACGGTCATAAATCTTAAAACAGGCTTAAATTCTTTGTCAAATCCCATAATAATACCCCTTTATTGCAATAAGAGGGGCTGCAACCACAGCCCCTTTACATATTATAAATTAAAGTCTTGAGATAAGAGAAACAATGCTCTTTACTATACCTGAAATCAAACCGATAACGTTAACCTGTTCGAACCAACCTGCAAAGTTTGCAAGGAAAGTGCTCCAGTCAATGTCGAAAAGTGACTCAAGGAAACCTTTTGAAGGCTCGGGATCTTCAACATCAGTAAGGCTTACTTTGTAGAAGCCGTTGTTAATAACGCTGCCGCCTGCAACAACAAGATAGTAATCACCGGCAGGGAGTTCCTGAGTGATTTCATAGCTGCCTGCAGTTGTTGCTGTTGCTGTGAATGAAGAACCTGCAACCAGTTCGCCTTCAGCGTTAACGATTTTAGCTTCCCACTGACCTGCTGCAGTATTACCGGTTGAAGCTGCAACGTTGATTTTGAATGTGGGGTTATTTTCTGTTACAACAAATTTGAAATAATCGTTATCTTTTTCATCAAAGATTGATGCTTCAATTGACTTGTTAAAATCAACTGAGCTTGCGTAATCAATGCTGCCGTTGAATTCATGTTCAATGTCTTTGTACTCAACAAAAGTTGCAAAAATTCTGTAGCCGCCGGTTGAATCAACACCGTTAACAACAAAATAATAATCGCCTGCCAATACACCTACGCATGAGCTGGCCTTAAGGCTGTCTTCAGCTGCAACGGTCATTGCACCGAGAGTTGTTTCAACGGGCTTAACGCCTGAGTTTGTGTAGGTCTTAAGCTCAACGTTATATTTTCCGCCGTCGTTTTTATCGTTTTCAACATAGAAGAAGACATAGCCTTCCTTGGGAACTGTAAGCTTGTAAACATCTTTATCTGCTGCGGTTGAAATTGTTGCATAATATTTCTTTGCATTCTTTGCAACGTTATCAGTTGCGTATTCCATTGATGTTGCTGTTGTGTATGTATCGTTAGTTTCGATTTCGCAATACTTAACATCATCAACAGTGTAAGAAAGAGAATATTCAAGAGAAGCATCAAAAACATTGCCCTTTGTTACTTTAACAAGGTAATCGCCCTTATCTGCGCCGAAAGCGGGAGACAGTGTGTTGATTGCGTTACCCTTTGATTCAAATGTGATTATGGGAATGTTTTTGGAAGTTGCAACCTTTTCGATTGAAACTGTGAAATAGTCTGACTCTGAATCAAGTTTATCGTGAGTAAGAGTAAGAACTACAAGTCCTTTTTCTGCAAGTGTAAACTTGAAATAGTCAACATCATCAGATGACTGAAGCTTAGCTTTAATGATATTTGATTCATTGAAAGCATCGGGAGTAAGAACTGAACCGTTGTCAGCATCTTTTTCAACAATAGTTGTTTCTGCTGTGTCTGCCGAAGCGATTACTATACAGCTCATTGCCATAATAAGAGCAAGAATGAGAGCTGCAATTGACTTTGCCTTTTTCATTTTTTGTCCTCCTATTTTAAAAAAATTGCATTTGTAAATGGATTTTATCACAAATTTTTAATAATGTCAAATTATATCGTGCTAACAAATATTAACATTCGGTTAATTTTATAGAAAAAAGGCGGTCCTGGTGGACCGCCTGAAATTAAAAATTAATACATTCCGCCGCCCTGAGCTGCCATAGCTGCAGCCTGAGCTGCATCTGCTGCAGGATCGGGTTTATCGGTAACAAGGCTTTCAGTTGTAAGAACCATAGCTGCAACCGAAGCAGCGTTCTGAAGAGCTGAACGGGTTACCTTTGTGGGGTCAAGAATGCCTGCTGTTGCCATATTGCAATACTTATCTGTTGCAAAGTTATAGCCGTAGCCTTCCTTCTTTGAAGCAAGAATTGCGTTAACAATAACTGAGCCTTCAAGACCTGCGTTAGCGGCAATCTGACGAACGGGTTCTTCAAGAGCTTTAAGAACAATCTTGATGCCGGTTTTTTCATCAGCATCATCAGTCTTTTCAAGAAGTGCTTTTACATCTTCAAGTGTGTTAAGAAGAGCAACACCGCCGCCGGCAACGCAGCCTTCTTCAACTGCAGCTTTTGTTGCAGCAAGTGCATCTTCTATGCGGAGCTTCTTTTCTTTCATTTCTGTTTCTGTTGCTGCACCAACCTTGATAACAGCTACGCCGCCTGAAAGCTTTGCAAGTCTTTCCTGAAGCTTTTCTCTGTCAAAATCTGAGGTTGTGTTTTCAATCTGAAGCTTAATCTGAGCAACTCTCGATGCAATCTCTTCTTTTGCACCGGCACCGTCAACGATAATTGTATTTTCTTTTGAAACTTTAACCTGACGGGCTCTGCCGAGCTGTGCAAGCTGAGTGTCCTTGATTTCAAGACCGAGGTCTGCAGTTATAACTTCACCACCGGTGAGGATAGCGATATCCTGAAGCATTTCTTTTCTTCTGTCACCAAAACCGGGAGCCTTAACGCATACGCAAGTGAAAACACCTCTGAGCTTGTTAACAAGAATTGTTGAAAGAGCTTCACCCTCAACATCTTCAGCAACAATCACAAGCTTTCCGCCTGCATGCATAATCTGCTCAAGAAGAGGAAGAAGATCCTGAATATTTGAGATTTTTTTATCTGTGATAAGAATAAGTGCATCGTCAATAACAGCTTCCATCTTATCTGTATCTGTTACCATATAGGGAGAAATATATCCCCTGTCAAACTGCATACCTTCAACAACTTCAGCTTCGGTAACAGCAATTTTGGATTCTTCAACTGTGATAACACCGTCAGCTGTAACCTTTTCCATAGCATCAGCAATGAACTTGCCAACTTCTTCATCGCCGGATGAAATTGTGCCGATTCTGGCTATATCTTTAGTGCTTGAAACGGGCTTTGCGTTCTTTTTAAGGCATTCAACAGCCGTTTCAACAGCCTTTGCCATACCTTTTCTGACAACCATAGGATTTGCACCGGCTGTAACGTTCTTCATGCCTTCTCTGATAAGTGCCTGAGCAAGAAGAGTTGCGGTTGTTGTGCCGTCACCTGCAACGTCGTTTGTTTTTGTTGAAACTTCCTTAACAAGCTGTGCACCCATATTTTCAAACGGGTCTTCAAGCTCAATTTCCTTTGCAATTGTTACACCGTCATTTGTGATGAGAGGTGCGCCGTACTTTTTATCAAGAACAACGTTTCTGCCCTTGGGGCCAAGGGTAATTTTAACTGTATTTGCAAGCTTGTCAACGCCTGCCTGAAGAGCCTTTCTGGCTTCTTCACCGTAAATAATCTGTTTAGCCATTTAAAATACCTCCCGAAAAAATATTATTCAACAATGGCAAGAATATCGCTCTGCTTAACGATTGTGTATTCTTCTTTGTTAAGCTTAACTTCTGTGCCGGAATACTTGCTTGTGATTACTTTGTCGCCAACTTTAACATACATCTTAACCTCGTTACCGTCGATAATTCCGCCGGGGCCAACCGCAACAACCTCAGCAACCTGAGGCTTTTCCTGAGCGGAAGGAGCAAGAATAATGCCGCTGTTGGTTGTTTCTTCAATTTCAACAAGTTTAACAACAACTCTGTCTGCAAGCGGTTTAATAGTCATATCTATTACCTCCAAATAATTATATACAAATGTTTTAGCACTCGCCAGTTCAGAGTGCTAATTGTATTTTAGACCCATTTTTAGAAAAAATCAAGTCTTTTCTATAAAATTCATAATATTGTAATAATTGCTTAACGCAAATTATGATTGTTGACTTTAAAATGAGATATTGCTATAATAAAATATATTATAAAATAAATATTTTAAAACATAAAATATGAGGAACAATATGAATATATTTTTGACACTTGATTCAAATTATATATATCCTCTGTGCGTCTTACTCCGTTCAATTGCACTTAACAATCAAGGCAAATATTTTGATTTTTACATTGCCTATTCTTCGCTTACTGAAGATGATTTTAATGCAATGGAAAAAGCTCTCGGCTCGCTCAGCCATAAAATACACCGTATCCCCGTAAGCGATGATATTTTTGCCGCTGCACCGATTCTTGACAGAACAAGCAAAGCCACATATTACCGCTTGCTTGCAGGCGAAATCCTGCCCGCAAGCGTTCACAAGGTCCTTTACCTTGACCCTGATGTTGTTATAAAAAAAGACCTTTCTGAGTTTTATGATATTGATATTTCAAATTATACCGTAGCCGGCGGCACTCACCTTTACGGCTTGATTGAAAAAGGCAACCTGCTCCGCCTTGGTATGAAGAAAACAAGCCATTACATCAACGCAGGTATTCTTTTGATTAACCTTGATAATTGGCGAAAAAACGTTACTCTTAATCAAATTCTCAGTTTTATTTCTGAAAATTACAAAAAGCTTTTGCTTGCCGACCAGGACGTTATCAATGTTTTGTTTGAGCACAGCTGCCTGCGAATTGACGAAAGGCGCTATAATCTTGATGAAAAAACCTTCAAGGCATATTCAAAAAAGTCAGCCGGCAAAAACAGAATAAACCTTGATTGGGTAAAAGAAAACACAACCGTAATTCACTATAACGGAAAACAAAAACCGTGGCACGAAAAAACCTACATCGGAAAGCTCGGTGAATATTTTGAAAAATACAAAAACCCCTGATTCAAATTCTGACATGCAAAAAAAGATACGGCTCCTGCAAATAACAGGGGCTGTTTTAGTCTGCATGCTGATTTTGTCAGTCTTTTTATATTGTTATTTCAAATACGGCAAAGAAATATATGATCTTTTCGGCTCGCCGGAAAAACTCCGCGAATTTCTTGCTGTTTTTAAAGGATATGACAAATGGGTTTTTGTTGCTATAAGAGCTTTCCAGACCGTTGTTAAAATAATTCCTGCCGAGCCCCTTGAAATCGGTTCGGGTGCTCTCTATGGCATATGGGGTGGGATGCTTCTTTGCATTGCAGGCACAATGCTCGGCTCTGTTGTTATAATTGCACTTACAAGAGCTTTCGGCAGACGTTTGGTAAATGTATTTATCCCTGTTGAAAAACTTAATTCCCTCAAATTTCTTCAAGACGAAAAAAAAGTGTATTTCTCCCTTTTTATCATATACCTCATACCCGGTACACCTAAAGACATTCTGACCTATGCTGCAAGTTTAACAAAACTTGATATGAAAAAATTTTTGTTAGTCACCGGCATAGCCAGAATCCCGTCAATCCTCAGCTCAACCTGGTGCGGACAGGAACTTATTGACAGAAACTACACGCTCGCAATCATCATTTTGGCCGCCACTCTTGTTCTCACGGCGGTTTGTTCTTTGATTTATAAAAAACTCACAGATTCGAACAGCAAAAAAGCTGATACGGACAAGGAGCGTGAATAAATGTATACGGTTAAAGAGAAAATGCTCAGGCAAAAAAACGACAGTTTGCAATACTACGCTCCCCTCACCTTTTTACTTGCGGGTCTGATGCCCGAATATGTTGCGCCGTTTTTTACGGTTGCAGGCTTTGCCGCTGTTGTTAAAAACCGCATTAAAACCAAGAGCAAGCCCCGGTTTGGTGATGTTGGGATATCAATTCTAATCTACGTTGGTTGGATGGTTGTTTCTTCATTCTGGTCATCATCAGCAATTTCATCGCTTGCAAGCATCGGACTTTGGCTGCTTATGTTCAGCGGCTACTATTTCTTCACGGAAACCGTTGACAGCGAAGATAAAATTGACAAAATAATGCTTTGCGGATGCATTTCCGCCGGTGTGGCAGGCACCATAGGAGTTGCTCAGATTTTTCTTTATCATTACGGTGATTTTATCTATGACGGTGTCAGCAACTTTTTTAATCCGTTCTGGCGTTTTTTAAACATTTTGGTTGAAAAAATCGTTGAAATTCTGCCTGATTTTATAACTTCAAATTTCGCTTCAAAAACATTCCATTCGTTTGACACTCGAGCTTGCAGTACATATTCAAATCCCTTGTTTTTCGCCACAATCGAGCTTCTCCTTATGCCTTTTGCGGGTTATACTTTCCTTTGCTCAACAAACAAAAAACGCAGTTTAATCGGTTTTGCCTGTATGATTATGAGTATAGGCGGAATAGCTTGCTCGTATTCAAGAGGTCCTTATCTTTTTACTGTTATAGTATTCCTGATTCTCTTCCTTTACGGCGGCAAAAAAACGCTTAAACTTATAAGCGTTGGCGCAATCAGCGGCGGAATTGTTCTTGCGTTTGCCAGCGGCACAGTGAAGCGTTTGCTTACATTGATTAGTGGTAAAGACATTTCCGTTAATACACGAAAACTCATTTGGGATGCCATTTTTGATATGATAAAAGAAAAACCCGTTTTGGGTTACGGCACAGGGTTTGATAATATCCGTCAAATGCTTCATAACGTATACAACATAAAGCAGCCTCACGCTCACAACATTTTCCTTGAAGCTTGGGTTGAAAACGGAATCTTCGGTGCGATTCTTCTTGCATTCATTTTTGTTGTGTTCGTTATAAATATTGTTAGACTTATAGCAAAAGGCGGCAAGGGCCGAGAATTTGGCATTACGCTTTTGGCTTCAATAACCGGTTTTCTGCTTTGCGGAATGACAGACTGCGTTTTTTACGGCCTTAAACCTCTTCAGTATATGATGATGGTGCTCGGTCTTTCGCAAGCAGTATTTTCACTTTATCTTAACAAGAAAAATAACGGAGAAAGACAATGAACGTTTTATCAATAGGCAACAGCTTTTCAACCGACGCTCACAGATATTTGCCCGAAATGGCAAAGGCATCCAATAAAGAATTATTGCTTTGCAACCTTTTTATCGGCGGTTGTTCTCTCGAACAACATTGGAATAATTGGCGCGAAGAAAAAGCCGACTATGACTACGAGGTTTATCTTCCCTTTGAAACAGAAATGAGTCGCCCTGACGGTGTAGCTCTGCACGAAGCGGTTGAGGATGAAGAATGGGACGTCATCACTCTTCAGCAATGCAGCCATCTCAGCGGCATCAAAGAAAGTTATTCCCCTTATCTTTCAGAGCTTGCCGAATACTGCAGAATGGTTCAGCCGAAAGCAAAAATTATGCTTCATCAAACCTGGGCATACGAAAGCGGATGCAATCATCAAGGCTTTGCCGCATACGGAAGAGATCAGGATAAAATGTATAAAGCTCTTACCGAAGCCTATGCAGAAATGGCGTATGAAGCTGACATTGATATTATTATTCCCAGCGGAAGAGCTTGGCAAACAGCAAGGCAGACAGCAATCGGTGACCGCCTGACAAGAGACGGTTTTCACGGCAATGAGCTTGGCAGTTTTCTTGCAGGTGCTTGTTTTTACGAGAAGATTTTTGAAGAAAGCATTATGAGAAATTCCTTTACAATTGAAGGACTTGACCCTAACATCACCGAATTGCTCAAATTCTGCGCACATATTGCTTGTGAAGAAGGAATAATAAAAAAATGATTACACTTGCAAAAATAAAAGAATTTGTTCAAAGTATATCTGAAATACAAATTGTTCAAAAAAATTTCAGCGTTAATGAAACCGCATATCACCTTGCTGGATTTTATAAGCAAAACGGCGAAACAAAGATTCTTTTGCTTGCATATAATGAAACTCTGAATGAAATAAAAGAAGAAATTGAAACTCTGCGTTTTGCGTTTGCAAATCAGACAGAAGCTCTGACTTTAAGAGAAGAAGAAAAATTAAGCATCAAGTTTGAAAAAAGTTTTGCAGATATTAAATCTGTTAACATCACCAACAAAGATTGTTTCATATGCTCATCTCAAACCTCTCAGATGAGTAACAACGAGGCGGAACACGCAATTTTGCTTGCCGAATTTATAAAAGCCGGATGGAATTGTCCGGATTTTGCCGACTATAATCCGGATAATATTTATATCTTGACCTGTATTTTATCCGAAAATGAAGATATGGATTTCTCTCAGAAAATAATTCTGTCTTTCAGACCCGACAGCAAAAGACACCTTGCTGAAATACCGTTGCTTCTTCAGCAGGGTGATATAAATAAAGAAATTGAATTGCCTGATGGCAGAAAAGTTTATATCAGAAAAGTTTCACCGTTTGATTTGCATAAACACACCGAAGAAATTTTTTCACACGAAAAAATCATCAATTCATTTTCACCAAAAGAGCTTGAAGAAAAGAAAAAGGAAATTGATGAATCAAATGAAAAGCTTTGTCCAAAAGGGCAATGCTTCATAACCGTTGAATACGAAGCGCCTGAAAACATTTCTATTGATATAAAAACAGTTAAAACGCTTGATTCACGCATTTCTCACTCCGGCGGAGCTTTCGGAATAATTTGCCCTGCATCTCTTAAATCCAACCGTCAAGGATATAAAGTTAAGGTTGCTGCAATAAGTGAACCTTTCACTCCTGATTTTAAATCAGTTAAAGCTGAGATATTCACTTATTCTGAAACAAAACAAATTGAAGACATTGAATTATAAAAAAGCCGTTGCTGTAATCCGAAAGGCATAAACAGCAACGGTGTCTTTTATAAGAATTTTCTCATATCTTCACCAAGGTCTTCTTCAAGTTTAATCAAACGCTTGGCAAGAGACTTTGATTTTTCATCTGCAGCTTCATATTGATTTAAATATTTTGTAAGCGACTTTACACCCATATCGCAACCGTCAGTCATCAGGTCGGCAATCGTTTTATCCGATTCATTAAGGCTGAGCTTTACATTAGTCTTAATCCAAGACATACCTTTAGCCATAGGATTAGGCTCTTTGCCGTCATCGTGATAATCGTCAAGTAATCCTTGCATTTCTTTTTTTAAAATGATGTGTTCGTCTTTTGCATCCGAAAGAATTGTCTTAAGATTGTTTTCGCTGACATAATCAAGAACATCATCAATTGAAGAAATTCCCATTTTTATTCCGGCATCGCATTCGCGCAAAAGTTTTATTGTGTCTTGTTCGACCATACTATCATCTCCATTGTTTTTATAAATAGTATAGCTTTTTAAACTCAATTTATACGCAAAAAAAAGAGCAGCCAAAAAGACTGCTCCAAAAAATGTTTTTTAATTATTCGTTGATTTCGATAACAACGCCTGAACCAACAGTTCTGCCGCCTTCACGGATAGCGAAACGGAGACCCTTTTCAATAGCGATAGGAGTGATGAGTTCAACGTCCATATCTACGTTGTCACCGGGCATGCACATTTCTGTGCCAGCGGGAAGGCTGATAACGCCTGTAACGTCAGTTGTTCTGAAATAGAACTGAGGACGATAGTTGTTGAAGAAGGGAGTATGACGGCCGCCTTCTTCCTTAGTCAGAACGTAAACCTGACCCTTGAACTTTGTGTGGGGGTTGATTGAACCGGGCTTGCAAAGAACCTGACCGCGTTCGATTTCAGTTCTCTGAACACCACGGAGAAGAGCACCGATGTTGTCGCCAGCCTCAGCATAGTCGAGGATCTTGCGGAACATTTCGATACCTGTAACAACAGTCTTTCTCTTTTCGTCTGAAAGACCAACGATTTCAACTTCTTCTGAAGTTCTGAGCTGACCTCTTTCAACTCTACCTGTAGCAACTGTACCACGGCCTGTGATTGTGAATACGTCTTCAACAGGCATAAGGAAGGGAAGGTCTGCTTTACGGTCGGGTGTGGGGATGTATTCATCAACAGCAGCCATGAGTTCCCAGATGGGAGCAAGAGATGCATCTGATGTGTCGCCACCGGCATATTCAAGAGCCTTAAGAGCTGAACCCTTGATGATGGGAGCTTCTTCATCGAAGCCGTACTCAGCAAGTGTTTCACGGATTTCCATTTCAACGAGCTCAAGAAGTTCGGGATCGTCAACCTGGTCAACTTTGTTCATGAAAACGATGATCTTGGGAACGCCAACCTGACGAGCAAGGAGAAGATGTTCCTTAGTCTGAGCCATGGGACCATCTGTTGAAGCGATAACAAGGATAGCGCCGTCCATCTGAGCAGCACCTGTGATCATGTTCTTGATATAGTCAGCGTGGCCGGGGCAGTCAACGTGAGCGTAGTGACGAGTGTCAGTTTCATACTCAACGTGAGCTGTGTTGATTGTGATACCACGTTCTCTTTCTTCGGGAGCCTTATCGATGTTTGCATAGTCAACGAAGTCAGCGCCGCCCTTCATAGCGAGGGTCTTTGTGATAGCAGCTGTAAGAGTAGTCTTACCATGGTCAACGTGACCGATGGTACCGATATTAACGTGGGGCTTATTACGTTCGAATTTTGCCTTTGCCATTGGTATATTCCTCCCTTTTAAGTGAAGCAAAAATTTTTCTATGCTCATGCATAGTATCATTGTAGCAAGTCAGGCTTGAAATTTCAAGCCTTTTTTGCAATTTTTACAAATAATTATTTGTCATTAACGATTTTTTCAGCAATGTTCTTGGGAACTTCAGCATAGTGGCTGGGTTCCATTACATACTGACCACGGCCCTGTGTCTTTGAACGAAGAGCTGTAGCGTAACCGAACATATTTGAAAGCGGGATAAATGCATTGATCTGCATTGCACCGTTTCTTGACTCTGTGCCCTGAATCTGACCGCGGCGTGAGTTAACGTCACCGATAACATCACCCATATATTCATCAGGAACAATAACAGTTGTCTTCATGATGGGCTCCATAAGAACGGGAGCTGCCTTCTTCATAGCATCCTTGAATGCCATTGAAGCTGCAATCTTGAAGGCCATTTCTGATGAGTCAACTTCGTGATATGAACCATCGTAAAGAGTAATCTTAACGTCAACAACGTTGTAACCTGCAAGCACACCGGTCTGCATTGCGCCCTTGATACCTGCTTCGATAGCGTTGAAATATTCCTTGGGAATAGCACCACCAACGATGTTGTTGACAAACTCGTAACCCTTTTCGGGGTTAGGCTCAATCTTCATCTTAACGTGACCGTACTGACCCTTACCGCCTGACTGACGTGAATACTTGGTATCGGTATCTGCACCCATAGTGATGGTTTCGCGGTAAGCAACCTGAGGCTGACCTACGTTTGCTTCAACTTTGAATTCACGAAGAAGTCTGTCAACGATAATTTCAAGGTGAAGCTCACCCATACCTGCAATAATAGTCTGGCCGGTTTCTTCATCAGTATAGCACTTAAATGTGGGGTCTTCCTCTGCGAGCTTTGCAAGAGCGATGCCCATCTTTTCCTGACCTGCTTTGGTCTTGGGTTCAATAGCAACTCTGATAACGGGCTCGGGGAATTCCATTGATTCAAGAATGATGGGAGCCTTTGCATCGCAAAGGGTATCACCTGTTGTTGTCTGCTTAACACCAACGCAAGCAGCGATATCACCTGCATAGCAGCAGTCAATATCCTGTCTGTGGTTTGAGTGCATCTGAAGGATACGACCCATACGCTCGTTTGTATCTTTTGTTGAGTTATAAACAGCAGCACCTGTGTCTACCTTACCTGAATATACTCTGAAGAAGCAGAGCTTACCAACAAAGGGGTCGGTAGCAATCTTGAATGCAAGAGCTGCGAAAGGTTCGTCATCTGATGAACGTCTTACTTCTTCTTCATCTGTTCTGGGATTAATACCCTTAATGTCCTCAACATCTGTGGGAGCGGGCATATAATCAATAACAGCATCAAGCATAAGTTGAACGCCCTTGTTACGGTATGAAGTACCGCAAACAACGGGAACCATTTCGTTAGCGATTGTTGCTTTACGGATGCAGGTCTTGATTTCTTCAAGAGTGAGTTCTTCACCCATGAGGTACTTTTCAAGGAGCTCGTCATCCTGCTCAGCAACGTGTTCAAGGAGCTCGGTACGGTATTTTGTAGCGAGTTCCATCATATCATCGGGAACGTCGGTAACATCAATCTTGTTGCCGAGGTCATCGAGATAGAAATATGCTTTCATTGTTACAAGGTCAATGATACCTTTGAAGTCCGATTCTGCACCGATGGGGAGCTGAATGGGAACAGCATTACACTTAAGGCGATCCTTCATCATATCAAGAACACGATAGAAGTTTGCGCCTGTGATATCCATCTTGTTAACATATACCATTCTGGGAACACGGTACTTATCGGCCTGTCTCCAAACGGTTTCGGACTGAGGCTCAACGCCGCCCTTTGCGCAAAGAACGGTAACTGAACCGTCGAGAACTCTCAATGAACGTTCAACTTCAACAGTGAAGTCAACGTGACCGGGAGTGTCGATGATGTTAACACGGTGGCCCTTCCAAAAACAGGTGGTTGCAGCAGAGGTAATGGTAATACCACGCTCCTGCTCCTGCTCCATCCAGTCCATTGTTGCAGCGCCATCGTGAGTCTCGCCTATTTTATGAGTTTTTCCTGTATAATACAAGATACGCTCTGTTGTTGTTGTTTTACCGGCATCAATGTGCGCCATGATACCAATGTTTCTGGTCATTTCCAGGCTAACCTGTCTAGGCATATGAACCTCCGATTTTCTTTAAACAGAATAATAATATAAATCTAAAACTTACTGCGGTAAGATTACCATCTGAAATGTGCAAATGCGTTGTTGGCTTCTGCCATCTTGTGGGTATCTTCACGCTTTTTAAATGCTGAACCTGTTTCATTAACAGCATCCATAATTTCGTTGGCAAGTCTTTCCTTCATTGTTCTCTCTGAACGAGCACGGCTGTAGGTTGTGATCCAACGAAGACCGAGAGTCTGTCTTCTCTCGGGACGAACCTCCATGGGTACCTGATAGGTAGCACCGCCTACACGGCGAGCTTTAACTTCAAGCACGGGCATAACGTTTTCCATTGCTGCCTCAAAAACCTCAAGGGGTTCTTTTCCTGTTTTTTCTTTGATGATGTCAAAAGCTTCGTAAACGATCTTCTGAGCAACACCCTTTTTACCGTCATACATAACATTGTTGATAAGACGGGTAACGAGAATTGAGTTGTAAAGCGGATCGGGCAAAACTTCACGTTTTGCGATATTGCCTCTTCTTGGCACGTCGCTTCCCTCCTTCATAGTAATGATATCATAGGTACTCGAGTGACAAAATCCCCGTGGCGCCAACGCATGAGGCATACTATATATATAATATACCCTTGCATTGTCGAAAAGCTTTTATTGCTTTTTCAGCCTGCAAGAAGATTTGTCTCAATTAAAAATGGTTTGCGGATTATTTCTTGGCTGCCTTGGGACGCTTTGCACCGTACTTTGAACGGGCCTGC
>JAZNRJ010000006.1:0-60553 GCA_045590675.1 Acutalibacteraceae bacterium
GACCTCTAGCGTGACAGGCTAGCGTTCTAACCAGCTGAACTACCGGGCCATGTGGTGGGAACAACAGGGCTCGAACCTGTGACCCTCTGCTTGTAAGGCAGATGCTCTCCCAGCTGAGCTATGCTCCCACATCTTGTCGCTCCCCTGAGCGACGAGACTTATAATACACTACTTTTTCGCAAATGTCAACCCTTTTTTAAAACTTTTTTTAAAAAATTTCAAAAAAATTTTTCAGCTCAAAAAAAGGCATTTTTCTGCCGTTTTATTTTATAATTTCAGCTGTCCAGGCAAACTCAAAAACGCCGTTTTTATCAAGGCGTTCGATTCCTCTTTTTTCAGAAATATCGTTTTTGATTTCTCTGCCGTCATTAACACCGTACCAAGGCTCAATACAAACATAAGGTGCGCCCGGCTTTGCCCATATACCAAGGTAAGGACAGTCACCGAATGTAAACTCAACTTCATTTTTGCCCTTAATTCTGAGTTTCTTTGATTTTATTCCCGAAAGAATAAGAGCATCTTTTGAGAATATGTCTTGGGTAATTTCAATTTCACGGCCATTTTCAATCACCGGGAATTTTGCATCAATTATAAGATTATCGCTGTCAATGCGCTCGGTTTCAAGAGTTTCGGGCAGTTCAAACTCAATAACATCCCCTACCTCACAGTTAAAGCCCGGATGAGCACCGATTGAGAAATACATTTCTCCGTCGGTTTTATTGATAACAGTCATAGTATTAACAAGCGATTTCTCTTTAAGCTCAAAGGTTACCAACAGCTCAAACTCAAACGGATAGCTTGCAAGCGTTTCTTCGCTGCTTTCAAGGCTGAACACAGCTTTTGCGCCTTCACATTCTTTAACGTTGAAAAGAAGTTTTCTTGCAAGACCGTGTTTGGGCATAGAATATTCTTTGCCGTTATAAAAATATTTATCGTTGATAAGCTGGCCGATTACAGGAAAAAGAACGGGAGCCTGACCGTACCATATTTCGGTTTTGCCGTACCATATATATTCTTTGCCGTTTTCTTTTGAAACCAAAGAATGGAGCTGAGCACCCATATCATCAATTTCACAGGTAAGAAATTCATTTTCAATCTTATAAAACATAAAGCATTCCTCTTTCTTTAATGGTTTTGTTTAATATATATATAGGTATTATAAATGCATTCTGCAGCACGCACAAGAGAAAATTTAAGCAAAAGGTTATAAAATTTTTCAGGAACTCTTTGACTAAGCCTTGTTTCGAAGCCTGAAAATAAGTTTTCGGCTTCACCTTCTTTTTTACAATCACCGTTTGCCGTAACATAAAATTCATTTACGCACAAAGGCGTCAGACTGCCTATTTTGAAATAACTCACGGTTATTTTGCCGTAACAAGCCGAGCTTTCAGCGCTTTTCAAAACAGGAATTGCAACGCTTTCGCCGGGTTTAAGAATTTCTGCCTGAGAAACGTCAAACTCAAGCTCAACTCCATCAGAAAGAACAGATAATATCTTAATATAACAATCCTCGCTCAGGCTGGTTATAACAAGCTCATCTTCGCCCGAATAAAAGCCCGCAGAAGCATCTTTAAAAGTTGCGTGAACGCCGCGGTTTATATGGTTAGAATATTCAAACTGAGGGTAATCCGCATCGGAATAAACATCTTTTATTTCATCGGTATAAAGCAATTTTGTTATCAAGGAACGGGTATATTCCTCATAATTATATTGACCGTGAAAAAGACCTTCAACAAACCATGTGTTTTCCGGCAGGTAAGCCGACGTTGCATCCACTTCCATAGATGGCGATATATGGTTATGTGTTCTGTTTTTGCAAACAGTATATACTCCTCGGTAATCAGAAGGAAAACGTTTGCCCTGCTCGGAACAAACAGCTCCGCTTACGCAGCTTGCCGGCAAAATAACATCGCCGTTATGTTTGCCGCCCGTAACAAGGTCGCTGCCTGTTCCGCATATTAACGAAATCTGCGTTCCTCTGCTTTTGGCTTCTTCAAAAATTTTTATCAATCCCGGTCTGACTGTATAATGGATATAGTCAGCGTTTGCGATAATCTTCGCATTAAGGTTTTCATCAAGGAAATCGGATTTAAGCTCATCGTAAACATCTGAAGCACAAAGAGACCAAACACTGCCCCAGTTGGCAACAAAGGCGCCAAGGTTTTTGCAAAATCCTTGAGCAAACTCATCGAGCCACTCCACTCTGTCTTTCTCGAAGATACGGGCATAGTTGCTTTCGTTACCGAGGATTGTTTCAACAAACGAGATTAAATCCTCGTCCGCAAAATCAACGGTTCCTCTGAGAATTTTTTCGGGAATATCCGTTCCGCCCAAAGCCGGCACAGCCATAACAAGCCTGTCAACAGCATTTTTTTCTCCGTACATCGAAAGATAGGTTGCCGTTATCAAGCCTCCGTAGCTCAGAGCAAAAACGTTAACTTTTGAAGCACCTGTATAACTGCGGATTAAATCAATGTATTTATCAAGTTCCTGTGCGAGAATCACCGCATCAATTCTTGAATCATAATTAAAGGGAAAAACAGCAGATGGGTCGGTAACCGTTGAAAGATATTCGCAAAATTTCTTTTCATATATATACTTCTCGCTGTGTTCAAACATATATTCAAGATTTGAAACAGCAGGATTATTGGGATAATGAGAAATGTTATTAGCAGAAGTTCCGTCAGGATTGCATTTGATGTTTTCAAGCAATTCAAGTGCACCTTCCGCTGCCGCCTTGCCGAATTCTTCGTTTTCACCTTTAACAAGCTTAAAGAGCGACGAGGCAACTTTTTTTATGTTGCCGAATATCTGCGAAGGAACTTCGGCTAAAATATCGCTCCATATGCTTTCTTCATTTTCGGTGCCGTAATTGATATAAAGCTTTGAGCACAAAAAGCCCGTTACCAAAACAGTCGGCACTGTGCCGATTGGTTCATCGGCTTTTTCAGCCGCAACATTAACGCTGAATATTGATATTATCAGGCTGATGCAAATAATAATCGCTGTTATTTTCTTCACCGTCGGCACTCCTTTCACGGTTATTCTAACACATATTATATATTCATTTCAATACATAATATTTCGCCAGCAAAAAAGCGGTGCTCAAAGCACCGCTTAATCATCAAAGACACTCCATTATATTACTTTCGCCTGTTTCAATGTTGAAGCGAAGAGTCTTTTTAACGCCGTTTTCCGAGAAATCAAGACGGACATCGTCAGCTGTTTCATATTCGGCAAAGAGAACCTTGTAGTCCCTGTCATCAAAGAAATCAACAAGATATTTCAAGGTCTGTTCATCATATCTGCCTGCATCGTCAGAAACAAAGAGAACATTGCCGCAGATAGCGTTAATCTTACCGAGAAGGAGTTTCTGTTCGAGTGTAAACTTAATATTGAAATCTCTGAGGAAGAAAACGTCGGGGTCATTGCAGAACGCTCTGCCGTCAAGGTGATTTCTAAAAATAGCATTATTGATGGCAAATCTGCAAGATGGAATTTCATTATTAATTTTGATTCTGTTAAGAATATCGCCGTTATATGCTTTGTTGGCGTCACAGCTAATGCGGCAAGCATCAAAAATACCCATACATGTACCAAGAGGAACACCGCAACCGAGGATAAGTTTGTCACCGCAGCATTCGCGGAGAAAATCAACGGCATCGCACATAATTTCTCCCCTTGTTTTGCCGTTCCTGGGCTGAACGCACTGGCTGTAAAGGAAGTCAAGCTTAACCATATCGTATCCCCATTCGTTGAGGAAAACATCAAAGAACTTTGCAATGTATTCTCTTGCCTGGGGGTTATAAATATCAAGAGTATATGCAAGACCCCAACCTGGACAGCCGAGAAGAGGCTTGCCTGTTACTGCGTCCTTAATAAACCAATCCTTATGCTCTTTAAACACCTTTGAGCTTGTCTGAGCGCTGAAAGGAGCAATCCAGATACCTGCAAGATAGCCTTTATCGTGAATTTTATCAGCAATATATTTCATACCGTGGGGGAACTTTTTGGCATCGGGAACGAGCCAGTCACCGACTGCACTTTCGTAACCGTCATCAACCTGGAAGATGTTTACGCTGTCTTTGGCTCTGTCCATACCGTCAAGGTCTCTGAGAATGATTTTTTCATCAATCTTCTGAAAATAGTTATACCAAGAAGTATAGCCCGAAAGATGCTTGATTTTAGGCTCTTTTGTGCCAACAAAATCAAAGAAATATTTATCGAAAGCAGCATCAAATTCATCAGTGATTTTAATAATGTTGAACATTTCATATTCCTGACCCGCTTTAAGAACAAGGCCTTCAACATCCTTGGCGATTTTGAACTCTCCCTTATTCATATCAACAGAGAAAACGGTATATCCCTGACGCTCGCTTTTTGAGCCGTAAAGAGTTATGTTGCGTTCGCCCTTTTTTCTGAAATAACAATATGTATAAGCGTGGAAACGGCCCTGCTTACCGTATTCGGCAAAACGGTAGTCACTGAAAACAGTTGCCATTGAATATAACAGTTTTGAAATTTTTGCAGCAGGTGTTGAACCGGTAAGAACATCGTTTTTACCGAATTCGCACGATGAAGTCCATGACTGATAACCGTTGGCAAAGAATAAATCGGAATCATCAAAGCTTAAGCTTTCTTTAAGCCAAATTCTTGAAAGAGCCATATCTTTTTTAGCTTTAAATATACCTTTAATAACGCCGTCTTTTTCTTCGACTGTAAAAGTAAAATTGGAATTATCCATATCGTGATGTGCTGTTATATTGCCTTTTCTTTTTATTTCAGCAAAAAATTTAAACATAAGATGTTACTCCTTTGTTTCCAAGATATTTTCATATTAACATAATATTAAAACAAAATCAACCAAAAACGTTATGTTAAAAAGACAAAATAAACTTAGCCAGCTTGACATAATTTTGTGTAACCGATATAATTTTAAAAAAGGAGTGGTAAACAATGTTTATTTTCAAAGCTGTATGGGCTGTTATTTCAGCAATAACAATCCTAATAACAGTAAATACTTCACCCGTTGCCCAAAGCACAGCGGATGCCGAATTAATTTCATCAGAAACTTTGGTACTTAACGAAGCACTCATCGCCGGTCAGGGCATAACAAACGACGGTGAATATTACTACACAAGCGGTTCGATTGCCGCAATCTATCTGACATCACTTGCCAAATATGATATGCAAACCCTTGAATGTGTAAAAAAGAACATAGTCGCCATACCGTTTGAATATATGCAGATGGGCTATAACCACATAGGCGGAATAAGTTATTATAACGGAAAAATTTATGCTTCGGTTGAAGGAGAACCCGACGACAAATATATAGCATCTATTATGACATTTGACGCTGAAACGCTCAAATTTGACGGCGGTTATTATCCTCTGCCTTATGATGATTACGACGACGGCGTTCCCTGGTGCGCCGTTGATACTGCAACGGGTTTGCTTTATGCTTCCAAGTGGACAGATGCAAAAAAGATTTTTGCTTATGATACAAAAAACAATATGAGCCTTGTTAAATCGCTCGATGTCAGCGGTTTTGAAAAGCTTGACAGAATTCAGGGAGGAGAAGTTTTCAACGGAACACTTTACCTTTCGTTTGACTGCGAGGAAGGTAACATCAAAAAAGTTCTCAGCGTTAACATTGAAACGGGCGAAACTAAGCTTGCTTTTACAAGAGACGTCGGCGGAGACAATGACATTGAAGCCGAAGGAATAACAATAAAAACAGCAAACGGTGAACCCGTTTTTTGTGTGCTTGATTACAACAAAATTATCGGTGTTTTTCTGAGAGAATACAAAATGATTTAAAATTCAAAACGCAGATGAAGCTTTGTTCTTCATCTGCGTTTTTCTTATAAAGCATAGATAATGCCAACAACGGCAATTCCGTAAAGAGCGATAAGCCCAAGCAAAAATTTGTTGCCGAAAAGAATATCCACGGGGTCATCTTTTTCGCTTTTTTCAACAGTAAGGTTATAGGTCATACAAATAAGAATCACTATGGGAACAGTCCACACCATTGCGTTGTTTTCAAAATATTCAACCGTAACAGCATCAACGCTCCACAGCGAATAAAAAACAACCGTCAAGGCCATACATATATACATATTCTTATCAAGAAAACCGTAACTGTAATGTTTCAGAACCGAACGGGTATCGTTTTTTTCCTGCAGAGCGATTTCATTACGTCTTTTGCCCAGACCAAGATAAAACGAAACAGCAATAACCGTTAAATAGAGCCATTTTGAAACCGCTATGTCTGAAATGGCTGAACCGTAAAAAACTCTTATCAGGAAACCCGAAGCAAGAATTGCAATATCAAGAATCGGAATCTGCTTAAGCTTAACGCTGTAAAGGATATTCTGAACAAGATAAACGCCAAGCAAAATCCAAGAAAGAGCCTTCATTCCGCAAGCAAGGTAATTGGCAACCGCAGATAAAGCAATCAATATAATCATTATGATAACTGCATTTTTGGAAGCAACCTTGCCGCACGCTATCGGACGGTTACGTTTTGATGGATGCTTTTTGTCATATTCTCTGTCACAAAGGTCGTTAATAATATAAACCGCTGACGAAATCAAGCAAAAGGATAGCAAGCCCCACAGCATATCGGGCAAAGCTTCTGTATCAAAAAGCTTTTTGCCGAATAAAATCGGGAGCAAAATCAGAGCATTTTTTATGTAATGCTTTATTCGTAACAGTTCAAAATAATTTTTCATAAACAACCCTTCGGTCAAATATACTTACGCAAATTAATTTCAAAATCCTCAAAGCCGTATTCAATACACGCCCTCTCCCCTAAATGGCACAAATCCTCACACATATGGGAAATCTGTTCAGGGAGCAAAGGGAACGGTATTTTGCGTTTGTAACAGAAATCAGAAACAGCAGCAAAAGGGCTGACAGGTAAATGAATTAAACGCGCCTTGATGCCATTGGAATTCAAAAAAAGCACAACCATTTCGTTATATGTCATTTTTGTTTTGCCGTATAAATCGTAAATGCCGCATCTGTCATTTGAGAAAGCACATTCGGATATTGCTCCGCAAGCCTCATCAACATATATCGGCTGTTCAAAAGCTTTGCCGTTACCGAGCACAGGCACAAAGCCAAGCTTTTTTCCGAAATTCAGAATTTTTTCAAAGGTTTCGCAACCCTTGCCGTAAACAAAGGCACAGCGGAGAATGCAATAATCCAAGCCTGAATCTGCGATCATCTTTTCAGCCTCAAGCTTACTCAAAGCATAGGCATATTTTCTTTCAAGATAAACATTAACGGAGCTTATAAAAACGATTTTTTTAACCGAACTTTTATTACAGTAATCAATAACGGCTTTTGTTCCGAGGACATTGGTTTTGTAAACATCATCATCGGTTACGGTAAGTGAGTTTGTTACAGCCGCAGCGTGAATGCACACATCCGCATCGGTCGGCTGCAAATCAGCAAGGCCCTCAAGCGAACCTTCAACCAAAACGCACTTTGGCGGCAACGAGACATTGCGGCGGCAAAGGCAATAAATTTTTTCAATTCTACTGTCAAAATTCAGCAAATCAATAAGTCTTTTGCCGATAAAACCGCTTGCACCGGTTAAAAAGATTTTCATTCAGCTCAGTCCGTTCACAAAATATGGTGTTATTACAAAAGATGCAATTATATTATAAACCGCAAAAACAATCATGGCGATATTAACAGGCGTTTTGTTAAGCTTATCAAAACAGCCGAGAATATCGGAATCACTCTTTCTTATCAACGCAAAAAGGATTAAAAATTGAGAAAGAGTTGCCGCCGTCTGCCAACGGGGAGACTCAACGATTCTGAAAATAACAGCTATGCTTATACCCATTGTAAGTATAAACAATGCTCCTGAAAGAATTTGCTTTTTGGGGTTCTTTATGATATAATAACACCACAAAGCAAAAAGCAAAATCATAACCGGTAAAAAGAAACGGGTGAATTTTGTTAAAAATCCGGGTGAGATAATTTCATTTGAAAAACTCTCAAGCATTCCGGCAACATCGTCCTGAAAATAATACGAATCGAAATACTGGCGGTTTTCAACCGGTGCACCAAGCCTTTCGCTCATATAAGCATAAAGCTCATCACGGCTCATTTTTATTGTGCTGTTTGCAAAGAAGCCGCAATAAACGCCGCTTACAAAAGAAGCCAAGAAGCAAATTACCGTTGAGATTATTTTGCCTGCTTTTTTCTTACTTGTGATTATATTGTAAAACTGAACCGAAAAAACGGCAGGAAAAAATGAAAAAACAAAAGCATAGTGAGTAAAAATCGCCATTACGCAAAGCAAAGGCGTTACCCAATGCAAATGCTTGGAGCAAGCGGCCATACAGCAAAGCAAAGCAAATAAGCAAAGATAAATATCATATGCGCTCACCCAGTCTGAATAACCGAGCAAGCCGTAAGGGCTGACAATAAAAATAACAGCAACCATAAACATAAAGTTGTTATCTTCTTTTATCGCTCTTTTTACAGTGCTTAAACCGTAAACAAAAAACAAAATAACAGTTATTACATAAACCGCAATATTAAGCGCAAAAATCTGCTGATATGTAATATGCGGTGTTAAAAGAGTAAGTATTGAACCGATAAAAGTGCGCGAGCCGATATAAAAATTATAATCAAGCAAATAGAGAGAGGCCCCCGGAAAAGCCAGCTGAGATGAAACGTGCGTTATCATTTTAACAGCTTTGAAACAAAAAAAAGCCAAGGCCGCCAACAGAATAACCGGCCTTATTTTTTTGCTCAAATCTTTTTTTGCCGATATTTCCACACAACCACCCTTTCATATGTTTATATTTAAATAATTTTAACATAAAACAAAAAAGCAGTCAAGGAGTTACGCATGAAAGCAAGTGACCGTGCAAAAACCGAATCATCATTTCCGTCTTTGATTTCGTTAGCTGTCTGTGCAAAAAACATAGTTATGCACAAACCGATTCTTGCAATCTATGACACAACAAAGCTTTGCAATCAACATTGCCCTATGTGCAACATTCGCAAAGAAAAATCAGAACAGCTTTCACTTGAAGAAATTAAAAAAACCGCAGCAAAGCTTAAAAAATTCGGTGTAAGATATGTTTTTATTCAAGGCGGCGAGCCATTGATAAGAAAAGATATTTTGCAGATTGCCGATATTTTTATCAGCAACTCAATAAAACCCACAATTATAACAAACGGTGTGCTTTTAACCAGAGAGTTGGCCCTTGAAATTGCCAAAAGGCGATGTAACCTGACAATCAGCCTTGATTCAATGATCGACGAAAGATACGCTTTTCTCAGAGGTTCAGACGATTTGGCAAAGGTTACTCAAAACATCTGCAACATAGCTGATATTTCTGACCGTTGCGGCAACTGGGCCATAACCGCAACAATAACCCGTCAGTCTTCAATTGAAGATATCAACAATATTTATGATTTTGCAAACAAAAACGGATTTATGTTTGCAATAAGGCCCTACATTTCCGTTACCGGAGTTGCAGGCAAAGCTGATAAAGAGCTTGAATACTCATCGGACGATGTTCTTGAGATTTTTGAGCATTATCTCTCAATTGCAAAAAAAGAAAACTATCTTGCTTATCTTGTCTATCTTGAACATATCAAATATATCAAAGGACAGCCGATGCCGCCGTGTGATGCAATGAAACACTCATTTTTGCTTAAAGAAAACGGTCAAATGGCTCCGTGCATAGAAATGCCGGAGAAAAACTTTACTTTTAAAAATTTCAGAAAAGACAAGAAAAAATATAAAAACGAAATCAAAAAATGCAATCTTGAGCATCCCTGCTTTTATAACGACGCAAGAGAGATAGGGGTTCTTTACCGAAACATTCCCCGTTTAATTCTTAACGCACCTAAAATCATTTCACAAATGATGAATTTTAAAAACTTTTTCTAATCAGAATGACGCCGACAGAGCAATCAGCTTTGCCGGCGTTGAGCATTTCTTAATCAAGTTGACACTTTATAAGTGTTTTGTTATAATACCATATTGTAATAAATCTGATATTCTGCAGCAAAAAATCAAATTAACTTCTGCAAACAATATTTCAAAAAAGGAGGCAGCTAAAGTGAAAAATGTATATCTTATTCAGCCTAACAGCGTTCTTTCAACGGTTGTTTATCTCCCCTATTCAATAGGAACAATAGCTGCCTATTCTTTCCAGCATCAAAGCATAAAAGATACCTACCGACTTTGCGATTTTATTTTTATTCAAACAGATATCGAAGAAGCTTTAAAAGATATTGTTGACCCTTATATAGCCGGTTTTTCCTGCTATATGTGGAACATCGAATATAATCTTGCGCTCGCCAAAGCTGTTAAAGAAAAATACCCCGAATGTATTATTGTTTTCGGCGGCCCTCAGATACCCGACAGCACCGAATTTCTTGAAGAATACCCCTTTGCCGATATCACAATTCACGGCGAAGGAGAAACTGTATTTTATTCAATTCTTACCGCACTAAAAAACAGAACTGAACTTAGCGAAGTTGCAAATATTTCCTTGCGTTGCGGCGATAGATACATTAAAACCGAAAAAGCCGCGCCCGGCGATCTCAGCGATTTTCCCTCGCCTTATACAATGGGACTTTTCGACGGTTTGCTTAAATCAGAAAAATATAAAAACATCAGAATGGATACCGTTCTTGAAACAAACCGAGGCTGCCCTTACGGTTGCATTTACTGCTATTGGGCACGCAGCGGAACAAACTTCAGAAAATTCTCACTCGAAAGAGTAAAAGGCGACATTGAATGGATAGCAAAAAACAAAATCGGATACTGCGTTTGTGCCGATTCAAACTTCGGAATTCTTGACAGAGATGAACAGATTGCCGATTACGTTATTGAGATGAAGGCAAAATACGGCTATCCCGAAAAATTTGAAACAGCCGCCACTAAAAACAAAGACGATTTTGTTTTCAGAATTAACAAAAAGCTTGAAGACAGCGGACTTAACCGAGGCATTTCCATTGCGGTTCAAAGCATGTCACCCGTTACTCTTGAAATTATCGGCAGAAAGAATATGTCCGTCAACAACTTGACAGAACAGCTTCAGAAATACAGAAAACATAATATTGACACATATACCGACCTTATTCTCGGCCTGCCCGGTGAAACCCTTGAAAGCTTTTGCCAAGGTCTGTTTCAGGTTATCGAAGCCGGACAGCATTATTCAGTCAGCGTTCACCGCCTTGAAATGTTTCCGAACACAATTATCTTTTCAGATGAGATGAAAGATAAATACCAAATCAAAACAATGCGTTCTCAGCTTTGCCAGCATCACAGCAAATTTTTGAATAAAAACGGTATGTCCTCGCGGTCTGAAATAGTTATCAGCAACAGCACTATGAACACAAGCGAATGGGAAATCGCATTCAAGGTTGCAACCTGTGCCCAAAGCTTCCATTGCCTCGGTCTTCTCAGATTTTTCGCTGTTTATCTTCGAAAAGCAAAAAACGTTTCATATTATGATTTTTATATGAATCTTTACTCTTGGATTCAAAACGAAAGCAAATGCATAAAAGCGTTGCTTGAAAAAGCTTTCAAAACGGTTAAGCCTTTCCTTGAAGGCAAGAGCAACCTGTTTTTTGCCGATGAACGTTTCGGCGATATTTATTGGGCTTTTGATGAAGGTCTGTTTCTCACGTGCGTTGCGGATATTGAAAATTTTTACGGTGAAATCAAGCTATATCTTAAACAGTATTTTAACGATGATGAACTTTTCACCGATCTGTTCACATACCAAAAAGAAACCGTTGCCCTGCCCTGCGACTGCGAAAAAACTATGCAGTTCAAATATGACTGGTGTAATTATTTCAGCAACATTTTTGACTCTGAATATACTCAGCCAAGTAAAAAAGACATTACGGTAAAAATCGGCAAAACCTCAACTCAGAATTGGCAGGACTATGCTCGTCAAATCGTTTGGTTTGGCAGAAGAAACGGCAAAACAATCAATAAAAATACTGAGTGTGTCCGTTAAGGGCACACTCAGTATTTTATATTTCTTCACTTCTGATTGCTGAATAACTGTTGGTATCATTCAAAGCTATGCTTTTACCTATTCTTCGGCCCTTTATAGCAACCGCACTGACATAGCTGAGCAAGCTGTCATATTCATCCGAAGCAAAAACAGTCAGCTCATTTTTCTCTTTTCTCAGATGAGCTTTACCGTTTTTAATAAGTCCGTTATAATAATCGGTCCAACTGTATAAAAGACTAACCGTGGTTTGACGGTTTGACGGCTTGCGGATAATGGTTTGCTGAAAGTTTATCAAATCGTCAACAAGTTCTTTTTTATCTGTCAACGAATATACAAACAACGCTATATCGGCATAAAAGCTTTCACACTCGTTTGCAATTTCAAGAAAAGCTCCGTCAGATAAGTTAAACTGAGTTTCGCCAAAGGCGGGGTTTTCATAAGTATCTGAGCCCGTGCCGTTAACAAAAGCAATATATTTTTCTCTAAATCTCTCAAAAACGCTGCCTGCATAAGTTGAGGGGTTGTTTTCAAACCAATTTATAAGAGCGTTGTAAAACTCATAATATTTCATACCTTCAGAGTAATGAAAATACATTGAGATTGCTCTGCAAAGGCCAAAATTATGAAAAGTCTGAATAACAAAAGCATAAAGCATAGACTTTAGGAACATTTCACGGCTCATTGTTTCGGTTGCTACAATGATTTTTGAGCTGCCGCTTACGCCTTCAGACTTTGCTCCGTTGCGTAAAATAAAATCTCTGTTTAAAACTTCGATACCGTGTTTCTTTATATAATCGCTGCTGCCCATAACTGCATTGGGCAATATTTCACAGGAAAAAACGTGAATTGAATTATGCTGACCGTTATCAAGCAAATAATCAATTCCTTCACAGAAACTTTCATAAGTTTCACCGGGCAGACCGAGGATAAGCTCGGTATAAGAAGGAATTCCGCTTTCGGAATAAAGCCTTATAAGCTCAGAAAATTTATCTTTTGTTATATTTTCGCGCCCGATGTTTTTGAGTGCCTGCGGCGAAAGCGACTGCATAGAAAGGGTTGCTCCGCGGCTCATTCCGTTTTCATAGAGTTTTTTGTTCATTGAATAAACGGTTTGTGGGCTGTATTTTGCAAAAGCAACTTCAATTGCTTTGGGGTAACCGTATTTCTTTTTGCTTTCAACCAACGCATCAATTATCAGCTCATCCGTATCACAAATTCCGAAATTTGAATCCGTAAGTACAGCAAAAACAAGCGAGTTTCGGCCAACCCATTCAATTTCCTTTTTTACCCGTTCAACATCAAAATGACGCACCGGGGCATCGTAATCGCCCCAATCACAGTAAGCGCAATGATACGGGCAGCCTCTTGAAGTTTCAATAATAGCTGCAAAATCATCGGGATTATTCTTTATGATTTTATCGAAAACACCGGTTATATAAGGCGAAGGTATGGAGTTTATATCCATACAGACTTTGCGCTTTTCTGTTGAGATAATTTCAGAGCCTCTGCGGTATGAAATGTTAGGAATGGAATCGCGATCACCTTTGTTGCAAAGTGCAAGCAGAATATCCGAAACCGCTTTTTCTCCTTCGCCAAACACAGCAAAATCAACAAACGGGTAGTCGGCAAGCCACTGCGCTGTATCGGAAATCTGGTGGCCGCCGAAAATCGTTATACATTCAGGAGTTTTTTCTTTTATTGCCTGTGCAAGTTTAAGATTGAACTTATAATTCCACATATAATTGGAAAAAGCAACAACCGATGGGTTGCTTATTCCGTTTAACGTCTGCTCAAAATCATCGCATTTATAAATTATATCTGAAAGTTCATAGCAAGCGTTGATTTGGGGAATTTCAAAAGAATAAGCCGCAATTATGCCCGCCGCATAAGGTAAAAAATGTTCATTATTAATAACGCAGCCTGTCTGCACAAAATAAACTTTCTTTTTATCCAAAATCAACACCTCCTGATAAACTAAATAATATGCGAAGCAATGTTACTCGCAAAAACATTTTCTTTTAACAGCCAAACGGTGATATAAGCATAAAAAATCAAAGCAGCCAGATAAACAAACAAGTTTTTCTTTGATACCGCCGTAAGCTTTTCAATTTTTTCGCAAGCAATTTTGTTTTTGTTTGCAACAAGCATCAACGCTGCGAACGGCCCAAAAATATTTATTGAGTATAAAGACTTGATTCCTTCCAAAATATAACCGATAACCATCAAAATATAGCCGGCAATAAATAAAATCGGAATAAGATTAATCTCACGTTTTGTCTTTTTTGTTTTGGAAACTGCAGCAGATTGATTTCGATTAAAATATCCGCTGATAAGCCAAGCCGAAAAAGACAATGAAGGCAAAGCGGTAAGAAAAATTGCGGGCTGTTTGGTTTTTATCGAATAATCAAATGAAGATAAAACATTAATAACGCTGTTGAATGCAGGAACTTTTGCGTTCAGCAAATAATTCAGTCCGGCACCTACAGCAAAACACAAAACAAAAGCAGCAATCCATTTGTAAACCGTTTTTTTTGCGTTGTTTTCAGAATTAGCGGCAACATAAAACATCAGCATAAGCGGTAAAATGCTGTAAACCAAAGCCGGCATAAGAAAAGCAGCCGCAAACATATAAACCGCCAAAGCTGCTTCTGTTTTAACAAGCGGCTTTTCAACAAACGAAGCAAGCACACAAACAAGGCCCAAACTCAACACAATGAATTTAACAGTATTGTTTTGTACAACCGAAAAAACCGGATCTGCAAGAAGCATCACACAAAGAATTTCAGCTTTTTCACCCAGTGTATCCGAAAGTTTGATTATAAACAGCGTTGCCAAAACCGTGAAAACCAGCAATGAGGCCCACAAAAACAAAACTTGGGGTGAAAAAGTAAAACTCAAAGGTTTAACGTTTAAGCCCAAACGGCTTTCATCCATTAAAACAACTGCTCTGAGAAATATAAAAAGACCGATTAAAAAATATTTTATTTTTTGGTTTTTAATAACTTCAGTTTGCATAAAAAGCCTCATTTTCACACGGGAATATAAAACATACAGTAACTGACAAAATAAATAACAACTGCCGATGATAACAGGATATTATTTTTGCAGTATTCTTTTACCTGGTTAACAGCTTGAATTACAGCCGACTGATTTTTAACAATAAAGAAAATCACAAGGCATACCTGCATAATAAAATTGTTGTAAAAATACTTTGAAAACTCCCAGGAAAGAACAACAGGAGGGATAATTACAAGCGGAGAAATTCCGCAAAGAAAATAAATAAATTTCTGGAATTTTTCATTTTCGTTTTTTATAACTTTTTTCCAGAAAATTGCAAGAAGAATATATGCAGGACCCGCAACGAGAATAAAATTAAAAATTGTTGTTATACCGTTACCCCATTGAACGAAATAGATTTTGTAAGAAAGCTCAAAGACCTTATCTAACGGTTCAAAATAATCAAAAAGCCACTCTGTTGCAAAAAGGTTATAAGTCGATTCCGAAATAGGTTCGGAATAACGAGAAAAATAGAAATTAATAAACTCATCGGGAGAGCTGATTCCCGTTGCTTTTGTTGAAATTGCCCCTATAATTCCGAGAGCTATCATTGAAATGTAAGATACGGCACAAACAGCTCCGTTTTTAAAAGAAAAACCGCTTGAATAAAATTCCTGAAGCAAAACAACGGATATAAGAATCATACTGCAGAACAAAAACACCGGATTAATAAGAGTTGCGATAACACACAAAACCGGCACAAGCCATATTGCATATTTTCTGCCCGAAAGCAACACGGAAAAAAGAGTTAATGCCCACAGAATTTTATCAAGCTTCAAATCTTTATAATACATATCAATTGACATCGGCAAAAGACAGATAAAAATTATCATAAACAACGCAGTTAAAAAGCGTTCCCTGTCATTTTTTAACGTTGTTAACGCTTTACCGATAGATAACGATGCCGCAATCATCAGCAACGAAGAAAACAGCAAAATAACCCCCTGGGTTATTTCAGGCGTAACGGTTTCAGCAAACCAGCTAATAACTTCGCCTACAAGGCCTCGGCCTACAAATCCGTGGTCATATGTATATAAATAATGAATAAGATAATAACCCGATGAAGGTGTAATTTCTCCTTTGAGTGCAAGGCGCAACAAATGTCCGCCCAAAAGCAAAAAAGGAAGCACATAGCAGGTTACGGGAGAAAACAAAAAACGCTCAAAACTAAGCTTCATACTGTCTTTTTTTTCTGCAGAAATCAATCGGTTCACCACCTTATGAGCATAATTATATAAATACAATGATACATTCAAATCGTCTAAAAGTCAACAACATTATAATATAATATTATATAGAAAAAAATGGCTTACACAGGCATTCACCTGTGCAAGCCATTACGCTTTTGATTAATCAAAAAGATATACCCTTGTTTCAAACGGTTTTGTCATAAAGTTGTTGAGAGATGCATCGCTAACAACATCATAGTTTGAAAGAACAAGCTTGCCTTTGCCGAGTTCAAAGCCCTTTGGTGCTTCAAAGTGAACAGGCTTTTCGGTGAAAGAGTTGATAACAAGCATACGCTTGCCTTCATAATTTCTTTCATAAACAAAAAGATTTTTGCTGTTTTTATAATGAAGCTTGAAATCGCCGTAAATGCATATTTCGTTTTCTTTACGGAATTTAAGAAGCTTGCGATAATAGTTGAGGATTGAGTTTTCGTCTTTTTCAGCAGCTTCAACGTTGATTTCTGTATAGTTCGGGTTAACCTTAAACCAAGCTTCGTCGGCAGTTGTGAAGCCTGCATTTTTGCCTGCAGTCCACTGAACGGGCGTTCTTGAGTTATCGCGTGATGCACGGTTGGCAATCTTGAGGAACATCTTATCGCTGAAGCCGAGCTTTTTGAAAAGCTGATATGTGCTCTTAACCTGGGTATCTGTATAATCGTCAACGCTGTTCATTTTTATGTTAAGCATACCGATTTCCTGGCCCTGATAAATAAAGGGTGTTCCGCTTTGACAAATATACATTGTTGCAAGCATTTTACCGCTTTCAACCCTGTATTTTTCGCTGCCGTAACGGTTGATAATTCTGGGCTGGTCGTGGTTTTCAATATAGTTTGCGTTCCAAGCGATACCATAAAGCTTATGCTGCCATCTATTATATGCATTCTTAAGCTTTTTGAGGCTAAAAGGCATTGGAATCCAGCTTACCATAAAGCTGTCTGCCTCCATATGCTGAAAGTTAAACATCATATTAAGAGTCTGCCCTGCTCCCTCTTTGATAAAACGCAAAGCGAGCTTCGGAGTCATCATGGGAGCTTCGCCAACTGTCATGCAATCATAATTATCGGTAACGGCTCTGAACTCTCTGAGATATTCATCAAGATGAGGGCCGCATTTGTAATGCTCCATACCGCAGGCAACAGGAATCGGGAAGCCGTTGGGGAGACCTTCTTTTTTGGAAATAAAAGTTATTACATCTTCACGGAAGCCGTCAACGCCCATATCAAGCCAGAAACGGATAATATCTTTGATTTCTTCACGGACTTTCGGGTTATCCATATTAAGGTCAGGCTGTTCTTTGGCAAAAAGAGTAAGATACCATTCGTCAAGATTTTCATTATAATGCCAACCCGGACCTGCAAAGGTTGAAAGCCAGTTGTTGGGCGGTTTTTTGCCGTTGGGCTTTTTGCCTTTGCGCCAAAAATAATAATCGTGATAAGGGTTATCCTTACCTTTTTTGCTTTCAATAAACCAATCGTGTTCATCTGATGTATGATTAATAACAAGGTCCATAATGATTTTAAGTCCCTTGCTGTGAGCGGCATCAAGAAGTTCTTTAAATTCTTCAAGCGTGCCGTATTCCGGGTTTATATTTTTATAATCGGCAATATCATAGCCGTAATCGTGCTGAGGCGATTTATAAAGAGGTGAAAACCAGATAGCATCAACGCCGATACTTTTGATATAATCAAGCTTTTCCATAACACCCTTAATATCACCGATTCCGTCTCCGTCTCCGTCCTTAAAGCTTCTGGGCCAAATCTGATAGACAGACATTTCTTTGTACCAATGCTTTTTAATTTCCGGCATATATAAAACTTCCTTTCAAAAAATTATTCAGCAGTTATTTCAAACTCATAAAGAATATTACCTTCAGCATCAACAGCCTTGGCAATTCCGCTGCCTTTTGCGGCAACAAAAGAATAGCTGCCGTCAGACAAAACAGTATATTCATTTCCATCGTAAAGAACTGCAGCAGGCATTTTATCATCTGTTTTTTCAACAATACCTCTTGCTTTGCCTATGTTCTCATATGTTCTTACAATAGCTTCTTCAACGGAAAGCTTTGCATTAACAAGACCGTAATCAACCAATTCAAGACCGAGCGAGTATTCTTCATTAAAACTTTCTGTTTCTTTTTTAGGTGAAACTGTTGAAGCGGTTGAAGAGCAAAGAATCTGTTTGACTTCCGCACCGGAAAATTCAGGATTTACTGCCCAAATGAGCGAAGCAACACCGCTTACAATTGGAGCGGACATTGATGTGCCTGAAAAAACATCGCAAGGATATGAATAAGAAATGCTGTAAATATCGTTGCCGGGTGCCGAAATATCAATTCCCGTGCCTACATTTGAATAAGCAGCCTGAGAAAATGTTCCGTCATAATTGTTTTCGGCCGCGCCAACGATAATAATGCGGTCAAGAACCTGTTTCGGAGTTACGCCTGTTCCTGCAAGGAACATATTGTTCTCTGTAATCGAACAAAAACATCCGTTTTCTCTTGAATCAATTGGGATTCCGTAATAGTTGCCGTTTCCGGCCGACTGAACAACAACAAAATCATAACCTTTGCTCAAAAGCGAAGCCATACTTCTTGAATAAGCAGCAGTTTCAATAACTTTTTCCCAAAAGCCTGCCGTTGTTCCCATAATTGCTGAGGAAACACCGAGAGATAGGTTAACAACCCGTGCACCGCTTTGAACAAGCTTTGAAAAGCCGAAATAAATTGCAAGGTTTGTGCTCCAAAGCTGGAGAAGTTCAGGCTCCCAGTCAACACAAACAAGCTCTGCGTTATCGCAAACGCCTGCAATGCCTGTTGAATTATTTGCCTTTGCCGCAATTATACCTGCAACGTGAGTTCCGTGGTCCTCATAGCTGTTTCTTGAAGCGGTTTTTTCATCGGGAAATGTGATTTTCCCCTCAAGATCGGGATGTTCAAGATAAAATCCGCTGTCAATAATTCCTGTTTTAACCTTGCCGAAATACTTGCCGTAATCCCAAGCCTGCCTAGCGTTGATAGCTTCAAGCCACCAGTTACGACCCTCAGGGTTAAGCTCATCCCAATCCTGCTTAACGGGATAAATATCGGTATCATTATAAAACGGATCATCAGGAGTCATCTGCGACTCAATTTTTCTTGTAAGAACGGGAATTGCAAGGTCAATGCCGTTCACCCCTTCAAGCTTTTCGCATTCGGCAAGCATCTGATCATATGTCATTGGAAGATACGAAAGAACATAAAGGTCAAGCGGAGCACTCCAGCCAACGACAGCACCGCCGACTTGTTGAAACATTTTGATTTTTTCAATATAACCGACATCGGAACTGACAAAAACTATAAGTTTGTCTTCAAGAAAACCGCTTTCAGTGCTGAACTGAACAACGTCTGAATCGTCAATGCCGTCAAAAAAAGCACTGTTTACAGCATCTTCTGTATAAGGCAAACCAAAAACAATTTCAGAAAGTGAATCAACAATCTTTTGCGGAGAAACAAAAGAAATACCCGTAAGTGACATAACAAGAGACATAAACGCTGCAATGGCTTTGATCAGCATAATAACAACTCCTATTTCTCTATTTTGTTTTTCTTAAATGTAAACCACTCTGAGGGAAGCTGAGTAAGAATTACCGCAATAAACATTATCACGCAGCCGGCATAACCTCTTGAGTCAAGCTTCTGGTCAAGAAGCAACCATCCGAAGAGAACGGAAAAAACCGATTCAAGGCACAAAAGTACCGATGCAACGGTGGGGTTTGAATATTTCTGACCGAATATCTGAGCAGTAAATGCAACGCCGCAGCTCATAACACCGGCATAAAGCAGGGGTACAGCAGCTCCGATTATAGCATCCATCTCAGGTTCTTCAAAAATAAACATACATATTATTGATACTATGCCTGCAAAGAAGAACTGAGCACAGGAAAGAGCAATATTGTTAACTTTTTTGCAAAAATAATCAATAACAAGTATATGAGCGGCAAACGCAAACGAACAAAGGATTGTTACCAACTCGCCGGTACCGACAGAAAAATCGCCTTTCTTAACGCTAAGGAAATAAAGGCCGACAACGCCAAGGGCAACGCCTGCCCAGATATTTATCTTAAGCTTCCTTTTAAGGAAAATGCCAAACAGCGGAACAATAACCATATAAAGTGCGGTTATGAATCCTACTTTACCTACATAAAGATAATTGAATGCGTGCTGCTGAAGATTGCCGCCGATAAAAAGAGGAATACCGCAGCAAACACCGCCAATAACAACATCTTTTAATGGAAATTTGGATTTTTCGCTAACAGGAAGCTTCTTGTTTTCCATTTTAAAGCTGACGGCAACAAGAGGGAGAAGAACAAAGCCGCCTATAAGAGTTCTTATTCCGTTAAACGTAAATGTGCCTATTGATGCACCTTCACTTTGGGCAACAAACGAAAGGCCCCACACAACCGCAGCAAGAATACAATAAAAGGGACCGAGTATTCTGCTTTTGCTTTTACTGTTAATATTAATCACTCCAAAACAAACAGCCGCCCGCAATAACTGTGGGCGGCTTGAAAACAAAATTATTCAGCTGCTTCTGCTGCTTCCTCTGCGGGAGCTTCGACAGGAGCTTCTTCTGCTTCTGCAGCTTCCTCAACGGGCTCAAGAAGAGCACGGATTGAAAGGCTGACACGCTTCTTATCGTAATCAATTGCAGTGATCTTGCAGGTCACGCTGTCGCCAACCTTGAGAACATCCTGAGGCTTGCTGATGTGCTTATCAGCAATCTGTGAAATATGAATAAGACCGTCAACGCCGGGAATAACCTTTGCGAAAGCACCGAATGTTGTGAGACCAACGATTTCAGTTTCAATAACTGTTCCTTCGGGATAGTTCTTTCTGAGGATTTCCCAGGGATTGTCTTCGTCTCTTCTGTAACCAAGAGAAATCTTCTTGTTCTCAGCGTCAAGAGCCTTTATGTAAACATCAACTTCCTGACCGATTTCGAAAACTTCTGAAGGATTCTTGATACGCTTCCAGGACATTTCGGAAATGTGAACCATACCGTCAATGCCGCCGATATCAACAAATGCACCGTAGTTTGTCATTGACTTAACAACGCCGCTGTACTTCTGGCCAACTTCAGCCTGAGCCCAGAAAGCTTCTGCAGCTTCCTTCTTAGCTTCTCTGAGAACGGCACGGATTGAACCAACGGCTCTTCTGCGCTGCTTATTTACTTCAATAATACGGAATTTAACAGTCTTCTTGAGAAGGCTTTCAAGCTCTTCATCTTTGCGTTCTGTTGCAAGCGATGCAGGAATGAACACGCGAACATTGTTGCTGATTACGAGCACGCCTCCCTTAATAACTTCGGCAACTGTGCCTTCAAGGATTCTGCCGTCTTCTTCTGCCTCAATGATTTCAACCCATGCGTTCTGAGCGTCAAAGCGTCTCTTTGAAAGCATTACGGTTCCTTCTGCGTCGTTTGTTTTCATGATGATGAGATCGAGCTCATCGCCTACCTTGAGTTCTTTTGCTGCATCAGCGTTAGGATCAGCGCTGTATTCATCCATAGGGATATAACCGGCATGCTTTCTGCCGATGTCAACCTGGATTTCTGTGGGTGTGATACCCATAACTACGCCTTTAACCTTTTGGTCTGTGCTCATGCTGCTCAGAGATGCTTCAAGAGCTGCTGAAAAATCCATATCTTCGGTTGTCATTGCTTCAGAAGGCACCTCCTCTACCTGCAGATTTGTGGTTTCCTTTACGATTTCGGACATTTTTAAAAGTACCTCCTTAATTATTACGGAAGGGGTTGACGCCCCTGCCGTCACGCCGATCTCGGCGTACGGGGAAAAATCTATGGTTAAGAGCTCATCGGCTCTTTCCACCAAAAAAGTATCGCAGTTTTCACTGCACACGGCTTTAAGCTTGACCGTGTTTGAACTGTGCCGCCCGCCGACTATAACCATACAGTCGCTTTTTTTTGAAAGTTCGGCTGCTTCATCCTGCCTTTTTCGGGTAGCAGAACATATTGTATCAAATATTTTTGCTTTTGTACAGTATATTTTTATTTTTTCTTTGCATTTTTTCCATTCATTTTGTGAAAAAGTTGTTTGAGAAACAGCAATTATGTCTTTTTTTGCAAAACCAGGGTTATTTATAAAGACTTTTTCCAAGTCCTCAACGCTTCCGAAAGTATAAAAATCACCTTTACAATAGCCGCAAATTCCCTGAACCTCAGGATGGTCAGGGTTGCCTGCAATAATAACGGGTATTTCTTCGGAAGAGTTTTCTTCAACAATTTTATGTATTTTCTTTACAAAAGGACAGGTTGCATCGCAAATCTCGGCACCCGTAGCCAGAAGCTCTTTATAAACGCTTTTTTTAACACCGTGAGCTCTGATAAGAACCGTTTTGCCCTCACCCGCTTCGCTTGGAGAATCAATAACGGACATTCCTTTGGCTTTCAGATCCTCAACAACCTGAGGGTTATGGATCAGCTCACCAAGGGTTACGCAAGGTTTAGCCTTTGCGGCAAGGTCATATGCCATATCAACCGCACGGTCAACGCCGAAGCAGAAACCGGCAGTTTCAGCAAGAGTTATTCGCAATGTCCTTCCTCCTGAAGGGCGGCAACTTTTTCCATTATGTATTTTGCTGCAGCCTTTAAATCTTCGCTTGAGCTTTCATCGTTAAGATTAAGTTCACTGAAAGGAATCATTTTGCCGAATCTCACCGTAAGTTTTGTCCCTTTTTTGAAGTTATCGGTTGAACAGAAAGCAACGGGGAGAACATCAGCTTTCGCTTCCTTTGCAATAACAGCAACGCCTCTCTTGGCTCTGCCCATTTTACCGTCTTTGGAACGTGTTCCTTCAGGAAAAATGCCGAGAATATTGCCTTCCTTAACATCTCTGATTGCATAATTGAGAGATGCACTGTCAGCCTTGCCTCTTGCAACAGGGAAAGCGTTAGCCTTTGTGAAAAGCCAATTTGTAAAAGGATTTTCAAAAAGCTCTTTTTTACCCATATAGTGAATCTGTCTGTTTTTAACACCAACAGCAATAAAAACAGGGTCAAGAGTTCCTACGTGGTTAGCGGCAAGAATAAAACCGCCTTTATCGGGAATGTTTTCTGTGCCTACATATTCGATTTTATACTGTGTTTTGTTAACTAAAACTCCTAAAGGACGGAGCTTGTCATAAGCTTTGCTGTGTTTTATTTCTCTAGAGTAATCGTAGCCTTTCATTAAATTCTCTCCTTAATAATTCTTATTATTTCGCTGACTGATCCCTCAAGGTCCAATCCTGTTGTGTCAAGTACAACACCGTCTTCGGCAGGCTTAAGGGGAGCAATTTCTCTGTGCGAATCGTTATAGTCTCTCTGAACCAAATCCTCAAGCACGTCTTCATATTTCACATCTGTGCCTTTTTCAATAAGTTCTTTATAACGCCTCATTGCTCTTTCTTCAGGTGAAGCGGTAAGAAAAATCTTAACCTTTGCATCGGGCAAAACAACCGTTCCGATGTCTCTTCCGTCCATTATGCAATTGTTTCTGGCAGCAATGTCTCTCTGCAAATCAAAAAGAAATGCTCTGACTTCAGGAACAGCCGAAACATCGGATGCCGCCATCGAAGCGGGAGGCGTTCTGATTTCAGCCGAAACATTTTCACCGTTAAGGAGCACTTTCTGTTCACCGTTTTCAAAAACAAGGTCAACCGAAATATCGGCAAGACTCGCCGCAACGGTTGCTTTATCTTTTGTATCAATACCCTTTCTTAAAGCATTAACACCGACAGCTCTGTATAAAGCTCCGGTATCAACATAAATATAACCCATCGCTTTGGCAGCTGCACGTGAAACCGTGCTTTTGCCTGCACCTGCAGGGCCGTCAATTGCAACATTAATCACAGAATTGTTCATATTATTCCTCCGTATTGTTCAGTCAGTGCCTGAGCGGCACTTATACCGGCAAGTCTGCCGGTGGAAAACGCAATCTGAAGATTAAATCCGCCTGTATAAGCATCGGCATCAATAACTTCACCTGCAAAATAAAGGCCCTCTACAAGCTTTGATTCCATAGTTTTGGGGTTAATTTGCGAAACATCAACTCCGCCCGATGTTATTATAGCTTCTGCAATCGGCCTAAATCCGGTAACCGTTACCGTAAGATTTTTTAAAAGCTCCGCAAGAGACCTTCGCTGCTCACGGGTTATTTGATTAACCTTGGTTGTGAGACCTATTTTGCTCAGCCTTACAATAACGGGAACAAGCTTTTTGGGCAAAAGCGAATTTAACGCATTTATAAAATTGCGGTTGGTGTTTTCTGAAAAATCACGCAAAATTCTTGCATCAAGCTGTTCAAGCGTTAAAGCCGGCTTAAGGTCAATTGAAATTTTATATTTACCGCTTTTCATATTTCTCATATGTGCACTTGCGCTGAGAATAAGCGGACCCGAAACACCAAAATGAGTGAAAAGCATTTCACCGAAATCGGAATATATCTCTTTGTTATTCTTTTCTGTATCAAGGACTTTTATTGCAACGTTGCGAAGCGAAAGCCCCATAAGGTCACTGCAAAAACCCTCGTGAATTTCAAGCGGCACAAGCGAAGGAACAAGCTCGGTTATTTTATGACCTGCCTGACGGGCAAGTTCATATCCGTCACCGGTTGAGCCTGTACCGGGATACGAAAGACCGCCGGTTGCGATTATGACTTTATCAGCATAAATAACATCGCCCTCATCGGTTTTAACACCTTTGACTGTGTTCTCTTCAATTAAAAGTTCAACCGCTCTGCCTTTGATGATTTGCGCTCTTCTGCGTGCAAAATCAACCAAAGCATCAACAATATCAACTGCATTATCGGAAACGGGAAAAACTCTGTTTCCCCTTTCCGTTTTCAGTTCGACGCCCCTGCTTTCAAAAAACTCAATAACATCTGACGGCATAAAGCGTGAAAATGCACCGTAAAGAAACCTGCCGTTTCGGGGAATGTTAGGGATAAGTTCATCAAGAGTTGAGCAGTTGTTTGTAACGTTGCATCTGCCCTTGCCGGTTATCATAACTTTTCTTGCAGGGCGGTCATTTCGTTCAAGAACAGCCGTTTGAACTCCAGAAGCTGCAGCAAAACCGGCAGCCATAAGGCCTGCGGCACCGCCGCCGATTACAAGCAGAGAGGTTTTCATTCATTTTCCTCCCCGGTTATATTATAAACACGGTATTCTTTCCATACTTCCTCGAGTGCTTTAAGGTTAGAGGAAACTTCTTCGCTTTTTTCTTTTGCACACGCAGCAATAAGTGCATTAACAAGACTTAGCGGTGCAGTGAGCGAATCAACAAAAGAAACCATATTGCTTTTTGCAAGCAAAAGATGAGTTGCAAACGGAGCAATCGGAGACATTTCGCTGTCAGTGATTGAAATAATGGTGGCTCCTCTGTCTTTGGCAAAAGTTAAAGCTTTTACCGTTTGGTTTGAATATCTCGGAAAACTTATTGCAATGCAAACATCGTTGCTTGTTATTCTGAACATCTGCTCAAAAAGCTCACTTGAAGCGGCTGTATCAACAAGAACAACGTTATCATTAAGAAATTTGAAATAAAAGGCGGCAAAACTTGCAATTGCAGCCGAACTTCTTATACCGAGAATATATATTTTTTTTGCACTGTTTATGGCTTCAACGCTTTTAAGAAAAGCTTCTTTCGAAAGCCCTTCCCTTGTTGATTTTATCATTTCAATATCAGAAGCAAACGCTCTGTCAATAAAATCCGAACCCTCAAAGTTGGTTGCAACCGCCATACGCTGAACGCTTGTAAGGTGGTTTTTAACCATTTCCTGAAGGTATTTCTGAAACTCGGGATAACCGTCAAAGCCGATGTTTGAAGCGAATCTGACAACCGTTGATTCGCTGACACCTACGGTTTTGCCAAGCTTTGCTGCAGTCATAAACGATGCCTTTTCATAATTGTTCAAAATAAAATCTGCTATTTTTTTATGGCCTTTTGAAAGTCCTTTATAAACCTTTTCTATTTTCGTTTGAAAGTTTTCAGGCATACTGTCACCTCTAAAACATATATAGTTGATTTTACACCAAACACGCAAAAAATGCAAGTGATAAATAAGAAAACTGCAAGAAATCATTCATTTTTCAGCATTGACCGCCATAGGAAAATAGTGTATAATTCATTTAATAATGTTATGAAAAGGAGACAATGCTATGCCTAACAGCACAGTTTTATGGTATACCTCACCCGCAAAAGCCTGGACTCAAGCTCTCCCCATCGGCAACGGCAGCCTTGGCGCAATGATTTACGGCAACCCCAAAAAAGAAAAACTTTGCCTCAACCATGACGAATTATGGTCAGGCATTCCCAAGGATGCCGTTACTCCCGGTGCTGTTGAATCTTTTAAAAAAGCACGTGAGCTTGCACTTAACGGCAAGTTCCACGAAGCTCAGAAAGAGGTTCAGGAAAATTTTCAGGGTAACTTTACCGAAACTTACATGACCCTTGCTGCTCTTGAAATAAATTTTGACATAAAGGGTATAGTTTCAAACTACAAAAGAACTCTTGATATTGCCAACGCTGTTTCGGGCGTTGAATTCACTTGTGCCGGCAAAAAATATGCAAGAGAATATTTTGCATCAAACCCCGGCAAAATGATTGTTGCCAAAATCACCGGTGAAGATAAATTTGGCTTTAAGCTTGGTTTCACAACTCAGCTTAAAGGCGAAATTTCCGCTGACGGAAATATCCTTTCAATCAACGGCGAATGCCCCGGTGAACAGTTCGACCCTGATTACCCCGATAGCCCGATTTATCACGATGAAGCTGAAAAAAGAGGAATTCTTTACAAAGGTTCCGTTAAAATTGACACCGACGGCTGCGTTTCAGAATATAAAGGCAAAATAAAAGTCAGCGGTGCAACATACGCTTATCTTTATTTCACGGCAGAAACAAGCTTCAACGGTTGGGACAAGCATCCTTTCCTTGAAGGCAAAGAATATATATCCGTTGTTGACAACCGCCTAGCAAAAGATTTTGATTATGAAGCTGAAAAAGCAGCCCACATTGCAGATTATAAAAACCTTTTTGACAGAGTTCACCTTGACCTCAAAGGCAACAAGTCAGACATGGCAACCGATAAAAGACTTGTTCGTTTCAGCAAAACAAAAGACGACCGTGACCTTGTTGAGCTTGTTTACAATTACGGCAGATACCTTGCAATTTCATCTTCAAGAGAAGGCAGCCAGCCCTCAAACCTTCAGGGTATCTGGAGCGAAAACACAACTCCTCCCTGGCGTGCAAACTATACTGTTAACATCAACACAGAAATGAACTATTGGCCGGTTCTCATGTGCCGTATGCCCGAAGTTAACCTTCCTCTCATCAAAATGATTGAAGAAATGAGCGTAAGCGGCGAAAAAACCGCTATGGGTCAGTATGGTGCAAAAGGCTGGACAAGCCACCACAATGTTGACCTTTGGAGACAGACAACTCCCGTTGCCGGTGACGCTCAATGGGCATTCTGGCACGGTTCGTCAGGCTGGTTCTGCGAGCATCTTTTTGAACATTATGAATACACAAATGATGTTGACTACCTTAAAAATACAGCATATCCCATTATGAAGAAAGCAGCCGAGTTCTACCTTGATATTATGGTTGAGGATAACGGTAAGCTCGTTCTTGCGCCCGGCACTTCTCCCGAAAACACTTTCAAATATGAAGGCAAGCGTTGCAGCGTAGGCAAATACGCAACTATGTCAATGTCAATTGCAAGGGAGCTTTTTGAAAACTGCATCAAGGCTTGCGAAATTCTCGGAACTGACGAAGCCTTTGCAAATCAGCTCAAAGAAACAATCCCTCAAATGGCTGGTTTTAAGCTCGGCAGCGAAGGTCAGCTTCTTGAATACGATGACGATTATGAAGAAATCGAAATAACCCACAGACATTGCTCACATCTTTATGCTCTGCACCCTGCAAGGCTCATAACAGCTGACGGAACACCCGAGCTTGCCGATGCCTGCCGCAAAACCCTTGAACGCAGAGGCGACGGCGGAACAGGCTGGTCACTCGGATGGAAAATCAACTTCTGGGCAAGACTTTTTGACGGTGACCACGCTCTTAAACTTATTGAAATGCAGCTCAGACCCGTTAAAAGCGTTGGTATCAACTATGGCAGAGGCGGCGGAACATATGAAAACCTCTTTGACGCTCATCCGCCTTTCCAGATTGACGGCAACTTCGGCTTTGTAAGCGGCATAACAGAAATGCTTATGCAAAGCCACAGCGGAAAGATTTATCTTCTTCCCGCCCTGCCTTCAAAATGGCAAAACGGCAGCATCAAGGGTATGCTTGCAAAGGGCAACGTTATTGTTGACCTTGAATGGAAAAACGGCAAGGTTGCTTCATATTCACTTGAAGGCAAAGGCGACTTCAACATAGTAATTAACGGAAAGGAAACTCCCGTTACTCTCAAAGGAGAGAAGCTGACGGTTAACCTTTGATAATGAAATTTGACCTTTATGATTTCGATAAAACCGTATATCCCCACGATTCTGAAACCGTGTTTCTTTTTTGGTGCATTTTACGCAGACCTTATCTTATTTTCATAACGCCTTGGCTGTTACTTAATCTTATTCTTTTCTTTTTGGGGTTTGGTGACAGATTTAAGGGCAGGTGCTTTTCTTTTCTGCGTTTTATTGACGGCGAAAAGATGGCAAAAAGGTTTTGGGAAAGCCAGAAGAAAAACATTTACCCCATTTTTGAACCGAAAAACAGAGGCAACAGACCTGTTGTTGTCTGCTCGGCTTCACCCGAATTCTTTCTTAAACCCATTTGCGAAGAATACGGAGTTCACACTCTGATTGCAACAAGAATGGACCCTAAAACCGGCAGGATCGACGGTTTCAACTGCAAAGACAAACAAAAGCCGATAAGGCTTAAAGAGAGCTTACCTGATGCGGAGTTTGTCAATGTATATTCGGATTCTCTGAAAAATGATGTTCATATTTTTGAGCTTGGCCAAAAATGTTTTCACGCTCAAAAAGGCGTTCTGAATGAAATTACGGTTGAAGAAATACGCAAAAAGTTATAAAATATAGGCGGAGCTTATTGCTCCGTCTATATTTTTTGTGAGAGTTTTTTTGTTTTATTGCGAATAAAGAGTGAAGTGTTAACACGGAGGTATTTCAGATGGATAACGGTGAAAGCGCTTACCGCCGTTTCCTGGACGGAGATGAAAAAGCCTTCTCTCAAGTCATGGAAATATATAAAGACAATTTAATATTTTTCATCAACCGCTATGTTCACAACCTTACCGTTGCGGAAGATATTTCTGAGGATGTTTTTGTTGAGCTTCTTATTCATAAAAGAAGATACAATTTTAAAACGTCATTAAAAACATACCTATTCACAATCGCCCGCAACAAATCGGTAAGCTATCTTCGCAAAGCTTCAAATAAAAAAGAGCATTCTTATGAATTTATTGAAAACGAAAGCGACAAAACAAACCTTGAAGATGAATTTATAAAGAAAGAACAAACACGCATTCTTCATCTTGCCCTTGATAAGCTTAGCGAAGATTACAGAACAGCCCTTCATCTTATATATTTTGAAGATATGAGTTATGAGCAGGCGGCAGCGGTTATGAAGAAAAATAAAAAACAGATAGAAAACCTTGTATACAGAGGTAAAATCGCACTCAGAAAAGAAATGGAAAAGGAGGCGAAGCTACCGTGAAAAACTTTGACGAATACAGCAAAAGCGTTTTTGAAAAACGTGACAGAATAATCATACAACGCAGAAAACGTATTAAGGCAACCGCCGTTTCGCTTTGCACCGTTGTTGCCGTTTCTCTGAGCGCTTTTGCAATCGGCAATCATTTTGCCGCAAATGAATTTGAAAATTCAACCGATTCGGCGGAATCGGCACAAAACGTCACGGAATACAGCGCAAACGCTCTTGCCGATGAAGCAGGCAACAAAAAAGCTGAAGATTTTGAGGCTTATCCTGTTCAGGATTCCGTTTGGGATGATGCGTTTTCGGGACACACCGAAATCCTCGACTCAAATATAAGAGTTAGCGAAATTGTTCCGGAGAACGCACCCGAAATCGCCGTTACCAATCAGTCTTTGAGCGAAAACGATGCTTTTCCCGACATTGCAACCGAGCCGTTTTTACAAAACGGGGCAGACGGAATTCCGGCAGCATCCGATAAAGATAAGCCCGAAGAGAACAAAAGCCATACGTTGAAGCAATATACAAATGAAGAAATAATAGATGCCGCATTCAAGGCTCTTGACAGTGAGCGCAAATCAAAAGCCGATAAAAACAGAGCAGAAATAATGGTTGAGCACAAATCAACGGGTGAAAACAGCTATATTGTTATGTTTGAAACAAAAGACGGAGGATATGTAAAAATCAAACTCAACAGCGAAACTCTTGAAAAAACTGAGTAGGAGTTGATAAAAATGAAAAAAGCCATCGCAATTCTTCTTATTTTTGCACTTGCATTTTCGCTTTTTGCGTGCACGGGCAAAGAAATTAACGGCGGATTTGAATTATCCGGAGTTGATAATTCACAGCAAAACGGCAGTATAATTGAATCCGTTATAGAAAAAACAACAGAAGCTCTGGCTTCAACAATCCTCTCCGATGAAACGGAGCTTTGCAGTTATCCTTTAGAGGAATATTTTTCAGAAGATGAAACGCTTGAACTTCTCACAGATTATTTTGAAGAATACCTGATCCCCTCAAAACTAACTCCCGCTTCGGCAAATGCTGCCGATATCACCGCCGGATTTGCTTTCAGAACATTCGTTAAAACGCATAATTTGCAGAAAAACGCCCTTATATCCCCCGTTTCAATTCTTCTTGCGCTCTGCCTTGCTGCCGAGGGTGCAGACGGCACCACACTTGCCCAGATTGAAAAAATTATGGGAGCTGATATTGAAACTCTGCGCTCCGCATTCAGCGGATATATCGCAAACCAAAAAGGCAATTCAGAACTGAGAATAGCAAACTCAATCTGGCTCAACAATGAAAAGAACAGACTCAGTGTTGCCGAAAGCTTTATCAACACCTGCAAAAACAGCTATAATGCTGAAGTTTTCAGCGAAAGCTTTGATGAGAAAACTGCCAAAAGGATTAACAAATGGGTAAATAAAAACACAGACGGAACAATTGACAGCGTTATTCCCTCAATCCCCTCTCACGCCGTTATGTATCTTATCAACACCGTGCTTTTTGAATCGGAATGGCAAACTCCATATTATAAAGGTCAGGTTGTACCCGGTACTTTCAGAAATTCCGATAACACTTTAAGCAATGTTGAAATGATGGTGTCTGATGAATACAGACATTTCACCCTCGGTAAGATACAGGGAATAATCAAAGATTACAAAAGTGGTAATTACGCTTTTGTTGCGATGTTACCCGATGAGAACGTAAGCCTTGAAAATGCCCTTGCTTCAATCAACCCTCAAGATTTTATCCGAAAAATGTCAGAAGAATCATATCGGCATACTGTAGTCAGACTCCCGAAATTTGAATTTGAGTGTTCATTTGAACTGCCTGAAATCTTTAAATCAATGGGAATGACCGATGCTTTTGATATAACCAAAGCTGATTTCAGCAAAATGGGTTCTTCAACAAGAGGCAACCTTTTCATAAGCAATATTCTTCATAAGACTTATATAAAAGTTGCCGAAAAAGGAACGAAAGCGGGTGCAGCAACGGTAATTGAAGTTGCCGACAGCGCCGCGCCCATGGAACCTCTCAGGCTCAATTTTGACAGACCTTTTATTTACGCCATAATTGAAAAAGAAAGCGGAATGCCGATTTTTCTCGGCACCGTAACAAGCTTCAAATAACATTTAACGCCTGTGCAAAGCTTACGGTTTTGCACAGGCGGTTTAAATTTATCAAAGTGATTTCTTTACAAAAAAGAATAATAATGTTATAATATACCAAAAAGATTCAGGAGGTATATTATGAAACGCACACTCAAGATCATTGCTGCCGTTATGGCTCTTATTATGCTTCTTCAGGCATCTTTCATCTCTTCAGGTGCAACTTTTGAAGATTTGTCAATGACACAGGAAGAATGGAACGCACTTTATGCCGATAAGATTGATGAAAACACATTGCCTATGCTTTGTGTCGGCGCTGACGAAACTCAGCTCAACATATGCTGGCACGCAGCCAAAGCCAAAGCGGTTGCCAAAGTTAGGCTCGCAAAGAACGAAACAATGACAGATGCCGTTGTTTTTGAAGGCGAAACATCTGAATCGGAAAATGAGGAACAGCTGGTTTGCAACGTTACAATGACCGGTATTGAAGAAAACACAACATATTATTATCAATGGTACACCGAAAGCGGCTGGAGCAAGGCTTACAAATATGAAAGCAACAGCTTTGATTCTTACAAAATGCTTGTTGTGGGCGACATTCAGATTGGCGGTCAATCATACGACAATCCCGATGAACAGTCAAGAGTTGGGTATGTTTGGCAATCCTTGCTCGACGAAGCCCTGACAAAGAATCCTGACATCAGTTTCCTTCTTTCTCCCGGTGACAACACCTCAACAGGTGAAGCAGCCGACGAATGGCAGACCCTGCTTATGCCCGAATACACAAGAAGCCTCCCCCTTGCTCTTGCAATCGGCAATCACGATAAGAAGGGTATGACCTACAACTATTACACAAATATGCCCAACGAATATTTCGGCAAGTATTTTGAGGGACTTGACAGGGATTTCTGGTTCCGTTACGGCGATGTTCTTTATCTTGTTTTTGACGCAACATCAGGTTCAGCTGCAGATCACAGAGCGATGGCAGCCGAAGCCGTTGAAGCAAACCCCGATGCAAAATGGCGAATCGGCGTTATGCACCAGGGTCTTTACGCTGCAGGCGTGGCAATGCTTGAGCCTGAAACAGCCATTCTTCTCAACGCAGTTTTCCAGCCCATTTTTGAGATGTATGACCTTGATATGGTTTTCACAGGCCATACTCATATGCAGGGACGCTCAAACTTTATCAGCGACGGCCTTGTTGTAGGCAAAGCCGAAAGCGGCGGAACTTATAAAGATCCCAACGGTATTGTTTACGTTAACGTGAACGCCTGCTGCGACCAAGGTTCACTCGGCGAAGACTTAAGCTACCTCTGGCCTTACACCGCATATGCTTTTATTGAAGCTGATACTCCTACTTACACAACCGTTGAATTCACCGAATCAACAATGGCGCTTAAAACATTCAGAGGCGATAACAGCGAATTGCTTGACAGCATAACAATTGAAAAAACAAAGAATTTTGAAAACAGCAAAATTGTTCTTTTCTTCCGCACTCTGCTTTACAAGGCAATAGAATTTCTCGGCCTTGCTTATATGGAAATAGACAAAATAGTAGTTCAAATCCGCGGCGGTCACTTCTAAAAAACAAAACTCCGAGCCTTGCTAAAAAGGTTCGGAGTTATATTTTTATTCAAATAACGGTGTAGAAAAATATCTTTCTGCTGTATCGGGAAGCACGGTAACAACCGTCTTGCCTTTTCCAAGCTCTTTTGCAAGTTTGAGCGCTGCAGCAACGTTTGTTCCGCTGCTGATGCCGCACATTATGCCTTCTTTTGAAGCAAGGTCTTTTGATGTCTGCAATGCTTCTTCATCTTTGATAATGCAAACACCGTTGTAAATTTCCTGGTTAAGAATATCGGGGATAAGTCCGTCACCGATGCCCATCTGAACGTGAGTACCGATTGAACCGCCTGAAAGAATAGCAGCGTTTTCAGGCTCAACTGCCCAGATTGTTATATCGGGATTCTTTTCTTTTAATGTTTCACCTATGCCGGTAATTGTTCCGCCCGTGCCTATTCCTGAGCAAAAGCCGTGGATAGGCTTGCCGACCTGATTTAGAATTTCAACGCCTGTAACCGAACGCTGAACCGCAGGATTGGCCGGGTTTTCAAACTGCTGAGGAACAAAAACGTTGGGGTTTTCGTCTCTCATTTTAAGTGCAAGGTTAAGGCATTCTTCAATGCAAAGGCCGATATTGCCTGCGTCGTGAACAAGAATTGTTTCTGCGCCGTAATGCTCAACAAGCTTTCTTCTTTCTTCACTTACGGAATCAGGCATAATTATTTTAACTTTATAGCCTTTAACAGCACCTACAAGAGCAAGGCCTATACCCTGGTTGCCGCTTGTGGGCTCAACGATAATTGTATCGGAATTAATAAGGCCTTTTTCTTCTGCATCAAGAATCATATTAAGGGCTGTTCTTGTTTTTATTGAACCGCCGATATTAAGGCCCTCAAATTTAACAAGTATTTCCGCATCATCGGGACCCGTCATATGGTTAAGCCTGATAATGGGGGTGTTGCCCATAGCATCCAAAATTGTATTACAAATCATGGCAAAAACCTTTCGTAAATCAAAAATCAAATTATTATATCACATAAAAAATGCTTTTTCAATGTACTTTATTATAATTCTATGAAGAAAATCTGTAAAAGTTAATATCTAAATCTAACACAATTAACCAAAAACATAAAAATATGATTAAGTAACGTTTTTTGTAAAAATACATTGCAAATAGTTTATATTAATGTTAAATTTAATAAAGAGAATAAAAAGGGAGAGGGATTAATTGAAAAATATCCTTGAATCGCCCGTTAATATTTACGGCAGAAAAATTGAAAACAGAATTGTTTTTCACCCGATGGAAGGCTGCGACGGAAAACCGAACGGTGCCGTTGACGAGCTAACAAGGCGCAGATATCTCCGCTTTGCACGTTCGGGTGCAGGCATAATCTGGTTTGAAGCAACCGCAGTATGCCCCGAGGGCAGAGCCAACCCTCGCCAGCTCTTTATCAATAAAGAAACCAAAAACAGCTTTAAGGAGCTTTTGGAAGAAATCCGCTGCGTTGCCAAAGAAGAATGCGGTTTTGAGCCGTTGATTATTGTTCAGCTTACCCACAGCGGCAGATTCAGCAAACCCAACGGCACACCCGAACCGATTGTTGCTTACCGCAACAGCCATTGGGAAATCGGCAAAGAAAACCAGCCTTATGTTATAGCTGACGATGAATATTGCAAAACAATTCCCTTGCGATACGCCGAAGCCGCAAAGCTTGCGGAAGAATCCGGCTTTGACGGAATTGACGTTAAATGCTGCCACGGTTATTTGTTTAACGAATTTCTGAGTGCTTATGAGCGTGAGGGTATCTACGGCGGCAGCCTTGAAAACAGAACAAGGCTTTATTTTGAATGCATAGACAGCGTTAAAAAAGCTGTTAAAAACACTTTTGTAACAACAAGGCTCAATGCCTGTGACTGTTTCCCTTACCCATACGGCTTCGGAGTTAACGAAAATAACGGTATTGATTTAAGCGAAACAAAATTAATAATAGGCGAGCTTGAGAAAAAAGGCATTGAGCTGATTAACCTTACACTCGGCAACCCTTATCTTATTCCGCATATCAACCGTCCCTGCATCAATGCACCCGAAGACGGCAAAATCGGAACAGAAAGAATTTATAATATCACCAAAGAGCTTAACGAAGCTTTCCCTAATATCAAAATAGTTGCATCGGGGCTCAGCTTTGAGGGTGAAAACGCTCTTGATTATTCAGTAAAAATTATCAACGATGGCGTTGCGGATTTTGCAGGCTTCGGCAGAATGACTTTTGCTTATCCTATGTTTTACAGAGACTACCTGAAAAACGGAAAGCTTGATAAATCCAAAGTCTGCTTAAAATGCAGTAAATGCTCCGAGCTTATGCGCAACGCAAGCGTTGCAGGCTGCCCTGTCAGGGACAGCGAGGTATATATGCCGTATTATAAAAAACACGTTTTGAAAAAATAAAGGAGACTGTTATGGTTGCAGTTGTTACCGGCGGCAGCAGAGGTATTGGCAAAAGCATTGCCGATGAGCTGCTGAAAAAAGGATTTAATGTTATTGTTGCCGCAAGAAGCGCAACACCTGAGCTTGAAAATACAATAAATAATTGTTCGCAGCAACTTGATTTTGTTGCAACCGATATTTCGGACACAGAAAGCATTGGCTCGCTTTTTAACTTTGTAAAAGGCAAATACGGCAAAATTGATTTGCTTGTCAACAACGCAGGCGTTGCGCCCAAAACAAGAAAAGATATTTTGGAAATAACGCCCGAAGAATTTGATTTTGTTGCGGATATTAACCTTAAAGGAACATTTTTCGTTACCCAGAAATTTGTTCCTCTGCTTGCTGCAAGCGAAAAATCAAGAATAGTCAATATTTCATCAATGTCAGCATATACAGCATCGGTCAACAGAGGTGAATATTGCATTGCCAAAGCAGGAATTTCAATGATAACAAAGCTTTTTGCCGCAAGGCTTGCCGAATACGGCATAAGCGTTATTGAGATAAGACCGGGCATTATTGAAACCGATATGACAGCCAAGGTAAAAGAAAAATATGAAAAGCTCATTGCCGAGGGCATTACACCGATAAAAAGAATGGGGCAGCCCGAAGACGTTGCAAAATGCGTTGGTGCAATTGCAGACGGAAACTTTGATTTTTGCACCGGAACGGTTATTGACTGCGACGGCGGCTTCAGCGTGAGGCAGTTATGATGAAGATTTACGACGCAATAGTAATCGGCAGCGGTGCAGCAGGCTACAGTGCAGCTGACTGGTTATATAAAGAAAACATTACCAACATTGCCGTTGTCACAGAAAACAGGCTATACGGCACATCAAGAAACACAGGCAGCGACAAGCAGACTTATTATAAAATCTCGATGGACGGTATTTCACAAGACAGCCCATATAAAATGGCAGTTGATATTTGCTCGCTCGGTTCGTGCGACGGTGTTAAAGCTTATCTTCAGGCTGTCAACAGCGCCAAATGTTTTATGCGCCTTTGCGAATACGGAGTGAATTTTCCTACCGATGAATTTGGTGGCTATCCCGGCTATATAACCGACCACGATTCAACCTCAAGAGCAACTTCAATAGGCCCTCTCACTTCAAAAGTGATGACACAGAAGCTTGAAGATGTTGTTCTTAATAAAAATAAAACACCTTTGCTTGATAACCGCCAGGTTGTTGAAATTATAACAAAAAACAATAAAGTTCACGGCATTGCGGTTTTGAACAGAGAAACAAACGGGACAGAAATTATCGCCGCTAAAAACGTTATTGTTGCAAGCGGCGCACCTGCCTGCATATATGAACGCTCGGTTTATCCCGAATCACAGCACGGAATGACAGGCGTGCTTATTAACGCAGGTGTCAGAATGTGCAACTATTCGCAGTGGCAATACGGAATAGCATCGGTTGATTTTCGATGGAATGTTTCCGGCAGCTTTATGCAGGTTATCCCCCGCTTTGTGAGCGTTGACCAAAACGGAGAAGAAAGAGAATTCCTGAGCGATTATTTTGATTGCCCCGAAAAAGCAAACATCAACGTTTTTCTTAAAGGTTATCAATGGCCGTTCAGCTATGACAAAATGAACGAATCTTCAAGAATTGACATTGCTGTTCACGAACAGACAAAGCTCGGCAGGCAGGTTTTTCTTGATTTCGCAAAGAATCCTGACGGATATAATTTTGACCTTCTTTCACAAGAAGCAAAAGATTATCTCATTGCTGCAGATGCAGTTGCCGATACCCCTATTGAAAGGCTGAAAAAACTCAACGCAAAGGCAATTGATGTTTATGCAAAACAAAACATAAGCCTTTATGAGCAAAAACTACGAATAGCTGTATGTGCTCAGCACAATAACGGCGGAGTTTATACCGACAGTAACTATCAGACCGATATTAAAGGCCTTTATGTTATCGGTGAAGCTGCAGGATCATTCGGGCTTACAAGACCGGGAGGATCGGCTCTTAACGATACGCAGGTAGGCGGCCTTATCTGCGCCAAACATATCAAATCCAAAGAAAGCGTAGACATTGACACAGCCGTTTTGACGGAAGCCTTAAATAAACTTAACGCAAAAGTATTACAGTTCAAAAAAAATAATACCATTGATTATTCGCACATCAAAACAAAAATGAGCAATTCGGCTTCTTTTATACGTGATAAAGAGCAGTGCATGTCTCTTTTTGAGGAAATTGATTCTACCATAAACAGTTATCCCGAAAAACATAAATCTTTAAGCGAATATTTTTATGATTACGATATGCTTATCAGCGCAAAGGCTTTGCTTGAAACCGTTATTGCCGAAATGCCGCTGACAGGCAGCCGAGGCGGCAGTATTTATGCCGAAAACGGAAAGATTATACCTGAAAATAAAAAATACCGTGAGTTCATAACAATAACAGAAAACGGTAGCGTAAACTTTGAAAAAGCCGCCGCTGTGCCTCAAATCAGCCAAGCTTTTGAAAAATATCTGAGGTGAAACAAATGAACAGTTTTAAGCTCGGCCTGACCAGCACAACATTTAAAAAGAAAAGCGTTGAAGAAATTGTGGCAATTGCCAAAAAAGCGGGTGTGGGATATATAGAATGGGGCGAAAACTTTCACGTTAACTCGCCCGAAGATGCCTTGAAAGCCAAAGAGCTTTGCGACAAAGAAAACATAAAGATCAGCTCTTACGGCAGTTATTATCACGCAGGCACGGCAGACAAGGAAAAATGGGAACATATCTGCAAAACCGCTGCCGCAATGGGCGCCGAGTCAATAAGAATTTGGCTCGGCAGCAAAGACAGCGAAATCACGAGCTGTGAAGAATACACTCATCTGCTGAAAGATACTGCTGATATGTGTGATACAGCGAAAAAATACGGTTTGGTTGTTGCCGCCGAATGCCATGATAACACTTTCAACAACAACACAGATGCTATTTTAAAATTCACCAAAGAGCTTGGCAAAGATAATTTCAAGACATATTACCAGTCAAGATATTTCAGGTTTGATTATGACCTTGACAGAATTGACAGAACATACGCAATAACCAAAGATATTCACGTTTCATATTCAGAGGTTACAAGAGAACAACGGTTCAGAAAAAAAGATAAAAACTATCTTGATGCTCTGCTGAATAAATTCAAAGAAAAAAACTTCAGCGGAATTGTTATGCTTGAATTCACAAAACGTTCAAGCGAAAAAAGCTTTATCGAAGACATTGAAAAACTAAAAAAATATTGAGAAAGCGGGCAATGTTATGGATTTTACAAAAGCAACTGAACAATATAAATCAAATCCGACTGAAGAAAACTTGCGTGAAGTTGTTGATGCGCTCATTAACGAAATGACCGTAAATGAAAAACTGAAAATGCTAAAAGGCCACGCAATGAAAATCACCGCCAAAAACTTTTTGAAAAGCGGTAGATTTTACAACGCAGAACCCTATCCTGCCGGGGGTTGCAAAAGGCTTGGCATTCCCGAAATTCTTTTTACCGACGGTCCGCGCGGAATTGTTTTGAGACACAGCACCTGCTTCCCTGTTTCTATGCTCAGAGGTGCTGCTTTTGACGATGAGCTTGAATACAGAATAGGCGAAGTTTTTGCTAAAGAAGCCATTGCCGGCGGAGCAAATCTTTTTGCCGGTATATGCATAAATCTTTTAAGAAATCCGATGTGGGGAAGAGCTCAGGAAACTTACGGTGAAGACCCGTTTTTGCTTGGTAAAATGGGGGTTGCACTCACAAAGGCGATGCAGGACAATGGCATTATTGCCTGCCCGAAGCACTATGCGCTCAACAGCATTGAAGATTTGCGTTTCAGCGTTGATGCAAAGGCCGATGAAAGAACGCTTCACGAAGTTTATCTGCCCCATTTCAAAAAATGCGTTGATGCCGGTGCAATGTCCATTATGGGCGCATATAACAAAGTCAACGGCACATATTGCTGTGAAAACAAGCCATTGCTGACAGATATTCTCAGAAACAAATGGGGCTTTGACGGCTTCACCATCTCCGACTTCTTTTTCGGTATCTACGATGCCGCCAGAAGCGTTAAGGCAGGCCTTGATATAGAAATGCCCTATACTTTCAAATATGCTTTTATAGCCAACAGGCTTAAAAAGGGCGATATATCCCAGAAGGATGTTGACACCTGCGTCGGCAGAATCCTGCGAGCAATGATAAGAACTTTTATTAACAAAAAAGATTATCCGCAGTCTGTTATTCTATCAAAGGAACACATCGCACTTGCGAGAGAAGCGGCAACAAAAGGCATAGTTCTTCTAAAAAACAAAGGTAACGTTTTGCCTATAAGAGAAAATGCAAAAATAGCTGTTGTGGGCAGATATGCCGATAAACCCAACACAGGTGATCACGGCAGCAGCAACGTTTTCAGCCCTTATACAGTTACTCCTTATCAAGGAATCATAAACCGCTTCGGAGCAGAAAATGTTACTCTTTATAACGGATGCGATATTGCAAAAGCTGTTGCAGCAAGTGAAAAAAGCGATTACATAGTTGTTTGCGTTGGCAGCGACTGGCTTCAGGAAGGCGAGTTTCTTGTTAATATGGGCAATGTCAAAAAGAAGCCGAAAGGCTCCGGCGGTGACAGAGCCGATTTAAGAATTCCGCCTGAAGATGTCAAGCTCATAAAAGCTCTTTCAGCCTGCGGCAAAAAGCTTGTTGTTAACATTATGGGTGGCAGTGCATATATAATCAACGATTGGGCGTCTATCGCCGATTCGGTTTTAATGAGTTTTTATGGGGGACTTGAGGGCGGCAATGCACTTGCAGATATTCTCAGCGGCGATGTTAACCCCGGCGGAAAGCTTCCGTTCACAATTGCAAAAAAAGACAGCGACTATCCCCCGTTTTTACATATCGGAGCAAAAAACAAAGAGATTGAATACGGCTATTATCACGGCTACACTCTTTTTGACAAAAAGAACATTGAGCCTGATTATCCGTTCGGTTTCGGACTTTCATACACAAGCTTTGAGCTTAATAATTCCGCTTGCTCACTTGACGAAAATTCAATCGAAGTTACAGCAAATCTCACCAACACCGGCAATGCGGACGGTGACGAGGTTTTGCAGGTTTATGTTTCAAGCAATCGCAAAGATGTTGACCGCCCCGTCAAGCTTTTTAAAGGCTTTAAGCGAGTAAATGTTAAATCAGGCGAATCAAAGCAAGTGACCATAAGCGTTGAAGTTAATGAAATTAAATTCTATAATCCTGACAGCGGCGAATGGGAGCTTGATAAAAACTATACGGTTTACCTCGGAACAGACAGCAAAAACATCACCGCAATAGGCAACATCGAATTTTAAGGGGTGAAGCAATGCGAAACAGTCCATATTCACCTGACGGATTTATGAACAGCCTTTACCGCAAACTGCGTGCTGAGCCGTTCAAAGACGTCAGAACAGCAGAAGAAACTTTAAAAGCAGCTGAAACCGTAAGAGAAAAAACCAAGCAGCTTTTCAGGCTTGATAAGCTCGGCAAAGGCGAATACAAATTAACTAAAATCGGCAAAGGTCTTGATTATCCGGAATATACGCTTCAGAAATACGCCTTTGAGATGTGTCCAAATCTCACAACAGCAGTTTATATTCTTACGCCAAAAGTAATAAAAGAAAAAGCTCCTGCCGTTGTTGCTTTGTGCGGCCACGGCTACGGAGTGAGACAAATCCTCAATATAAGCAAAAGCGGCAAAAAGAAACACATAAATTATCTTGATAATTATCAGAAAAATTTTGCCGTTGAGCTTGTTAAAAGAGGCTGCATCGTTGCCGCTCCCGAGCTTTTCGGGTTCGGTGAAGCAAGGCTGAAAAAAGATTTGATAAAACCTTTTTATATCAGCTCCTGCGATGAGCTTTCTCACCATCTTTTGCCTTACGGGCTGACAACCGCTTCAGTCAGAATAATGCAGACAATTGCCTGCGGAGAAATTCTGCTCAACAATGAAAATGCTGACCCTGAACGCCTTTCGGTTATGGGAATTTCGGGCGGAGGTCTTACAGCTCTTTACGCTTCGGTTATTGACGAAAGGTTTAAAAGAACGGTTATCAGCGGCTATGTTAATTCCTTTGAAAAAAGCATACTTTCGCTTTGGCATTGCCCCGATAATTATATCCCCGGCATTCTTGAAATCGGCGAAATCGGTGATTTTGCAGCAAGCCTTGTGCCAAGAGAACTTTTGATTGAATCGGGCACAAAAGACAAGCTTTTCCCGATTGAGGCAAGCCGCGAAGCTCACCGCAACATTGCAAATATTTATTCATTTGCGGGTGCAAAAAGCAAACTTATTATAGACGAATTTGAAGGTAAACACAGCGTTAACGGAAGAAAATCGTTTGATTTTTTGGCAAAATAAAAAAGACACCGAAGTTCAAACTTCGGTGTCTTCTTTTTTGTTTCATTTAAGAGGCTCAAGCGTTACGCAGATTGTTGCATCTTTAACATCTTCAAGATGAACTGTCAGCTTTTGAATATCCTCGTATGCCTGATCATATTCATATGCTCCTTTTATAGCTTCGGCAGGCCTAACCGAAAAACAGCCGTCATTTAACAAAGTTGCTTTCATCTGCTTTCCGTTAATTGTAAGAACAGCGGTTTTGCCGCCATCGGATATGTTTATATCCGCCTTTGTGTGCATAAACCAATAAATCTCACTCGGCACAACGCAGCTTATATTATCGGTAATCATAACCGATGTTCTGTTATTATAAAACCTTGCTTCTCTTGTAACTTTTTTTGCTCCGTTCATACGGTAAGCATCGGTCATATCAAGCAGGCAAACTCCGCCCTGAGGCAACTCGGCAAACTTATTGAATCCGCATTCGGCAAGTGCATATTGGTCATCAAGAGTTGCGTTGGGATTAATAACAAGAGTATTCTGGCCCTCGGCACGCTTGCAGTAATTTTTCCATCTGCCGCCCGCAGGCAGATTAACAAAATAGTCCGGTGCATCGTAAGGTGCCGGGCCAAGCTCCTCAGCCCATCTTTCTCCCATAGAATCAAAAACAAAAGTGCCTATATCTAAATCACCGTGGTTGGTATAATTATATCCGCCTTTTATGCCGAAAAACGTTGCGTTTTCATCAAGATATGCGCTGCGCATAAGCACAAGCTCCTGACCGACATCGGATTTGAGATAAACAGCAAGCGGCTCCGAGCTGAAGTTCGCACTTTCGACAGTATAACTGCGATTGTACCACAGCAATGAAAGGGCATCCTCCTTGCCGCCTGAGTTGCGCTCAACGTTACCCGAAGTATCCGCAACAAAAGCTGACGGCATATCCTGCATCTGATAAACCGCAAGAAGCGGCATTTCATATTCAGATGCATACCAATGAAGAACAGGCGAATATCCCGGCCTTGCCTTGTTATCTCCATAGTTGAAAACTCCCGTGGGGGTTGAGATATACGGTAAGAATTTACCGAGCTGTTTAAAACCGTCAATCTGCGACATTCCAAAATCCGTGCCAAAACAATTAATTGAAGAAGCAACAAAATAAACAATTGAATTCATACCTGAATTGCTGTATCCGGGTCCCTCGGCATAAACTCCGTCAGGGGTGAAATTTTCAAAAGCAATGGGCATATTCTTATAGCACATTGCGAGGAATTCGGCAGCTTCATCTGCAAAATATTCGCCAAATGTCATACAAGCAATGCCGATTCCGCTGTAACAAATGCTGTTCCAATTGTTCTTAGACCAAGTAAACCAGTTTTCTAAATAATTTTTGGAAAGCGCAGGTTTAAGAGCATATTCAAGCGTTTTTTCGGCAAGAAGCATTTTTTGCCTATCGTTAAGATAATCAAAAAGCCAGTCATAACCTATTGAAGCTGCAAGTGCCATTTCAGCTGTTGCAAGAAAGTGCGACGGGCACCAATCTGAATATCCGCAAACATTTTCAAGCTCCGTCCAAGCTCTTTCAGCATATTTTTTATCTTCAGTTATCTGCCAAGCGCAACCAAGAATTATAATACGGTTAATAACCTCTCTTGAAATGGGCAGAATGCTGTCTTCTTCATCAAGTTCATAAGGCATAACAGGATAAAGCGATAAATCAAGAAGTGCATTTGCATTGGCAATCACAGAATCAAAGAGTGATTTTGTATAGTTACTGTGAGCGTTACCTTCATTCTCAGCTTTGACTTTGGCAAAATCTGTTTCATCCGCCAAAACAAAAGGATGCCTTGTATTGTCAAGATTTGATATTGCCTGCAAAAGCTCTTTTTTGCTTACAGCATCTTTGTATCTGTTAAGCGAAATATAATCAATGCCGACTTTTATCATATCCGGTATAACTGCAAAATACGGAACAACATTGGTTATACCCATAACAATAACCAATAAAACCGAAACAACAGCTTGGACGGCACTTTTAAACATTTTCATATATACACCTCGCATCACACTTATATATAAGTATAGCATCATATATTCCGTCAAGCAAGCTCTGTTTAATTTTAGCATATTGCAAACATCGCTGAGCAATGGTATAATATAAACAAACAAATCCGAGGAGGTTATTATGAATTACGATGTAATTATTATCGGTGCAGGTCCCGGAGGGATTTTTTCAGCCTATGAATTAACAAATCTTAACCCCGGATTAAGAGTGGCTGTTTTTGAGGCAGGTCACGCTCTTGAAAAACGCAACTGCCCTATTGACGGCAAAAAAATTAAAACCTGCATAAGTTGCAAAAGCTGTTCGATAATGAGCGGTTTTGGCGGTGCCGGTGCGTTTTCTGACGGAAAATATAACATTACCAACGATTTCGGCGGAACTCTTTATGAATATATAGGCAAAAAAAGAGCGTTGGAGCTTATGCATTATGTTGACAAAATCAACCTGAATTTCGGCGGAGAAGGCACAAAGCTTTATTCAACCTCAGGCACAAAATTTAAAAAACTTTGTATTCAGAATGATCTCCACTTGCTTGATGCATCTGTGAGGCATCTGGGCACAGACATAAACTATATCGTTTTGCAAAATATTTATAATCATCTTAAAAATAAAGTTGATTTTTATTTTGACACACCTGTTGAAAAAATCGGCATAAACGAAAACGGATATACCGTTATAACAGAAAACAAAACATTTGACTGCAAAAAATGCATAATTTCCGTTGGCAGAATCGGCAGCAAATGGATGGAAAAAATCTGCAAAGAGCTGAACATTCCCACCAAAAGCAACCGAGTTGACATAGGGGTAAGGGTTGAATTGCCTGCCGATGTTTTTTCTCACTTGACAGATGAACTTTATGAAAGCAAAATTGTTTACCGCACCGAAAAATACGGCGACAAGGTCAGAACATTCTGTATGAACCCCAAAGGTGCGGTTGTTAACGAAAACACAAACGGAATTATCACCGTTAACGGTCACAGCTATGAAGATCCCTCAAAGCAAACGGAAAACACCAACTTTGCTCTGCTGGTTGCAAAGCATTTTTCAGAGCCATTTAAAGATTCCAACGGATACGGCGAAAGCATTGCACGCCTGAGCAATATGCTTGGCGGCGGAGTTATTGTTCAGCGTTTCGGTGACCTCATCAGAGGCCGCCGCTCAACTCCCGGCAGAATGCAGGATTCGTTTATGACACCCACTCTTGACGCAACTCCGGGTGACTTAAGCCTTGTTTTGCCGAAGAGAATCCTTGACGGCATTATCGAAATGATTTACGCCCTTGACAAAGTTGCACCGGGCACAGCTAACGATGACACCCTGCTTTACGGCGTTGAGGTTAAGTTTTACAATATGGAAGTTGCGGTTAACGAACAGCTTGAGTCAAAATATAAAGGTCTTTATATTATAGGCGACGGCAGCGGAATAACCCATTCACTTTCTCACGCATCAGCAAGCGGCGTTCACGTTGCAAGAAACATCGCAGAACACAATTCATAAAAAACAGGTGGTATTATGATTGGCAAAATTGTATTGGGAGCTGTAGGCTCGGCAGCGGGCTTTGCTGCAGTTACCGCAAGCATATATATGCCGTTTGTTATCAGCGATGCACTAAAGAACTATAACGATAAATGCGATTATCTGCTTATACTTGGGGGCAATGTTATAGGGGCAGATACGCCAAGCCCTCAGCTTTTTGAAAGAATGAAAGCGGCAGCAAAATATCTGAATAAAAATAAAGATGTTATTGCAATCCCCTGCGGAGCCTGTTTCAGAAAAGAACAGAAAAAATCAGAGGCACGGATAATCGCCGATTATCTGATTTCACAAGGAATAAATGAAAGCAGAATTATTTTGGAAGAAAAATCAACAACTACTTTTGAAAATTTCGAGTTTGGTGCAAAGATAATCTGCAACCATTCTCAGAAAGATATTGACGAAGTCAGCGTTGCGTTTCTTTCTTCGGATTACCATATGCATAGAGCCGCACTTATTGCAAAAAAATGCGGCATAAAAAACTGCGGCAGGGTTGCTTGCAAAACAACAGGCAACTCAGTTAAAAGGTTTTACAGAGAATACATCGTTGCATATGAGCTGTTTTACAGATATATTTTCAAATAGAAAAGGTGCAGTCTTAAGCAAAAGACTGCACCTGATTTTTTAATCTGGGTAAGTTACCTGTCTGCGTGTTACCAAAGCGGAAAATCCCCTGTAAATATCGTTTATCGTTTTTTGAAAAAATCCCTTAAACGCAATGTCAAAAGCTGTTTTAAAGCCAAAATCATCGCCGTTTTGCTTGTAAGCAACAGCTTCTTCAATGCCGAAAATATCATACCAATGAACAACTCTGCTTGTATAATCAGCGGTGTTGCTTTCATCAATATAAATCATTCTGTAGCCATATTGAGTTGAATATCGGTCACCGTTATAACGAGTGCTTAATGAGTTGGAAATATCAATTCCTTTATATTCAACACCAAAGGCATTTGTGTGATCATGACCGCTAAACATAGCAAGAACATCACCTTTTTCAACCATAGCATCAAACTGACCGTAATTATTAAAGCCGCTGCAAGGGGTTTCGTTAAGCGTGCCGAAATTCTTATTTTCGGGATTAAAGCGATAATATTCGCCATCGTTATACATATGTTCAAACGAGAAGAGGGTTTTGCTCTCAACCTTTTCAAGGGCATCATAAACTTCGTCAACTATGATATGCTGGAAAACAAGCGACATCACTCTTTCGCCGCCGTTTAAAGATGCAAGCTCATCTGACTTTGCTTTATACCATTCGATCTGATCGGCACGAACGCAGCCGTAATGGCCCTGTTCATCATAATCACCGGAATCAAAAATCCAAAGATTGAACTTGATTTTTTGGCCGTCTGAAGACATAACGGGAATGTTGTATGTTCCGCAGCCTGAAAGAGCCTCGCCGTCATCAACGGAAACCGAGCAGGAATAAGTGTTATAATATGCCATAAGTTCTTCTCTTGACATTGCGCCTGTTTCAGAATCGTGATTACCGAAAGTAACGGCAACGGGAATTTTTCTCTCTTCAAAAACGTTCATAAGAGCATCAATAAGAGCTTTTGTATCCTCAGCATTTTCACAATTCTGAACATTATCTCCGGTAATAACAACTATATCAGGCTGTTCTTTATCACACGCCTGAGCGATAGCCCAAACAGATGCATCAACATTAACATCTTCAAGGTGAGTGTCGGTAATGTGCATAACCTTAAATTTTCCGTTATTGAATGAAAGGGCGTCTCCTTGTGCCGCAAATCCTGATGTTGAGGCAAAAGCGTAGCACGGAGTAACAAGTGCAACAATAAATAACAGAATCAAAGAAACTGCTTTGAGACAAGTTTTTTTCATAATATATCCCCTATCAGATTTTGATTTGTTTATTATACACCCAAAGAAGATAATATTCAACACAAAAAGTTTTGTGCTGTTTCTGTTTTATTCTTATGTCAACTTTACAACAACTGCTGATTTTGATATAATTTGGGGTAATAAACAAAACTTAACCGGAGGTTATCATTATGTTTTTGAAAAGAATATTATCAGTTACCTTGAGCCTTGTAATTATTTTTGTTTTAACCTCATGCCAAAAGAATCAGGAAATCAATGAATCAGAAACCGCTTCAAATACTATTGAAGTTTCAGAAAAAGCATCGGAAGAATTAACTTCAGCCGTTGCAAATAACGAAAGCACATCGCCTTCTTCATCTGCCGAAAGTCCAAGTGAATCCGCATCAGCCACCGAATTAACAGATGATCCGTCTCTTTGGTCAAAAGTGCAAATAGTTGAAGCTTATAAAAATGCTGCCAAAAAATCAGACTCGTTTATTAAGTGTAAGCAGTCAATTGAATTAACTGAAATATCAATAAATAACGGTCAATACAGCGGAGTTATTGATTTTGTTATGCCGATAATGTCAAAACTGCTCGCTAACAATTCAAGCGAAACAGACGGAATAACCGGCGGATATGCTAACCTTACCGAAGCCGACGTAGCCAACGCAAAAGTTTATAAATCAGGCGAAAACACAGTTATTGAGTTGATTATGGTTGAGCAGACCGACGGCGCTGTAAGCGATGCAAACAGCGGAAGTGTCGGACACGCAATTTCAACCGTAGGCGATATAACCGTTGTTGCAAATCAGCTTAAAGACCTTGGGCTTCCTATTGAGATTTCCAAAGAAAACACAGCTATTTATTATACCAAACCGACAGTTAAGGTTACTGTTGACAAAGACGGCAAAATAGTTGAAGGAAGTTGGAGTTATACTGTTGATATCAGACTTAAAGATTATTATGTTGGCAAATCAAAAGTTGACAGCACACGTGTTGTTATGAATAACGTTATAACCGCAATATAACTGTAAAAGCACTTTTCTTTTAAAACAAGAAAAGTGCTTTTAATATTTGATATTTCAGATAAACATTTATCAAAATTAAGCAAAGAATTGCAATAACAACTTGACATTAAACTATAATTAATTTATTATATATTAGGACATTTTTGTTTACATATTCATAAAAAGGAGTGTTTTTGTGGACAAACAGTATGAAGCCTTATTTACCCCTTGGAAAATAGGCAATGTAGAAATCAAAAACAGAATTGTTATGTGCCCAATGGGCGGCACATCGCTTTTCGGTTGGTTTGAGCTTGGCGGCTGCCATTTTGACAAAGAAGCTGCAAAGCTTTTCCTTGAAAGAGCCAACAACAACGTTGGACTTATCATTCCCGGTATTGCTCCTCTTCGTGATACATTCTGGGGCAAATGGCTTTGGCAAAACCCCAAGATGTTTGAAGAACTCAAAGAATTTATGGATGAAATCCATAAGACAGGTGCAAAGCTTTTTGTTCAGCTTACAGCAGGTATGGGCCGTTCCTGGGCAATTACCGAGCTTGTTGCTCCTCTTCATAAAAATAAATTTACACGCGCTCTTGTTAAGCCTATTCTTGACAGTTCACACGAGCTCGCTTCTCCCAGCCCCCAGCCCTCACGTTGGGCACATGACATTATCTGCCCTGAAATGACAGTTGAGCAGATTCACGAAATCATTGAAGCATTTGCAAAAACAGCTAAGCTCTGCCGCGATGCAGGCGTTGACGGCGTTGAAGTTCACGCTGTTCACGAAGGCTACCTTCTTGACCAGTTTGCAATTGAATTCTTCAATAAGCGTACTGACGAATACGGCGGAAGCTTTGAAAACAGATACCGTTTTGCAGCTGAAGTTGTTAAGGCTATCAAAGAAGCTTGCGGCAAAGATTACCCCGTTTCACTCCGTTATTCGGTTGAATCAAAGATGAAGGGCTTCTGCGAAGGCGCAATGCCCGGCGAAGATTACACAGAAGTCGGCCGTGCAATGCCTGAATCAGAAAAGGCCGCAAAATATCTTCAGGATATGGGCTATGATATGCTCAACGCAGATAACGGTACATATGACTCTTGGTATTGGGCTCATCCCCCTATGTATATGCCTCAGAACTGCAACCTTGAAGATGTTGCACACATCAAAAAGTTTGTTGATATCCCCGTTGTTTGTGCAGGCCGTATGGAACCTGACGTTGGTGCAAAAGCTGTTGCAGAAGGCAAAATCGACGGCGTTGGCGTAGCTCGTCAGTTCCTTACCGACCCCGAATGGATAACAAAAATTCTTGAAGACAGACTTGAAGATATCAAGCCCTGCATCTGCTGCCACAGCGGTTGCCTCAACTTCTCATCTTCAAAGGGTCATGCAAATACTCAGGATCTTCTTGACACAATGGGTCTTGCACGCTGTGCACTTAACCCCGAAACAATGCAGTCAAAGAAATACAGCATTAAGCCTGCAAAGAAATCAAAGAAGATTGCTGTTATCGGCGGCGGCATCGGCGGTATGGAAGCAGCTATTGTTTGTGCAAAGCGCGGCCACAAGGTAACTCTTTATGAAAAGAGCGATAAGCTCGGCGGTGTATTCATTGCTGCTGCAGCTCCCTCTTTCAAAGAAAAAGACCGTGACCTCATAGCTTGGTACATCCGCGAAGTTGCAAAACTTCCCATCGAAGTTAAGATGAATACTGAAATTAAGGATATTAACGCTCTCGGTGCTGACGAAGTTATCGTTGCAACAGGTTCAAAGGCAAGATCAATTCCTGTTAAGGGTGCTGATACTGCAATTGAAGCAGTTGACTTCCTTCTCGGTAACGCTGAAGTTGGCGAAAACGTAACGGTTATCGGCGGCGGTCTTACCGGCTGCGAAATCGCTTATGAGCTTTATCTTAACGGCAAAAAGCCCACAATCGTTGAAATGCAGGATGACCTTGTTACAACTCCCGGTGTTGCTCTTGCAAATACAAGCTATCTCAGAGATTTCTTTAAAACAAACAAAGTTCCCGTTCACCTTGAAACTTCGCTTTGCGAAATTAAAAACGGCAGCGTAACAGTTAAGAATAAAGAAGGCAAAACCTTTGATATTCCTGCTGATTCAGTTATTATGTCTGTTGGTTACGTTCCCACTCCCATTGCTCCCAAATCAAAGCACGTTCACGTTATCGGCGATGCCGCTAAGGTTGGCAATCTCCGCACAGTTATCTGGGGTGCTTGGGACGTAGCAATGAAGCTGTAATTTTATCAAATCAGTTTTATACAAAATAATAGCCCGGCTTGAAGTCAGCAGATTTCAAGCCACTAATTTTTTATTTTATATGTTCAAGCGTTTTGTCAACAGCTTTTTCAATATCAACAGTATCCAAGCCGAAAATTGATGTGTTGATTTTACCGTTAATCGGATTTTTCCAATAATCATCAATTCCGTCAATTCCGTTTCTCATACCAAGAATTGAGCCGACGGTTGCGCCGTTACAATCGGTGTCAAAAGCCATCTGAACAGCCGAGCATATTGACTTTCCGAAATCACCTTCGCCATAAAGCAAAGCAGCAGTAACAATCATAGCGTTTGAAATAACGTGGCACCAACCGTGGTCTGTATGCTCATCATAATCAGCGTGAATAATGCCAAAACATTCGTCAAATGAAACACCGTTTTTATAGCTATCGAAAATTTTCATAACAGCCTCATAAAGTCTGGATGTTGAAGGAATCTGAGCAAGACCGCCAAGAATAATATCCTCTATGCTGTCAGTCACTGCTGCACAAGCAATCATAGCTGAAACAAACATTTCACCGTAAACGCCGTTTTTGATGTGGGATATCGTTGCGTCTCTGAATGCCATTTCAGCTGCTTTTTCGGGGTTGCCGGGATTAATATAGCCAAAATAGTCCCCTCTTATCTGAGCACCGATCCACTCACGGCAAACGTTTTTATAAATGGCCGATGAAGGCGGCTCAATGCAGTTAATAAAATTAACAAATGCAATTCTTTCAGCCGTGAAATAAGAAAAAACAGACTGATATTTCATCCACGAAGTTGCAACATCTTCCGAATCAAAATCTCTGCCGAAATCCTCAACAATCTTCTGAGCAAGAACAACGTAGTTGGTATCATCATCAACCGGCATACCGTCAACAGTATCCGCATATGCCTTGTTTTTAAGATAGAATTTATAATGAGAACAAACATCATCGGTAACATCGGAACTGAGAATGTATCTATGCATAGGATAATTGCCGGTCTCTTTAAGCAAAGGAATGAGTTCATCGCTTCTTATACATTCAACAGGTTTACCAAGAAGACACCCACAAGCTCTGCCGGTCCACGCACCCAAAATCTTTTTTCTTAAAGTTGCATTATCAGGAATATCACCGCATATTTCATGCAACTTTCTTGAAGCTTTGATTTCACGAAGCTCTGTAGGTTCACTATATTCATAGCCATTTTTAATAGGTGAATTGATAACAATATCAAAAATAACGTCACTTATTCTGGTTTTATATTCACCGTTTTCCATTTTTGAAGCAGCTTCAAAAAGCTCCTTATATTTTTCAATATCAAGGCCTTCTTCAGTTGACTGGTTATATTCAGCCATCAGATCTGAGGGATAACGGTTTAGCGCATCGACACTATTATAATCTATTTTAATTCTTACCATAAATAAAAACTCCTTTCTTTCCACATTATAACACACTGCAATAAAAAAACAATACAATCATAAAAACACTTGATATCCTTTCAATGAGCAAAGGTTGCATATGCTGTTGACAAGATAAGAATAAAATAGGAGCATCAGGATTAATATTGAAAATAAAGCACTAATCCGAACCTATTATGAAAAAAGATTTAAATAATGTTGGTGCGGAGCTACGCACATATACAGTTCTGAAATATATATACAGAAATGCACCATTCACGATCTCAGACAGATTAAACCCCGTACAGTTTGAAACTGTACGGGGTAATAAGTTTTAGTGCTTTTGGCCGCAGAAACATTCAAGATTATTTCCAAAGAGTTTCTGGAAGAAAAGAACAATCTTGAAGAAAAATCCAACTATGCCACCTTTATGACATTTACAATCACAATCATCATATTCTGCAGTTATTGTTATTTTTCCGCTTTCAAGAACCACTTTTGTTTCTGCGGAATCTTCATTTTCAACAGTTGCTCCGTCAACAGTCCAATGACTGAAAACTTTGCCATCAACCTGAGGTGCAGAAACGATTATTGTTGCGTTTGGCTTCAACTCACCGCTTTTAACAACAACACCATCGCTGATTGTTATCTTAGTTTCAGAAGCAATATGTTCATTAATTGCATCTTCACCAAGAATTTCGTTGCCGCATTCGGGACAGATATATGATTTTTCAAACATGGCCGTTACTGTTACATTTTCAGCCGGCATAGTTTTGGGAATTGTTCCGTTCCACTTAACGAACTTGTGGTCTTCTTTGGAAGGTGCCGCAGGTTCGGAAACCATTGAACCGTAAAGATACTTTGTTTCTGTTGATACTCCGTCAACAACAGTTGTGAAAGTATAAGCCTTTCTGTCGATATACACTTTCAGCACAAGCGAATTATCCGCTGCAACCGTTCCCGAAAGAACGCTCTTTTTGGCGTTGAGTGCAAAACCGGTTTCAATCTTATACTGGGCATTGACGGTTGCATCCGTTGTTCCGTTCAGAGTCTGAACTGATTTTTTATATTCGCCGACTGTGTTCATTGTGTACGTTTCAACGGTATATCGTGTGTCAGTTACCGCAACCCATTCAGCAACAAACTTTTTACCGTCAACGCTATCCATCACTCCAACTTCAGGTGACCATTTTGAGAAGATATACCCCTGCTTTTCCGGAGCTTCAGGTGCTTTGATTTCAGCATTGAAATCTGTGGGAACTGTTTTTATTTTTGCGCCATCGGCCCACTTGCCGCCGTTTGCATCAAAGACAGCATCATAGCTGTTTACACTCCAAGTTGCTGTGAATGTCAAATCCTCTGCCGGCATTGTTTTGGGAACATCAGGCGTCCAGCCGTCGAAAGAATATCCCTTTTTAGAGGGTGTTGCAGGAACAGGTATCGTTGCACCATATTTTACTGTTGTTGTCTCTGTTTTATTTTCATTGACCCACTTGACTGTATATTCATCGGGAATTACCTTTAGCTCGATTTCTGCAGTGAAGTTGCCGTCATTCGTTGTGACCGTTATAACGGTTTCGCCTGCTTTAATCGCTGTTACAAGTCCGTTTGAATTAACAGTTGCTGTATTTTCATTTGCCGAACTCCATGTTACAGTTTTGTTTGTTGCGTTTTCAGGCGATACAACCACTGAAAGCTGTAAAGTATCTCCCTTCATTACGGTTGTTTCTTCTGCCTCAATTTCAACACCTGTTACCGAAACAGGCGGCTCTGTAACCGTATAGCTGAATCCCTTTGTTTTGCTGTCAAGCATTCCTTCTTTGACTGCATAGAAGATAAATACAACATCTTCGGTAAGGGTTATCGGGCCGGTATAACGGGTTCTTGCAGGGTTATCTATAACACAAGGACAAGAAAGGTCAGTTGTGTAATAAATTTCTGCACCCGGAGTTTCGCAATAGAATGAAACTGTCGTTCCTTTTTCAACCGTGCTACCGCTTTCAAGTGTTGAGCGGACAGTTGCAACGGTTTCTGTTACATTGCCGACATTAACAGTTGTTGAACCGCTGACATCTGTGCCTTCAATGCTGTATTCAAGCGTTGCTTCACCGGGAAGAAGACCGTTAACCGTTATGTGTGCTATGCCGTTATCATCAGCTACCACTGTATTTGTGCTAACAGAAACAACAGCTTCGTTTGTTGAGCTGATTAAAACGGTTTTACCTGCACCTGCCTGTGCAGATGTGATTGCAATTTCAATTTCTTTTGATTCATCAAAGTTAAGGCCGATGTTTTCACCTGCGGAAATTGATTCGGGTCTGAGAACAACGGGTACAGTTGCAGTGTATTTTTCTTTAAGAGCTTTTTCGGCATAGTTTTCAATATTGTCTATTTCTGCCGTAACACTTCCGGAAAGAGCGGTATTTCCGTCAGGAACGAATTTAAAAACAGATGCATAACTGATACTGCTGTCATTCAAAGATTCTTCTGCATTAACAGGTTCCCATGTGCCTTGGAGTTCATTGCCGTTTGATGTGATAATAATATTGGAGCTGTTTACGGATGAAATATCCATATACTGAGTGAAGCGGACTTCAACTCCGTCAGTATATGCATTGATGCATTCAACCTCAGGCGCATCAAGAGATGTCATTGAATAATGAACCTCGGTTTGAGGCGGCGGAACGGGCAGCCAGTCGCTGTAGCCTATCTCGTATCCGTCCTTTTCATAGCAAACCTGCCACCAGCCTTCGGGAACAAACCATTCGTAATAACCGTTTTCATCCGTCAAAAGCGGGTTGGACTGACCGTAGTTTTCAGCATCCCATATAACAGCATCGGAGCCGTCCTCGTTGGGGCTGTAATAGCAGGTTACGGTTACGCCTTCAAGGCGGTTGGAAAGAACGGCTTCACAAACAAAGCCCGAGGGGTCGAGGATGGGGGTTACTTCAATCGGAGCAGCATCGGGTTTAGGTTCGGCAGGCGGGCAGTCTTTTAAGGAACCTTTTAATTTATCCATAAAATCTTCCATTAATTTATGACCATGCTGGTATTGTTTATCAATACCTTTTTGAGCGGGACCATAAAGGCCATCTTCTATAATGGAAGCAATAGTTTTATTTGTCAGGAAATAATTACTTACTTCTCCTACAGCTGCTCCTACGAGTGTCTCGGCAGGTTGAATGACTTTATATGCGAAATCAGATGCTTTACGGATTCTATATCTTGCGACATCGGTGATGTTTCCGATTTTGGGACGGCCAAAGAAAGTCTTTCCTATGCTACGGTAAATTTTTCTGAAATCTTTTTCAACTAAACCCGGATTATCAACCCATTTGAATTTTTGAAGTACATCTCCGACTTTTTTTGTAGCCAGTGCAATAGTTCCATCCAGAAAAGCAGCAAAGTTTAATTCACCACGGCAATAATCTTTATATCTTTTAATATCGTCTGCATAGTCTGAACAAAAATTCTTAAGTTCTGCTTCATCTTCCGGTGAAAATCTGGAATCGCCGTTGGCACACTTTGCTTCAAGTGCTTTTTGTGCAGCTTGTAATTCACTTTCAAGGATACCTGCAAGTGAATTCATATTTCTGTTCAAAGTTGAATAAGTATATGCACTTTCCAGAGCACTTGCTACAGTAAGTGCTCCTGCCAAAAAAGCTCCCGCAGGAACGAACGAACATGGTACCAAGACATCTTTAGAATTATCAACTTTTGTGAAAGTATAAGTTATCTTAAAATAGGCTTCTTCGGCTTCATCGACCGCGTATTGCGTTACAACATTTTCAAAGCACTCATAATACTCGTAAAGATTGCTGCCTTCATTTTGATATGTTATGTATTGTTTGTCTTCCCACGCAGCAATGTCAAAATCTTCGTAATTAAGACATATAATTTCGGCATCTGCAATTTTCACACCGTCTGCAATTAATTCCGTTTTGAAAGTCTCCCCATTAAACTCGCCGTCACTAACTACCAGATTATCTTCATAATAGTTTTTTATTTCATTTGCATATTCATAGTATGATTCGGCAAAATCTTCAACACGGTCTACAGGCAAACTATCCGGATACTCCGTATCACCGTTAAACGAAACCGTAATACCTCTCGGTGCGGTTGAGGTTTCATATCTGCAAGTGCCGATCCAGCAACCGTTCTTTTCGGAATAAGTAACGGGAATATATGTTTCCACGCCGCTGCCATCGGTTGTTATAACATAAACATCCCTTACTCTTTCGGGGTCATTTTCGGTGAATTCAACTTTGAATGTCGCTGAAAGTCCACCGGGAAGGATGCTATAGCTCACTCTTCTTGCAGAAGGATTGAGGAAGTCAACCGTAAACCCGCCCCTTCCTTCTATTATGGTAACTTTCGAGACTTGAATCGCACTCTCATCATATAGAGTTGTTGCCATGGAATCAAATGTATCTCCGTCAGGCATTGTAACCTTGCAATTAATCTGATATGAGCAGAAATTAAGAGGATTAACCAATTCAAAAGGAACAGAGAATGAACCTGCCAAGTTGGCTATACCGGTTGCTGACAGCACTCCGTCAACAAAAATTTCAACTTTTGACTTTGGAACGGTTTTTCCGATTGCGGTTAATTTATTGCTTCTTGTTTCTGACGGTATGCTGAAATTCATGTCATCAGACTCAACCTGAAGCGTTCCTATCGGCTGAATAATTTCTGAATCGGAAAGACTGAAACCAAGATTTGATTCAAATAAATAATATCCTGTTTTGCTTATTTTAACCGGGCGTACAATAACTTTAATCTTACCCGAAGATTTGTTTACAGGAATGCTGAGAATCTGATTTGTCAATGTATAATCGATTGTTGAAATATCATTGACTAAAACGCCGTTTGTGTCAACATCGCAGTTTTCAGGTAAAGTTATGTTGACAACCGAATCTGAAACCTTTGCCGCTGTTGCTTCGTCAAAGCCAAAGCTTACCGTAAGAGTAAGAAGCTCACCCAAAACAACAGAAGATGAATTTGCATTCATGTATGTCTGTTCTTTATCCGTATAAAGAAGCTTGCTTTCATCAAAATCAGGAACAGCAATGCCACTGATTTCAGCGAGTTTTCCGTTTTCAACGGTTACTTGTTGAGCAAAATAATCCGTTCCGTTTTCAAGTCCGTATTCATCAAGCTTAGCAAGCGAAGGCACAGCAGCAAGGATTGATGATTTTTCAATAACAACAGCCGTGTATTTGCCGGCTTCAAGCTGATTGCTCTGAGCAATCATGCTGTTCATTGTTACCGTTTCAAGCTTTTTACCGGCATTATCAAACACCATAAGCATGTTTTCTTCGCTGCCGGAGGAAGAAATGTTAACAGAAATTTTTCCTTTGGGTACAAGCACAATTTCCATTGTGTTGCTGCCACCTGCAACATACACAAGCTCAGCTGTTGCGGGAATAAACTTACCCGAATTATCAGTCACGGTTACGGAAAGCTTGGTTTCGCTTGAAAGAATTCCTCCTGTTACAATAAGCGAAGGATACTGAACGGTAAAATCGCTGATATTCTTACCGTCTGCTTTAACTGCAAAGCTCAGATTTTCGGCAGAATTGATTGCCAAAGCCAAATCCGAATCAAGCTGAGCTTCGGAAATATTCAAAGTAACTGTATCACCTGTCAGTTTTTCGAGTGTAATTGCAGGAGTTTCGCTTGCCGAACCGTTCCACACAAAATCTTTATAACCGATTTTCTTTACGCTGAGTGTTATCGGACCTTCGGCAACGGTTGCCGAAAATGCTCCGTCTGCATTGCTTTTCACGGTTATATTGCTTGAAATTCCGCCTTCAAGATGCTGAGTAATAAACACATTTGCGTAAAGAGGCTTGCCTTCGTCAGATTTTACCGTGCCGCTCACTTCAACAGTCGGCAGAGCAACAAGTTCGCAGACAAAGTTTCCGCTTTCATCAACGGTAACCTGAGCCGCTTCGGGCTGAACATATTTTGCTGCAAGGGTATCGGAAAGAGTTACTTTATATGTAAGTTCTGTGCCGACGGTAACATCTTTCATTGCGTTGCCGGTATATTTCCAATCGCCATCAGCGGTAAATGCCCAATGAACATTATAGCCGGAATCTATAACTTTTCCGTCTGGAGATTTCACTGTAAGATTCGCATTGATTCGCGGCAAAAGATTATCAAAAGCCACCTTTGCAAGGTTGTCTTCATCAAACTCTATCTTATCAATCGTGCCGAAAACAACGCCTCTGTTTGAAACAAGGGCAAGTGAATAAGCCTGAGTTTCGTCAAGCCTTCTTGCGGTGCAGGTTTTATATCCGTCAACAAAAGTATTGTAAACTTTTCCGTCAGTGAGGCCGGTAAACTGAAGAAGAAGCCCTTTATATGGGTTAACATCCTGCATATAATCAAAACTCACAACAGCCGTACCGTTGCCATCACCAATAACGGATAAAATATGATATTCAAAGCCATGTTCAAAAGCATATGCTTCAGCATAGCTTCCGGGCGGGCAGTATATTACGCTTCCTTCGGGAAATGCACTGTATTCACCCTCACCGATAGATGTTACACTGTCAGGGAGTGTAATACTTATAGAACTCCCGTCGTGGGGAATAAAAGCACTGGATCCAATGGTTGTTACACCTTCCGGGATTGTAACGCTTTTTATGTTTGTGTCTGCAAAAGCGTCATAACCAATCACTTTTACGCTGTCGGGAATTATTATTTCACTAAGACTGGTGCACCCCCAAAACAAGTAGTCACTGATTGTTGTTAATCCGTCAGGAAGCTTTACTTTGCTGAGATAAAAACAGAACTCAAAAGCCGAACGCCCGATACTCGTTACACTGTCGGGAATTGATATTTCACTCAAAGTACTGTTATAGAATGCACAATCTCCGATACTTTCAACACCATATTCAATTATAATTTCCCCAATAGAGCAACCATAAAATGTATCTCCGGGAATGTTTTTAATGCTGCCCGGAATTGTAATCTTTTCAATACGTGACGAAGAAAACACACTACCTTCCAAGGTTGTTATGCTGTCAGGAAGTGTTATTTCAGCAAATTTAGAAGAAGAAAACGCCTGCACTCCAATGCTTTCAATACCATAGCCGAGAGATACGTTTTCGAATGTGCCGCAATCCCAAAACGCATGCATTCCTATGTGTTTTACGGTTCCGGGAATTTCAACATTAACAATAGATGAACAACCCTTAAACGCACCATCACCAATGCTGGTTACGCCCTCAGAAACAATTACCGAAGTAATCACTGACTTCAAATCATTCCACGGCGATTCTATTTGAGAACCATTATTATCAAAACCGTAATTTGTCATGTCACCCGTACCCGAAACAGTCAGTTCACCCGTGCTTTCGTCAAAGGACCAGGTTACGTTTTCGCCACAGGTTCCGCTGGTCTCTGCCGCCCAAACCTTAAAATTGAAAAAGCTCGGTAGCTCAATGCCCACAAAACCGCTGAGCGGTGCTGCTCCAAACATCACAACAACAGCGAGTATGATCGACAATGTGCGTTTAAAAAGTTTTTTCACAGCAATTCCTCCTAAATTCGAATTCTATACGAGAATATTATAGCATTGTATATTTATAAATTCAAGAATAAAAACAAAGTATGAAAATCAAAAAAACTAACCGTGATTAAAATAAATCCGGAAAATGAAAAACAAGAGGGTTTAAACCCCAATGTATCTACAGGATAAATGATAAAAAACGAAGCGCAGACTCGTGAGCCAGTTAACAGCCGCAATTTGTCTGCCGAAACACGGTTTCTCAAATTAAATCCTTTTCAGAGAAAACAAAAAAGAACCATCCAAATGGATGATTCCTTTTTGTTGGCGCCCCAAACAGGACTCGAACCTGTGACACCGCGGTTAACAGCCGCGTGCTCTACCGACTGAGCTATTAGGGCAATTAAAAAAAGTGTCGGCGTCGA
>JAZNRJ010000007.1:0-3248 GCA_045590675.1 Acutalibacteraceae bacterium
CCATTAAACCATAAAATCAAGTTTTTTTGAGCCTTGCAAAAATATTCTGTCAAACTACCGAGAAACTTGAAAAGAGCCAAGTTTATTTTGTAAAAAATTATGAAACAAACGCAACATATCTTGACTAATAATATATTAAAAGTTATAATAAATTGGTTAGAAATCTCACGGAGGTTTGTTATGAACAGATTTGAAAGCGCAAAAGAGATATATGCCAAATATGGTATTGACGCCGAAAAAGCTCTTGCTGACCTTGCTCAGGTAACGGTTTCCGTTCATTGCTGGCAAGGCGCTGACGTTGGCGGGTTTGTCAGTGACGACGCTCTTTCAGGCGGTATTCAGACAACGGGCAACTATCCCGGCAAGGCAAGTACGCCCGATGAGCTTATGGCGGATATCGACAAAGCATTCAGCCTTATTCCCGGCAAAGTTAAGCTTAATCTGCACGCAAGCTACGCAATTTTTGACGGCAACAGAGCTGACAGAGATGCTCTCAAGCCCGAGCATTTCCAAAAGTGGGTTGAATTTGCAAAAGAAAGAAACCTCGGCATTGATTTTAACCCCACATTTTTCTCACATCCTATGGTAAAAGACGGTCTCACCCTCTCTTCACCCGATGAAAATGTCAGAAAATTCTGGGTTGAGCACGGCAAACGCTGCATCGAGATTTCCGATTATTTTGCAAAAGAAACAGGCATTCCCTGTGTTATGAACATCTGGATTCCCGACGGCTACAAGGATATCCCCGCTGACCGTCTTTCTCCCAGACTCCGCTTTAAAAAGTCTCTTGACGAAATTCTTGCAACACCTTATGACAAGGCTATGGTTTACCCCACCCTTGAATCAAAGGTTTTCGGCATCGGTCTTGAATCCTACACCGTAGGTTCAGCGGAATTCTGCCTGAGTTATTCAACAAAGGCAGGTATCACTCCGCTTATGGATAACGGTCATTACCATCCGACGGAGCTTGTTTCCGACAAAATTTCCTCTCTTCTTGCATTCAATGAAAAAATCGCTCTTCATGTAACAAGAGGCGTTCGTTGGGACAGCGACCACGTTGTTCTTTTTGATGACGAAACAAAGGAAATTGCAAAAGAAATAGTCCGCAACAACGCTCTTGACAGAGTTTTCATTGCAACGGATTATTTTGACGCTTCAATCAACCGAATCAGTGCTTGGGTAACAGGCGTAAGAAATGTTCAGAAGGCCTTGCTTTTCGCAATGCTTCAGCCAGATGCAAAAATGAAAGAGCTTCAGGATAATGCTGATTTCACAGCTCTTATGGTTATGCAGGAAGAAATGAAAACTATGCCCTTCGACGACATCTGGGCAGAATTCCTCAGCAGAGAAAATGTTGAAAGTAATTATTACAATTCAATAAAAGAATATGAAGAAAAGGTATTGGTGAACAGAAAATGAAAAACATTATGGATGCACCCTTCCTCAAGGGTATGATGAAAACAACAGCAAACATGTACCGCATGGGCTGGGACGAAAGAAACGGCGGCAACATCAGCATGATGCTTGAAGCAGAAGAAGTTGCTGAATATCTTGACATCAACAATCCCATCAGAACAATTGATATGGGCTTTGATGCAAGCGTTCTTATCGGTAAAATCTTTATTGTTACCGGCACAGGCAAATACTTCAAGAACATTGAAGATGACCCCGAAAACAACCTCGGCATCATCAAAGTTGCCGAAGACGGCGTTACAGCAGAGCTTCTTTGGGGTTACAGCGACGGCGGCAGACCTACCTCCGAGCTTCCCGCTCATCTTATGAGCCACATCTCAAGACTCGGTGCAAACCCTGAAAACAGAGTTATTATGCACAGCCACCCCACAAACACACTTGCAATGACATATGTTCACGAGCTTGACGAAAAGAAGTTCACACATTCACTTTGGGAAATGTGCACCGAATGTATGGTTGTTTTCCCCGACGGTATCGGCATCCTCCCCTGGATGGTATGCGGCACTAACGAAATCGGCATCGCAACAGCTGAAAAGATGAAGGAATTCAGACTTGTTGTATGGGGTCAGCACGGCATCTACGGCTGCGGCAAGGATCTTGACGAAGCTTTCGGTCTTATCGAAACAGTTGAAAAAGCTGCTCAGCTTTATATGATGACTGCTCATCTTCCCAGAGTTAACACAATCACAGACCCCGACCTTGTTGAAATCGTTAAGGCTTTCAAACTCGAAAACGTTTACAGAAGAGACTTCCTTAATCTTTAATTATGAAAACAGGTTTAATTCTTGAAGGCGGGGCAATGCGCGGCCTTTTCACCGCCGGAGTTATAGACGTTTTTATGGAAAACGGAATTGAATTTGAGGCTGCAATCGGTGTTTCAGCCGGTGCTGCCTTTGGTTGCAACTATAAATCTCGCCAACCCGGCAGAGTTATCCGCTATAACAAAAAATATGCCAAAGACCCGAGATTTTGCTCATTCCGTTCTCTTATCAAAACAGGCGACCTTTTCGGCGCAGAATTCTGTTACCACACAATCCCCGACAAACTGGATCTTTTTGACACACCGGCTTATGTTGCAAACCCAATGAAATTCTATGTTGTTTGCACAGATGCCGAAACGGGCGAAGCTCTTTATTTCTGCGATAACGAAACCGGCGATGATACTCTTGAATATTTCAGAGCCTCGGCATCTATGCCCATAGTGTCAAGACCGGTTGAAATCAACGGCAAAAAGCTCCTTGACGGCGGAATTGCAGATTCGGTTCCGATTCAGTATTTTGAAAGCATAGGATATTCAAGAAATGTTATTATCCTGACTCAGCCTCTCGGATTTGTTAAAAAGCCCAGCTCAGCGGCAAAGCTTATGAAATATGCACTTAAAGATTATCCAAACATAACAAAAACAATGGAAAACAGGCATATTGAATATAACACTACGCTCGAATACATAGCACAAAAAGAAAAGAAAGGCGAAGTGTTGGTTATCAGACCCGAAGCACCTCTGCCCATAGGCAGAATTGAGCATAACCCTGATAAAATGCAGGCAGTTTACGAGCTTGGCCGAAAAGTTGCTGAACAACAAATTGAAGAGGTTAAAAAGTTTATAGCAAAATAGTAAAAAGAGCAGTTCGGTTTGAACTGCCCCAAATTGTGCGGACAGTACAAAAAAGACCCTATGGCAGAAATATTTAATTAAGCGACATACTGACTTCGTTTTTCGAGCGGAGTCAGTTTTGTTTTTAATTGGATTCTTTCGTTGTTGTAGAAATGTATGT
>JAZNRJ010000008.1:0-110654 GCA_045590675.1 Acutalibacteraceae bacterium
ACGAAAACGGTATGCTTGATATCCCGCTCGGCAATGAGCTGAATATGGCTACTCCTTTTGCAGATTGCCACCTTACAGGCTATTTTGCTGAATACGGACAGGGCAATGCAGGTGTATTCGGCGATTATGAAACACCTTCAAAGGGAGTTATGGAAGCCGGCGGTATTTCATATCTTTCTCACGTTGGCGAATATGTTTATACCGACAAAGATTCACAGAATTATGTCGGCAAGCTGATTGACGACTATTATCCCACTAAGTTTGCCCGCCTTTTCCTTGATTACAAGGGCTCATCTCTTGGTATGGGTATCAACAGCGCAACCGATGCACACACCCGTTGTGACAGAATTCTCTATGACCAGGTTCTTCAGAAAACAATTCCCAACGGTGTTGTTCCCTGGGGTAACAGCTTTGCGGATTCGCATGACGAACACGCAGTTAACGACGCTTACACAATGACCTGGATGCCCGAGCTTACCGTTGACGCTTTCAGAACCAGCCAGGAAAAGGGTCACTTTTTCTCGATTTCTCACTATTCAAACGGCGTTGAGCTTGACGGTATCCCCGAAATGCCCGATTTTGTTGAGCAGGATGTTTACGATTCAGGCAGCTTCTGGCTTGATAATACCCCCAACGTAACAAGAGTTACAGTTGACCAGGATGCAGACACAATCAGCGTTGAAGGCGTGAACTTCAACCGAATTGTATGGGTTTCAAACGGTAATGTTATTCTCAGAGAAGAGAATATTACCGATGGCAAGGCAACCCTCGACCTTCATCAGGAGGCTGAGTGGCTCAACGGCGCAGAACCTTATCTTTACGTAAGATTTTATATCACAGGTGACAACGGAATATGCTACTCGCAGCCGTTCGTTCTTAATGTTGAAGGCGAAGAATTCGCTCCCGTTGATGTTCCTGCAACTCACGATATTTCAACCTTCCTCAGAGGCCTTGTAACCGTTGTTGACCTTGTTTTCTTCAGACTCAATCCGATTATATGGATATTCAAGTATTTCGGACTCGGTTATAACCCCATCACACTTGACAGACTTATAAATCCGTTCTAAAAGATGGCTCCCTTGCTGTAATTGCAGGGGAGCTTTTGAGTTTGCAAACTGTTGTATTTAACATAAAAGAGTGTTATAATGGGGACGGAAAGGGGAGGTATTATGCCAAAAACAATGACACCCGAAAAGCAAAACAAACTTCAGAATAAAAGGGAAAAAGAAATTAGCAGATGGGAAAAAGAAAAAGCCAGACCCAAAGGCAATTTTTATCTGTTTTATATTATCTTTGTGATTACTCTTATCTATATAACCGATGAGGTTGCTTCTCAGATAGGTACGCTGATGAAAACCGAAATAGCAAACGACCTTTTTGCAAGCGAAGGCTCGGTCGGATTGCTTGATATGCTTTCAGTTCTCGGTGTTCCGTTTATGGTTATAGGTCTTTTTTACAGACCGCTTGCCGACCGATGGGGAAGAAAAAAATTCCTTATTATCAACACTTTCGGGATGAGCCTCGGCCTTTTCCTGATTTTTCTTTCACAGAATGTTTTTCTTTATTTTATCGGTGCCTGTGCGGTTCAGTTTTTTATTCCTCACGATATGCACGTTGTTTATATTATGGAGTCCTCGCCGCCAAAGCACAGGGCAAGAGTTTATTCAATAATCAAATTCTTTGCCAACATGGGCGTTATGCTTATACCTCTGCTTCGCAGATACCTTATGACCGATGCTTCTGAATGGCGCAAGGTTTATTTCATTCCTGCCCTTGTGGGTATGATTGTGAGCTTTATTGCTCTTGCAACCGCCAGAGAAACCGATTCATATATTGACTCACGCTTGCGTTATCTCAAAATGACCGATGAGGAACGCAAAGCAGAAAAGCTTGCAAAGGATGTTCAGAACACCCAGGGCGGCCTTATTCCCGCTTTTAAATTTGCACTAAAGCATAAGCAGCTTCGCTGGCTCTACATAACGTCAACCCTTGCAAATGCAGGAATTTTCGCAACGGTTAACTATCAGGTTGTGCTTTCTTACGGTTACGCTCAGAATTATATTTCAAACGGTTTGTTTGCTTCACTCGGAGAAGATGTTCTTAACTTTGTAAGTACGGGTCCCGTAACCGAAGCACTTCTGCTTTTCCCGATAGGCAGCGCAATTGCCCAGGTTATTATGGGCTTTGTTTCTGATGCAAATGGCAGAAAAACAGCGGCGATAACAACCGCCGCCAACTGTCTGGTATCGTTTGTTCTTTTCGCTGTCGGTTCAAGAATGGCTTGGAATCCTTACGTTGTAGGCTTCCTTTGCGGTGCGTTTATCGGCAGTTACTATTCAACCAATGATGTTATCATTATGATGATAGGCGAGTCAGCACCTACAAATCTTCGTTCTTCTGCAATTTCGGCACAGTATATTGCCTGCGTTGCAAGCTATGTTATCTCTTACGGAGTAGGATTACCTTTGATAACATTTGTAGGCAATCACATTATGGGTATTGTTTCGTTTGCTCTTATGGTGCCCGGATTTGCTGCGGCTTTCTTTGCTCTTGTTCGTAAAACTCACGAAACCAAGGGCATTGATGTTGATAAGGTTACAGGCTGCGAATGGGATTGATGCGGCAAAAAAATATCGGCTCATACCAAAGCGGTATGAGCCGTTTTTGTTATTCAATTACGGTTATCTGATCGGCGGAACTTACAGCGTTATATACATACTCAAAATCCTGACCGATAAAAGAGTGTTCTTTATATTTGTAAACGATATAACGGAGTTCGTCGTTATGGTCTATCATTTTGAAATCGCCGTAATCGCCGTAACCGAGAACAGTTTCGTATGTGCTTTCATAATCATAAAATTTGTGAACAATAACTTCGTCAGCAATATTTTTCTTATTGAAAGTTACAATATACTTAAGTTCAACATTACCGTCTTTTCTGTTATAAACAATCTGCTTGTTCTTTTGGGTTTTGCCAAGTTCACTTTGAACCTCATCCATTTTTTCGGCGATTTTTGTTTCGGCAAGGATGGAAGCGGAAGCCATTTCAGCCTGAACGGCATTTTTGTTTGAAAGTGCTTCCTGAGGGTCTTGGCTGGGATTGCTTGCTTTGCAAGCGGCAAATGATAAAACAACAGCAAGAAGAGAAACAATAGCAATAATTCTTTTCACTGTAAAACCTCCTTTAATATCTTGTATATATATTACTGACACAAAAACAAAAAAATGTCAATATATAAAAAGAAAAATTAACACAAGAAAGAGTAGTTTGTCACAATTCTGCAACATTTTCACTAATATAAAGTTTACATAATTAATTAAATTAAATATAGCTGTTTTGTTGACATTGACTAAAGTATCTGTTAGAATAAACTAAATACATATTGTTTTTGATTTAAACTTTTGATATAGGAGGAATTAAAAATGGTTGATCAAAGAACATTGGCTTATATCAATCTTTATGCTGTTTTGGGCACACTTGAAAATCTTTGTGACCTTGCTCCCGAAGCAAGCAGCATTCTGACAAATAAAAAGCCTGTTTCAATTGGCTTTGAGGTTAAAGGCGGCCCGAGCGCAACAATCACTTTTAAAAACGGCAAATGCAGAATGGAACAGGGTTGCACAAAGTGCGATGTTAAGCTTCCTTTCAGCTCGTGTGAAAAATTCAACGGTCTTATTGACGGAACGGTTACACCCATTCCTTCAAAGGGTTTCACTCACATCGGCTTCCTTCTCAAGGATTTCACAAAGCTTACAGATCTTCTCAATAAATATATGAGACCCGATCCCGCTGACCTTGAGGATGAGGATTTTTTCAGAATCAGCACAACATTGATGTTCTATACAATTACCGTTGCCATTGCTCAGATAGGCAATAACGATGAAATCGGCAAATTCTCCGCAGACCATATGGTTGACGGTGAAATTTCCTTCAGTATCAAAGACGGTCCTGCATCAACAATCAGAGTTAAGAACCATAGACTTCTTGCTGTCAAGAAGCCTTGCGAAGCCCCCAGAGCAATTATGGAATTTGATAATATTAAGCTTGCAAGAGATTTGTTCGACGGTAAGGTTAATGCGATTGCTTGTGTAGGAACGGGCGATATTGTTATGAAGGGCATGATTTCGATGCTCGATAATCTTAACAGAATTCTTGACCGTGTTGCATTATATCTGGCATAAGGAGGAAGTAAGATGAAAATTAATACATACGCAAAAAGCACCGAGCTTTTCCAAAGAGCAACCAAGGTGATTCCCTCGGGCCTTTACGGCCATCAGGGACCTGCTGAAGGATGCTGCATTCCCGTTTCGGCTTACCCTCTTTTCAGCCAAAAGGCTCAAGGCTCATATTTCTGGGATGTTGACGGCAACAAGTTCATTGACTATATGTGCGCATACGGTCCCAACGTTCTCGGCTATAATGACCCCGACGTTGATGCGGCTGTTATGGAGCAGATGAAAATTGAAAACTGCGTTACTGCTCCTTCAACAAAAATCATTGAGTTTGCTGAGCTTATGGTTGATACCGTTGCCTGTGCCGACTGGGCGTTTTTTGCAAAGAACGGCGGTGACACAACAACCGCAGCTATTATGACCGCAAGAGCAGCAACTCACAGAAAAAAGATTATCTTTGTTAACGGTTATTACCACGGCGTTGCTCCCTGGTGCCAGAAGATAGACTATCCGGGTGTTATTCCCGAAGATGTTGCCAACAACCTTTATGTTGATTGGAACGATTTTGAAGCCCTTGAAAAGATAGTTGCCGAAAACGAAGGCGAAATCGCCGCTTTCATTTCAACCCCATATATGCACGGCAACTTTGTTGATAACGTTCTTCCGGCTGAAGGTTATTGGCAGAAGGTTCGCAAGCTCTGCACCGAAAAAGGCATTGTTCTTATCGTTGATGATGTTCGCTGCGGTTTCAGACTTGATCTTGCGGGCTCTGACCATCATTACGGCTTTGAAGCTGACCTTATCTGCTTCTGTAAAGCTCTTGCAAACGGTTGGAACGTTTCGGCTCTTTGCGGCAAAGAATGGCTCAAGAGCGCAATCAGCGGCCTTTCATACACAGGCAGCTATTGGATGAGCGCTGTTCCTTTTGCAGCTGCAATCGCCTGCATTGAAAAGATGAAGAAGATTGATCTTCCCAAGCTTTGCCTTGAAAAGGGCACAATGCTTACCGACGGACTTAAGGCTGCTGCCGCCAACAACGGCTTCCACCTTAATGTTTCCGGCGAACCCGCACTTTTCTATCTTATGCTTAAAGATGACGATTCACTTATTCTTCATCAGGAATGGATTGCTGAAGTTGTTAAGAGAGGCGTGTTTATGACTAACCATCATAACCACTTCATCAACGCTTCGCTTACCGATGAAGATATCAAGCATACAATCGAAGTTGCGGAAGACGCATTTAAAGCAGTACGCAAGAATCACCCCGAACTTGGCTGATAAAGCGAAAAGTCGCTTATTATTATAAAGGAGGAATTTCCTATGGCATTAACCAAACAGGAATGGCTTGCTCTTGAGGAGCAGGCATATGAGCTTCGCAAGCTCTGCCTTGACACAACATTCTGGGCAGGCAGTGCTCACATTGGCGGCGGTATGAGCGTTATGGATATGCTCACCATTCTTTACTACAAATATATGAAGTACGATGTAGCAAACCCCCAGTGGGAAGACAGAGACCGCTTCATTCTCAGCAAGGGTCACGCAGGTGTTGCTCTTGCAAGCCTTGTTTGCCATCTCGGTTTTGATGACAAAGAAAAGCTTAAAACTTTCAACCTCAGCAACTCAACAATGGGTATTCACCTTGACTCCAACAAAGTTAAAGGTGTTGACGCTTCAACAGGTTCTCTTGGCCACGGCCTTTCAATTGCTCTCGGCACAGCTCTTGCGGCAAAAGTTCTCGGCAAGGATTACAAAACCTTCTGTATCCTTGGTGACGGCGAATGTGACGAAGGCTCAAACTGGGAAGCAGGTATGGCTGCTGCTCACTTCAAAGCAGATAACCTTATTTCTTTTGTTGACCGCAACAAGTGTATGATTGACGGCAGAACAGAAGATGTTATGAAGCTTGAACCCCTTGCAGATAAATGGCGTTCATTTGGTTTCATAGTTAAGGAAGTTGACGGCCATAACTTTAACGAACTTGCCGATGCTATTGATTTTGCTCTTGAAAACAAGGGAGCTCCCGTTATGATTATTGCCGACACAATCAAAGGCTGCGGCATTGATTATATGGAAGACGATTACAAGTGGCACTACGGTGCACTTAATGATGAAAAATATGAGCTTGCAAAGGCAAGCCTTGAAAAATCATACGCTGCAAGAAAAGCTCGCGCAGAAAAGGAGGGCATCTGATTATGGCAGGCGGATTAACCTATACAGCAACTGAATCAACAGCATTCTCAACTGCTGAAATTTACGGTAAAGCTCTCTGTGAGCTTGGCGAAAAGCATCCTGAGGTTGTAGCTCTCACAGCTGACCTTGGTAAATCAACAAAAATCGGTATGTTCGGCGAAAAGTTCCCCGACAGATACTTTAACGTAGGTATTGCTGAGCAGAATATGTTCGGTATGGCAGCAGGTATGGCAAGAGCCGGCCTGGTTCCTTTCCTTTCAACTTTCTCGGTTTTCGCTTCTCTCAGAAGTGCTGACCAGCTCCACACAGACATCTGCTATCAGAACGTAAACGCAAAAATCATTGCTACTCACGCAGGCACATCCTTCGGTCAGGCAGGTTCAACTCACCACGCTATCTGCGATATGGCTGTTGCCCGTTCAATCCCCAACCTCACCGTTATTTGTCCTGCTGACGGCCTTGAAACCTATAACGCAGTTCACGCTGCATATGATAATTTCGGCCCTTATTATATCCGTATCAACAGAGGCTTTGACCGTGTTCTTTATGATACAACGGATTATGGTTTCGAAGTTGGTAAGGCTGTAACAATCAACGAAGGCTCTGACATCACAATTATCGCTTGCGGTTCCTGCGTATTCCAGGCATATCAGGCAGCAAAGTTCCTTGAAACCAACGACGGTCTTAAGGTGAGAGTTCTTAATATGCACACCATTAAGCCCATTGATAAAGAAGCTGTTCTCAAGGCTGTTATGGAAACTCGCCGCATCATCACCGCTGAAGACCATAACATCGTTGGCGGTCTCGGCAGTGCAGTTGCAGAAGTTATTGTTGAAGCCGGTAAAGGCTGTGCATTCAAACAGCTCGGTATCCCCGATAAATTTGCACCCATCGGTCTCCACGAAGACATTATGTCAACTCTTGGCATCGATCAGAACGGCATTATTGCTGCTGTTCGTGAAGTTATGGGTAAGGACTTTGAACTTGACGATGACTGGGATGACGAAGCCTGATTTGAGTTCAGTTCTTTTCACTTTCTCGTTCAGTCGCGTATAATAATACGCGTTCCTCACTGTGAAAGCGAAAAACAGAAAGTTTTAGAAAGAGCTTAAAATATCGTCACCCAAACCAACCGAAAGGAATGATTAATATGGCTTCGAGAGAAGAATTTTTAACCAATAAAATTTTCCTTTGCGGCGTTCTTCCTCTTATAAAGACTATCGCTATGGATGATCCCAAGCTTGCCAAAAAGTTTGAGCATGCTCACGCTGTTATTCAGGTAAGCGCCAAAGACCCTGACGCTCCCGAAGGCAAGTTTGCAACTCACTATGTTGTTAACTGCGGCGAATGGACTTGTCATACCGATAAGGTTGCTACTAATGCTCATATTGAACTTGAGTTTAAAAGCATTGAAACAATGAACGCATTTTTCAAAGGAAAAATCGGCCCCTCAACTCTTCCTGCAATGAAGGGTATCACAAAAAAACCTGCTGTTTTTGCTGCATTTATGATGACTCTTCTCAAAATGTCGTCACTCCTCACAGCAAAAGAAGCACCCGCAGATGAAGAAACCAAAAAGCTGCTCGTTAAGTGCTATTTCTATCTGCTTTCAAGCGGTATCAGCACTCTTAACAAGCAAGGCCACGAAGAAATTCATAAGTGGACTCTCACAAGCCCTGACAGAGTTTATGCTTGGGCTGTTGACGGATACCCTGAAATTTCGGCATACATCCGCATTAAAGCGGGCAAGTCAAAGGCCGGCAGAGGAACTTATAAGAGAGCCCTTCCGTTCTTCACAATGCGTTTTGACTGTCTTGACAGTGCTCTCGGTATTCTTATGGGAACAGCCGATATGCTTGAATTTACCAAAGAAAGCAAGCTTATTATGGATGGTGCGCCCGAATTCGGTGCCCAGATTGGTGCTTATATGATGATGGTAGGCGACTACGCACAAGGCTGATAAATAACCAAAACCTTTTCTCCTCCTGTTTTTACAGGGGGAGATTTTGTTGTATTATACACTTGACTTTGTATAACCTTTTTGTTAAAATATGTTTTGCGTTTTACAGAATATATGCCCCCATAGTTAAATGGATATAACGGGCCCCTCCTAAGGGTCTGTTGTAGGTTCGATTCCTACTGGGGGTGCCAGCCTCAACGTTTGTGTTGGGGCTTGTTTTTTTGAATGGATATAAGAACCTCGAACACTTTGTGTTCGAGAACCTTGTTGCTCGCTTCGCTCACAATATACGTTGGCCCCTCCTAAGGGTCTGTTGTAGGTTCGATTCCTACTGGGGGTGCCAGCCTCAACGTTTACGTTGGGGCTATTTTTATTTTTGAGTTGTGCTGAGTAATTTTGTATGATATAATCATAAAAAGATTGTTTTTATTGTGAGGTTGCTTTTATGAATGCTTTTTTTGCTAAGATAGTGGCTTTTTTTACTTCACTTGTCACATTGTTTACGGTGGTTCTTTGTCCTCAGAACGGCATTGAACCTGTGTTTCCCGATAAAACACAGCATATGCAAACAGTTTTTGATGAGGGAGAATTTGTTATGGGAAGCAACGATCTTGTTGTTGCCGTCAACGGCAAAGACACAAACCCGGGCACACTTGAAGCTCCTTTGAAAACTTTTGAAAGAGCAAAAGAAATCCTCAAAAACAAAAACGCTTCCGACGCCTCAACCGTTTGGTTCAGAGAGGGTGTTTATGAAATTGCCGAAACTGTTGAGTTTACAGCAGAGGATAAAAGCAACGTGCTTTACCGTTCATACCCTAACGAAAAAGTTGTTTTTTCAGGTTCAAAGGAAATCGGCGGCAATTGGCGTGAAACTACAGTTAACGGTGTAACTGCATTTGTGACCGATATGGTGATTGAAAGCGACAGCGACTATTTCCGTTCGCTTTTCAAGGGTAACAAGAGGCTTTCACGTTCCAACTATCCCAAGGAAGGCTTTTTTAAGGTTGCCGACCCATTACAAAACGAGGCAATTGTTCCTGAATGGTCGCCTGAATTCTTTATGCATTCGCTGTCTTTTGCTGCGCACACATCGGATGTTCTTGATTTTGTGAATCCCGGAGATGTTGATATAAGAATTATGCATTTCTGGTGCGATGAAATTCTTCCGCTTCACTCGGTTAACACCGAAACAGGCAGAATTGAAACAACAAAGCCCTCATCAATGACAATAAGAGTTGATGATAATTATGTTTTTGAAAACGTGAAAGAAGCGCTCTCTCTTCCCGGCGAATGGTATCTTGACCGCATCGAAGAAAAGCTTTACTATGTTCCCGAAGCGGGAGATACTCTTGAGAACACGGTTCTTTATGCAGGCGTAACAGAGCAACTGATGAACTTTGAAGGTGCAAAAAATATTTCTTTCCAAGGAATAAATTTTGAAAACACGGACTGGAATCATATCAGCGGTGAAGGGTTTGCGGGCAAATTTGATCCGTCTCACCCCTTATATAAAAATATGAAATACGAGTCGGTTCATCCGCAGGCAGCGTATGAAACTCCTGCCGCAATTACTGTTTTGGGGTCGTCGGAAATAAATTTCACCGATTGCCGTTTTGAAAACATTTCCTACAGCGCAATAAAGTTTGACAAGGCATCTGAAAATTGCGATATAACAAGCTGTTTGTTTAACGAAATCGGCGCAAACGCTGTTTTTATTAACGGCGATTTTGTTGTTCCCGCAACAACCAAAAATATTAATGTAAAAGACTGCCACATCAACAAGTACGGCAGAATATTTAACAATGCGATAGGTGTTCTGTTAACCCACGCAATTGATTGCGAAATTGCCAACAATGAAATTCACGACGGTTGGTATACCGGAATTTCTGTTGGCTGGAACTGGGGCTATACCGATAACCCTACAAACAACATAAAAATTACCGATAACCTTATCTATAATATCGGCAATGGCTGGCTTTCGGATATGGGCGCAATTTATACCCTCGGCATTCAGCCTGATACGGTTGTTTCAGGCAACGTGATTTATAATGTTGGCTGTGATGAGGGCAGATACGGCTATGGCGGATGGGGTATTTATCTTGACGAAGGTTCAAGCGGCATCCTTGTTGAAAAAAATCTTGTCTATGATTGCTCATCTCAGACTTTTCATCAGCACTACGGCAAGGATAATCTTGTCAGAAATAATATTTTTGCATTCGGCGGTGACGGTGCATTTATAATCACAAAGCATGAAGAGCATAATTCGCTTACTCTTTCCAACAACATTTTGGTAACCAAAAACGCACCGATATATTCATTCGGAGTTGACAGCGATTGGTTTGTTGATAACGGCAATACTTATTGGGATTATGAAAGAGGCGGCAATGTTTCTTCGGGTCACTCGATGGATTTGGGTGAAAGAAAATTGATAGTTGCAATGACGGTGCTTGGTTATTATAACAACGCTGTTTTTGCGGACCCCTTATTCAAAGACGCGGAAAACCGCGATTTCACGCTTGCGCTGAACAGCCCTGCCTTTGAAACCGGATTTGAAGCTTTTGAGTATAATGCAGGCACAAAAACTCTTTATCCTGAAATGAACGATAACACATGAGTGATTTTAAAAAGCTCCGACATTTTTTGTCGGAGCTTTTTGATTGGAAATTTACAGAAAAAGCAAAATCCCGTTTTGTGTCGTGTAAAATAACAAAGGCTTTTGCTATAATTAACCTGAAAGGAGCAGGGAGTTATGGACATCAAAAAAACCGGAGCATTTTTGAAGCTATTAAGAAAAGAAAAAGGATTAACGCAAGAACAACTTGCTGAAAAGCTGAGTGTGACATCCAGAACTGTTTCTCGGTGGGAAACGGGAACGAATTTGCCTGATATAGATTTAATCGTTATATTGGCCGATTTTTATGAAGTTGATATAAAAGAAATAATCGACGGCGAAAGAAAAATGCAGAGAGCAGAAAATCCGCAACAGGCTTTAAAAAGCCTTGCAGATTACGGGGTTGAAAAAGAAAAACAGCTTTTAAAAAAATCTGTTTTAATTACAGTAAGTGGGCTTGTTGCGTGGTGTCTTTCTCTTTGTGTTATGCTGAATTTTTTGGACGGGGTAAAAGAAGGAGGATTAATACTTGTTTTTACGATTGTTGCGTTTGTGCTTTACTGTGCTTGCGTTTTTTTAAATAAAGCAAATCGCAATATTAAAGAATGCTTGAACGCTTTTGCGGGTGCTTTTTGTGCCGTTATAACAAGCAATATTTTGCTTACAGCAGTCTTTTTCGGTTCGGGAACATATATAAACCGAGGGCTTTCGGGAGTATATTACTCTTTGGGAATAATTGTTTTTGTATTTTTGCTTTCCGCCGCAATCGTAACGCTTATCAATAAGAAGAAATAATAAAACACTCCCGAAGAATACATTTATCTTCTTCGGGAGTGTTAATTCTTATACGGATTATTCGGCAAATAAATCGGGGTCGTTGCGGTAAGGGTTGCTTTTGCCCTTTGCATCATAATATGCCTGAGGATATTTGGGCGACTCATTTTTAACAGCAAGCGAAGTATCAACATTTTCGCTTTCGCCTTCTCTGATAAGCCTTGCAACAACAACCAGACGAGCATCTTCAAAATCATAGCAACAGGTTGAAAGGGTCAGAATTTTATCTTCAGGGTTAATGTCAACTCCGGTTGAATAGAATTTGCGTTTGTCAATCTCGGAAACATAATTTATAAAGCTGTAATCGTCTGTCTGGGTAAAAATATAGTTCAGAACGTGACCGTTATCGTCATCCGGCATAGAGTTTGTAACAAAAGCGGCGTATACCTTGAATTTATAAATTCCGTTGAGGGTGTGAAGCTCAACCAAAGGAGCTTTTTCAAAGCCGTCGGTTTTGCGGTATTGCTCAAGTGTGCCGAAAACCTTGTCATCGTGGCGCATATTGTGGCCGTAGATTATGGTGTTGCGGTCAAGAACATCAAGGTTGTTGCGGTAATCAAAGAATGTTTCGCCGTAATTTGTGCGCTTGCCGTAGAAATCTGTTTTAAGATATTTATCGTTATCGTCAGCCTGCATAACGGGGAAGTTAATGCTCAGTTCGGGAATTCTTATCCAGCCGGCAATTTCATCGTTGATTGCGTAAAGGTCGGCAAAAGACGGATTCATACCGTAAGGGAACTCAATTTCGGGGTATTTTTCCTTAATGTCATCCCAATAGTTAACGTCGGTTACATCTTCCGAAAGAAGACCTGAAAGCTGTTCATCCTGCTTTGTGCTCATAAAAGGCTCGATGACATAATAAAAAAGAAGGAAAGCAAGGCTTGCAACAAGGCATATGCACGAAAGAGAAAGAACCGTTCTTCTGATGATTTCGGAAGTCGGCAGCTTTTGTCTGTTTGCTTTTTTTGAGCCTGTTTTGGTTTTAACAGCCGCAATGAATTTGCCTGCGGAAGCAAATCTGTTTTCGGGCAGAAGGTCAAGTGCTTTTTTTACAGCCTCGGCAGTTTTTGGGGGGATTGAGCTGAAATCGGGTAAAGAGATTCCGCTTTTCCTGAAGTTTGCGGTAGGGGGAGAATAGCCCGTTACGGCTTCGCAGAAAACCGCTGCAAGAGAATAGACGTCGCATCTTTCGCTGACGTTTTTATCATTTATTTCGGGGGCATCATAAGGAGATTCATTTGCGGAAAGCTGCATTGTGTTTGCAAGCAAAACCGCTTTGCCGTTGCGGCAGATGATGTTGTAAGGCTTTATTCCGCCGTGGAGCATTCCTGCGGCGTGCAGACTGTCAAGCGATGCTGCAACAGGTGCGAGGAGCTCTGCCGCTTCGGAGCAGCTGAGCTTTTTGCCGTTGCCTATTATCGTTGAAAGCGGAGTGCCTGAAGGTAAAAGCGATACATAATAGAAAGTTCCGTTTGTTTCACTGCAAAAAAATATGTCAAAAATGCCTTTTTCATTTGCGCTGCAGATTCTTTTGCAATTTGCGGTAAATTCAGAAGCAAATACGGAAGCCCTGGCTTTGCAGTTTTCGTTTTTATAAAGCAATTCGCCGCCGCAACGCCCTGAAATATAAGCTTCGGGAGCGTATTCCGTTACTTTTACACGGCGATTGTTTGCTTGGTCAAGACCGTAATATGTAACAAAGTTTTTATCGCGGTCTATTACCTTCCCGAGCTTGAAACGGTTAAAAAGCACCGTTCCGATGGGCAGGGTGTTGGGGATTTTAGCTGTTTTTTCTTTGCCGTAGCCGCAGTAAGGGCAGCTTATGCTTTCGTCGGCACATTTTTTAAAACAAGCAAGGCAAAGCTTCATTTTACGGTCTCCTTTCTTTTGGATTTGCAAGTTGCAAAAACAGTTTTTATATGATATTATTAATTCACTCACCTAAACGGAGGTAATTATGAAAAACGGTTTTTTTGCAATGGCATCAAGAATGAAATATATAAACCGCTGGGCTCTTATGAGAAACGAGCACAGCGAAAACCTGAGCGAACACAGCTTTGAGGTTGCTGTTATTGCCCATGCTCTTGCGGTTATCCGTAACAAACGTTTCGGCGGCAACGTTAACGGCGAAAGAGCGGCACTTCTGGGCCTTTACCACGATATGCCCGAAACCCTTACGGGAGATATGCCCACGCCCGTTAAATATTACAGTGAGGAAGTACGTCAGGCTTATAAAACAGTTGAAGATACGGCTTGTAAAAGCCTTGTTTCAATGCTTCCCGAAGAATTCAGGGACATTTACGAGCCGATGCTTATCGCTCAGCCGGGTGATGAAGAGCTTTGGAAAATTATAAAAGCGGCTGATAAAATAAGCGCTCTGATTAAATGTCTTGAAGAAAAAAAGGCAGGTAACACAGAGTTTTGCAAGGCGGCTGAAAGCACAAGGCAAAGCATATCAAAACTCAATCTGCCTGAAGCAGAAGTTTTTGTTAACGAATTTCTGCCTGCTTATGAGCTGACTCTTGATGAACTCAGAGATTAAATTCCAAGCAGTTTTCGTGCGTTTTCGCCGAGAACTGCTTTTTCGTTTTCTTCGCTGAGCCCGAAGCATTTTATAAGGTTGACGGTTTGCTGCTGGCTGCTCCACGGAGTATCGCTGCCAAAAAGAACTCTGTCTGCTCCGTGAAGGTCAATCAGTTCCTTTGCAAGCTTGGGCGGAAAAAGGCCGTAGCAATAAGCGGTGTCAAAATATATGTTTTTACCGATAAGATGTTTTTCAACGTTATCCCAATCGCATAGTCCGCCGAAATGAGCGGCAACAACAGGTGCGCCGCCGAAAGAATCAAGAACTCTTGAGAGCTTTTCGGCAGGGCAGTGAACGGGTCTCGGATAGCCCATATCTATTCCGGTGTGCAAAACGGTTATCAGCCCGAGCTTGCCGATTTTTTCATATATCGGAAGCATTCTTTCTTCGTCAATGAAAAAGTCCTGATAATCGGGATGAAGCTTAACTCCTTTGATACCGTTTTCTTTTAGCCGTTCAAGCTCGTCAAGTGCTTCAGGGCTTTCGGGATGAACCGAACCGAAGGGAATTATACCTTCGGAATCTTTGAGTGAAATTGCAAAATCATTAACCTTTTTCTGCTGATGAGCGTTGGTTGCGATGTTGAGCACTACGGAAAAATCTACGCCGTCTTTTTTTGCGATGTCAACAAGGCTTTCGTGGGTGCCGTTATGCCACGGCTCAAGAATTCCCGAGCGAAGGCGGAGAATTTCCATTGCTTTTGCCGCAATCGCAGGCGGAAAACAATGGGTATGAAAATCTATGATCATCGGTTTCGCCTCTTATAATTATCTGAATATTAGTATTTTACACCGAAATAATGCTTGTATCAATATGTAAATTATACGAAAATACCGATTTTATCCCTCTTTTATTATATTTTAAAAATAAAGCTTGATATTTCACGGTAACTGTGTTAAAATATCTACAGTAAGATTTAGTTTTGATGAAGAGTGGGGCGACCCGCTCTTTTGTTTATGTAAAAATCTTTATTCATTTTAAGAAAATAAGGAGGATTACTCATGGCAAAAGGAAAGGGCGGTAATACCGTTGCCGCTGTGTGGGAAATTGCGAAACCCATTGCTGAAACCCTCGGCCTTGAAATTTGGGATATCAGATTTGTAAAAGAAGGTGCGGATTGGTTTTTGCGCATATTTATTGATAAAGAGGATGGCATTTCAATTGAAGACTGCGAAAATATGAGCAGAGCGATTGATAAGCCCCTTGACGATGCGGACCCGATTGAGCAGAGCTACTGCCTTGAGGTTTCGTCGCCCGGCGTTGAGCGCGAGCTCACCAGAGAGGCTCATTTTGAAGCCTGTAAAGGTGAAAAAATCAAGGTTAAATTTATCAGAGCTGTTGACGGTAAGCGCGAATTCAACGGAATTCTTGAAGATTCCGAAGGCAACAGCGTAACTCTTCGCCTTGAAGACGGCAGCGCAATGACCTTTGATAAAAAAGAAACAAGCTATATCAAACTTGACGATTTTGATTTTTAATAATGAAAACGGCATTCACAGAAAGGAATGGTTATCAAAATGAATAACAGCGAATTTTTTGAAGCAGTCAGACTTCTCGGCAAAGAGAAGAATATTCAGGAAGAAGCACTTCTTGAAGGTATCCAGAGAGCTATTGTAACGGCAGTTAAAAGAGATTATAACAACAAAGACATCGTGTTTTGCGAAATTGATTCAGGAAAGAAAAAGATCAGAGTTTTTGTTCGCAAAAACGTTGTTTCCGAAGTTCTTGACCCCGATGAAGATATAATCGTTGAGCAGGCTCAGAGATTCAAGAAGAATGCCCTTGCTGGTGACATTATCGAAATCGAGCTTGAAACAAAAGAGGTTAGCCGTATCGCAGCTGAAAAAGGCAAGCATATTCTCCGCCAGGCTATCAGAGAAGCTGAACACGGTCAGATAAGAGAAGAATTTCAGAACAAGAATCAGGAAATCGTTACAGCTAAAGTTTCTAAGGTTGATCCCACAACCCTTGATGCAATCGTTGAAATCGGCAAGATTACAGAAAAGCTTCTCAGAACAGAGCAGCTGCCCACCGATAACCTTGTTGAAGGCGACCTTATCAAAGTTTACATTGCTGATGTTAAGGATGCAACAAAGGGCCCCAGAGCTACTATTTCAAGAACACATCCCGGCCTTGTAAGACGCCTTCTTGAAAGCGAAGTTCCCGAAATTTTTGACGGAACAGTTGAAATCAAGTCTGTTTCCCGTGAAGCAGGTTCAAGAAGCAAGATTGCTGTTTACAGTGCAGATGAAAACGTTGATCCCGTTGGTGCTTGCATTGGTCAGAGAGGCGCAAGAGTTAACAAGATTGTTGACCTTCTCGGCGGCGAAAAGCTTGATGTTGTCCGTTACAGCGATGATCCTTGCGAATTTGTTGCAGCTTCTCTTGCTCCCGCAGATGTTGTTTCCGTAACAGTTATCAGCGAAGATGAAAAGAAATGCAAAGTTGTTGTTCCCAATTCTCAGCTTTCGCTTGCAATCGGTAACAAGGGTCAGAACGCCCGCCTTGCCGCGAAGCTTACAGGTTGGAATATCGACATTAACCCCGAAACCGAAGAACCCGTTATCAATTTTGACGAATAATTTATAAAAATCCTTGAAGGAGATGAACCGATGCCTACACGCCGTATACCGATGAGAAAATGCACGGGCTGCAATGAAATGAAGCCCAAAAAAGAACTTGTCAGGGTTGTAAGAAGCCCCGAAGGCGAAGTTTCGCTTGACCTTGTGGGCAAAAAGCCCGGCAGAGGTGCTTATGTATGCCGCGATGCAGAATGCCTCGCAAAGGCAAGAAAGGCAAAGCGTTTTGAACGCGCATTTTCTTGTGAAATACCGGCTGAGGTTTACGAGAAAATGGAGGATGAACTGAAAAATGAAGGATAATCCGAAGTTCCTTTCTCTTCTCGGTATGTGCCGCAGAGCGGGTAAGCTCAGTTGCGGCCACGACAGCACAATCGGTTCGGTCAGAAGTAAAACAGCAAAGCTGTGTTTGCTCAGCAGCGATTCGTCAGTGCGCTTGAGACAGGAACTTGAAAGAGAAGCAGGGTTTGAGGGCAGAAATATTCCCGTTAAAATTCTGTTTTCAACAATGGAAGAAATCGGCCGTGCCACAGGGCTTAAATCGGCTGTGTTATCAGTTAATGACGAAGGCTTTGCAAAAACTATGCTGGCGCTTCTGAATACAACAGGGGAGGTTAACCAATGATAAATAAATACAGAGTACATGAAGTTGCAAAAGATTTTGATATAAAAAGCAATATAGTTGTTGATTTGCTCGCTAAGTATTTTGACGGTCAGAAAAAGCATATGACTGCTCTTGAAGAAGACGAGCTTGACGTTATATTTGACACATTTACAAAAGAAAATCAGGTTGAGGATTTAAACGAATATTTTGAATTCACACCTGCTGCCAAAAAGGCAAAAAAAGAGGAGCAGCCTGCAGAAGAAAAGCCGGCTGAAGAGCCCAAAGCAGAAGAAAAGAAGTCTCAGGCTCCCAAGGCAAAAGAGGAAAAACCTGCTCAGAAGCAGCAGAACGCTCCTGCCAAGAAAGAGGAAAAGAAATCTGAACCCAAGGCTGAAAACAAGCCTGCTCAGCAGAAGCCTCAGAGAGCAGATAAGCTGCCTCCTATGCCCACAAAGCCCGTTAATCAGCCTGAAAAGAAAAAGGATAAGGCTGATAAGCCCATGCAGTCCAGAACAAAGGGCGAGGTTCGCACTATCGACACAAGAGCAAGCAACGTTGACCTTGATAAATATAACGAGAGATACGAAAACATTGCTCCCACCAACAAAACTGCTCAGCACGATAATTCCGTTAAAAAGCAGAAAATCAAGCAGAAGAGCCAGCAGTACAGAAAGCAGGGTATGCGTTCTTCAAGGCATGAAACCGAAGCCGAAAGACTTAAGAGAATAGCCGCTGAAAGAGCAAAGAAGCCCCAGATGCTTCTCAAACTTCCCGATGAAATCACAGTCGGCGAGCTTGCAGCAATGCTTAAAATGACCGCTGCTGAAGTTATCAAAAAGCTATTTACTCTCGGTCAGATGGCAACCGTTAACGAAGTTCTTGACTTTGAAACAGCTGCTATCCTTGCCGAAGAGCTCGGTGCAAAGGTTGAAAAGCAGGTTGTTGTTACAATTGAAGACAGAATTATTGACGACAGCGAAGATAAAGAAGAAGACCTTATCAAGAGAGACCCCGTTGTTGTTGTTATGGGTCACGTTGACCACGGTAAAACATCGCTTCTTGACGCTATCAGAAATACTTCTGTTACATCAACCGAAGCAGGCGGTATTACTCAGCATATCGGTGCTTACAGAGTTGACCTCAACGGTCAGAAGATTACTTTCCTTGATACCCCCGGCCACGCAGCTTTCACATCAATGCGTCTGAGAGGCGCAATGGCAACGGATATTGCTATCCTTGTTGTTGCCGCCGATGACGGTATTATGCCCCAGACAATTGAAGCAATCAACCACGCAAAGGCTGCAGGCGTTCAGATTATTGTTGCCATCAATAAGATGGATAAACCTACCGCTAACCCCGACAGAATTCTTCAGCAGCTCACAGAGCATGAACTCATCCCCGAAGAATGGGGCGGCGATACAATCTGCGTTCCCGTTTCAGCTCACACAAGAATGGGCATTGACAGCCTTCTTGAGTCAGTTCTTCTTGTTGCTGAAATGATGGAACTCAAAGCTAACCCCAACCGCTCGGCAAAGGGCGTTGTTATTGAAGCTAGGCTTGATAAGGGCAGAGGCCCCGTTTCAACTCTTCTTGTGCAGAAGGGTACTCTCAAGTCAGGCGATATCATCGTTGCAGGCACATCAGTTGGCCGTGTAAGAGTTATGACTGACGATAAGGGCAGAAAGGTTAACACAGCCGGCCCCTCAGTTCCCGTTGAAATTATGGGTCTTGCAGAAGTTCCTCAGGCAGGCGACGGCTTTGACGCAGTTAACGATGAAAGACTTGCAAGAGAGCTTGTTGAGCAGAGAAAGAACAAAGCTAAGGAAGAACAGTTCAAGGAATTCCATAAGGTTACCCTTGACAACCTCTTCTCTTCAATTCAGGAAGGCGAGCTTAAAGACCTTAACATCATCATCAAGGCTGACGTTCAGGGTTCAGCAGAAGCTGTTAAGCAGAGCCTTGCAAAGCTTTCAAATGACGAAGTCAGAGTTAAGGTTATCCATAGCGGCGTAGGTGCAATCAGCGAAAGCGACGTTATGCTTGCCAACGCTTCCAACGCTATTATTGTTGGTTTTAACGTTAGACCAGACAGCGTTGCTGCTGATAATGCAGAGCGTGACGGCGTTGAAATCAGAACTTACAGAGTTATCTATGATTGCATTGAAGAAATCGAAGCTGCTATCAAGGGTATGCTCGCTCCCAAGTTCAGAGATGTTGACATCGGTAAAGCCGAAGTCCGTCAGGTTGTTAAGATTTCCTCTGTTGGTAACGTTGCCGGTTGCCACGTTATCAGCGGTAAGATTACAAGAAATGCAAAAATCAGAGTTGTCAGAGACGGTATTGTTGTTGCTGAGGACGAAATGGCTTCGCTCAAACGCTTCAAGGATGACGTTAAGGAAGTTGCTTCAGGCTACGATTGCGGTATCGGTCTTACAAAATACAACGATATCAAAGAAGGCGATATTTTTGAAGTGTTCATAACAGAGGAATACAGAGAAGATTAATTCGCCGTCATCGCTTTTGAAAGGATGATTGATTATGGCAGGGTACAGAATTGACAGAGTATCCGAAGATATAAGAAGAGAGCTTGCGGCGGTAATCCGCGAGCTCAAAGACCCCAGAGTTCAGGATGTTTTGCTGACGGTTGTTAACGTTGAAGTCAGCTCAGATGCTTCCTATGCCAAAGCTTATATCAGCGCAATTGAAGGCATTGAAACCGCTAAGCTTGCTGTTAAAGGTCTCACAAGTGCATCAGGTTATATCCGCCGTGAAATCGGTAAACGCCTTCATCTTCGCAAAACTCCCGAATTCAAATTTATTGCAGACGATTCAATTGAGAAGGGTATGAATATCGCCAAAACGCTTGGCGATATGACTGAATAACAGTTGCTGATAATTAATCAGCGATTACTCAAAAGGAGAACATTTGATGTTTATTGATTTGCACGAAACTGCAAATATTCTTGAAAGCAGCAATAATATTCTGCTTTTGACCCACAGCCACCCCGACGGTGACACCCTCGGCAGCGCAACAGCACTTGCTTATGCACTTAAAGCCAAGGGCAAAAAAGTTGCGGTAAAATGCGGCGACCCCATACCGAAAGACTTTGATTTTATGTTCAAAGAGCTTGAAAACGATGAATTTGAACCTGAGCTTATAGCGGCGATTGATGTTGCCGATACAAAGCTCCTCGGCAGAGAATTTGAAGGTGCTTATGCCGGAAAAATTGACCTGTGCATTGACCACCACGGTTCAAACATTCTTTATGCCGATAAAATCTGCCTTGAGGCGGATTCGGCATCGGCGGCGGAAATCATATATTTGCTTCTCGGTATTATGGGTTCAGATATTACTCCGCTTATGGCTTCCTGCCTGTTTACGGGCGTTGTTACCGATACCGGATGTATGCGTTTTTCAAACACAACGCAACGCACTTTTGAAATTGCGGCAAAGCTTGCGGCGCTTGGCGCAGATACTTATAACATTATTCAGGTTTTCTTTGAAACAAAGACCAAAACCTATGCGGCCCTTGAACGCCTTGCGCTTGAAGGAATGAGATTTTATCTTGATGACAGGTGTGCACTTATTTGCGTTACTCAGGATATGTACAGGCAGAGCGGTTCAAACGAAAGCGAAACAGACCGCCTTGCCAATCTTCCAAGACAAATTGAAGGTGTTTTGGTGGGCGTTTCAATGCGTGAGCTTAAAGACGGTTCGTTCAAAGCTTCGCTCAGAACCCACGGCGATATAAATGCATCCGAAATATGCAAACGTCTCGGCGGCGGCGGACACGCCGGCGCGGCAGGTTGTACGCTTTACGGCAACAAGCAGCAGGCAATAAACGCTCTTATAAAAGAGATTGCGGCTGAACTTGGTGTTCAATAACAAATAAACGGCTGAAGATTTATTCTTCAGCCGTTATTTTTTGCAAATATTCTTTATCTTTTTTGGTAAGTTCAGCTTTTTCAAGCATATCGGGACGTCTTTCAAGCGTGCGCTTAAGGCTTTGTTCCCTCTGCCATTTCTGAATGTTGGCATGGTGACCTGAAATAAGAACATCGGGCACTTTTTCGCCGTGCCATTCATAAGGTCTTGTATACTGCGGATGCTCCAAAAGCCCCGAATAATGGCTTTCAAGCGTAAAAGCATCCTCGTTGGCAAGAACACCGGGAAGCATTCTTGAAATGCTGTCAGCAAGAATAAGCGCAGGCAGTTCGCCGCCGGTTAAAACATAGTCACCGATTGAGATTTCCTCGTCAACTATTTCATCAATAACACGTTGGTCAATGCCTTCGTAGTGACCGCAAAGCAAAGCAATGTTTTCAAGCTTTGAGAGTTCCTTGACCTTTTCCTGAGTAAGGTTTTTTCCTTGGGGAGAAAGGTAGATAAGGTGAGGCTTTGAACCAATATCATCACAAAGCGATTTGAAGCAATCGTAAATCGGCTGAGTTTGCATAATCATGCCGGTTCCGCCGCCGTAAGGGGCATCATCAACTCTGTTATGTTTATCAAGCGTATAGTCTCTGATATTGCGGCAGTTTATTTCAACAAAGCCGTTTTCCCTTGCTCTGCCGATAATGCTTTCGCCAAGAACGCTCAGGCACATTTCGGGAAAGAGAGTTAAAATATCAATCCTCATCGTCAAAAATACCTTTCAGGGGTCTGATAACAACCTTGTTGGCGGCAACGTCAGTTTCAATAACAACATCCGGAATAGCCGGGATAAGGTATTCCTTGCCGCTGTTCTGAATGTGCCAAACATCGTTTGCACCGGTTTCGCTTACATCGCATAAGGTTCCGTAAAGTTTTTCGGGGTTGTCGGCATCAACAACATCACAGCCAATAAGCTCTGCAATGAAGTAACTGCCTTTGGGAAGTTTAGCGTCGCTTCGCTTCATATGAAGAATTTTGCCCCTGAGCTTCTGGGCATCTTCAACGGTTGAAACGCCGTCAATCGTCAGCAAAACAATGTTGCCGTGCGGTCTTGCAGCCTTAATCTGCACCGCACAGCCTCCATTGCCGTCAAAATATAATGTTTTGAATTTGGTCATAAAACTCGGTGAATCGCACCAAGGGTTGACACGCAATTCGCCTCTGACCCCGTGAGTGCCTACTATTTCACCGATTTCGAGAAATTCTTTAATCAATTTCTACAACAACCTTTGCGTTCTGGCGAGTTGCAGCTGCACGCATAACTGTGCGGATAGCTTTTGCAATTCTGCCCTGCTTGCCGATAACTCTGCCCATATCATCTTCGCTGACGTGAAGATGATAAACAACAGCACCGTCATCAGCAGGCTCATCAACGCTTACTGACACTGCTGCGGGGTCGTCAACAAGACCCTGAGCAATGCTGATAAGTAAATCCTTCATGCTGTTTCTCCCTTAAAAAGCGAATTAAAGAACGCCTTCTTTTTTGAGGAGAGCCTTAACTGTATCTGTGGGCTGAGCGCCGTTAGCGATCCACTGCTTTGCCTTTTCAGCATCAACCTTAACTTCTGAGGGAGTTGTTGTGGGGTTGTATGTGCCGATTTCTTCGATAAATCTGCCGTCTCTGGGGTATCTTGAGTCAGCAACAACGATGCGGTAGAAAGGTGCTTTCTTTGCGCCCATGCGGCGAAGTCTGATTTTTACTGCCATAATAAAATTCCTCCAAAATATATAGAAATTTAATAATATATAATGTATCAGCTTGGGGCTGGATTACATTCCGAACTGTGAGGGGTCAAAACCCTTGGGGAGCTGATAGCGCATTTTTCTGCGGCGTTTGCCGCCTTTTTTGCCGCCCATCTGCTTAAACATCTTCTGCATCTGCCTGAACTGGCTGAGAAGACGGTTAACCTCTTCAATCGATTGGCCGCTGCCGAGAGCAATTCTCTTTTTGCGGGAGGGATTGATGATATCGGGGTTAGTGCGCTCTTTTTCTGTCATTGAAAGAATGATTGCCTGCATACGGTCAAACTTTCTTTCATCAATTTCAATATCCTTGGCTTTGTTGCCGATACCGGGAAGAAGAGCAAGGGTATCCTGAAGCGAACCGAGCTTGCGAATCTGAGCAAACTGGTCAAGCAGGTCATTAAGGTCGAACTTGTTCTGCATAAGCTTGCGTTCAAGTTCTTCGGCCTTCTTTTCGTCAATAGCCTGCTCGGCTTTTTCAATAAGAGAGAGAACGTCGCCCATTCCGAGAATTCGGGATGCCATTCTGTCAGGGTGGAAAGCATCAAGGTTTTCAAGTTTTTCGCCTGTACCTACAAATTTGATGGGCTTGCCCGTAACAGCTCTTGCCGAAAGAGCCGCACCGCCTCTGGTGTCACCGTCAAGCTTTGTGAGGATAAGGCCGTCAATTCCGAGGGCTTCATCAAATGAGGTGGCAACGTTAACGGCGTCCTGACCTGTCATTGCATCAACAACAAGCAGAATTTCGTGGGGCTTAACTTCGGCTTTAACAGCCTTGAGCTCGTTCATCAGCTCTTCATCTATATGGAGACGGCCGGCTGTGTCAAGGATAACATAGTCCATGCCGTGGTCCTTAGCGTAAGCGATTGCTTCTCTTGCAATCTCAACAGGATTGGTCTGACCCTTTTCAAAAACGGGAGCATCAACCTGCTCGCCGACAACCTGAAGCTGCTTGATAGCAGCGGGCCTGTAAATATCGCAGGCAACAAGAAGGGGCCTGTGATTTTCTTTTTTAAGCTTTAAAGCAAGCTTTGCACAGTGAGTTGTTTTACCTGAACCCTGAAGGCCGCACATAAGGATAACTGTTGGCGGATGGCTTGCATAAGCAAGGCGGCTGTTGGTTCCGCCCATAAGAGCAACAAGCTCCTCACGCACGATTTTGATAACCATCTGTGAGGGGGTCAGGCTTTCCATAACCTTTTCGCCGATTGCTTTTTCGGTTACGGTGTTGGTAAAATCCTTGGCAACTTTATAGTTAACGTCGGCTTCAAGAAGAGCCATACGGACTTCGCGCATTGCCGAGCGTACGTCAGCTTCGGTAAGGCTGCCTTTGCTTCTTAAATTTTTAAACGCAGATTCAAGTCTGTCTGAAAGACCTTCAAATGCCAAGTTTCTCACCTCTTATATATACAATATAATTAGTATGCATCTCAGCTTTCAAGCAATGTCATTGCCGCCGCTTTGATGCTCACGCTGTAATCGTTAATCTCTTTTGAAAGGCTGTGACGAAGGTTATATTCCGCAATCTGGTTAGAGTATGCGATTATCTGGTCAAGACCCTGACGCATTTCTTCGTGACGTTTAGCCATACCCAAACGGTTTTCCATATCCTGCAATTGGGTTTCGGCACGCTTGATTGCATCGCGCACACCCTGGCGGGTAATTCCCTCATTTTCAGCTATCTCAGAAAGGGAGAGGTCATCATTATAATAGTATTCCAAAAAATCACGCTGTTTGGCTGTCAGCATTTCGCCGTAAAAGTCAATAAGAACAGCAATATCATAATTCTTTGCCATATCAAAACCGCTCCTTTCCGTTGAATTTTAGTCAAAAATAATAGGCGGCAGTTTTCTCTTGCTCTAAAGAGTAAAACAACCAACCTGTAAAGTTTCTTCGCTTTACAGGTTGGTATTATACTAGAAATATTAGTGCTTGTCAAGAGGCTTTTTTGAAGTGTTTTTTTAGGTTTTTCACTTTTTTATCCTCTTTTTTGTGTGGATAAAAGAAAAATCTCCACAAGTTGTGCTTTTTTGAAAGGTTTGGCACAAGATATATTCACTTTTTCACATTCAGGGTGTGGAAAACTTTTTTAAAATAATTTTTCAATAAATTTGTAAAGACAATAAACTTTACACAATTATTTTAAAGTTACAATTGTAACGCCATCCTCACCTTCGCCGTAAACGCCCAGACGGCTTGATTTAACAAAGGGAGAAGCCTTGAGATATCTTGTTACTGCACTTCTGAGAGCACCTGTTCCTTTGCCGTGAACAACGGTGAATTCGTTAAGCCCTGTGCGTAAACCCTGGTCGATAAAGCGGTCAAGTTCAATCAGGCATTCGTCAACCGTCATACCTCTCAGGTCAAGCCTTGTTGATGCCGCCATATTAAGACGGCTTTCGCCGTGAACTTTAACGGAAGATACGGGCTTTTTCTGCTTTGGTGCGCTTTCGCAAAGGCGAAGATTTTCAAGCTTAACTCTTGTTTTGATAGAGCCTGCCTGAACCTCGACATTGCCTTTTTTATCGGCAGGGGATATAACCTTTGCGGTTTTGCCAAGGTCGCGGATAATAACCGTATCGCCCGCAACAAGAGGTCTCGGCAATACATAGTCATCATCATTATCGTCAATGCCGATAATCGGGTCGGCGGCGGAATCAATGGCTTCAACGCCTTTTCTGACAAGAGCTTTTGCACGCCTTGCCATTTCGGCGGCGTCTTTGGTTTTTTGCTGTTCTTTTTTGAGCATTTCAAGCTCCTGTAGCAGTGAATATGCTTCACGTTTTGCCGATTCAACAACACGCAATGCCTGCGAACGTGCCTTTTCCATTTCTTTCTCACGCAATTCGGAAATTTCAGCTTTCAGTTTTTCGGCGGCTGCTTTTTCTTTTTCAGCTTTTTCTGAAAGTTTTTTTGCGTTGTCAAATTCATCTTCCATCTTGCGGCGTGTTTCTTCAAGGCGGTCAACAACGTTTTCAAATTCCTTGTTTTCAACCGAAACAAGCTCCTGCGCTCTTTGGATGACGCTTAAATCAAGACCAAGTTTTTCGCTTATAGCAAGAGCGTTGGATTTACCCGGCACACCGATAAGCAGACGGTAGGTAGGTCTGAGAGTTGCTACGTCAAATTCGCAGCAGCCGTTTTCAACTCTCGGAGTTTCAAGAGCGTACGCCTTGAGCTCGGCATAGTGAGTTGTTGCGGCTATTTTTGCGCCTTTTGCGTGCAAGGCTTCAAGAACAGCCATTGCAAGAGCGGCGCCCTCGACGGGGTCTGTGCCGGCACCGAGCTCATCAATAAGAACAAGGCTGCCTACACCTGCCGTGTTAAGAATAGATATAATGTTTGTCATATGTGCCGAGAAGGTTGAAAGCGATTGCTCAATTGACTGCTCGTCACCTATGTCGGATAGAATTTCTGTAAATACGGAAATTTCGCTGCGGTCGCCTGCAGGTATCATAAGGCCGCACATTGCCATCATTGAAAGCAGACCGATTGTTTTGATTGAAACAGTTTTGCCGCCCGTATTGGGACCGGTTATAACGAGGGTATCGAAGTCTTTGCCCAGCATAATATCAACAGGAACAACCTTTTTGGGGTCAATAAGAGGATGTCTTGCCGAGCGCAAATTAACAATGCCTTTATCATTAAGAATTGCAGGGCTTGCTTTAAGGCTGTATGCGTAATGAGCTTTTGCGAAAATAATGTTCAGCTCAACGGCGCATTCATAGCTGCTTTTAATGCTGTTGGCAAAATCGCCCGCCGAGGCTGAAAGCTCGCTGAGAATACGGTCGATTTCCTCACGCTCTTTTGATTGAAGAACGCGGATTTCGTTGTTGGCTTCAACAACCGCCATCGGTTCGATGAAAACCGTTGCACCGCTTGACGATGTATCGTGAACAAGGCCGGGGATTTCGCCTCTGTGTTCATTTTTAACAGGCACAACATATCTGCCGTTACGCTGGGTTATTATGTTTTCCTGCAAATATTTTGAATGAGCTTGGGAACGGGTGAATTTTTCAAGCTGTTCCCTGACTCTTGATTCCTGAATACGGATTTTGCGCCTGATGTTGGCAAGCTCAGGGGAAGCGTTATCTGATATTTCTTCCTCTGAAATAATTGCGTTAAAAATAGCCGACTCAAGATATTTGTTGGGTATAAGTGCATTGAAAAGGGGGTCAAGAACGCTTGCGACGCCTGCATTTGAAGCTCTCCATTGAGAAAGAGTGCGTACTGTGCGAAGAACTCCGCCGATGTCGAGCAATTCTTTTGTGTTAAGCACGCTGCCTGCATCTGCTCTGCTCAACGCATTGTTAACGTTCTTCAGGCCGCCGAATGACGGACCGCCGAAGCGTGCGAGGAGCATATGAGCATCGGTTGTTTGAGCAAGCAAAGCTTTGGCAAGCTCAAGGTCGGATTCGGGCTTCATATGAAGCACTTCGTAGCGTGCGTCATCACAACTGACGTATTCCGCCAGCTTTTCAAGAACTTTATCAAATTCAAGAGCCTTTGAGTGTTTTTTAAATTGGTTCATAGGATTCACCTTGGAATTATTCTTCTGTTGTTTCTTCTTCGGTTGATTCTGCCGTTATGTCTTCACCTGTGACATTTTCGCCGGTTGTTTCGGGAACGGTTACTGTAACAATTTCGGTAACAGCGTTGCCGTCATCGCCGTATACGGTGTCACCGTCTTCATCGGTAACTTCAACAATTTCAGTTAAAGGTTCGGTTGTGACAGGCAGGGTTGTTTCAATAACGGGTGCGGTTGTTTCAATTTCGGGTGCTCGGGTTGCGGGTGCGCTGCCGATAACCTCCTGACCGTCAACGGATTGAATAGAAGAAACGTAAAGACCGCCGCTGCGTTCACGCAGAGTAATCTTCATATATTTATCGGGTTCGGGAGCCTGATATTCGCCGTCAGCAACCTGAGCCCAGGCAGTTGAGCCGATATAGCCTACAGAAAGAATATAGGAGCTGCCCTTTTCCTGAATATCGTAAACCTTAGGGGTGTATGCCGATTCAACGCCTGTGATCGGCAAAATATAGCTTTTCAGAGCTGCATCGTATGAGATGTCGTACATACTCATATCTGTTACGGCGTGCTTTGATGCAATATCAATTTCGGTTCCGAAAAGGCTGACAAAGTGATTTTCAATGTCCTGCTGAGGAACAACTATGCCGAAAACTTCGCCCTGAGAATAAGAATACTTTTCGGTTCCTTCTTCGCTCATAAGCAATGACCAGACGGCACAGTTGAGAAGCTGAGAAACATCTGCCTGAGTAAGGTCGTCAAACGGGTCAGGGTCAAACATAACAACGGGTTTGAGCATTTCTTCAAACTCAAGTTTTTCCTGAGTTTTATCGGTTAAATTTTTTATTCCGTCACTCACAAAGCCGATAACGGTTATAAGACCGATTACGGCAAGGATTATTGCAATTATACCCACGGGTACAGCCGCGCGGTTTTTGCTTTTTCTTTTAGTTGCCAAAACCAAAACCTCCGTTTATCTTATTTGACCGTTGCCGCTGATAACGTATTTTTCGCTTACCATATGGGCAACGCCGAGAGGGCCTCTTGCGTGAAGCTTTTGAGTTGAGATGCCTATTTCGGCACCGAAACCGAATTCACCGCCATCTGTAAATCTTGTTGAAGCGTTAACGTAAACTGCGGCGGCATCAACCTCTGCCTTGAATTTTTCGGCAGCGGCATAATTGTTTGTTATAATAGCTTCGCTGTGGCCGGTTGTATATTTTGAAATGTGAGCAATGGCTTGGTCAATATCGTCAACGGTTTTAACGCTGATTATGTAATCAAGATATTCCTTGCCCCAATCGTCATCGTTTGCCGCAACAGCATAAGGGAGAATACTGCAGACCGTTTCGTCGCCTCTGATTTCAACGTTTTTTGTTCTGAGCTTTTCGCCGATTGCGGTTAGAGCTGCTTCGGCTATATCTTTGTGAACAACAAGGCTTTCGCAAGCGTTGCAAACCGAAACTCTTGATGTTTTTGCGTTAAAAACAATGTCAGCCGCCATAGCGATATCTGCATCTTTGTCAACATAAATGTGGCAATTGCCAACGCCGGTTTCGATAACGGGAACGGTTGCGTTTTCAACAACGGAACGGATAAGACCTGCGCCGCCCCTGGGTATAAGCAGGTCAACATATCCGTTAAGCTTCATAAGTTCAACGGTTGCTTCCCTTGAAATGTTTTCAACAAGAATTATGCAGTCTTCGGGTAAGCCTGCTTTTGAAAGAGCGTTTCTCATAACGTCGGCAACAGCTTTGTTGGAGTTAAAAGCTTCTTTGCCGCCTTTAAGAATAACGGAGTTACCCGCCTTGAGGCATATTGCGGCAGCATCAGCTGTTACATTGGGTCTTGCTTCAAAAATAACCGCAATAACGCCGATGGGAACGCTGACTTTTTCGATTTTCATTCCGTTGGGTCTTGTTTCACCCCAAAGAACTCTGCCAACGGGGTTTTCACTTGCGGCAACCTGACGCAAGCCGTCTGCCATACCGCAGATTCTGGCTTGTGTAAGAGTAAGGCGGTCAATCAAAGCTTCGCTCATACCGTTTTCTCTGCCTGCGAGTATGTCTTTTGCGTTTTCCTTAAGTATAAAAGATGCGTTTTCTTCAAGTGCCGAAGCAATCAAACTCAACGCTTTATCGATTGCCGCACCGCCGGATTTGGCAAGGATACGCTGTGCCTGCTTTGAGCGTGCGCCTATATCGTTAATATTGCTCATAATTTTCACCTCTGTGCTTTAAAAAGAGTGCCTATCTGTCTGCCGTCAAGGAGCTTATAAAGCTCTTCGGGGTCAGAACCGTTCATAACAACTGTGTTTATTCCTGCTTCGGTTGCAATCTGCGCGGCATGAAGCTTTGTTATCATTCCGCCTGTACCTCTGTTGGTACCGCTGCCGCCTGCAAGAGCAAGAATACCGTCATTGATTTTGTCAACCGAATGAATAAGAACAGCGTTTTCATCATCTCTGGGATTGGCACTGAAAAGGCCGTCAATGTCGGTAAGGATTATCAGCAAATCGGCGTCAACAATTTTTGCAATGTGTGCCGAAAGGCTGTCATTATCGCCAAAAACGATTTCTTCAACAGCAACGCTGTCGTTTTCATTAACAATGGGGATTGCGCTGTATTCAAAAAGCTTCATAAATGAGTTGTGAAGGTTTGTATGCCTTTCCTCATTTTCAAAGTCGCTTCTGGTAACAAGAAGCTGACCGATGATGTTGCCGTATTCGCTGAAAAATTTATCGTAAAGGAACATCAGCTCGCATTGGCCTACCGTTGCAGCTGCCTGTCTGCCGGGGGTATCCTGCGGCCTTTCTTTAAGCCCGAGTTTGCCTACGCCAACGCCGATTGCGCCCGAAGTTACAAGCACAACCTCTTTGCCTGAATTTTTAAGGTCGCTGAGAACCTGAGCAAGCTTTGAAAGGCGGCGGAGGTTGATTTTGCCCGTATCGTAAGTGAGGGTTGATGTGCCTACTTTAACAACTATTCTTTTTATGTCTTTGCTTACCATTTTGATACTTCCTTAAGGTTTAGTGATTCAGATATTTTTTATAGGTTTTTTCGCTGTGCACCTTTCCTGCGGCACAAAGAGAAATATTGCTTAAATCAAGAATTTCTTTTGAAACATTTTTGAGTTCTTCAAGAGTTACTTCACGGATTTTTGAAATCACTTCTTCTTCGGAAGTGACTTTGTCGAAAAGCAAAAGGCCTCTGCCGTTGCGGGATGCAACGGAGGATACGCTTTCAAGGCTCATAACAAAATTTGCAACGGTTTGTTCTTTTGCTCGTGAAAGCTCACGCTCGGTAACGCTTTCGGCGAATTCCGAAATTATGCTTAGTGTTTCTTCAATTGCTTTGCCCTCTGATTTTGCGCTAAGACCCATACAAACAATAAATATACCGGTCTGAAGATGCGAAACGTTAACGCAGTCTACAGAATAAACCAAACCAAGCTCTTCTCTGATTCTTTGAAAAAGCCTTGACGATGAAGCCGAGCCCAGAATTGAAGCCATCAGCATCGCAGCGTGACGGCGGGGGTCATTGAGCGTTATTCCGGGGAAGCCGAGAACAAGCTGGTTTTGCATAAAATCCTTTTCAACTCTTGTTATGCTTTTGTTGTATGCGGCATCAACAGGGTTGATGGGAAAAGAAGTGTTTTTCTTTTTCGCAAAATAATTTTTGCAGATTTCAACTGCTTTTTCTTCATCAAAATTGCCGCTGAAGCTTATAACAGTACGTTCCGGAACATAAAATTTCTCCATATGGGCTTTAAGGCTCTCGGCGGTTGTTGCTTCAACCGTTTCAACCGTGCCGAGAATATTTGAGCCAAGCATACTGCCTTTCCATACGTTTTCATAATATGTGTCGGCACACAAATCTTCGGGGCTGTCCTCATACATTGCAATTTCTTCTTTTATAACACCTTTTTCAAGCTCGACATCGTCAGGCGAAAGCAGGGGAGAGGTTATCATATCGCAGATAATGTCAAGAGCTTTGGGCATATGCTCCGAAAGAGTATGAGCATAAAAGCAGGTCAGCTCTTTGGCGGTGTATGCGTTTATAACGCCGCCGATTTCGTCCATTTCAACGGCAATGTCAAGCGCTGAGCGTTTAAGAGTGCCTCTGAAAAGCATATGCTCTATGAAGTGGGAGGCACCTGCGGTTTCGGGTGTTTCATATGCCGAGCCGCTTGCAATCCAGGCTCCTAGTGAGCAGGTTTTAACGTGAGAATTCTGTTCAAGGATTATACGCAATCCGTTATCCAAAGTTATAATTTTTTTATCCATATATCATTCCTGTGTGTTATCAAAAACAAGGTGAACTCCGCCAAGACGGATAGTGTCACCGCTTTTGAGATATGCTTTTTTTTCAATTTTTTGGCCGTTAAGAATAACGCCTGATTCTGAACGGATATTTGTTATATACCAGCCTTTTTTTGCACAGACTATAACTGCGTGAAGTCTTGAAACGGTTGGATTTTCAAGCAGAATGTCAGAGTTTTTGTTTCTGCCGATAGAGGTTTCACGGTTTACCAGAAGATAATATTTGCCGCTGACAGGGTCAACAAGCTTTGCGTGACCCAGGTTTGGCGGGCGGCGTCTGAAAAGGGCTGTGAAGCAACAGATAATCACAATAAGAGCGATTGACGGTAGGGCATAACGCGCTATTTCAATTATCGGATTTCCCATAAAATCTCCTTTCGGGCATACTTATACAGATATAATAATATTATTATTTTTTCTAAAAGTCAATGAAATATTATAATTTAAAAATATTATAATATTTTAGTGACAATTAATAAATTATATGATATAATCAACAATAATGGATTTTTGTGTCCGAAAGCGGTTGTGCTAAGAGGTGACCTGATGTTTGAACAAATAATAAATGTTGACAGAATGGAACAGGCGGTTAGCCTTTTCGGTTCTTTTGATGAGAATATCAAGCTGATTGAAAAAGAATTTTCAGTTGCCGTTATCAGCAGAGGCTCGGAGCTTAAAGTAACGGGCGATGCTGAAAATGTTCAGAAAGGTGTCAGAGCGATTAACGGTTTGCTTACTCTTATAAACAGAGGCGAGTCGCTCAGTGACCAGAACGTAAGATATGTTCTTTCGCTGGTAAATGAAGGTAATGAAGATAAAGTTGAGCAGATGGCGGCAGACTGCATTTGCATAACTTCAAAAGGTAAGCCTGTCAAGCCCAAAACTCTGGGTCAAAAGAAATATATTGAAACAATCAGAAAAAATACGGTAACCTTTGGCATCGGCCCGGCGGGTACGGGCAAAACCTACCTTGCGGTTGCAATGGCGGTAACGGCTTTCAGGGCAAAGGAGATTAACCGCATTGTTCTTACCAGACCTGCGGTTGAAGCCGGTGAGAAGCTCGGCTTTTTGCCGGGTGACCTTCAGCAAAAGGTTGACCCTTATTTAAGACCGCTTTATGATGCTCTTTTTGATATGCTCGGTGCGGAAAACTTTCAGAAGCATCAGGAAAGAGGCGATATTGAGGTTGCACCTCTTGCTTATATGAGAGGCCGCACCCTTGATGACAGCTTCATTATCCTTGACGAAGCTCAGAACACGACCCCCGAACAAATGAAAATGTTTCTTACCCGTCTCGGCTTCAACTCAAAAATGGTTGTTACCGGTGACGTTACACAGATAGACTTGCCTGACGGCAAGCGTTCAGGTCTTAAAGAGGCTGTGAGAATTTTAAAGAACATTGAAGATATAGGAACCGTACGCTTCAATGAAAAGGACGTTGTGCGCCACAGATTGGTTCAGGATATAATCAAGGCGTATGAAAAGCAGGAAGAGGAGCGTAACAGAAAATGATCGGAAAGGTCAAGGTTGAAATTACAAACGATCAGAAAGAAATCAGAATACCCACAGGTGTGCGTCTGCTTGTGCGCCGTTGCTGCACAGCTGTTCTGGTTCACGAACAGTTTGAAGGTGCGGCAGAGGTCAGCGTAACTTTTGTTGACGATGACCAGATTCATGCTCTCAATAAGCAGTATCGCAATATTGACAGGTCAACTGATGTTCTTTCGTTCCCCTTGGGCGAAAACGGAGTTTATGACATAAATAACGATACCGGCGCAAAGTTGCTTGGCGACATTGTTATTTCAATTAACCACGCTATTGACCAAGCTGAAAGATACGGACATACTCTGCAAAGAGAAATAGGTTTCCTGACAGTCCACTCAATGCTGCATCTTCTCGGCTATGACCACGTTAACGGCGGCATTGAAAGTGTCCGCATGAGAGAAAAAGAAGAAACCGTACTTACAAAGCTTGGTCTTAAGAGAAACGGCAGTTATTATATGGATGATGAGAACATATGAAAAGATTTATTAAAAGCTTCGGTTATGCAGGGCAGGGAATTGCCTATGCTATAAGAAACGAGCGTAATTTCAGGGTTCACTTATGTTTTCTGATTTATATGTTCGGTTTTCTTACCGTTCACGATTTTTTTGAAGTTAGCCGCACCCAGTTTGCAATTCTTATTGCCGCAAGTATGGTTGTTATTTCACTTGAGCTTGTGAACACGGGCATAGAAAATGCGGTTAACCTTGCGTCAGAAGAATTGACACGTTACGGCAAAATTGCAAAGGATGCCGCTTCGGGAGCAGTTCTGGTTTCGGCAATCGGCTCTGTTGCAATAGGCTTAACAATTTTATGGCAGCCTGCGGCATTTTCTGCTATGGCTGAATATTACAAAGAAAATCCCTTTATGCTTTTGTTGCTTGCGGCAAGCATAGCCTTGAGCTTTGTTTTTGTTTTTGCAGGCCCTAAAGGGAAACAAGGAGCAAAAAAATGACAAAAACAGCGTTTGTTGCAATTGTAGGTTGCCCCAACGTAGGCAAGTCCTCGCTTCTTAACCGTATGCTCGGTCAGAAGGTTGCAATCGTTACTCAGAAACCCCAGACAACAAGAACAAGAATTATGGGCGTTCTCACCAAGGGTGAAACTCAGCTCGTTTTTACCGATACCCCCGGTTATCACCGTCCCAAAACAAAACTCGGTGAAAAAATGATAAAGGCAGTAGGCGAAGGAATTGCCGGCGTTGATGCTTGCCTTTTTGTTACCGAGCCTGAGGGCGAAATCAAGGATACAGAGCTTGAGCTTCTCAAACGCCTTAAAGCTGAAAAGGCTCCCGTTGTTCTTGCTATCAACAAAATTGATACCATCAAGCAAAAAGAAAAGCTTATGGAAAGAATTGTTCAGTTCACCTCGGTTTATGATTTTGAAGCCGTTGTGCCCGTAAGTGCATTGAAAGAAGAAAACGTTGATCTGATTATTGAAGAGCTTGAAAAGCTGACCTATGAATCCGTTCACTTTTTCCCCGACGACACCCTTACAGACCAGCCCGAAAGAGTTCTTGCAGGTGAGATAATCAGAGAAAAAATGCTTCTTCTGCTTGATAAGGAAGTGCCTCACGGTGTTGCTGTCAGCATTGAAAAAATGCGCGAAAGACCTACGGGCAATATAATGGACGTTGAAGCGACAATTTATTGTGAAAAAGATACTCACAAAGGCATAATTATCGGCAAAAAAGGCGATATGCTCAAACGTATTTCAACAAGAGCCAGAGTTGATATGGAAAATTTCTTTCAATGCAAAGTCAACCTCCAGTGCTGGGTAAAAGTTAAGGAAGGCTGGCGGAACCGAGAGGGACTTATCCACAATTTCGGCTTGGATTAATTGTCTGATTGCGATAAAGGTGTCAGAACGCTTTGCAAGTGTTTCTCGCTTAACTTTTCAAAGGTAAATTATTCATATTAAAATAAAAATTTTCCGCTCATATCCTTCCGTTAAAGGGATAACTTATTAACGGGGAGATGATAGGATTGGAAAAATCACAGGCATGGAAAAAGTTTTCAAAAACAGGTTCGGTTGAGGATTATTTGCAGTTTAAAAACTGTGCCGAAGCCGCCCCTGCGGAGGCAAAACTAAATGAGAATGAATACCGACGCCCTGGTGCTGAAAGTAACGGATACGGGGGAAAGTGACCGCTTGGTTACTCTTTTAACCTCGGAATACGGTGTTATCAGAGCTTTTGCAAACAGGGCCAAAAAAATAAACAGCAAGATGCACGGTGCAACCCAGTCCCTTTGCTATTCCGATTTTTCAATCTATAAAAGCAGGGACAGCTACATAATTGACTATGCCGTGACAAAAGAAGTTTTTTTCGGGCTTCGTGACGATATTGAAAAATTGGCTCTTGCTCAGTATTTCTGCGCTTTGGCTGCGGAACTCGGTCCTGAAATGGAGCCTGCGGGCGAAATGTTGAGGGTTATTCTTAATTCCTTGCATTTGCTTGAAACAAAGCGACGTTCAAACCAATTTTTAAAAGCGGTCACGGAGCTTAAAATTCTTGCTCTTTCAGGCTTTATGCCGGATCTGACCGCTTGCCCTCATTGCGGCGAAGAACCGCAGGGCAGCATTTACCTTAACTGTCAGGAAGGCTGTATTTATTGCTACAACAGCGGTAGAGGCGGCGAAAAAATCAATGCCACCGTTTTAACCGCAATGCGCCATATATGCGCCAATCCTGTTGAAAGAATATATTCCTTTTCTCTGCCCGCGGCAGATGAAAAAAAGCTCGCACAGGTGTGCGAAAAATTTCTTGTTGTGCAAACCCGGAGAAATTACAAAGCTCTGGATTTTTATAAGTCACTTTTAAACACATAAGAAGAAAGGAAAAATCAAAATGAACAACTTCTTGCACAAACTGTTCGGAACAACTCCGGGCAAGGGCGTTCAGCCCAAAGAAGCAATCGCTTACAGCGTTGCAGGTTTCGGTCAGAATTTTATCTGTACCATCATCGGCTCCTACATAACCGTGTTTATGACAGATGCGCTCCTTTTCGGTGCTGACGGCGTTAAAGTAGGCGGTATCAGCGGTGCTGTTGCCGTTGCTATTCTTATGCTTGCTGCCCGAGTTTTCGATGCTTTTAACGACCCCATTATGGGCTCTGTTGTTGATAAAACCCGCACAAAGTGGGGTAAATGCCGTCCTTACCTTAAGTGGATGGCGATTCCCATCGGCATTATGACTGTTCTTTGCTTCCTTCCTATTTTCAGTGCAGAAAATGTTTACAACGGAACTCAGACAACAATTGCTTTTACAACGATAGCAATTATTTATGTTGTTTGGAGCGTTGCTTACACAATTGCTGACGTTCCTTACTGGGGTCTTTCAACCTGCCTTACAAACAACACCGTAACAAGAGGTAACATTCTTACCGTTGCCCGTATGTTCTGCACAGTAGGTGCAGGTATTGTTACCGTTTTTGTTCCTATGATTACAGGCGGCGTTACTGCAAAGTTCAAATATACAGCAGAAGACATCAGCCTTATTCTTGCAGATAAAGCTGAAGCAATCAAAAATATGGTTGCCAACCAGGGCATTACAGCAGAAGAAGCTGCAAATACTTTTGTAGGCACAGTTAAGCAGGGTATGGAAATTGCAAATGCAGACACACTCAAATGGGTTTATTTCATTTGCGCTGTTGTTCTTGTTGTTGCTGCTATGCCGATGTTCTTCTATGGCTTCAAAAACACAAAAGAACGCTTCACTTCAGACGAAAATCCCCCCTCATTCGGCCATAACCTTAAGCTCCTTTTCAGAAACAAAGAGCTTCTTCTTATCGTTCTTTCAGGTGTTCTCGGCGGTGCAAGAATGGTTTATTCTTACACAGGCGGTCTTTACTTTGCAAAATATATTCTTCAGAATGAAGGCCTTTACGGCATTATTACTCTTCTTGTTGTTCCCGGCGGACTTGTTGCATCTATTCTTGTTCCCTGGATGTCAAAAAAATTCACAAAGAAGTGGTCATACATTGCGGTTCATCTCTTCGGCGGCGTTGTTATGACAGTTATGTATTTTGTTGGTTATGATGCACCTTGGAAGATGGTTGTTTGCGCAATCGGCCTTGTTCTTCTCGGCATTCCTCAGGGTGTTAACAACATCATCACTTACGCTATGATCGGCGACACCGTTGATTACCTTGAGTGGAAAACAGGCGAAAGAGGCGAAGGCATCTGCTTTGCAATGCAGACTCTTATCAACAAAATCGGTATGGCAGTCGGTGCATTCATCGGCGTTCTTTCAATGAGCATTGCAGGCATTAACGCAAGAACTTATGAAGTTGCAAATCCCGACGCACTTTGGAACGTTCTTATTATCTCAGGTGTTGTAAGTATGTTTGCATGCGCCGTTCCTATGTTCTTCTACACAATAACAGAAAAGAGACAGGCTCAGATGGTTGCCGAAATAGAGGCAAGAAAAGCAGCAAGCAGTTCGGCTAAATGAAAAACAAACAGCTGATTTTTCAGATAATATCGGTTATTCTTTCCGCAGTTTTTGTTTTTGCCGCATACAGCTATATCGTTGGAGATTCAACGGTGTTTAAAGGCGAAATGGAAGGCGGAACGATAAGAGCCAGAGTTATCAGAGTAACAGATGTAAGCACCCAAAATATAATGGGCGAAAATGAATTTGTTACCGTCAGATTTAAGGCTCAGGTTCTTAACACCGAGCTCAGGGGCAAAACCCTTGATGTTATTCAGGAAATTGACAAGTCATATGCGTTCAGCCCCCGTCAGGTTGAACAAAACGATAAAATTCTTATCGAAGCTTACACTCAGCAGGGTGAAAGGCAGTATTATTTCGGCGACTTCGTAAGAATAACTCCGCTGATTTGGCTGTTGCTTTTATTCTGTGTTCTGATTGTTGTTTTTTCAAGGATTCAGGGACTTAAAACGGTTGTGTCGCTGGGCTTTACTTGCCTTTCGGTATTTACGGTTCTTATTCCCGCAATCCTCAACGGGCACAACATTTATTTATGGTCGGTTATCATTTGTGTGTTTATCACGTTAATGACACTTAGCCTGATAAGCGGATTTAACAAAAAATCGCTGTGTGCCGTTATCGGTTGTCTCAGCGGTGTTATGTGTTCGGGCTTGACGGTTTTTATTATGGATAAATTTCTTAATATGACCGGCTTGCTTGAAGAAGAGTCGATTTATCTTTATCAGCTTTACCCCGATAATCCCATTAACCTGAAAGCTATTATTTTTGCAATGATAGTTGTAGGTGCTCTCGGTGCGGTTATGGACGTTTCGATGTCTATTTCATCATCTCTTTATGAGCTTAAAACAAAATCGCCGTCAATCAAACCTGCCGAGCTGATGAAGTCCGGCTTCACAATAGGCAGAGATATGATGGGCACAATGGCAAACACTCTTGTGCTTGCCTATATAGGCAGCTCCCTGACCTGCGTGCTGCTGCTTGTTTCATACAACGCAAATATTGAGCAGGTTATCAATAAGGAAGTTATTATTGCCGAAATTCTGCAGGCCTTGGCAGGCAGCTTGGGTATGCTTCTTACCCTGCCGTTGACAAGCGCAATCTGTGCGGCGGTCTATAAAGAAAAGGGGGATGCTTGATGCCTCTTGTAAAAATGAGCTCTTTGCTTGAAAAAGCAAAAGCAGAAGGTTATGCAGTCGGCTGCTTCAGCGTTGCCAATATGGAAATGGTGCTTGGCGTTCTTAAAGCTGTTGAAGAGACCAAAAGCCCTGCAATTATTCAGATTGCTGAGGTAAGGCTCAATCATTCTCCGCTGGAGCTTATCGGTCCACTGATGGTTGCGGCCGCCAAAAACAGCTCCGTTCCCGTTGCGGTTCATTTTGACCACGGCAAAACAACTGAAAAAATAAAGCAGGCTCTTGAAATCGGTTTCACAAGCGTTATGCTTGACGGCTCTCATCTTCCGTTTGAAGAAAATGCAAAGATAACAGCCGAAACAAAAGCTCTTGCCGCAAAGTACGATGCCGATTGCGAAGGCGAAATCGGCTGCGTGGGCGGCAGTGAGGACGGCAGCGAGGATATTGCAATTAACTGTACTTCGCCTGATCAGGCTCTTGAATTCTACAAAAAAACGGGCGTTGACGCGTTAGCGGTTGCAATCGGTAATGCCCACGGCAATTATAAACAGGCTCCGAAGCTGAGGTTTGATATTCTTGAAAAAACAGCTTCGCTTGTTTTGGCTCCGCTTGTTCTTCACGGCGGAACGGGAATTTTGCCCGAAGATTTCAAAAAATGTATTTCTTTGGGAATTCATAAAATTAATATTGCAACTGCAACCTTTGACAGTGTTGAATCCAGCGCAAGGTCAGCCTATGAAAACGGAAAAATCAAAAGCTATTATGATCTTCAGACAGCAGAGGTTGAAGGTGCATACCGCAATGCACTTAAGCACATTGAAATTTTCGGCTGTGCCGGCAAAGCATAAAGCCTGAAAGGATGATATAAATGAGCTATATTAAATTTGACAGCAGCAAGGCTCTCGATGTAATCCCCATCGGCAGAATTGCAATTGACTTTAATCCCACAGATATGAATATGCCGCTTTCCGAAAGCAGCAATTTCAATAAATATGTTGGCGGTTCACCTGCCAACATTGCAGTCGGACTTGCCCGCCTTGGTGCAAAGTGCGGATTCATCGCGAGAGTTTCTGATGATCAGTTCGGCGATTATGTTGAGAATTATTTCAAAAATGACGGTATTGATGTTTCTCATGTTTTCAGATGCGAAAACGGTGAAAATCTCGGTCTTACATTTACTGAAATTCTCAGCCCCACCCAAAGCAGCATTCTTATGTACCGCGAAGGTGTTGCAGACCTTCAGGTTTGCGTTGACGATGTTGACGAAGAATATATCAAGTCAGCAAAGGCTGTTGTTATTTCGGGTACAGCCCTTTGCGCAAGTCCTTCAAGAGAAGCTGCACTCAAAACTCTTTTCCTTGCAAAGAAAAACGGTGTAGTCGTTATTTTTGATATTGATTACAGAAGCTATACCTGGAAAAACAAAGACGAAATTTCGCTTTATTATTCAATCGCAGCCAAGAACAGCGATATTATTCTTGGCTCAAGAGAAGAATTTGACCTTACCGAAGCCGTTGAAGGCGTATGCGCAAGTGACGAGGAATCAGCAAAGCGTTGGTTCTCCTACGGCAATAAAATTGTAATTATCAAGCACGGCAAGGAAGGTTCGGTTGCTTATCTTGATGACGGCTCGGCTTATAAAGTTAAGCCCTTCCCCGTAAAGATGCTCAAGGGCTTCGGCGGCGGTGACGGCTACGCTTCGGCTTTCATTTATTCGCTTCTCAACGGCAAGAGCGTTCCCGATGCGCTTGAATTTGCAACTGCATCAGCTTCAATGCTTGTTTCGGCCCACAGCTGTTCGGCAGCAATGCCTTCGGCAGCTGCTGTTCAGGAATTCATTAATAACATCAAACCGACTTCGGGCGAGGTTATTGAAAAGATTAAATAAAAAACATTATTTTTTCCTAATAATTAAGGCTTGTATAGAATCAATCTATACAAGCCTTTTTGCTCTGCAATAAAAGCAAAATCCGAACCCGTTGCCGATTGGCATTGAGTTCGGATTTTTCATGGCTGGGACGGCTGGATTTGAACCAGCGAGTGCGGGAGTCAAAGTCCCGTGCCTTACCGCTTGGCGACGCCCCAATATATGAGTGATATTAAAATACGCAAAGCCGTGGCTTTGCGTAAAGTTTTTAAATGGGGTGGCTGATGGGATTCGAACCCACGACCTCCAGGGCCACAACCTGGCACTCTAACCAACTGAGCTACAGCCACCATTTAGAATACTGCGGCTTTTGTAAGCCGCAGTATTTGGCGCGCTTGAAGGGACTCGAACCCCTGACCCACTGCTTAGAAGGCAGTTGCTCTATCCGGCTGAGCTACAAGCGCATATTGGAGCGGGTGATGGGAATCGAACCCACACAACCAGCTTGGAAGGCTGGGATTCTACCATTGAACTACACCCGCATTTTCGGAACGCAAATTATTCTAACACAACTGTTTTGAAAAGTCAATAGATATTTTGGCTTTTTATTACACTTTTTATTATATGCGATTTTATAATAAAATTATAACAATAAATGTTAATGTTGCGTTAAGCTTACAAATCTGTTATTATATAAACAGAAAATCAAAAGGAGACTTATTATGGCTACAATCATAGGAGCAGGAATCCCCAATATCCCATGGCAGGATAAGCCTGAAGGCTACAGATATCCTGTGTGGCGTTATAACGCCAACCCCATTATTACAAGAGACAACCTCTTTATGGCAAACAGTATTTTTAACTCAGCTGTTGTTCCTTTCGGCGACGGCTTTGCCGGCGTTTTCAGAGCAGATATGATGACCCGTGACCATACTCTTGTTGTCGGCTTCAGCAAGGATGCAATTAACTGGGAACTTGATGAAAAGGTTATTTTCAGAGGCTATGACCCCAGGCTTTGTGAAATTGAAGGCAAATTCTATCTTTCATGGGTTAACCTTACCCCTCACGGAACAACAATCGGCATTGCTTCAACAACTGATTTCAAAACATGGGAGCAGTATGAAGATGCGTGCTATCCCGTTGCCCGTAACGGTGTTCTTTTCCCCAGAAAAATCAACGGTGAATATGTTCTTCTTATCCGACCCTGCGACAGAGGCCACACCCCTTACGGCGATATTTTTCTTTGCCACAGCAAAGATTTGACCTATTGGGGCAAGCATCGCTTTGTTATGTCTCCTCAAAAGAACTGGGAAATGACAAAGGTTGGCGCAGGTCCGACACCGATTGAGCTTGATGAAGGTTGGCTGATGTTCTATCACGGCGTTCTCACAAGCTGCAACGGCTTTACATACGCTATGGGTGCGGCTATCCTTGATAAAAATGAGCCATGGAAAGTTCTTCACAGAGCGGACAGTTTTCTGCTTGCTCCTCACAAGCTTTATGAATGCGTTGGTGATGTGCCTAACGTTGTTTTTCCCTGTGCTGCTCTTGCTGATGCAGATACCGGCAGAATTGCAATTTACTACGGTGCTGCTGATACAAGCGTTGCTCTTGCATTTACAACGGTTGATGAAACGGTTAAATTTATAAAAGAGCATGATTTGATAAAATAATCTCTTAAGATAACTGAAAACGGGTCGAGAAATCGACCCGTTTTTTTATTCATCAATTGCTTCGATAAGTTTTTTAGTTGCTATCTCAAGCTCTTCATAGGTTATGTTGAGAGGGGGTAGAAGGCGAACCTTTGTTTTTGCGCTGAGAACAAGAACGCCCTTTTCCATTGCCGATGCAATAACCTCTTTGGCAGGTTTTTCGCATTCGATGCCGAGCATAAAACCTCTGCCCGAGATGCTTTTAACACCTTTTGCTTCTTTGAGCCTTGAAACAATATATTCGCTTTTTGCGGTAACATCAGCCATAAGATTATCATCAATTCTTGAAAGAATACTGAGAGCTCCTGCACAGCAAATGGGGTTCCCGCCGAATGTTGAACCGTGTGAGCCGGGGGTAAGGGTATCTTTAACCTTTTCGCCAAGCATTGTGCAGCCTAAAGGCAGACCGCCTGCAAGTCCTTTTGCGGTTGAAACAATATCGGGAGTGATGCCGTAGTGCATATAGCTGTAAAGCTTGCCTGTTCTTCCGTTACCGGTCTGAACCTCGTCAATGATAACGAGCATATTTTTTTCTGCGGCGATTTCGCAAACACCCTTAACAAACTCGTCGTTCAGAACATAAATTCCGCCCTCGCCTTGAATTGTTTCCATCATTATAGCGGCGCAGTTATATTTATCTGCGAGTTCTTTTACGCTGTCAAGGTTGTTTGCTTCGGCATAAACAAAGCCCTCTGTGAACGGACCGAACTCGGTGTGAAAACTGTCTTGACCTGTTGCGGCAAGAGTTGTTATTGTTCTGCCGTGAAAGCTGTTTTTAAGGGTGATAATTGTTGAGTTGCCTTCGCCTTTGTTCTGAAGAGCCCAACGGCGTGCGGTTTTGATTGCGCACTCGTTGGCTTCAGCACCTGAGTTTGAAAAGAAAACCTTTTTCATACCCGTTTTTTTGCAAAGAAGCTCTGCAAGGTCGGCACAGGGCTTTGTGTAATAGAGATTCGAGGTGTGACCGAGGAGCGAAGCCTGAGTTGAAACAGCTTCAACCCATTCGGGGTCTGCTGCGCCGAATGTATTGACGGCAATACCGCTGCCGAGGTCAATATATTCTTTATCTTCTGTATCATAGAGGGTTGCACCGTTTCCTTCGCTCAGTTCAACGGGGAACCTTGCATATGTGCCGGCAATGTATTCTTTATCTTTATTGATTATACTCATATTTTTGCCTTTCTCAGCCCTGAACAAACATTGTTCCGAGACCTTCATCTGTAAGAATTTCAATCAGCAGTGAGTGGGGAACTCTTCCGTCAATGATAAACACCTTGTGAACGCCCTTGCGGATTGCGTCGCGGCAGCAGTCAACCTTGGGAATCATACCGCCTGAGATGATATTTTCGTTTATAAGTTGCGGAATATCGCTGACATATACCTTGGGAATGAGGGTTGAAGGGTCATCTTTATCACGAAGAATGCCTGAAATGTCAGTCATTGAAATCAGGCTTTCGGCACCGATAACGCCTGCGATTCCTGCTGCAGCCGTATCAGCGTTGATGTTATAAACGTTGCCTTCTTTATCAAAAGCAGTTGTTGAAATAACAGGAACATATCCGTTGTTAAGAAGGTCAAGGATAGGCTCGGGATTTATATCCGTAATTTCGCCTACAAAACCGAGCTGCTCGTCTTTAACTTTTGCGTTTATGAGGTGACCGTCAGCTCCGCAAAGGCCGATTGCCTTGCAGCCGAGGCTTTCAAGAAGATTAACAAGGCTCTTATTAACCTTACCCGCAAGAACCATCTGAACAATATCGGCAGTTTCTTTGTCAGTTACACGCAGACCGTTGACAAACTTGCTTTCTTTGCCGATTTTGCCGAGCATATCCGTGATTTCGGGGCCGCCGCCGTGAACAAGAACAACCTTAACGCCGATAAGAGAAAGCAGAGCTATATCGCCCATAACAGCGTTTTTGAGTTCTTCGTTAATCATAGCGTTGCCGCCGTATTTGATAACTACTATTTTGCCTGAATATTTCTGTATGTAAGGCAGGGCTTCAACAAGAACTCTGCCGCGCTGTGAATTATTGATTTCCATATTTACCATCCTAAGTTAAGTTCTGTAATCTCCGTTGATTTTAACGTAATCGTATGTCAGGTCGCATCCCCAAGCGGTTGCGTTGTATTCACCGCTTTTAAGATTGATAAGAACCTGAATTTCTTTTTCAAGAAGGATTTCTTTTGCTTTTTCCTCTGAAAAATCAACACCTGCGCCGTCAACACAGACAACGATTTCGCCTGCGTTTGATTTAAACGCAACGTCGATTCTGTTAACGTCTACATCTGCACCGCTGTAACCGATAGCGCAAAGCACTCTGCCCCAGTTGGCATCTGCTCCGAACATTGCGGCTTTGAAAAGTGAAGAACAGATAACCGATTTTGAAACCGTAACGGCGGTTTCTTTTGAAGCTGCACCGCTGACGATGCATTCAAGAAGCTTTGTTGCACCCTCACCGTCGCCTGCAATCATTCTGCAAAGGTGAGTTGTAACTGCGTTAAGGGCTTTGCAGAATTCATCAAACTCATCACCTTCTGCAGTAATTTCAGCGTTGCCTGCCATTCCGTTAGCCATAACGGAAACCATATCGTTGGTTGATGTATCACCGTCAACGCTGACCATATTGAATGAAGATTTAACATCTTCGCTCAGAGCTTTCTGAAGCATTTCGCTTGAAATTGCACAGTCAGTTGTAACAAAAACAAGCATTGTTGCCATATTGGGATGAATCATTCCCGAGCCTTTGGCAATACCGCCGATTTTGCATTCCTTACCGCCGATTTCAAATGAATATGAAACGCATTTTTCAACTGTATCGGTTGTCATAATTGCAACCGCTGCATCAAGAGGGTCAGCTTTAAGTTCTTTAACAAGCTCAGGAATTCCGCCGGCGATGGGTGTAATATCAAGAGGCTGGCCGATAACACCGGTTGAAGCAACGATAACGTCTTTTTCGCTTATATTAAGTTCGTTCGCAAGTAATGAGCACATCTGCTCTGCAATTTCAATACCGTTTGCGTTACAGGTGTTTGCATTACCGCTGTTGCAAATCATTGCCTGAGCGTAGCCGTCGGCAACGTTTGATTTGGTAACCGTAAGCGGTGCACCTTTAACGAGGTTGGTTGTGTATACGCAAGCTGCGTTTGCTCTCTTTTCGCTGAAAATAAGAGCAAGGTCTTTTTTTGTTTTATTCTTTCTTATACCGCAGTGAACTCCGCTTGCGGTGAAGCCTTTAGCGGCGCAGATGCCGCCCGAAATCTGTTTCATAATTTTATTTACCTTTCATCAGAGACTAAGACCCGTTGCAGGGTCAATGCCCATCATAATATTCATACATTCAACGGCGGCGCCCGATGCGCCTTTGCCGAGGTTGTCAAAACGGGCGATGAGAATAATTCTTTCTTCGTTGCCCTTGACCAGAATTTCCATATAGTCTTTATCGGAAACGGCATTGGCGCAAAGCATTGCATCTTTGCCTGTTTCTTCTGTATATTTAACAAAACTGCCGTTATAAAGCTTTTTGTAAACAGCAATTATATCGTCAACGCTTTTGCCGGCGGTAAGGGTTGCTTTGAAAAGCGGAACGGTAACAGCCATACCGCTGTAATAATCCGAAACTATGGGGCAGAATATAGGAGCGTTTTCGAGTCCGCAGATTGCCTTCATTTCTTTGAGGTGCTTGTGTTCCTGATTGAGCCCGTACTGACGGGGAGTTTCAAGATTATTGGAGCGTGAAATGTTTTCATATTCCGCAATCATCTTTTTGCCGCCGCCGCTGTAGCCGGTTATTGAGTGGCAGGTGAGAAGAGCATCGGCAGGCAGAATGCCTTCGGCAACAAGAGGATAAACAAGAGCGATAAATCCGCTTGCATGGCAGCCGGGGTTTGCAACTCGTTTTGAATTTTTAATGTTTTCAAAATGCTTGTCCGAAAGCTCGGGGAAGCCGTAGTCCCAATCGGAATCGGTACGGTGAGCCGTTGAAGCATCAATAACTCTAACTTTGGGATTGTCAATAAGAGTAACGGCCTCTTTTGCCGCCGCATCAGGCAGGCAGAGAAAAGCGATGTCACAGGAATTAAGAGCTTCTTTTCTGGCAGCTGTGTCTTTCCTGAGTTCATCGGATAAAGTTATGAGTTCAATATCGTCACGGCCTGAGAGCCTTTCAAAAATACGAAGACCCGTTGTGCCTTCTTTTCCGTCTATAAAAATTTTGTTTTTTTCCATTTGAATATACCTCGAGAGTAATTATACGCATAATTATACAGAAATATTTGCATAAAGTCAACTTAAAACTGCATATTTTTGAAATATTGGGAAGAATTATACAATAAATTTGCAAAAAAGCACCTGCTTTGTGCAATATGCAGATATTTCTCTGTAAAAATGCACAGAAACACCCTTTCGTCAGAGAAAGGGTGTTTTGAATTATTTAAGTTTGTGGATGAATAAGCCGCTGAGAAGCTTGGGTTCAAACCAGGTTGATTTGGGAGGCATAATTTTGCCTGCATCTGCTATATCCATAAGCTCTTTGAGCGTTGTGGGATACATTGAAAATGCAATGCACATATCCTCACTCACTCTGCGTTCAAGCTCGCCCAGACCTCTGATTCCGCCAACAAAATCAATTCTCTTATCCGTTCTTGGGTCATCTATGCCGAGGATGGGAGAAATGAGATTGTTCTGAAGAATAGAAACGTCAAGAGATTCAACAGGGTCAGCGGCGTTGAATGTGCCTTCTTTTGCGGTAAGCTTATACCATTCGCCGCCCAGCAACATTCCGAAAGTATGAGCGGTTTCAGGCTTATAAGCCTGAGTGCCTGCTTTTTCAACGGTGAAATTTTTGCTGATTTTTTCAATAAACTGTTCAGCGGTGTTACCGTTGAGGTCTTTCATAACTCGGTTATAATCAAGAATTTCAAGCTCGTCACAGGCAAAAAGAACAGCGAGGAAGAAGTTGAATTCTTCGCTGCCGTCAAAATCAGGCTTTTCGGCTCTGCGTTTAAGGCCGACCTTGACCGCAGAAGCGGCTCTGTGGTGGCCGTCGGCAATATAAAGATAATCAACTGCATTGAAAAGCGAAGCAATTTTTGCATTTGTTTCGGGACAGTCGATAACCCAAACGGTGTTGGCGATTCCGTCATCGGTTACAAAATCATATTCGGGAGCGTGTTTTTCTTTCCATTCGGAAACAATGGCTGAGATTTCAGCCTGAGGGCGGTAAGTAAGAAAAATCGGGCCTGTATTTGCATCGCAGTAATCAACGTGGTTGATTCTGTCAGCTTCTTTATCAGCTCTTGTGAGCTCGTGCTTTTTGATAATGTTGTTAATATAATCGTCAATTGAAACACAGCCGACAAGGCCGGTCTGTGCTCTGCCGTTCATAATTTGGCGGTATATATAGAATCTCGGCTCTTCGTCCTGTTTGCAGATACCTTTTGTTGAAAGATTTTCAAGGTTTTCTTTTGCTTTAAGATAAACCTGCTCAGAATAAAGGTCTGTCCCTGCGGGCAGGTCAATTTCCGCTTTATCAACGTGAAGGAATGAATAAGGATTGCCTTTTACCATTTCAGCTGCTTCTGCACTGTTCATAACGTCATAGGGCAGAGCTGCAACCTTTGATGCGTATTCGGCCGTAGGTCTTATTGCTTTAAAGGGTCTGAAAACTGCCATCAAAACCATCCTTTAATGAAAATTTGCTTGTATATTTTACAACAAGCAGTGAGCTTTGTCAATTTATAATATAAAAATATTATTTATTTAGTAACATAATTATTCCAGAAGAATTTTATTGTTTTTACAAGTCTTTTTGCGGGCGAAGGACAACTGTCTTCAAGCGGAGCAGCTTTGATTCCGATTTCGTCAAGAAGTTTTGAATACACGGCAAAGCGTCTTTTGAAATCGACAAAGTTTTTGTTTTTGCTCCAACCGCTTTCTGCAATGGCGGCATAGCGAGGGAATGCCATATAGCAAAGATAATCAAAATTATTGATATATTCCGTCCAGAGCGCACCTTCAACGCCGAGGATGTTTTCGGGATGTTTGATTCCCTTAAGAACAGGATTGAAGTTATAAGTTTTGCTCAGCGGAGTCATACTGTAAGGGTAATCGCAGTAATAGTGAAAGAAATCGGAAACAATGATTTTACCGCCATTGTTGGCAAAATCTGCCGAGAGATTTTTGCGGTCCATCCATTGCTGAACGGTAACGTTGTCGGAGATAAGTCCGCTTTTAAGGCTTTCGTTCCACACAATTGCTTTTCTGCCTCTTGATTCAAGGAATTCAACAATTCTGTTTGTGAACCAGCCCTGAAGTTCTTCTTCGTTTCTGAGTCCGTTTTCACGGATGCGTTTTTGACAGTCAGGACAGTTTTTCCAATTGTTTTTCGGTGCTTCATCGCCGCCGATATGGATATATTCCGACGGGAAAATATCAATAATTTCTTCCAGAATATCAAATATCATTGCGAAAGATTCTTCTTTGCCGGCACAGAAAATATCTTTAAAAATGCCCTGCTTTGTTTTTATTTCAACGGGATTTCCGCTGCAGGTAAGCTCTGGATGAACGTGAAGCAGAGCACTGCTGTGACCCGGAATATCAAATTCGGGGATAACGGTTATGAATCTTTCGTCACAGTAAGCAACAATTTCTTTTATCTGTTCGGTTGTAAAATATCCGCCGTAAGAACCATCTTCTTTAAGATTGCCGAAATCGGAGCTTTTTCTGACAGAGCCTTTTTCTGCAAGCTCGGGGCGGCGGCTGATCTGCATTCTGAAGCCCTGGTCATCGGTCAGGTGCCAGTGCATAACATTCATTTTGAGGTTTGCAGCGGCATCAATAAGTTTTTTCAGCTCGTCAACGGTAAAGATGTGACGCGCTGTATCAATGTGAAAACCCCTGTAAGCATATTCAGGTTTATCGTGAATTTTTATGCACGGATGTTTTGCTCCCATCTGCCTGACGGTTTGTTTGCCGTAAAACAGCGCCGCTTCGCTGCCGCCTTTAAGCGTAAATTCTTTTTCGGAGAAAGTGAGGATATATTCCTCTTTTTCAAGTGAAGAATCAACGCTGCAAACAAGCTTTTCAGCGTTTACTGCAGTTTCTCCGTCAAGGAACTTATATTCATACGGAACGGGGATAATGTTGAGCTGTTTCATATAAATGTCCTTTCAAAAAAAATGGGCCATAACATAGTTACGACCCATTGAGATTAATCTTCATCTTCGGAATCTTCCGCCTTGGTTTCAACGGGAAGGATTTCGACTTTAATTTTATCTATTCTGCGTTCTTCAAGAGAAAGAACGGTGAAACGCAGGTTTTCATATTCGGCAACAGCAGCCTCGGTGCTTTCTTCGCTTGGCAGATAACCGAGAAGGCTGATAACAAATCCGCCTACCGTGTCGTAATCACCCTCAGGCAATTCAACACCTACAAGTTCGTTAACTTCGTCAAGGTCGGTTGTTCCGTCAACGGTAAAGGTTGTTTCGTCAATTCTGCGGATTTCTTCCTCTTCGTCGTCATATTCATCCTGGATATTACCTACGATGGATTCAATAACATCTTCAAGAGTAACTATGCCGGCAGTACCGCCGTATTCGTCAACAACGATGGCAAACTGAGTTCTGCTTTCGTTCATTGCTTTGAAAAGGTCGCCGCAGGACTGGGTTTCGGGAACATAAAGGGCTTTGCGCATAAATTTATCAATAGTGAGTTCTTCGGGTAGCTTATTGCCAACGTACTGCAAAAGGTCTTTTGCATAAAGAATACCAACAATGCTGTCAGGGTCTTCTTCAAAAACGGGAATTCTTGAATATCCGTTTTCAACGGCAAGCTCTGCAGCTTCGGCAAGCGAACGGTTAACTTCAATGGCAACCATTTCGGTACGGTGAGTCATAATGTCGCCAACGTCAAGGTCGTCAAACTCAAATATGTTATCTATCATTTCTTTTTGAGAAAATTCGATAACGCCTTTTTCTTCGCCAACGTCAACCATCATACGGATTTCTTCTTCTGTAACGTGCTCATCGTCTGCGTTCGGGTCAAAGCCCAGAAGGCGGACAACAGCATTGGTTGAAACTGCAAGAATTTTAACAAAAGGCTTGGCGATTTTAGCAATGAATAAAAGTATTCCTACAACCCTGAATGATATTTTTTCGGGTATCTGCATACCGATTCGCTTCGGAGCCAGTTCGCCGAGAACAAGCGAAAAATATGATGTGATCAGTGTGATAACAATAACAGATGCAACGTTAAGAACCGAAAGGGGAATGTAATTAGCAACCGGAGTTTTGCTCAGCGCGTTAACAATCATATCGGCAAAGTTCTGAGAAGCCGAAGCTGAAGTCAGAAAGCCGGCAAGAGTAACGCCAATCTGAATGGTTGAAAGAAAGTTGCTTGAGTTTTCGGTAAGCTTAACAACCTGTTTTGCTTTTTTGTTGCCTTCTTCCGCAAGCTTCTGAATTTTGTTGTCGTTGAGCGAGATAATTGCCATTTCGCTCATCGCAAAAAAAGCGTTAACAAGAATCAGAACAAAAAGAAGAACAACTTTACCTATTACCGACCCTGCGGTGATAGGTTCTGTAATGATTTCAAGCGCGGGGTAAGGGTCATCCATGAAGGACTTGCTCCTTTCAATATTAAAATTCAGCATACATTCTAACATATAAATATTTTTATGTCAACAATACTGCGGAGCGTTGAAGCGTTGAACCGAGGTTTAACGGCTGAAAGAACGCATATAACGGCATAAAGTGTTTGATTTACGGCTCAATTCGGTCAAAATCGGCCAAAATCGGAGCAGATGCACCTTTAAAGGGGCACAACTAAAATTATGCTGACAAAGTAATAATAATATGATATAATAAAAATCTACTAAAACACACGGAGTTTTAAGCTATGTTGAATCTGATTTTATCAAGAGCAGGCGGCGGAAAAACAAGCTGCATAATGCAAAAAATCCGTTCTCTTATTGCACAGGGCAAAAATGGGATAACTCTTATTGTGCCCGAACAGTTTTCTTTTACAAGTGAAAAGCTTATGCTTCAAAGCATCGGCGCAAAAGCTATGGCGGATGTTGATGTTGTCAGCTTTACTGCGGTTGCTGAAGAGATTGTCGGCAAACCCGCTTTGCACGAAAGACGCAGGCTTGACGATTCGGCAAAAGCTGTGCTTATGAGCCTTGCGCTTGAAAGCGTTAAAGATAAGCTTAAGCTTTACGGCAAACACACGGGCAAACGTTCAACCGTTGCCGAGTTTACCGCTCTTTCATCCGAATTTAAGCTTAATTCGTTAACTACCGATGCTGTGAGGCTCGCACTTGCAACTCAGGAAGAAAGCTTGCTTAAAATGAAGCTGACGGACATAACAACTGTTATTGATGCTTATGATGCAATGATTGAAGGCAGTTATTTTAACCCCGACGACCTTTTGACAGAGCTTTATGATGTTTTGCCTGAAAGCGATTATTTTAACGGAAGATACGTTTTTATTGATTCTTTCAGAGGTTTTACGGCTCAGGAATATAAAATCCTTGGCAGAATTTTTTCAAAGGCAAAAGAAGTTTTTATTACTCTTTGTGCTGACGGGCTTAAAAACTCCGACGATGAAACCGACCTTTTTGCTCATACAAAAAGAACGGCAAAAGATTTGATTGCTCTTGCTAAAAAGAACTCTTGTGATGTAGCGTCACCTGTGTATCCTTATGAAAACGGCAAAAAGAACATTTCGCCTGAGTTGAAAGCTCTTGAAAACGAGCTTTTTTCTCCTGCTTCGGAAATATATGAAGAAGATTGTGAAAATATTATTCTGTGCAAGGCGGCGGATATTTATGCGGAATGCCGTTTTATTGCCTGCACAGCCAAAAAGCTTATAAGAGAAAAAGGCTACCGTTGCAGAGATATAGCGGTAATTGCCCGAGATTCGTCTGTTTATGAGGCTCCGCTCGGCACAGAGCTCAAAAAATGCGGCATAGGTGTTTTTGAGGACAGCCGCCAGCCGGTTGATGTTTCGCCCGTGATTGCATTTATAAGCAGTGCGGCAGACGTAATAAGCCGGGGTTTCACAACCGAAAGTGTTATGCGTTATCTCAAAACCGGCCTTGTCGGGCTTGAAACCGAAGAAATATCTGAAATTGAAAATTATTGCTATATGTGGCGTGTCAATTACGGCTCGTGGCAAAAAGAATGGAAACAGAATCCCAAGGGCTTCGGCGTTGAATTTGACAGTGAATGTGAAGCCACACTTGAAAGGCTTAATTCGCTTAGAAAATCAATAGTTGACCCGCTTGAAAAACTGCGTTTTTCTCTTAATGATGTCAGCGGAGAAGAGGCGGCAAAAGCGGTTTATAAATTCATTGAAAAAGTGGGTGCTGCCGAAAACCTTAAAAAGCTTGCCAATGCGTTCATTGAGGCTGGCGATAATGCGCTTGCACTTGAGCTTGACCGCATCTGGAACGTTCTTATGGATTTGCTTGACGGTTTTGAAACCGTTGCCAAGGGAAGAAACATTACTCCCAAAGCTTTTGCCGATATGCTTGAGCTTATGCTTTCCGTTCAAACGCTGGGCACTTTGCCGCAGGGTCTTGACGAAATAACTGTAGGTTCGGCTGACAGAATAAGAACCCTTGCGCCTAAAATTGTGTTCATTGCGGGTGCAAATTACGGCTCGTTTCCGGCTTTGCCCTCATTCGGCGCAACTCTTACGGATAAGGACAGACGCAGAATGCACGAAATCGGAATTGAGCTTGCCGGCTACGGTGAATATAAGCTTGCTGAAGAAAAGCTGATTGCTTACAATGCTTTCTGTTGCGCTTCAGACAGGCTTTATGTCTGTTGCCCTGAAAGAAATTCAAAGGGCGAGCAGCTTGCACCAAGCGAGCTTTACATTAAGATTAAATCAATTTTTCCGAAATGCAAAGAGGTTGACGCCGGGGAACTTGACGGAATGTATTATATTGAAGGCAAGGAAACCGCATTTGAAAAAATGGCTGAAAATAAGCTGATGAATAATGAGCTTTACGCTTCGCTTAAAGCTGTTTTTGAAGAAGACAGTGAATATAAAGGCAAAACGCAGGCACTTGAAAGAGTGGCTGAAAGGCGCAATTTTGCCATAAAAGATAAAAAAGCGGCTCAGGCGATTTTTGGAAAAGAGCTTAACATTTCAGCTTCAAGAGTTGAAAGCTACCATAAATGTCCGTTTGCCTATTATTGCAGATACGGAATCAAAGCAATGCCCCGAACCGTTGCTGAGCTTGACCCGATGCAAAGAGGCAATGTAATTCACCACGCTCTTGAAAAGTTGCTGACCGATTATACGGAAGAACAGCTCAGAGCAATGAAACGCAGTGAACTGCTTGATGCAATAACAAAAATAACTGACGAATATCTGAGAGAAAAGCTTGGCGGAAATGAGCAGAACGAAAGGTTTTTATATCTTTACCGTAAGCTTGTGCTTAACGTTTGTGATGTTGCGCAAAGGCTGATTGAAGAATTTGAGTTCAGCAGTTTCAAGCCTATTGATTTTGAGCTTGAAATCGGTTCTGAAGAAATTCCGCCTTATCGTGTCGGTTCTCCTGAAGGCAACATTAACATTTACGGCGCGATTGACAGGGTTGACTGTGCCGTTATCGAAGGCAAAAAATATCTCAGAGTTGTTGACTATAAATCATCGGGCAAAGAATTCAGGCTCAGCGATGTTACGCAGGGGTTGAATATGCAGATGTTCATTTATCTTTTTGCCCTTTGGCAAAACGGAGGCAAAAAATACGGCGAAATTACACCTGCAGGTGTACTTTATTATCCTGCCAATTCACCGCTTGTTTCTGCCGAAAGAGGCGAAACTGCAGAAGATATAAAAACACGCAGGCAGAAAAAATGCCGAATGCAGGGCATTGTTCTTGATAACGGAGCGGTGGTTGCGGCAATGGATTCGGAAATATCGGGTTTGTATATCCCTGTTGAAATGAAAAAAGGTGAGCTTAAAGGCTCTTTGATAAGCCTTTCAAAGCTTGAAAAATTAAAAGAAAAAGCCGATAAAGTGCTTGCCGATATGTCAGCGTCTCTCCACGCAGGTGAAATTCCGGCTGTACCTGCTGTTGGTAAAAGCTATAAGCACGTCTGCGAGTATTGCGATTATAAAAGCGTTTGTTCTTATGAAGAAAATATACAGTCAAAAGAACTGATTGACGATGATTTGAACGTTGTTCTTGAAAATCTTGAGAAAGGGGATTCGGCTGATGAGTGAAGTTAAATGGACCGACGACCAACGCAAGGCTATTGAAGCACGCAAGGGCTCTTTGCTTGTCAGCGCTGCTGCAGGCTCGGGCAAAACCGCGGTTCTTGTTGAAAGAGTTATAAGGCGGATTTGTGACAGCGAAAACCCTTGCGGCGTTGAAAACCTGCTTATCGTAACATTTACCAATGCGGCGGCGGTTCAAATGAAAGAAAAAATTTCAGCCGCAATAAGCAAAAAAATCGCCCTTAATCCTGACGATAAAAGTCTGCGCCGCCAGCAGCTTATGCTGCCCTGTGCCAATATATGCACAATTGACTCGTTTTGCATAGCTTTGGTGCGTGAAAATTTTCATGCTCTGGGCATTGCTCCCGATTTCGGTTTGCTTGATGAGGGCAAGCTGACCGTGCTGAAAAACAAAGCTGTTGTAACGGTTGTTGAAAATCTGCACGAAAAAGGCGAACTGCAATTTAAAAACCTTTGCGAGCTTATCAGCGATACAAGAGATGACCGCAAGCTGATTGATGCAATTTTAAAGCTTTATTCGCTTTCTCAGGCCTATCCTTTTCCTGAAATCTGGCTTAATTCGCTGAAGAATGAGTTTGTTAATCCCAAAGATATTGAAAAAACTGCCTGGGGCAGAATAATTCTGAATTATATTTCGGATATGACTGAAAACTGCATTGGCGGTATTGAGCAATGCCTTTCGCTTTCATCGGAAGAACCTGAACTTGAATGTGTTTATGCGGATTTCCTCAGGAGCGAAAAGGCTGCTTTTGAAAGCTTTTATCTTAAGCTTAAATCAGCTTTGTGGGATGAAATTGCAGAGGCTTATTCAGCAATAAATTTCGGCAGAATGCCTTCTGCACCCAGAGGATATGAATCTGCCGTAAAAACAGCTGTTCAGAGCATAAGAGATGAATATAAAAAACGTTTTAAGGACATTGCAAAAATGTTTTCAATAAGCGCCGAAACTCACAAAAGTGATATTTCCGTGCTTGCACCCGTTATAACGGAGCTTGTAAATGCAGTTATTGATTTTTCAAAGGAATTCAAACGCCTTAAAGATGATGAAAACGGAGCTGATTTCAGCGATACTCTCCATATGGCACTTGAACTGCTTGTTGAGCCCTCTGAAAACGATAAGGGATACGTTAAAACTCCGCTTGCCGTTGAGCTTTCGGAAAATTATGCCGAGATTCTTGTTGATGAATATCAGGATGTCAATAAGGCTCAGGATATGATATTTGCCGCTCTTTCAAAAGATGAAAACAACCTTTTTGTTGTTGGAGATGTTAAGCAGAGCATTTACCGTTTCCGCCAGGCAATGCCTGAAATTTTTCTTGCCAGAAGAGACGGCGTTGATGAGTATGTTGACGGCAATTATCCCGCCAAAGTCACCCTCGGCAAAAACTTCAGAAGCCGCAGAGGAGTTACCGAGATTGTAAACTATATTTTTGAACCTGTTATGAGCCGAAAGGCCGGCGGTCTTGATTACAACGAAAAAGAATTTTTGGAAGCTGCTGCATCTTACCCCGAACACAAAGATGCGGATACAGAGATTTATCTTTTTGAAACCGAAAAAGAAAACCACTCTGCCGTTCAGGCAAAATTTGCGGCTGATTACATTGAAAAATCAGTCAGGGAAGGGGTGCTTTTTACCGACGGTCAGGTTCAAAGACCTGCAAAATATAAAGATTTCTGCATTCTATTAAGAAGCGTTAAAAACAGCTCTGCGGAGTTTATTGACGAATTTACACGCAGAGGAATTCCGTTCAGTTGCGAAGCAAACGGCGGTTTTTTGTCAACTCCCGAAATTATGTTTATGATGTCGCTCCTTAAGGTTATCAACAATCCCGTTGACGACATTCCGCTTGCGGCGGTTATGCTCTCGCCCGTGTTCGGTTTTACCCCTGATGACCTTGCTTATATGAGAGCGGCTGAGAAAAAAGGCAGCCTTTACAGCTGCGTTGTTTCGGCGGCAGAAAGCGGAAATAAAAAAGCGGCGGATTTTATTGAAAAAACAAAAAATATGCGCCGAGTTGCATCAAGCGTCAGAGCAGGGGAGCTTGTTCGCCGTCTTATTGAAGAAACCGGATATTACGCAATAGTTTCTGCTATGAAAGACAGCGAAAAGAGACGCACTAACCTTAACTGCTTTATCGACCTTGCCAACAGGTATGAAAGCACCGGTCAAAAAGGAGTTTCCGGCTTTATCAACTATATTGATAAAGTTTCGGAAAGCGGAGATATTGATTCGGGCGAAAGCAAATCCGATGTTGCAGATGCTGTCAGAATTATGACTATTCACAAGAGCAAGGGTCTTGAATTCCCTGTTTGTTTTGTTGCGGCCTGCGAAAAAACCTATGGCGACTTTTTCAACAGAGAAGACCTTGTTATAGCTCCCGAAAGCGGAATAGGAATCAAGGTTAACGATTCTGCAGCAAAATATGATACTTTGCCCGGCATAGCGGCAAAGCTTGAAACAAAAATTGCAGAGCATTCGGAAGAACTCAGAGTCCTTTATGTTGCCCTGACAAGACCTAAAGAAAAGCTGGTTGTTCTTGCTTCCGCTTCCGATTGGGGCAAAAAGCTTTCATCGCTTGCAGCTAAAATCAAAGGCGAAGGGGCGATTGATTCTTTTTCGGTTGTCAATTTCACAAGCTATGCGGATTGTATTCTCACTCCGCTTTTGAGGCATCCCGATGCTCACGCTCTGAGAAATGCTGCAGGGATTGATTCGCGTTTTTGCGTTGAATGTGACACTCCGCTTAAAACCGAAATTATAACCGATTACAGCACAGAAGATTTTGAACCCGAGATTGAAGCTGAAGTTTTGCCTGATCCTGAAATCGTTAATGAAATCAAAGAAAGGCTCGCATTTGTTTATCCTTACGGTGAGCTTAACGGCATTGTTGCAAAACGCATTGCCTCCAACCTTGACAGCGGCGAAATAAAGAGCGAATATTTTGCCTCACGCAAGCCAGCCTTTATAAGCCGTGATAAGCTTACCCCCGCACAGCGGGGAACGGCTACTCACCGCTTTATGCAGTTTGCGGATTATGAAAAGGCAAGCAAGAGCGTTGAGGCCGAACTCGTTTTGCTTAAAAATAAGGGTATGCTTACGCAGGCCGAGGCTTCAGCCGTTGACAAAGCCAGCATTGCCGCTTTTTTTGAAAGCGAGCTTGCTGCGAGAATACTCGGAGCAGAAAAGGTGTTTAAGGAATATAAATTTACCTATTGCATTCCGCTTTGTGAAATGTATCCCGAAATTCCGCAAGAAAAAGGTCAGGGTGAGACTGTTCTTATCGAGGGCGTTGCGGACTGTGCATTTATCGAAAACGGAGAGCTGATTATTGTTGACTATAAAACCGACAGGGTTAATGGTGAAAACGAGCTTGTTGATCTCTATTCCGATCAGCTGGGTATATACCGCCGTTGTCTTGCTGAGGTTATCGGATTGCCTGTTAAAGAAACGCTGATTTATTCATTCAAGCTTAACAAAACCGTAAAAGTATATTGATTTTGCGGAAAGTTTAGATTAAAATGTTTTGTAAGAAATATCAGGGAGGAATTTGTATGCAGTTAACTGAAACAAGAAATCTTTCCAACGGCGTAAAAACGCTTATGGTTTTTGCCTGCGCTGTTATGACGGGCTTTATGTGGCGTGTCAGAGGCGACAGCGGCTGGGGCTCAATGTGGGGTATGTTTGCCGTTGGCGTTATGCTGATTTTGTTCATATTTTCATTTTTCGGCAACCGCCGCAAGATGAGTTACGAAGCTATACCGATTGCCGTTATTCTTTTGGGAATAACCAACGGAGGTTGGGGCACGCTTAACAGCCAGATGGGCGGCTACCTGACAAGCTCTTTTCCGTTTGCGGGCGAAACTGCAGACAGACTTGTTGAAATCAATCCCCTTCACGGGCTTTGGATGATGCTTCTTCTTGGCTTTGGCTGGATGCCGCTTTTTGCTCTGTTCGTCGGTTCGCTTTTTTCAAAGAAGGATTATAAAATCAAGCATTATGTTTTGCTGATTGCGGTTTATTACGTTGTTCTGTTTGCATTTAAAGCGAGTGTGTCTCACTTTATTCTTGCCGCAATTCACCCCGAAGCCATTGAAAGCTTCAAACTCGGACTTGCAGACCAAAATATTGAGCTTACCCCGATGATGGCTTACATAAAAAATCTTGGTTCAGCCGCATGGGCAAAAAAAGTTCCTTTCGCCAGAAATTATTTCACAAGCATTGACGTTATTTCAGCCGCTTGCGCTGCACTTATCAGCAGCTTTACGGCTCTTGTTGGTTTGCGTGATAAGGTAACGGGCTTGCTTTCGCTCGGAATAAATGCGGTTTGTGCGTTTGCAATAACAGCGGCCGATGTTTTTCTTATTCTTGACAGCGACAGAGGAATTTTTGCATCCGTTAATCCTCCGGCTTTCATTAACAATTGTGCATGGAGTCTTTGGGAATATTTCACCGGTTTCTTGCTTGGCTTTGGAATTATGCTTATCCTTGTCTGCTTGCCCAAGAGCCTTATTCAGGGCGAGGGCAGGTTTGAGTATGAACCTATAATCAAAAACGATAAGCTCAGATGCGCTTACCACGCAATTCTGACCTTTACTTTCACATTCGGGCTGACCCTTGCAAGACCCGTCGGCAGAAGAGTTGCAAGAACTCTTCTTGACAAAGGCATTGTTTCGGATGATGAAATATTTGAAATTATCATAACAGCCGTTCTTACCGCAATATATTTTGTTGTTGCTTGCGTTATGGCAAAAAAGACGGTTGTTTCAAGAGGCCTTGCCGTGCCTGCCGCAATGAGATGCGAAGATTATTGCATGAACAACTCATCACGCTATTTCTGCATCACCGCTTTAATTTATTTCTTCTGCGGCAGCGGCGCAGATATGCTTGAGCTTCCTTATGCGGAAATGAAAACCCCCTCAGCATTCCTTGAAACGCTGAAGGGAGGCCATCTGACAGTTGCAATATTAATGATTGTTGCATTTGTTTTGTATTTCATTCTCTTTGCGGCCGCAAAGAAAAAGGCATTAAAAACAGAGAAAAATTAATCAAAAAGAATATTTCTGATTTCATCGGCGCTGCCTGCAATGTGGGCGGCGCCTGATTTTTTCAGCTCTTCTTCGCTGCCGTATCCGTATGTAACCCCTATGCTGTCAACTCCCGCTCCGATTGCACCTGTGATGTCAAAATGGCGGTCACCAATCATAACGGCTTTTTCTTTGCTTATGCCGAGAACAGAAAGAGCTTCTGTGATAAGCTCTGATTTTTCTATGCGTTCTTCGCTCAAGGGGGCGGAGATATAGTCGAAATACCCGTCGCAGCCAGTTTTGCTCAGAATTTCTTTTATAAAAACCTTAGGCTTTGTGCTTGCAACGCTTGTTTTTACTCCGCAATCTTTCAGTTCTTTTAAAATATCTGTTATTCCGTCATAAACGTCAAATTCATATACGCCCTGAGTTGAATAATATTCTTTAAAAACGTCGGTGGCATCCAAAGCTTCCTTATCATTAAGGCCGAGGTGATTTTTAAATGAATCTGTAAGGGGAGGGCCGATAAAAGTCCTCATTGCCGCATCGGTCAGCGGTTCAAAACCGAGTTTTTTAACCGTATACATAATCCCGGAAAAAACACCTCTGCCCGTATCGGCAAAAGTTCCGTCAAAGTCCAAAAGAACAGCTTCGTATTTACAATTCATATCTATTCTCCGTAAAAATAAATTATATGCTTGATAATAACATATATTTTTATTTATTACAACTTAATTTAAGGATTTACAACGGTGAAAATGTGTGTTATACTGTTTTATTATGAAAATTATCCGAAAGGGCGATATATATGGAATACAAGTTTTCCGAAGGCATAGCTTCTCTCAAGCCTTCGGTTATCAGAGAAATTCTTAAAAGCTCGGGCGATACAATTCCTCTTGCAGCCGGCAACCCCGCTCCCGATGCTTTTCCGATTGACGATGTTAAAAAAATAGTTGCTGAGGTTCTTGAAAACGAACCCATTCTTGCTCTTCAGTACGGCATTACCGAAGGCTACGCTCCGCTTGTTGCTGAACTTACAAAGCTTGCAAGAGAGCATTACGGCGTCGGTACCGATAACGATAAGCTTATCGTTGTGAGTGGTGCTCAGCAGGTAATGAGCCTTCTTTGCCATTGCTTTATCAACAGCGGCGACTGCATAATTTGCGAAGAGCCTGCATTTATCGGAGCTCTCAACTGCTTCAGAAGCCACGGCGCAAAGCTTGTAGGCGTTCCGCTTGAAGAAGGCGGAATGAACCTCGAAATCCTTGAAGAAAAGCTTAAAACCGAAAAGAACGTTAAGTTCATTTATACAATTCCCAACTTCCAGAATCCCGCAGGTTCAACAATGTCGCTTGAAAAAAGAAAGGCTGTTTATGAGCTTGCAAAAAAATACGGTGTTCTGATTCTTGAGGATAACCCTTACGGCGACCTCAGAGTTTCGGGTGAAGCTGTTCCTGCAATCAAAAGTTTTGATGATGAGGGAATCGTTGTTTATTCAGGCTCATTCTCAAAAATTGTTGCTCCCGGTATAAGAGTGGGCTTTGTTCTTGCAAATGCCCAAATTGTTGCAAAAATGACAGTTGCAAAGCAGACACAGGATGTTCACACACCAATGCTTTCACAGCTTATTGTTTATAAATGGCTTACCGAATGCGACTATAAAGCCCACATTGCAAAAATTGTGGATATTTATACACGCAAGCTCAATCTTCTTTGTGACTGCATTGATGCTGAATTGAGCGATTTCCTTACATATCAGCGACCCGAAGGCGGACTTTTTGTTTGGGCAAAGCTTAATGACGGTGTTGATATGCTTGGATTCTGCAAAAAAGCAAGTGCCGCAGGTGTTTCTGTTGTTCCGGGCAATGCATTCCTTGCCGATGGCGATGCACCCTGCCAATATATAAGAATGAACTTTTCAACTCCGTCAGACGAAGGTATCGTAAAAGGTGTTAAAATCCTTGGTGAAGTTGCACGTTCACTGTAATAAAAAAGAGGTATGACTATGGAAAATACAACTCCCGAACGCAAGCCGATAGTTCTCAGTATGATTCAGCCCACTTCGGTTCCGACCTTGGGCAACTATCTCGGTGCGCTTAAAAACTGGAAGGCGATGAGTGAGGATTATAACTGCCTTTATGCAGTTGCCGACCTTCACGCTCTTACAGTTCACCCCGACCCTGTAAAGCTCCGCCAGCAGATTCTTGAAATGTACGCAATTATGCTTGCAATCGGCCTTGACCCTGAAAAGAATATCGTTTTTATTCAGAGTCAGGTTGCCGCTCACGCTGAGCTTGCATGGATTCTTGACTGCTACACTCAGTTTGGCGAAGCTTCAAGAATGACACAGTTCAAAGAAAAATCGCAAAAGCATGCTGACAACGTTAACGTAGGTCTTTTTGCATATCCTGTTCTTATGGCTGCTGATATTCTTCTTTATCAGGCAAACTTCGTGCCTATCGGTGCTGACCAGAAGCAGCATCTTGAACTTGCAAGAGATGTTGCAACCCGTTTCAACGCTTTAAGAGGCAACACATTTACTTTGCCCGAACCTTTCATCGGCAAAGTGGGCGCAAGAGTTATGAGCCTTCAGGACCCCACCCAGAAGATGTCAAAGAGCGACCCGAACCCCAAAGCTTCAATTTCGCTTATGGATACTCCCGAAGCTATTCTCAAGAAGTTTAAGTCTGCCGTTACTGACAGCGAAGCTTGCGTAAGATATGCCGACGGCAAGGACGGTATTAATAACCTTATGGCTATTTATTCGTGCTGCACGGGTCTTGATTACGCTGCTATTGAAAAAGAGTTTGAGGGCAAGGGCTACGGCGATTTCAAAGTTAAGGTTGCAGAATCTGTTATCGAAGAGCTCCGCCCCGTTCAGGAAGAATACAAAAAGCTTATGGCTGATAAGCAGTATCTTCTTGATACCGCAGCCGCCGGTGCAGAAAAAGCTGCTCGCATTGCCAACAGAACCCTTACAAAAGCCAAGAAAAAAGTCGGACTTTTGCTCGGTTAATTGCTCAAAAAACAAGATTTTTTGTTAAATACGCCAAAAATGCATAAATATTCGGAAAATCCTTGATTTTTTGAATATTCGCTGTATAATTGATGCATAAACAAACATTAAAGAACGGAGATACAATTATGAAAGAAATTAAAAAAGTTGTTCTCGCCTACTCAGGCGGACTTGATACATCAATCATCATTCCCTGGCTTAAAGAAAACTATAATAACTGCGAAGTTATAGCTGTTTCAGGTGACGTTGGTCAGGGCACAGAGCTTGACGGTCTTGAAGAAAAGGCTATCAAAACAGGTGCTTCCAAGCTTTACATTGAGAACCTTCAGGATGAATTTGTAAGCGATTACATCTTCCCCACTCTTAAAGCGGGCGCAGTTTATGAAAAGGAATACCTTCTCGGCACTTCCTTCGCACGTCCCATCATCGCAAAGAGAATTGTTGAAATTGCAAAGGCTGAGGGTGCTGATGCTATTTGCCACGGCTGCACAGGTAAGGGCAATGACCAGGTAAGATTTGAGCTTACAATAAAGGCTTTTGCTCCCGAGATGGAAATCATCGCTCCCTGGAGAATCTGGGATCTCAAATCCCGTGAAGAAGAAATCGAATATGCAGAGGCTCACAACATTCCTCTTAAAATAAACAGAGAAACAAACTATTCAAAGGATAAGAACCTCTGGCACCTTTCACACGAAGGTCTTGACCTTGAAGATCCCGCAAACGAGCCTCAGTATAACAAGCCCGGTTTCCTCGAAATGGGCGTTTCACCCCAAATGGCTCCCGATGAACCCACATACGTTACAATTCACTTTGAAAAGGGCGTTCCCACCGCTGTTAACGGCAAAGAAATGGGCGGTGTTGAGCTTATCAAATATCTTAACGAAATCGGCGGTAAGAACGGCATCGGTCTTAACGACATAGTTGAAAACAGACTTGTCGGTATGAAGTCCAGAGGCGTTTACGAAAATCCTGCAGGCTCAATCCTTTTCAAGGCTCACGATGTTCTTGAAACAATCACTCTTGACAGAGATACACAGCACTACAAAGAAATCGTTGCTCACAAGTATGCAGAGCTTGTATACTTCGGCCAGTGGTTCACTCCTCTTCGTGAAGCTCTTGCTGCTTTTGTTGACAAGACCCAGGAAACTGTTACAGGCGATGTTAAACTTAAACTTTACAAGGGCAACATGATTAACGCGGGCGTAACATCACCCTATACTCTTTACAGCGAAGATTTTGCAACCTTTGATGCTGACGAAGTTTATGACCAGAAGGATTCCGCAGGATTTATCAATCTCTTCGGTCTTCCCATTAAGGTTAAGGCTATTCTTGAAGCAGAGAGAGAAGCAAACAAATAATTTAAATAAAAATTAGAGCCGCCAATATAAGACGGCTCTTTTTCCCGTATAAGGAGGAATTTTTATGAAACTCTGGGCAGGACGTTTTTCAAAAGAAGTTGATAAAAAAACCAACGATTTCAATTCTTCAATCGCAACCGATTCAAGAATGTATTATTGGGATATAGAGGGCAGTATTGCTCACGCAACAATGCTTGCTGCAAAGGGGATTATTTCTCAGGATGACGGTGCTCTTATTTGCTCCGAGCTTGCAAAAATCAGGCAGGAAATCTCAAACGGTGAGCTTCTTATTGACCCCAATGCCGAAGATATTCACACATTTGTTGAGCAGACCCTTACCGAAAGAATAGGCGATGCAGGCAAAAGACTGCACACAGGCAGAAGCCGTAACGATCAGGTTGCGCTTGATGTAAGGCTTTACTTGCGCGAACAGTGCAACGAAACGCTGGAGCTTGTAAAGGGGCTTATCAAAGCTCTTGATGAGAAAGGTACAGAGTATGCAGCTGCAATTATGCCGGGATATACCCATCTTCAGCGAGCACAGCCGATAACTTTCAAGGCTCATCTTACAGCATATACCGAAATGCTTACCCGTGACCTTGGCAGAATTGAAGATGCAAAAAACAGAATGAATTCTTCGCCTTTGGGCAGCGGCGCACTTGCAGGAACAACTTATCCGATTGACCGTTCAATGACCGCTGAAATTCTTGGCTTTGATTCTTATACTAAGAGCACTCTTGACGGTGTTTCAGACAGAGATTTCTGTATTGAGCTTGCATCGGCACTTTCAATCTGTATGGTTCATCTTTCAAGGCTTTGCGAAGAAATTATCCTTTGGTGCTCATGGGAATTCAAATTTGTTGAGCTTGACGATGCTTTTTCAACCGGCTCAAGCATTATGCCTCAGAAAAAGAACCCTGACATTGCGGAGCTTGTAAGGGGCAAGAGCGGCAGAGTTTTCGGCGACCTGATGACTCTCCTTACGGTTATGAAGGGTCTTCCGCTTGCGTATAACAAAGATATGCAGGAAGATAAGGATGCGATTTTTGATGCTTTTGATACCGTTAAAATCTGCTTGACAACCCTTATTCCTATGATTGAAACAATGAAAGCTATCCCTGAAAATATGAGAAAGGCTGCTGCCGGAGGTTTTATTAACGCAACCGACTGTGCAGACTATCTTGTTTCAAAGGGTCTGCCTTTCAGAGATGCTTATAAGGCAACCGGTGCACTTGTTGCTTACTGCATCAAAGAGGGCAAAACGCTTGAAACTCTTTCAATTGGCGAATATAAAAATGTGTGTGACCTTTTTGATGACGGAGTTTACGATGCAATCAAACTTGAGAACTGCGTTTCAAGAAGAGGTATGTAAATTGTAATAAAACAAAAAACCTCAGCTTTATCAATCGGTAAAGCTGAGGTTTTGTTCTTTTAATAATTATTCGCCTGTGTAGTTTTCAAACTCAATTCTTACAGCGTTTCTGGGAAGGTCGATTCTGCATTCTGAAACAACGTTGTTTTCATCAACCTGCTTGATAAGAGCAAGTACATATGTGCTTCTTACAACATTGCCTTCAGCATCATATGCTTTGTAAGCGATTTTCATTTCTTTTTCGCCGCTGCCGATCTGGCTGAACTTAACGTCAGCATATGCGCTTGCGTTAACTGAAAGGCCGTCGTCGTCAACAACGATATTTTCGAGTGTTGCAACTGAATTGCGGTAAACGTAATAGCTCTTCTGAACAATTTCAAGGTCACCAACGGACTGAACAAGCTCTTTGCCTATCTGAGAACCGTCAGCATTTGTTGAAAATTCACCTGTTTCAAGCTCAAGCTTTTCATAAGTAACCTGCTCTGTAACGATTTCAACGGGGGTGTCAGGCATAGTGTAATTCTTTTTCTCTGTTGTTTCAGCCTGGGTTAAAGTGGGTTTATCTGTTCCGTTATCTTTGCAGCCTACAAAAACAAAAAGCATTGAAAAAACAAGGATTATTGAAATTATGGCTGCGGATTTTTTGAACTTGGTCATTTTGATTACCTCTTTCATTATATATTATTTATCACCGTAATTGCTGAAAACTATTTTTGCTGTTCCGTCTACAAGAGATATCGGCATAAGCACAGTGTCGCCTTTTTTAACATCTTTAAGTTCGGCACGTGTGGAAAAATCCTCACTGATAGGGTTACCCTGAGCATCATAGCAAGTATAGGCAATTCTCATTCCGTTTTTGCGTGAACCGATTGCATCAATTGTTACTGTAAGAGCACCGGATGTTCTTGCACTGCCGGGTTGCCTGTCTAAGCTGACGGATTCAATCCTTGCAACCGAGTTGCCGTCAACATAATAACTGCTGATAATGCATTCAACGTTTACCGGGCCTTCAACGTATTTAATCGGGAAGGTCGCATCGGGAAATTCATCTGCATTTTCAGGGATTGGGTATGTTGCCGAAACAGGGTCAATGTAGGTGTATTCCTTAGCGGAAGAAGTTGCAGGTTCATCGGGTATATTTGAGCAAGCACCGAGGATAAACAGCGCAGCAAAAAATACCGATATAATTTTTAAGGCTGATTTCATTGATTGTCAAGTTCCTTTCATAAGCCTTTGTGTTATTATATCATATCTTACGGCTGTTTTCAACCGTTTCCATAATATCTTTAACGGTTTCGGCGATTGTTGCCGCTGTTTCAGGGCCAAGCGAATTTGTTTCCTCATAATGCCTTCTGTCATGTCGGTCTCTTGGGATGTCAAGATAAGGCTTGTCCGGGTGGAGCATAAAATCATTGGGCGGTAAAACGTAACCCAATTCGTCATTTGCCAGACCGACGATAACAACATCATCGCCAACCAGGTCTTTGAGCAGAGGCGGATTGATTTCTCCTCCGCAACCGCTTGCCGATTCATCCGGGCTTAAAAATCCGCCGTAAACAAGCTCGGGAAAAATTTCGCAAGGAAGGAGCAACAGCTTAAGAGAATCAATTTCAATATAACTGATTTCGGATTTCATAGCAAAACCGCTGCCGTCACTCAAGCGGTGCTCTTTCGCTTCAAGAATACCGGCTTTTGCAGCAAGGAGCAAAACGGTGTTTTCTGCTTTGAAATATACTTCTCGGCGGATGCAGCCTATTTTGGGATTAAGAAGTGTTTCTTCGTCTTCTTTTATTGCCAAAGCGTAATCTGCAAGCTTACGTCCGATAGCTTTTGTTGATTCTGAAAAATCTGAACCGTTATCTCTGATTTCTTTCTCATTGGGAATATCCATGCTTATCATACCGCCGATAGCACCCACGCAATAAAACGTTTCGGCACCTGTTTTCTCGGCGATTCTTTCACGCAGATATGCCGGAAAATCGGCACTGACAAGCTTGTTGCAACCCTGAAGCGATTCAGAATGAGAAGCGAAGTTGATTATATAAGTCTGGCGGCTTCCGTCATCGGGAACAAATCTTAAACGGGTCAGCGTTTTTGAATATACAACAGGTGTTCTTATATCCTCTTGCATATCAGGCACTTCGGTTTTGCCAAGATAAAGGTTGCCTTTTTTTCTTGAAGCGTAGGCCTGTTCAACAGCTTTGACAGTCTGATTAAAAACAAGCTCCATATATTTCGGGTCTTTGCCGCTGAAGGGCAAACGGCCCCAGATACCCATGGTGTCAATTCCTGCGTGATTATGGGTGCTGAAAATGTTGATGCTTCTGCAGCCGCTGAGCATTGAAAAAGTTTTAAGTTTTGCTCTGAGACGGTTAACATCAAGGTTAAGCATACCCACAATGTCAAGCGATATAAGAAGAATACCGCCAAGACCTGACATATCATCAATCCAAACAGCGTGTGTATAAGGTTCGTCAAGCACGCCCTCAGCAGGTTTGTTTTCCTGATAGCCGGCAATATAATATTTCTTTTTGTCTATATCTTTCGGCAAAATGCTTGCTTTGCCGAAGCCAAGAGAAAAGCTTTGGCTTTTTGGCCTTGCGGGGCAGCTGAAGGTTGTTTTAACAGTTGGGTAGGCAAAGGTTTTTTTGGTAACTCTTTTAGATTGGGATTTCAGAACAGAGTTAAGACCTTTAACAGCTAATTTCAAAGGGTCCATTTTTTCACCGCCTTTTATCAGTTCCAATTAAATTTGGTTAATTTTCCTTGGCACAGGAGATCCGGAAAATTCCATTGCCTGAGAACTTCGTAAACTCCGATTGCAACCGAATTTGAAAGGTTGAGGCTTCTTGCGGAGGAATCGTTAATCATAGGCAATCTCACGCAGTTGTCGGCATTGTTGAAAAGCAGTTCTTCAGGCAATCCGGCTGTTTCTTTGCCGAAAACAAGATAGCAATTATCAGGATATTCGATTTCGGAGTATATGTGTTTGGCTTTTGTTGAAAAATAATAAAAGTTACCGCCTTTATTTTTTTCAAAAAAATCATTTAAATCATTATAATATGTAATATCAAGCAAATGCCAGTAATCAAGACCGGCTCTTTTAAGCTTGGCGTCGTCAACCTTGAAGCCCATTGGCTCAACAAGGTGAAGCTTTGCTCCGGTTGCAGCACAGGTGCGGGCGATGTTGCCCGTGTTTTGCGGAATCTGCGGTTCAACAAGAACTATATTGAGACCTTGCATCAAAAATACTTCCTTAAATTTATATGTTTTATTAATCCTCCGAAAGGAAAAGATAAATTTGAATTCTTAACGATTGGAGGGGAGAAAATGTTTATGCAGTCATCAGATATGTCAATGGCAAAGAGCATCGGCATCGGGCTTGCGGTTGGTACGGCAGCCGCCGTTGCAGGCAGCAAGCTTATGAACGGCACAAGCAAAAGAGCTCGCAAAAGAGCCATGACAAAATGTATGAAAACAGCAGAAAATGTTGTTGACGGTATCAGCTCAATGATGAAATAATCAGCTGTTGAATTTACTCATCGCTTTATCAATTTCGCCATTGACCATCAAGGCGGCGGCATCGCAGGCGTTTTCTGCGGCATCGTGCAGGGCGGCAAGCTCGTCCTTTTTAAAGGTGGAAAGCACCCAGTCGGCAAGCTCATAGTCGGGATGGGGCTTTTCGCCTATTCCAAGCTTAATTCTGGGATACATATCCGAGCCTGTAAGATAAATTATGCTTTTTATTCCGTTATGGCCGCCGTCGCTGCCTTTGCGGCGGATACGCATTTTGCCGCAGGGGAGAGAAATATCGTCAAAAACAACAATTGTTTTTTCGGGCGGAATTTTGTAAAAATTGGCAGCTTCTCTAACAGCTTCGCCGCTGTTGTTCATAAAAGTTTGGGGTTTGATAAGGAGACATTTTTTGCCGCCTACATCAGCCATACCTATTAACGATTTGAATTTGATTCTGTCAATTTTTGCACCGCACTTATCGGCAAGCAGATCGAGAAAAAGGAAGCCTGCATTATGCCTTGTCAGCTCATATTTTTTGCCGGGGTTTCCCAGACCTACTATCAGGTATTCAGGCTGACCGGCAGGTGTTTTTGTTTTTGTAAAAAATCCCATGATCGGTTACGTCCTTTAATTTGCTGTCTGAACGGGAATGCGTTTGGTTTCTTCAACACTTTCGCTGCCGTCTTCATTTTCAACGGGAGTTTTGGTGTAGATAACATTCATAACCATTCCGTCAACTATTGCTTTGATCTCCTCTTCCGAAAGGTCTATATTTGAGCAAAGAACGTCAACTGCGGTGTAACCTGTTCCGTTTTGAGAAAGGCCAAGCTCTGCGCCGAAATCGGCGATTACATAAACACCGTTCTCACCGTTGTTTTCAACTTCCATTCCGTAGACAGTAATGCTTTCGCTGCCGATGTTTGAAAGAGAAATAACATAAGAATAAACAAGCCATTCTTCGGGAGCGTCAAAAAAGTCCTTGATGTCTTTTTTGCTCATAGCACCCTTTTCTTCAAAAACGGGCTTGAAGCGTTCAGGCGTTTTGAGCATAGTTTCCATATTCTCAACCGATTCAACAAATTTTTGGCCTCGGGCGATAACAATGTTTTCTTTTACTTCAACAGGTTCTTCTTTGCCGCAAGAGCAAAAAGAAAAAGCAAGTGCAAGTGCAATCAAAATCGCAACCAAAGATTTTTTCATTATAATGTCCTCCGTTTTATTTTAATTATAATTATAATAATTATGACAGATTTAATTTGAAAAAACAATAGTATTTTATTAAAAACAGAAACAATTTACAGTTAGTTTAAAAACAGAAAGATATTTCGATAAAGAAAAAGTTATTTATCTCAAAAACATCACGGTAGAAAAATTCTCTTGACAAGAGAATTCACTTCAACAGATTGGTTATTGTTTATGTTTTAAAAAACTGTTATTATCTGGATGTAACCACCGGCCGGGTTAACTTTTACGATTGAAAGGTGATATGCTGTGACAATTTATTTTGGTGAAAATCTAAAAAAACTTCGCAAATCCAAGGAACTCACGCAGGAAGCACTCGCAGATTTTCTTGGTATGTCTTTTCAAGCGATTAGCAAATGGGAGAGAGGGGATACTTATCCGGATATAACTATGCTTCCTGTAATCTCATCTTTTTTTAATGTAAGCGTTGATAGCCTTCTTGGTATTGATATGATTGAAAAAGAAAAAAGGATTAATGAATACAGCAAAGAATATTCCCGTCTGCTGACCGAAAACAAAATCGGCGAAGCAAGAGAGATGCTTAAAACTGCAATTGCTGAATTCCCCGGTAATTATGACCTGCTTGCGAAATATTTAAATACACTTATTCATACTGAGCATAATGCCAATTACCTTGTTTCAATAAAAGCGGAAGTTCAAAGAATTTATGACACCGTACAGAATTATTGCACCGTTGACAGTATCAGAATATGGACAAAGAAGCTTATGTGCCGCTATTTGCGTGATTTAAGCCTTATTGAGAACAGCGGTGTTGATATTTCAGAGGCGGAAAAAATACTTTCCGAGATGCCTATAATGCAGAACACCAGGGACTACGAAGCGATGTATATGTATCCGCATGATGATGAAAAGCGGGCGGCTGCCTGTGCAAACGGCATTTCCGAAATGCTCCGTCTTTTCGGAGAGATAATGAACAGAAAGCATAAAAGCTTTCTTGATGCTGATGACAATATTTCCGAAGCATATCTTAAGCTTGTTGAAGCTGTTATGCCAAACGGCGATTACGGCAAAAGCCACTATCTTATGGTGATATATAACCAAAGACTCGGTGTTAAAAAATATCTTGCAGGTGATGAGAAATCAGCACTTGAGCATTTTGAAAAAGCTCTTAAACTTGCAAAGAATTATGATGATATGCCGGATATACTTATTCATACTTCTAATGCCGTAAAGGGGCTTGAATTTGACAAAACAAGAGCGTACCGGTTTTGGGATGGTTCATTCTTTGAGGATGTCAAAGATGGGCTGTTAAGCAGAGAAGAGCTGTCTGAAGAATTTAAAAACAGCAAAGAGTTTAAAAGAATTACAGAAAATATATAACTTACTTAAATACACAAAATAAAGCTTGCGTAGTTTTGATAACTGCGCAAGCTTTATTGTTCTTCCGGTGTTTTGTTTTGAAAATACCGAATCAGTTTTTAAGGCTTTGCATCGGAGCGGGAATTCTACCGCCTCTTGCGATGAATTTTGCAGGTGAGTAAGTTGAAAGGGGCATAACAGGACCGCTGCCGAGAAGTCCGCCGAAGCTGAGCTCTTCGCCAACGGATTTGCCGATGGCGGGAATAACTCTGACGGCTGTTGTTTTTGAGTTAACCATACCGATTGCTGCTTCATCAGCGATGATTGCCGAAATAACCTCGGGTGGTGTATCACCGGGAATGTTAATCATATCAAGACCAACGGAGCAAACTGCTGTCATTGCCTCAAGCTTTGTTATGCTCAAAGCGCCGCTTCTTGCCGCATCAATCATACCTGCATCCTCGGTAACGGGTATAAATGCCCCTGAAAGGCCACCAACGTGAGATGAAGCCATAACGCCGCCTTTTTTAACTGCATCGTTAAGCAGGGCAAGTGCAGCTGTTGTGCCGTGGCATCCGCAGGCCTCAAGACCCATTTCTTCAAGAATATGGGCAACGGAGTCACCGATTGCGGGGGTGGGCGCAAGTGAAAGGTCAACAATTCCGAAGGGAACACCGAGTCTGCGAGTTGCCTCGGTTGCCACAAGCTGCCCCATTCTTGTTATTTTAAATGCGGTTTTCTTGATTATATCCGCAACTGCGGTCAGGTCACAGTCGCCTGCTTTTGCAAGGGCTGCTCTGACAACGCCGGGGCCGGAAACGCCAACGTTGATAACGCAGTCTGGCTCGCCTGCTCCGTGAAATGCGCCTGCCATGAAGGGATTATCTTCGGGAGCATTGCAAAAAACAACAAGCTTTGCGGGGCCGATGCAGTTTCTGTCTGCCGTAAGCTCTGCGCTCTTTTTAACAACATTACCCATCAGGGCAACGGCATCCATATTGATGCCCGTTTTTGTTGAGCCGATGTTGACGGAAGAACAGATGTGCTCAGTTACGCTGAGAGCTTCTGGGATAGCTTCAATAAGCTCTCTGTCGCCGGGGCCGAAGCCTTTCTGAACAAGGGCAGAAAAACCGCCGAGAAAGTTAACTCCGCAGGCAACAGCAGCTTTTTCAAGCGTTTTTGCAAGCTTAACTGCATCTTTATCGTCGCATGAAGCGAGGATCATTGCTGCAGGAGTAACGGAAATTCTTTTGTTGATAATGGGAATGCCGAATTCCTTTTCAATCTGCTCACCTGTTGCAACAAGGTCTTTTGCGTAGCGTGTGATTTTGTCATATACCTTTTGGCACATAACGTCAACATCACTGTGGCAGCAGTCAAGAAGGGAAATGCCCATTGTTATAGTTCTGACATCCAGGTGTTCATCCTGAATCATAGTTATTGTTTCAAGAATGTCTCTTGCGTTAAGCACGGATTTTCACCTCACTTATATTGTGTGCATTGCGTTGAAAATATCTTCGTGCATAGTGTGAATTGAAAGGTTCATTTCTTTGCCCATTTTATCAAGCATATCCGAAAACTCGGTAAAAGGCATATCTGATTTTGAAATGTCAACCATCATAATCATCGCAAACATATCCTGAAGAATGGACTGTGTAACTTCAATAACATTTATGTTATGGTTTGAACATTCGGTTGCAACCTTTGCAAGAATGCCGACCATATCTTTACCGATAACGGTAATAACAGCTCTCATAATCTGACCTCCGTATTATTATATATCGAGAATTTGGATAATATCGCTGACAATAAAATCTGCCGCAGAGACAACAGATGTATTTTTTGTAAAAAGGCAACCGAAGGTGCCTGCGTTTTTGCCCGAGAGAACGTCAATTTCCCGGTCACCTATCATAACGGTTTCGCTTTTATCAAGACCGTATGTTTCGCAAATCCAATTAACCGCATCGGGTGAGGGTTTGGCTGCAAAGCCGTTTGAAGAATCAACAAAGCCTTCAAAAAACTTCAGCATATCGTATTCCTTGAGATAATACTGTGAAGTTTTGTTGCCTCTGTGAGTATACAGAAAATGTCTGCAGCCTCTTTTGCTGAGTGCGTCAAGGGTTCTGTATGTATTTTCAAACGGAACGGCTATCGGACGCAGAGAATAATCGTGTTCATATTTTCTGAAAATTTCTCTTTGTTCTTCTGTTGTGCCGTAATGCTCAAATGCGTGAGCAAATGTTATTTCAAGCAAAGCTTTTGCTTCGTCATAATTTTCATCCTTGCCGTAATCACGCATCATTTTAAGAAAAGCCGATGTGATGTGAGGGTAGCTGTCAAACAGCATACCGTCAAAATCCCAGATATAATTTTTCATCTTATGCCTCTTCGTAGCCGTTTGGGTTTGTTGACTGCCAGCGCCACGAATCTTCACACATTTCTTCAATGCCTCTTTCGGCAACCCAGTTGAGCTCTGCTTTTGCTTTTGAGGGGTCTGAGTAGCAGGTTGCTATGTCGCCGGGGCGTCTGGGAGCGATAACGTATTTTATCTCTTTGCCGCAGGCTTTGCCGAATGCTTTAACAACGTCAAGAACGCTGTAGCCGTTACCTGTGCCGAGGTTATAAGTAAAGCAACCGTTTTCGCCGAGGATTTTCTCAACAGCTTTGATATGACCGAGAGCGAGGTCAACAACGTGGATATAGTCACGCACACCTGTTCCGTCAGGGGTGGGGTAATCGTTGCCGTTAACGTTGAGGTGGTCAAGCCTGCCTACTGCAACCTGAGCAATGTAAGGAACAAGGTTGTTGGGAATTCCGTTGGGGTCTTCGCCTATTCTGCCGCTCTTGTGAGCACCGATGGGGTTGAAGTAACGCAGAAGGCAAACGCTCCATTCACTGTCGGATGCACAGGTATCCTTAAGAACTTTTTCGATGTAAAGCTTTGTTGTTCCGTAAGGGTTGGTTGTTTTGCCCTCAGGCATATCTTCTTTAAGGGGAGAAACGTTTTCGCTGCCGTAAACGGTTGCCGATGAGCTGAAAACCATCTTTTTGCAGCCTGCGTCCTTCATTGCTTCGCAAAGAGTAACTGTTCCGCCGATGTTATTATCATAATATTCAAGGGGGTTGCTTATGCTTTCGGGAACGCATTTAAGGCCTGCAAAATGAATAACTGCGTCAATTTTGTTTTCGGCAAAGATTTTGTCAAGACCTTCGCGGTCGCGGATATCGCATTTGTAAAATTTAACATCCTTGCCCGTAATTTCTTTAATTCGTTTTACACTTTCGCTCTTGCTGTTGCAGAGATTATCGAGTATAATAGTATCATAACCTGCGTTAAGAAGTTCAACGCAAGTGTGTGAGCCGATATATCCGGCGCCGCCTGTTACAAGAATGGACATAACAATACAACCTCCGTAAATTTTAGTTTAACATTTATATTATAGAATTTATAAAAATAAAAATCAACGGAAGTGTTAACAATATTTTAGAAAAAGGAAGTGTTTTTTTGTCGGATTATGAAAAATTAAAGAAAGACGAAGAAATAATTGCCTATATTAACGCTGCCAATAGCGTTCTCGGTCAGATAGGTTATACCGAGCACGGGCTTGCCCATGCTGCCAAAACAGGCGATGATGCAAGCCGAATTCTTGGGGTTTTGGGATTTGATGAGCGTTTGTGTGAGCTTGCAAAAATATCGGGTCTTATGCACGATATAGGCAACAGCATCAACCGTGCCGACCACGCTCACAGCGGTGCATACCTTGCGACTGTTTTGCTCAAAGAGAGAAAGTTTAATTATAAAGAAGTTATAGAAATTGCAACCGCAATCGGCCATCACGATGAAAAAACCGCTGCTCCCGTTACTCCTTTGGCGGCTGCTCTTATTCTTGCCGATAAAAGCGATGTAAGGCGGACCAGGGTGCGCAACCGTGAAAATGTTAATAATGATATTCACGATAGGGTAAATTATGCTGTTATCAGCTCAAAACTTGATATTGACGGCGAAAATAAAATGATTTGCCTTACAATAAAAATTGATACTGCGATTTGCCCTGTTATGGAATATTTTGAGATTTTTATAGAAAGAATGGTACTTTGTAAAAAATCCGCCGCCTTTTTAGGTTGCGATTTTGAGCTTATTATTAACGATACGAGGCTTTTATGATGTATAATTTAACGGATATCGGAACAGTAAAAGATATTCTTACCCGCCACGGTTTTCATTTTTCAAAGGCTTTGGGTCAAAATTTCATAATCAACCCCTCCGTCTGCCCGAGAATGGCTGAGGAAAGCGGAATTGACAAAAACAGCGGTGTTATCGAAATAGGTGCAGGCATCGGCGTTCTTACTGCGGAGCTTGCCAAAAGAGCTAAAAAAGTTGTCTGCGTTGAGCTTGACACAAAGCTGCTGCCGATTCTTGACGAAACGCTCAAGGATTTTGATAACATTGAAATTATCAATCAGGATATTTTGAAAACTGACATTGCGGCTCTTATTGAAGAAAAATTCGGCGGAATGGATGTTTATGTTTGCGCAAACCTGCCTTATTACATAACATCACCCGTTATTATGACTTTGCTTGAAAGCAAGCTTCCTCTTAAAGCAATAACCGTTATGGTTCAAAAAGAGGCCGCTCAGCGCCTTTGCGCCGATGTTGGTAGCCGCCTTGCGGGAGCGGTAACAGTTGCTGTTAATTTTTATGCAGAGGCCCAAAAGCTTTTTGATGTTTCGGCAGGTTCTTTTATGCCTGCCCCCAAGGTTGATTCAAGCGTTATAAGAATGGATTTGAGAGAAAAACCCGAAATTGAAATTTCAGATGAAAAGCTGTTTTTCAAAGTTGTTACGGCGGCGTTTGGCCAAAGAAGAAAAACCGCACTTAACTCAATCAGCTCGGGCACGGGAATTGCTAAAGATATAATCGCAAAAGCCATTGAAGAATGCGGTTTTGAGCCTGCTGTTAGAGCTGAAACATTCACAATGCAGGATATGGCGAATTTGAGCGAAAAAATAGGAGTGCTGTTAAAAAACAGTTAATATTTGCTTGACAAGTTAATATAATATATGTTATTGTCATTTTGTAATATTAAAAGTTACGGTAGAGGCGCAAAAACCAAGAGTAACCTTTTCTTTTAGGGAAACGGGAAAAGGCAAAAGGGGTTTTTGCCGAAGTGAACCGAATCTGCCCTGAGATTCGCTTTGCTGGTTTGATGCAGAATATGTATCGGACTGTCACGGTTGTGGAGAGCTATCGCAGAATGATAAACAATGCTCCGATTTTCAACCGTGTTGATTATCGGAGCTTTTTTCTTGCAAAAAAGAAATTGGAGGAAAAATTATGACCAAATCAAGAAAATTTGCGGTAATCCTTATCGCAATTGCTCTCATCGGCTCGTTGTTCAGCTTCTCAGGCTTTGCAACTGAAGGCGAAGAAGCAGCAGTTCTTCTCTCTGCACCTGCTGAAGAGGTTATATCAAACGTTGTTTCGGTTGATATTGACGGCGAAGTTTCAGAGTATAACTTTGATGATTTTGACGGCGCAAAGTCATACGTTGATTCTTATGCAGACAACCTTATGTATGACGCAGAATTCAAAACAAACATTGAAACAGCTCTTGCAAAGGTTCGCGAAAGCATCAGCTCATTTGCAACAATCTGGGCTCTTATCCCCCCCGTTATTGCAATCGTGCTTGCTCTTATAACAAAGGAAGTTTATTCTTCACTTATCATCGGTATCATTGCCGGCGGATTTATTTTTGCAGGCGGCAACTTTGAAACAGCAATCAACCATGTTCTGTTTGACGGCTTTGTTGCAAGCATTTCAGACAGCTACAATATGGGTATTATAGTTTTCCTTGTTCTTCTCGGTGCACTTGTTGCTATGATGAACAAGGCAGGCGGCTCGGCAGCTTTCGGCAGATGGGCTTCAAAGCACATCAAGTCAAGAGTTGGTGCGCAGCTTGCAACAATTCTTCTTGGTTGCCTTATTTTTGTTGATGACTATTTTAACTGCCTCACAGTTGGCTCGGTTATGAGACCTGTTTGCGATGAAAAGAAGATTTCAAGAGCAAAGCTTTCATACCTTATTGACGCAACTGCAGCTCCCGTTTGTATCATTGCTCCTATTTCATCATGGGCAGCAGCCGTTGCAGGCTTTGCAAGAGGTGCGGGTGCCGAGAATGGAATCAGTCTTTTTGTTCAGGCAATTCCCTATAACTTCTACGCTCTTTTCACAATTCTTATGATGGTTATTATCGCTGTTGCCAAGATTGATTACGGCCCGATGAAGCTTCACGAAAAGAACGCTATTGAAAACGGTGACCTTTTCACAACAGGTGACCGCGTTGTTAATGATGATGCTGAAATTAACCCCAAGGGCAAGGTTATCGACCTTATTATTCCCGTTATTGTTCTTATCATCGCTTGCGTTTTCGGCATGATTTATTCAGGCGGATTCTTTGACGGTGAAAGCTTTATCACTTCATTCTCAAATTCAGATGCTTCTGTTGGCTTGGTTATCGGCTCGGCAATCGCCTTTGTTTTCACAGTTGCTTATCTTCTTGTCAGAAGAGTTATCAGCTTCAAGGATGCAATGGGCTCACTCCCCGAAGGCTTCAAGGCAATGGTTCCCGCTATCCTTATCCTTACCTGTGCATGGACTCTTAAGGCTATGACAGACAGCCTTGGCGCAAACATCTATATTTCACAGCTTGTTAACAACAGCGCAGGTGCATTCCAGATGCTTCTTCCTGCTCTTATCTTCCTTATTGCTGTTGGCCTTTCATTCTCAACAGGTACATCATGGGGCACCTTCGGTATCCTTATCCCCATCGTTCTCAGCGTTTTTGACGCTTCAAATCCCCTTATGATTGTTGCAATTTCTGCTTGTATGGCAGGTGCTGTTTGCGGTGACCACTGCTCACCCATTTCAGACACAACAATTATGGCTTCTGCAGGCGCACAGAGCAACCATATCAACCACGTTTCAACTCAGCTTCCCTATGCATTAACAGTTGCGGGAATTTCATTTGTAACATATATCATTGCAGGCCTTCTTGCAAAGTCAGGCCTTGCAATTGTTGCTCTTCCCATCGGTGCGGTTCTTACAGTTGCAACTCTTGTTGCAATCAAAGCCGTAACAAAGAAAAAGGCATAATCATTTTTAACTTTAAGGCTGTCTCCAAAAAGGAGACAGCCTTTTTATTGATTTAATTTGAAATTTGTTATATAATAATTTTGTTATCAATAAAAATCCGAAAGGAATGGCGGAATTGAGAAAAATAACCAATATAAACGAAAACTGGGAGTTTGATAAAGAGGGCATCAAAGAAACCGTAAATCTTCCTCATTGTTGGAATGGCGTTGACGGTCAGAGCACCTCAGATTATTACAGAGGTAAATGCATTTACACAAAGACCATACCTTTTTTTGACGGCAATGTTTTTCTGGAAGTAAACGGAGCAAATACCGTTTGCGAGGTTTATGTTAACGGCATTTATGTCGGAACTCACGAGAACGGATATTCGATGTTCCGTTTCAACATTACGCCTTATCTCAGAGAAGAGTTCAACTATATTGAAATAACCGTTGATAACCGCCCTGACGAAAAGCTCTATCCCGAAACTGCGGATTTCACATTTTACGGCGGACTTTACAGAGACGTAAACATTATTTCAGATGTTTCGGTTTCTCATTTTGCACTTGTTGATAAAAGCCTGTGCGGTATGTATATTACACCAAAAACTGACGGAAGCATATGGGTTAAAAGCATTATCGAGGGTCCGACAAGAGATGTGAAAAAAGTTTTTACCATAACTGATATGAACGGCGAAGTTGTTGCAACTGCTGAATTTGATGCTTCACAGACCGAAACAAAGCTAAAAATAGAAGACCCTGTCAGATGGAACGGAATGAAAAATCCGTATCTTTATACTCTTACGGGCCAGCTTTTTGAAAACGGTGAGCTGCTTGATGAAGTGAGCGACCGCTTCGGCATAAGAGCTTATGACTTTGACAGTGAAAAAGGCTTTAATCTCAACGGCGAGTTTATTAAGCTGAAAGGTGTTTCGAGACATCAGGACAGAGAAAATCTCGGCAACGCCCTTACCTTGAAGGAGCATACCGAAGATATTGAGCTTATAGAAGAGGTCGGCGCAAACTCAATCCGCTTAGCCCACTATCAGCACGATGAAAAATTCTATGACCTTTGTGACGAAAAAGGTTTTCTTGTCTGGGCGGAAATTCCCGTTATCTCAAGATTCAGCAAGAAAAAACAGGCTCAGGCAAAGCTGATGCTTGAAGAACTGATTAAGCAAAATTATAACCACCCCTCAATATTCTGTTGGGGCGTTCAGAATGAAATTTCAATTGCAGGTGCATCGCCCAACGTTATTGAAGGCATAACAGAGCTTAACATAATTGCTCATAAGCTTGACCCGACAAGGCCGACAGCCTGTGCCCAGGTCTCGTTTGCTTCCGCAAATTCCAAGCTCAACAATATAACGGATATTCTCGGATTTAACCATTATTTCGGTTGGTATGCGATGACGGTTGACGGAATTGACGAATGGCTTGATGAATTTCACGCAGTAAGACCCGAGCTTAAGTTCGGTATAACCGAATACGGTGCAGAAGCGGTAACAACTCTTCACTCCGCCGATCCTGTTCAGGGCGATTATTCAGAGGAATATCAGGCGTATTTCCACGAGCATTATTTAAAGGCAATCAATGAGCGTGACTGGATTTGGGGTTCATATGTGTGGAATATGTTTGACTTCGGCTCGGCTATCAGAAACGAGGGCGGTGTTAGAGGCAGAAACAACAAAGGGCTTATGACTATTGACCGCAAAACAAAGAAAGATTCGTTTTATGTTTATAAAGCACATTGGTCAGATGAAAAGTTTGTTCACATTGCGGGCGAAAGATTTGTTGACAGACCCGTAGGAGAGCAGCAGATTAAAGTTTACTCAAACTGCGAAAAGGTTACGCTTGCCGTTAACGGAGAAAAAACAGAGCTTGAGGGCGATAAGATTTTTGTTTTTGACGCCGTTATCAAAGAGGGCGAGAACATTATCAAAGCTTCTTGCGGCAAATGTGTGCACAAAATAACAATCAACGGAACTGACATTCCCAACCCTTCGTATTCTCTTGGTGAGGGTGGCTCTTCGTTTGTCAGAAACTGGTTTGGCTCAAGCGATGAGATTGACCCTGACAGTCTTTCACTCAATGATACTCTCGGCGATATCCTTGAAAATGCAGAAGTAAAAAAGCTTATCAAAAACCATACGGGTAAGGAGCTCGAATCACCCGTTCTTAAATACGTTGGCAAGCTTCCGCTTAAACCCGTTTCGGCTGTTGCTTCCAAAACCAAAACCGGCAAAAAATATGTTTCACTTGCCAATCAGTTTTTACAGACAATTAAAAAATAAACTGAAAGACCTGCAACACATCGGCGTTGCAGGTCTTTGTATATTGTATGATTTTTTATTTTCTCATAGCGGCAAGGTCACGGTAGTTGATAAGCTTGATACCGTGAGCTTCGATATGCTGCTTTGTTGCAGGGTCTTTCATAATCTGATATTCCCAGACTCTGCGATTCCAGGCACCTGTTGTTCCCTTGAGGTCGTCTGTTTCAAGTGAGGGGTGAAGATAGGTTTCTGTTATGCCTTCGGGCATATTTGCGTAAAGGTCATAAAGATATTCCTTGAAATCTTCATAGCTGCGTGTCTGGGGCTCCTGCCATTCGTTGGGGATAAGATAGTCAAGAATTGCAACGCCCTGCTGGTCGGCAAAAGCGGTGATTTTGCCAAACATCATTTCGATAAGACTCTTATCAATGTTTATTCCAAGCATTGTGTTGGTATACTGTTCGTCTGAAAATTTGCCGGGGAAGCGGAAGGGGAGACCGTATTCGCCCGCAATCTGAAGAGTAAGCTGAAGAAGCTCAAAACGGCCTGTTTCAATTCCGTAAAGTGAACCCATATGGTTGTCAAGATGTGAGGGGTTAACAAGTCCGAGCTTTTTGCAGCGTTCAATCTGAGCTCTGATTTCGCCTTCAACCTCGTCAATGTCAACGTTTTGCTCAACCTGGTCGCTTTCGTGCCACATAAAGCCCTCTTCGTCACGCAAAGAATCGGTGTTCTTTGTGTTAACGGGTGCCCAGCGGTATTTTGACCATTCGCTTGTGAGGGTGAGATGAACGCCGATTGCAAGCTCTGGATTTTCAGCGGCAAATTTGCAGGCTTCGGGTGCCCAAGCGCAGGGTGTCATAATTGTTGAGGATGTGAGAGCACTGTTAGGGTCTTTTAAAAGATCCATAACAGCAAGGTTAGCACCTCGGCACATACCGAAGTCATCAGCGTTTATTATAAGATATCTGTCCATACTTATTTTCTCCTTTCGCATTAAAGCTCTGATTGAATTATATCATTTAACTTCAGGTGTGTCAAATCAAATCGGAATAAGCAATTTTATTACTGTCAAATTTATCAACGTCAAGCTCTTTACCGAGAATAAAGGCTTTTTTTACCTGCTTTTTGCCTTTTACAAATTCAGGCTTACCGGGGCAGAACGGGTAAAGACCAAGAACACCGAAGATATACCAGATAGCGGTTGTGCCGTTATCTTCGTCACCCGGGAAGCCGTCATCTTCAAATGAAAAAGCTTCTTCGCAAAGCTTTTCTGCCCAATATGCGCTTTTTTCAACGCAACCGAGAGCGGAATAAATGTAAGGAATATGGAAGCTGGGTTGATTTGAAATTGCACACTGGCCGAAATCAACGGCAGCCATTTCGGTTATTTCGTGAATTTCGCAGCCGTAACCGATAATTTCATAGTGCGGAGGAGCTGCGAAAAGTTCATCAATTTTTTCAATAAGCTTTTCTTTGCCTCCGTAAAGCTCGGCAAGCCCCTCTATGTCGTGAGGAACGGCAAATGAGTTTTGCCAGGCACTGCCTTCGGTGTAATCTCTGCCCCAACCGTAAGGTGTAAAATCGGGGCGGAACACACCGTTTTTATCCTTTGGACGCATAAAGCCTGTTTCCGGGTCAAATAGATTCTGATAATTAAGGGCTCTTTTTCTGTATTCTTTTTCAATATCGGTTTTGCCGAGAATTTTAGCAATTTCGGCAATGCACCAGTCGCCGTAAGCGGCGTCAAGAGTGAGGTTTACGCTTTCTTTTTCGCTTTCATAAGGCACATAACCGAGCTTACAATATGCTTCGGCACCGTTTCTGCCAAAACGCTTTTGGGGAGCGTTGGTTGTTGCGTGCTTGAGCATACCTTCAAGTGCAACTTCAAGGGTTTCTTTGTCAATAAAGCCTTTGACTGCACCGTCACAGATAACTGCATCAACAAGGGTGCTGGGCATACAGCCGCATTCACCGATTGAAAGCCATCTGGGCAGCCAGCCGCTTTCTTTATATTCATATATGAACGCTTTAAGCATCTCTTTGAACTCGTCTTTGGCAACAAGAGAGAAGAAAGGATAAACCGTTCTGTATGTATCCCAAAAGCCGTTGTCGGTATACCTTACACCGGGACGGATTGAGCCGTCGTGAGGGCAGTAATGAACAGCGTTTCCGTTTTTATCATATTCATAGCATTTGTGGGGATAAAGGAAAGCACGGTACATACATGAATAGAAAGTTTTGAGCTGTTTTTCATCTTTTGCTTCAATCTTTACTCTCAAAAGGTAGCTTTCCCATAATTCCTCTGCTGCTGTTTTGGTTTCATCAAATCCTTTGTCTTCAAGCTCATTTTTAAAATTGAGCATAGCCTGGTCAAAGCTGATATATGAAGATGCAAGCTTTATTTCTGTTGATTTGCAGTTGAGGTAAAGGTGAATTCCTGCTTTTTTGCCTCTGCATTTAGTGCCGTTTCTGAATTTATCGTCGCTGCTGATAAGCGTTTTTTCGGCATCAACGCTGCCTTCGGGAAATTTAAAAACAATGTAGTTTTTGAATTTAACGGCTTCACCGCTCATATGCATATCGGTTGATGCAAAAAGGGTGTTTGTTTTAGCATCAAAGCGGAATGAATTCATACCTTTAACGGAAACAACTGTAAAATAGTTGTCGCCGTTTTCGTCAAAATCAACTTTAATTGCTGCGCCTCTTTCTGTAGGAGCAAGCTCGATTACGGAGCGTGAGCGCAGAAGAGTATATTTAAGATAATAGGGCGTAAGAACGGCATCTTCGGGTCTGAAGCCCGACCAACGGTCCTCACCGTCAAAGCCGCCGAGCTTTTTGTTTTGGGGCATAAAAAGCATTGCGCCGTAATCTGCAATCCAGGGGGAAGGCTGATGGGTGAGCCTTATTCCCTCAAAGCTGCGGCTGTCAGGATGGTAATACCATCTTACGTTGCCTTCAACCGTCTGAGGTGCAAATGCGGCCATTCCAAAAGGAAGCTGAACAAGCGGAAGAGTGTTGCCATTTGAATATCTGTGAGTTGATTTGCTGCCCTGTTTTGTGTTAACGAGTTCGCAATATTTCATTTTTATTCCTCCGAAAGAATATTTATAAGATTATCTGTGCTGTAATATCTGCTTTTTTTGATTGAACGGTTCAAAAATTCCATATTTTCTGCGGAATGCTCAACTTCTTTTGACCATTTTTGCATTGCGTTAAGCCGCTCGGTTTTTGAAGTGTAATTGCAAGACGCAACAATGCGCAAAACAGTGATTGACGATGAAACTGCAAATTTTGCTTTTGTGAGCAAATCGCCGTCATATGCCGCGGTCAGAAAATATCTGAACACAAAATACACCGCAAGGTGCTCCGATTCCCAAGAAAAATCAGGGCAGTTCTTTTTAAATGAATTAAAATCATCTGTGGAGACACAGGCTGCATCGCCAAGAACCAAGTTCCATTCGGGGTTAAGCTTTTCAAGCAGAACAAGGTCATCGAAGTATTTTGAAACTGCTTTTTCAGCACGTTTTTTGTTGAATTCCGCACGTTCAAAATAAGCTTCATCGGGTTCCGGAACAAACGGAGAATGCTTTAGTGAAAGCTGAACTTGCTCCGAAAAACGCAAAAATGCAATCAGCCTTTCTTTAACGGAATATTTTCTGTTTTGGAGTATATTTATCGCTTTTTTTCGAGCTTTATGAAGAGTAAAATATAAATTCGGGTCAATTGAATTCGGCTGCACCTCCCCGCATTCTTCGCATTCTTCAAAGCTGATCGGTTCAGAAGAGCACATAATTAATCTTGCGGCTTCCGGGCAGGATAGAGAAAGGCCGGTTTCTTTGCGTGAGCCGAAAAAGCTTATATGCCGCGGAAAAAGGGTGCAAGTGCGGCAAAGCGAGCTTTCGCCAAGCTCGATATACATTTCGCAAAGCTTGTTTTCAAGCAAAAAAGGGCATTTGCCGTTAATGTTTGTGAATACCGTGTCGCCGTCGGAATCAACTGTCATAACTTTTTTCAGTTTTTCTCCGAAACTTCCTTCAACAGCCTGATAGTGTTTTTGGCTTTCGCAGTCAACAACTATCTGCCAGCCTGCACAGCAGGTGTCAGGACATTTGTCTGCAATGCAACGGAAATTTTTGTAATAAGATGGGTAAATATTTTTCATGTTTCTTACCGCTGTTTCATCGTTTTGATTTAAATATAATCGACTTCATAACCGATGTCAACAAAAAAATGACCGGAGGCAAAAGCTCCGGTCAAATGTTATTACTCTTCTGTGTTCTCTTCTGTTTCAGGTTCGGTCACATAAATAATTTGGCCGTTTTCATCGGTAACAACCTCACCGAACATATCGGTCATCGGCTCGGGCGGTTCAACAAAAACTCTGAGAGTTACTGTTGTTCCTTTTTTGTATTTCTGGTTGGTGGCAAGACCCATACCTAAAATTTCACCGTCAGAATAGTTGCCTTCGTTTGTCTCAAGAATTTTGACCACAAAGCCAAGCTCTGTAAGGCGTTTTTCAGCTTCTTCAATATTGAAACCCGTAAAATCTTCAAGCAAAACTTTTTCAACACCCATGCTGACTTCAACCTTTATAACCGTACCGGCAGGAACGGAGGTTTTTGCCTCAATGCTCTGGCTGATGATATAGCCTGAATCTTCATCGCTGTCAGAATAAACCTCAACAGGTTCGATTCTGAAACGCTTATTATATGCCGGGTTCTGCGAAATTGCCGAAAAGCTTTGGCCGATAAGGTTAGGAACCTCATGCATTTCGGATGATACCGTTGTTGAAGCGGGTTCGTTAATCGAAGGTCCGAAAACATCGTCGCGCAAAACGGTGAGTGAAAGCACGGTAAGAATAATTATACCTGCAAGCAAAAAAATGACGGAAGAAAGCAAAACAGTTTTTGCTGTTCCTGCATTTTTCTTCTTTTTCTTTTTACTTTGCGGATTTTGCTGTGATTTTTGAACAGCAGCCTTTTGGGCTTGCTGAGGTTGAGGTGCATTTGCGCGTTGATATTGACCGCTTACGGCTGTTGCAACCGGTGAAGCGGAAAGCTCGGCTCTGAGCTGCTCAACGCTTCTTGTTCTGTCCTCGGGCAGAATCTGCAGAGCGTTAATAAGGCCGTTTATAACATATGCAGGCAAAGCTTCGGCAAATTTGCCGGGTACCATAAGCCTGTCGTTAGCCATTCTTTCTTTTGCGGAAATAGGGTCGCTGCCGATGAGCGTTCTGTAAAGAACAGCTGCAAAGGCATAAATATCTGTCCAGGTGCCTTGCTGATGACCGTCAAATCCGTATTGTTCGATTGCTGCATACCCTTCAAAAATGCGGCTGTTAAGGTCGCTGCGGGCGGTTCTTGCTGCACCGATGCAAAAGCCGGTTATTTTAATTTTACCGTCAGTTCCGATAATAAGAGTTGAGGGTGAAATGCCTCTGTGAATAATACCGACTGAATGCAATGTACCTATTGTTGAAAGCAAGGGCATAAGAAGCTGGCGCGCACGCTCCCAGGTGATATATCCCGTTTTGCTTCTGAGAAGAAAGTCTCTGAGAGAAATGCCTTCAAAGTGGTCATATATTGCATATGAAGTTCCGTAATCCTCGATAACATCGTTAACGCTGATAAGAGCTGAAAGACCCTTAAGGCGGGCGAGCTTTGTCCACATTTCCTCAAAGCTTCTGCGAAGCTCGGCAAAAACAGCCTCACTGCCTCGCATAACCTGAAGAGTGAGGTTGGATGTTGAACGGATTGTGAATGAATCGGGAATAAATTCTCTGATTTTAACTGCTTTTTTCTCAGTTAAATCCCAACCCATATAGGTTGCACCTTCGCCGTTATATTCAAGCATTTTGCCTACAAGATAACGGTGAGCAATAACTGTACGCACGGGAAGATACGGAGAAATCTGAGTAGATTCAGAATAGTAGCCGCAATAGGGACATTTTTTGGCATCTCCGATTTCTTTCATGCAGCTCATGCACAGATTATCTGAATTAATCATTATTTGGCACTCCTTGCCTTAGATTTAGATATATAACTAATAATACCAAAACAAGCTTTTTTTGTCAACGAAAGTAACATTTCTGTAACCTTTAGCAATAATTTTCGGATACTTATTTGTCATTTTATGCAAATTGTTTAATAATAAAACCAAGATTTTGTATGCAATTTTCACAATAAACACTTGAAAATGCATATATAAATTGATATAATTATTCTAAATAATGGATAAATACCGCCTTGCAATCATGCTTTGCGGGATAATTTAACTGATTATATTCATTCAAATAAAGGAGGAATCCCCTATGGCAATCAAACCTGAATGCATAGCTATGCTTCTTGCCGGCGGTCAGGGTAGCCGTCTCGGCATTCTGACCAAACAAATCGCAAAGCCTGCCGTACCCTACGGCGGCAAATACCGCATCATTGACTTTCCTCTTTCCAACTGTGTTAACTCCGGCATATATACCGTCGGTGTTTTGACACAGTATCAACCTCTCGAGCTTAATGACTATATCGGTAACGGTCAGCCCTGGGATCTTGACAGAGCCAATGGCGGTGTTCACATTCTTTCGCCTTATCAGCAGATTAAAGGTACAGAATGGTACAAGGGTACCGCCAATGCAATTTACCAGAACATAAATTTCATTGAAAGATATGACCCTGAATACGTTCTTATTGTTTCGGGCGACCATATTTATAAAATGGACTATTCCAAGATGATTGATTACCACAAGGAAAAGAATGCTGACTGCACAATTGCTATGCTTGAAGTTCCGTGGGATGAAGCCAGCCGTTTCGGTCTTATGATTGTTAATGACGACGGTTCAATCAGCGAGTTTGAGGAAAAGCCCAAGAATCCCAGAAGTAACAAGGCTTCAATGGGTGTTTATGTTTTTAACTGGAAGAAACTCAGAAAATATCTTATTGAAGACGAAGCCAAAGAAGGCTCAAGCAACGATTTCGGTCACGACCTTATTCCTGCAATGCACGAAAACGGCGAGCGTATGTTTGCTTATCAGTTTGACGGCTATTGGAAGGATGTAGGCACAATCAACAGCCTTTGGGATGCAAACCTTGACCTTCTTAACCCCAAGGTTGACCTTGACCTTGATGATGACGGCTGGAAGATTTATTCAAGATCTCCCGTTGCACCGCCCCACTATGTAGGCGCAAATGCCAAGATTGAAGATTCAATGATAACAGAGGGCTGTGAAATTGAAGGCAAAGTTGATTTCTCGGTTCTTTTTGCAAATGTTACCGTTGAAGAAGGTGCGAGGGTTGAATATTCAATCGTTATGCCCGGCACTGTAATCAAAAAAGGCGCTGTTGTTCAGTATTCAATAGTTGCAGAGAATGCGGTTATTGATGAAAATGCAGTTGTTGGCGAAAGCCCTGAAAATATGGCTGACGTTAACGATTGGGGCGTTGCTGTTATAGGCAACGGTGTTCATATCGGCAAGGGTGCTAAAGTTGAACCCAAAGCTATGATTGATACAGATATGGGAGGTGCAGAATAATGGCTACCAAAAACATTCTAGGCATTATATTTTCAAATGCATATGACGAAGTTATTCCCGAGCTTACAGCGTTCAGAACAATGGGCTCAATTCCTTTTGCAGGCCGTTACCGCCTCATAGATTTTCCGCTTTCCAATATGGTTAATGCAGGCATTCCCCAGGTTGGCGTTGTTACCAACAGCAACTACCGTTCGCTTATGGACCATATTGGCAACGGCAGACCTTGGGACCTTTCAAGAAAAAGAGACGGTCTGACTCTTCTGCCGCCTTTCAGCCTTCCCGAAACGGGTATGTTCAAAGGTAAGGCAGATGCGCTTTACGGAAGCATTCAGTATATCAGCAACTCCAACAAGGACTATGTTTTGCTTACCGACTGCAACGTTATTTGCAACGTTGATTACGAAGCAATGTTTAAAGCTCATATCGCCAAGAATGCTGACATAACGATGGCTTATGCAACCGGCATTCCGCCCAGAATTGAAAATGCAACAGAGCTTATTACCGATGCTGACGGCAAAATAACAGATGATATTCTTATTGATTGCTACAGCAGCAGCGTTAAATACTCTCTTAAAACAATGATTCTCAGAAGAACTCTTCTTGAAAGACTTCTTCATGAAGCTCACAATTCAAGAACAGATGATTTTGAAACAATTATCATTAAAAATATCAAGCATCTTAATATTTACGGCTATGAAGTCAGCGGATTTGTGAAAACTCTTGAATCTCTTCAGAGTTATTATGATGTAAGCCTTGAACTTCTTAAGGCCGAAAACAGAAAGGCTCTTTTTGTTTCGGAAAGACCTGTTTATACAAAGGTCAGAGATCAAGTGCCCTCATTCTACGGAATGCAGTCCAATGTAACAAATTCTCTTATTGCTGACGGATGCAAAATTGAAGGCGAAGTTGAAAACTGTATTCTTTTCAGAGGCGTAACCGTTGCAAAAGGTGCCAAGGTTAAAAATTCAATTATTATGCAAGGCACATATATTGGCGAAAACGCATCTCTCGAATGCATTATTGCCGATAAATCGGTTGTTGTCAAAGCAAACAAAACTCTTTGCGGAGCATCAAATTACCCGATTTATGTAGGCAAAGAAATAGTTATCTGAGAAAGAGTGAAACAAAATGAATTCTAAGAACATATTGACAGGAGTTATTGCTTTTCTGGCGGTTGTTCTGGCGATTGTTGTTGTTCTTCTTCAAACCGGGGTTCTTGACAGAACTCCCGAAGAGGAAGAAACTGTGATTGAAACTAAAGTTATTGAAGTCAGCGAAACCAATGAACACGGCGAGGTTGAGTATCTGACAATGCTTGAAACCTACGTTGCAAAAGTTTCGTCTGAATATACTTATCCCAAAAAGCCTACCAAGCCCACAACAGCGCCGCCCGAAACCGAAACGCTGCTCTTCTATGAGCTTACAAGTCAGGTAGCGGTTCTTGACGAAAACGGAAATCCTGTTCTTGATGAAAACGGCGCACCGGTTACTCAGGTTATAACTTATACTGTACCTTATGACGGAGAAAGCTTGACCGAACCTACAACTCAATATGTTCCCAAAACAGAGTTCAATGTTGTTACCAACGCTTTCGGCAAACCTAAGAAGGATGAAAACGGCAACCCTTTAACTCAGGTGGTTACCGTTGAGCCGATACCTCCGGAACATCAGGATATATGGGGAGACGAGAGCAATACTCAGGCAACCCGTTTTCCTGAGGTTAACATTGCTCCTCAGCGTGACAGCAGCCTTGCCAATAACATTATTACTCAGATTCAGGCGGACAGAGCCAATGCAGGCTTGCCTTACCTTACTGTGTCTGAAGATTTTAATGCTGCCGCAAGAGAGGACAGCCATTTAAGAGCTCTCAATATGCACGATGAACAGTCATCGGGCGGATATAAATTCGATACTTCATATGGCGGCTCAGGTGTTTATAATGACATCAAAGCCTCCTTGTCAGAAAAGCTTCTTTCCCCCGACACAACGCAGATTGGCGTTGGTGTTATGAAGCTTAACGGCAAATATTTTACAACAGTTGTAATTCAATAAAAGAAAGGAAAGGGATATTATGAAAGTATTATACGCATCAAGCGAAGCTCTTCCCTTTGCCGCCAGCGGCGGCCTTGCCGATGTTGCAGGCTCACTTCCCCAGGCTCTCAAAAATCGCAGGGTTAATTGCCGGGTTGTTATGCCTCTTTACGGCACAATAAGCGATGAACTGCGTGAATCAATGAAGTTTGTGGCCAGCATTATGGTTCCTGTTTCGTGGCGCAGGCAGTATTGCGGAATTTTTGAAGCAAAATCAGGCGGAGTAGTTTATTATCTTTTGGATAATGAATATTACTTTAAAAGAGATACTCTTTACGGCCATTATGATGACGGCGAAAGATTTGCATTCTTCTCAAGAGCAGTTCTTGAAATTTTGCCGTACATTGATTTTAAACCCGATATAATTAACTGTAACGACTGGCAGACAGCACTTATCCCTGTTTATTATTCAACAATTTATGCCAACAAAGAAGGCTATACAGGGATTAAAACTGTATTTACAATCCATAACATTCAGTATCAGGGCAAATACGGCAAAGACATTCTTGGTGATGTTTTCGGCCTTGGCGAGGAGTGCACATCGTTGCTTGAATTCGGCGATTGCATTAACCTTATGAAAGGCGGTATTGAATGCGCAAACGCAGTAACAACCGTAAGTAATACCTATGCTGAAGAAATTCTTGACCCATGGTTCAGCCACGGACTTCATCCCATTCTTATGGAGAGAAGCTATAAACTCGGCGGTATCCTTAACGGCATAGATGTTGTTAACTATGACCCTGAAACCGATGTTAACTGCTATGCTAACTATTCGGCTAAAAAACCTGATAACAAAAAGAAGAACAAGGCCGTTCTTCAGGAATATTTTGACCTTCCCGTCATTGATAACGTTCCTGTAATAGGAATAGTTTCAAGGCTTGTTGCTCATAAGGGATTTGACCTCGTTAAGTGCGTTATGAGAGAGCTTCTTGAAACAGCCGATGTTCAGCTTGTGATTCTCGGTTCGGGCGATTGGGAATATGAAAGCTATTTCAAAGAGCTTAAGGCTGAGTTCCCCGACAAAGTAGGTCTTCAGCTCGGCTTTATTCCTGTTCTTGCAAGAAAGATTTATGCAGGCTCGGATATGTTCCTTATGCCTTCAAAGAGCGAGCCTTGCGGCCTTTCGCAGATGGTTGCTCTGCGCTACGGTTCAATTCCCATTGTCAGAGAAACCGGCGGTCTTAAAGATACAATCACAGACAGCGGTGACGGTAAGGGTAACGGATTTACATTTAAGAGCTATGATGCTTATGATATGCTTGATGCAATCAGAAGAGCGATTGCTGCTTATGAGGATACTGCATACTGGCAGAAGCTCGTTAAGAGAGCTCTCAAATGCGATAACAGTTGGGGACGTTCTGCAAGAGAATATATCAAGCTTTATCAGTCACTTCTTTGATAAAACAAAAAGGAGCCGCTATTGCGGCTCCTATTAATAATTTTATTTGAGAAATTCCGGCGGAATCGGAGGCAGTTTTTGAATCATTGCCTCAAATATTGTTTTTTCTGCAGAGGCAATCAGTGTTTTTATTGCCTGAGGAACATCTTCCCCAATTGAATAACCTTTTTTTGATTTTATAGGCTTGACTGCATCGTTTGAAGCATTGTCTATCATGTGTATAAAAAGCTCATTTGAATAAAGTTCTCCGTCCGAAAACGCTTTTCCTGCCCAGCTTTTGGGCAGATTTCCTGCCTTGGCTTCAAGAACAAGAATTTTATATAGCTGAACAAAAAGCACGGTTTCCAAAGTGGAATCTATCTGAATGTCAACGCCTTTGAGCGCATTTTGCATAATATATGATGCCTTGAGAAATGTTTTTGCGGTTGGTTTTGTATCATCGCTTTCAGGTTCAAGTGAAAACGGAGTTTTTTCAACACCGTTTCTGCTTTTGGAACGCCCCAAGAGGTAGTCGCAGGTAACGCCGTAAAAATCAGCAACCTTGATAAGAAAACTTTGGCCGCATTCGCGGATTCCTTTTTCATAATGTGAAAGCAAAGCCTGAGAAATATCAAGCTGAGAAGCTGCTTCTTTTTGGCTGAGCCCTTTTTCTTTTCTCAACTCACAAAGAATAACCGGGAAATTTCTTTCCAAATCAATCGCCTCTTTTACATTTTGTATTATTTATTATACATTTAATTCTACTGCTTGTATATAGTTAAGATTCAACAAATTTTTCATTTTATTTTTGGAGGAAAAATGAAATCCTACACCATCCACCTTATCAGAAATGCCCTCACGGATGAAAACCTTGAAGGCAGATATATAGGCCACACCGATGTGGCTATGAGCGAAGAAGGCAAGCTCCAGCTTTTTCAGATGAAGGATGAGCTTGTTTTTCCGCCTGTTGAAGCCGTTTTTACAAGTCCCCTCAAGAGATGCACTGAAACGGCAAAAATTCTTTATCCTGACAACAACCCAATAACAATTGACGGGTTTATTGAATATAATTTCGGCGAATTTGAAAATAAAACCGCAGAAGAACTTGAAGACCACCCCGTTTTCCCAAAATGGCTTGCGGGCGAAAAGGGCGTTGAGCCTCCCTTCGGTGAGAGCAATGAAGCTTTCGGCAACCGAGTTTGCGAAACCTTTGTCAAGGTTGCAGAGGGGCTTATGAAAACCGGCACAACATCCGCTGCCATTGTTACCCACGGTGGCGTTATTATGGCAATTCTTGCGGCTTTCGGTATTCCTGAGCTTCCTATGCATCAATGGATGACACCTAACGGCTGCGGATTTACGGTTAAAATCAATCCCTCTCTTTGGATGAGGGCGAGAAAATTTGAAGTTTTCAGCGAGTTCCCTTATGAAAAGGAAGAATTGCCTGATTAAAACGTTTATATTAAGGAGAAAGAGTTATGGGAAACTTTTCAATTGAAAAAGAGGGGTTTTATCTTAACGGAGAACCTTTCAGAATACTTGCAGGTGCTATCCACTATTTCAGAGTGCCTGCTGAATATTGGCGTGACAGACTTATAAAGCTCAAGGCCTGCGGATTCAACACGGTTGAAACCTATGTTGCCTGGAATTTGCATGAGCCTGAAGAGGGCGTTTTTGATTATTCCGATATGCTTGATTTTGAAAAATTCATTAGCATAGCAGAAGAATTCGGCCTTTATGCGATTGTAAGACCAGGCCCCTATATTTGTTCAGAATGGGATTTCGGCGGCTTGCCCTGGTGGCTTCTTAAGGATGACGAGCTTCAGCTTCGTTGTATGGACGATAAGTACATAGCTGCGGTTGACCGGTTCTTTGATGATTTTATCCCCAAAATAGCAAAGCACCAGATAACCAACGGCGGCAACGTTATTCTTGTTCAGGTTGAAAATGAATACGGAAGCTACGGCGATGACAGCGAATATATCCGCTATCTTGCAAAAGGACTTAAGGACAGAGGAATTGATGTTCCTCTCTTCACCTCTGACGGTGCGGAATATCAGATGCTTACGGGCGGAACCGTTCCCGAAATCCATAAAACTGCAAACTTCGGTTCAAGAGCAAAAGAACAGTTTGCACGTCTGAGAGAGTACCAACCCGACGGACCGCTTATGTGTACGGAATTTTGGAACGGTTGGTTTGACCACTGGACCGAAGAACACCATAGCCGTGACCCGGAGGATGCAGCAAAAGCTCTTGATGAGATTCTTGAACTCGGCGGCAGCGTTTCGGCCTATATGTTCCACGGCGGAACAAACTTTGGCTATATGAACGGTGCAAACTGCTACGATTTTTATGAGCCCACCGTTTCAAGCTATGATGATGATGCTCCGCTTAACGAAAACGGTGAGCCCACCGAAAAATATTATAAAATCCGTGAGGTTATTTCAAAATATGCTCCCATTCCCGATGTTGAAATGCCTGCACCGATAAAGAAGAAAAAATACGGCGAAATCCGTTTTACACAGTCGGCAAATCTGTTGGAAAACCTTGACGTTCTTTCGCAGCCCGTAAGCTGCATAAGCCCCAAGCCGATGGAAAAATTCGGCCAGGGTTACGGCTTTATCCTTTACAAAACAAAGGTAAGAGGCCCCAGAGATGACCAAAAGCTCAGGCTTCAGGATGTTCACGACAGAGCGTACATTTACCGCGACGGCAAGTTTATCGGCATACAGTACAGAAACGATAAAGAAAATATGGTTTCGATGGCTGTTGATAAAGACGGCAACGAGCTTGCTGTTCTTGTTGAAAATATGGGCAGAGTCAATTACGGTGCAAACCTCAAAGACAGCAAAGGCATAACCTGGGGCATAGGCTTCGGAAATAACTTTGTTTATCATTGGGATGCATATCCGCTGCCGCTTAACGACGTTTCAAAGGTTTGCTTCAAAAACGGAGTTGCAGATTTTGACGGTGCACCGACTCTTTTGAAAGCAGAGTTTGAAATTGACGAATGCTGTGATACATTTATAAAACTTCCTTCGTTCAGAAAAGGTATTATAATTCTTAACAACAAGGTTCTTTCAAGATATTGGGAGGTCGGCCCTCAGCGTTCGGCTTATATCCCTGCACCTTTCCTTAAAAAGGGCAAGAACGAAATTGTTGTTTTTGAGCTTGAGGGCTACGGCGAACCCGTTGCAATCCTTGATGATGAGCCTGATCTGGGCTGATAAAAAATCAACAAACATATTTAAAAATGGCTTGAGCAGTTCAGTTTGAACCTGTTCAAGCCATTTTTTTAATATTTACTTATTGAAACGCGGTATTTGACAAGGTAGCCCGTAAACGGCAGGAAACCGAAAATAATAATATATATATCGTTAAGGTGTGAGTTCATTCCGTTGAAAGTTCCGTCTTTTGATGTTGTTTGGCCGAGTGCCATAACTCCGCCGAGAGGGGAATATGCAACACAGTTGAGCATATCGTTTTTTGAACCGCCTTGTGCTTTGATGTCAACCATATTTCCTCCGGGGGTTATGAAAGCGATAAATGCATCGTTTTCACCGCCATATTCAAATTTGGCAAAATCACGGTCTGAGGATGTTGTGTAGCCTGCAACAGCGTATCCGCCGTCAGCAACGGCTGTTATATCGTTGATATAGTCATTGCCGTAACCGCCGATAACTTTTGCCCACGTTCTTTTACCGGTTGAATCAATGTGCATAACAACTGAATCAATGCCGCCGCAGTTGTGGAGACCTGCAAGCGTTCCGTCAGGTGAATATGTGCCGATAAGTTCATAGTTACCGGCAACGGTACATCCGCCTTTATTATCAGCTGCGATTGCGCCGAATTCATCACGTGCAGAGGAAGCGATAACATAATTCCAAATATAGTTGCCGCTGCTGTCGTGCTTAAGAACAACAGTATCGGCATAGCCTTTGCCGAGACCTTCGAAAGCGGCATAACTGCCGGTTGTAGAGGTTGTTAAAATGGTTGAAAATATGTTACCGTATTGGTCAGAAGCAATTTTTACAAGAGAACCGCCGTTGTTGCCCGGAACGGAGGTTTGCCAGATTGGGTTTGCGGCGGAATCAAAACTTATAACAAACGGACTTTCATTGCCGAGAAGCTTAATGAACGAAAAGTCGCCGTCAGTTGATTCGGTTTTGCCGCCGACAGCAAAACCGTTGTTTGTGGCACATACGCAGGAGAAAATGTCAGATTTTTTGCCGTCAAATCTTTTTTCAAAAATGAGATTTCCGTCTGCTGAATATTTAAGCATAAGAGCAGCAATTGTTTTGTTCAGCGGATCAGTTTCGGAACTGTTGATGTAACCGACTGTAACAATGCTTCCGTCATTAAGAACGGCAATGCCCTTAAGTTCATAAGCTCTGTCTGATGAACCTGCAGCTTTCTTCCAAACAACGTTTCCGTCTTTATCGAATTTGACAACAAAAGAATAGTTGCTCCACGAAGACTGCGGAACGCCTTGAAGATCCTGATCTGTTGAAGTTGATTTGCCGCATGCGACAAATCCGCCGTCAGATGTATTGTCAACATCTGTAAAAATATCATTGCCTGTTCCGCCGAACGGTGCAAAAAAGCTTTGGTTAACAGTTCTTATCTGAGGGCCGATTTCAATTTTTGTTGTAGGTTCTGTCGTAGCTGGCTTAGTCACCACAGAAGAGGGTTCTTCAGTCGAAGGTTCTGTTGCCGAAGGCTCAGTTACCACGGAAGAGGGTTCTTCGGTCGAAGGTTCTGTTGCCGAAGGCTCAGTTACCACAGAAGAGGACTCTTCGGTAACAGGCTGTGTGGTTGAAGGCTCGCTTACCTGAGTTGTTATTTCTGTTGTGGGTTCTGTGGGTTCAATCGGTTTTGGCGGTTTACTGCAGCCAAAACCAAGAGCTTTAAGCAGTAAGCTTAAAAGAAATATCAGCATAAGCATCATTGCTGTTATTTTAAGAAAAAAAGAATGCATATCCGATTCTCCGTCTGAATTATTTATAACAATATATAATAAATTATACCATTAAAAAAATAGCAAGTCAATACAGAGCAATATTTGCCATTTAATAAAAAGAAAAGAGCGGCAAAGCCACTCTTATTCTTCAATAATGTTGTTTCTGAAATCAGGAATTGTTACATCAGAGTTGATTTGGGCGGCAGTAACAACAAATGCATCTCCGTCAGAATTTCTTCTTTTTACAAAAACTCCTGTGTCTGCATCAACCCATACTGTTTCGGTTTCGTTTTCTGAAGTTACACCGTAAACATAAGCCGTTCCCGTACCGTCAAAAATCTCCGAGCCGGCAGCTATATATTTACCGCTGTAATCAGAACGGTAGGATTCGTTGAGAAGTGCAATCGGCACAACAAGGTTGTCGGGAATATCCATACTTTGAATGTCATATTCTTTATCGGTATCCACGGCAAAAAAATGACCGTAGCCGCCTTCGTATGAGTTGTAAGTTCCGTTTTCTGAAAGAACATATATCATGTCGGCTGTTTGCGCACGAGCATCGGCGGGTATATAAAAAACGGTTTCGCCCTCGGCTGTATAATCAACGGCAAACTCAACTCTTATGCTGTTACCTTCAGAATAAGCGATTGCGTTTATACGGATTTTTTCAGCGGTTGCAATATCGGGGGCAACGGGCTTGTCAAGAGCTGTTCCGTCAGCAGGCTGAAGTGATTCTGCCTGAGTTTGCTTCTCGGTTGTTTCGGGAAAAGTTGTTGAAATTTCGGGTGAATCGGTTGCTGTCTGAGCAATGCCGAGAGCTTCTCTTATATTGCTGAAAGGTTTTGTTTCGGGCAACATAACAATTAATGCTGCAAAAATCATAATTGCAGCAACCAAAAAGAAAACAACCGCAACAGCTATGCTTTTGCCGCTTTTTTTCTTTTTGGGCGGCAAAGGCGGTTCAATAGGTTCAATGTCAGAAAAAATAATCTCTTCTTCATCCTCGCTGATTTCGTCTTTAAGAATTTTAACAACTTCATCAATTTTTTCAGCCGTTTTCTCTTCTTGAATTTTTTCTTCAGTTGTTTTTTCCGGCTCTTTTGGCTGAACGGGTAAAACGGCAGCCAAAGGTTTTTCATCCTTTTTTGAACTGTGAACTATCGGCTTTGCTCCAAAGGAAGGGTCGGGAGCTTTTTTCTTTTTGGATTGTGAAGAAATATCAATCTGCTCACCGCAGTTATGACAGAATGAAGCGGAGGCAAGTACTTCTTTGCCGCATTTGTTGCAAAACATAAAAAGCTCCTTCCGAAAATCTTATTTTACATAATAATAACACTTTTTTCGCCAAAAGTCTACTTGAACAGAGAATGTTTTTTTGGTATAATTAGGTGAATTTTTAAGAAGGAATGATAATATGTCGGCTCCGCTTGCGGACAGACTCCGCCCAAAAACAATTGAAGATATAATCGGTCAGCCGCATCTTCTCGGTGAAGGCAAGCCGCTCAGAAATATTATTAAATCAGGCGAGCTTCCCAATATGGTTTTTTACGGCCCACCGGGAGTTGGAAAAACAACGCTGGCAAGCATAATAGCAAAAACAACCAACCGCCACCTTGTTAAACTCAACGGAACAACCGCCTCAACTGCAGATATAAAAGAGGTTGTTGCAAAACTGGATACTCTTGTTGCTCCGAACGGAATTTTGCTATATCTTGATGAAATTCAGTATTTCAACAAAAAGCAGCAGCAGACTTTGCTTGAGCATATTGAAAACGGCGCAATAACGCTCATTGCCTCAACAACCGAAAATCCGTATTTTTATGTTTACAGCGCAATCCTCAGCCGTTCAACTGTGTTTGAGTTCAAAAGCGTTACTTCGGACGAAGCCGAAAAGGCTGTGCGCAGAGCATTCAAATGTGTTGCAGAGGACAGAAAGGAAGAATATATAATTGAAGACGGCGTTTTTTCTCACATAGCAACCGCTTGTGCGGGTGATGTAAGAAAAGCGATTAACAGCGTTGAACTTTGCGTTCTTTCGGCTAATGATGAAAACGGTAAAAAGCTTATAACTCTTGAAAACGCCCGTTCACTCACGCAAAAAAGCGCAATGCGATATGATAAAGATGGCGATGAGCATTACGATATCATCTCTGCTTATCAAAAATCAATGCGTGGCTCTGATCCTGATGCGGCAATCCATTATCTTGCCCGTTTGCTTGAAGCCGGGGATTTGGCTTCTGCCTGCCGAAGGCTGCTTGTATGCGCCTGTGAGGATGTTGGACTTGCTTATCCAATGATAATACCCATAGTTAAAGCTGCTGTTGATACAGCGATGATGGTAGGCTTGCCTGAAGCAAGGATACCTCTTGCCGATGCGGTTATCCTTGTGTGTAACAGCCCAAAATCAACCACCGCTTACAGTGCGATTAATTCCGCAATGGCAGATGTAAGAGCGGGCAAAACCGGTCCTGTGCCCCGTCAGCTTCAGAATATGCATTATGACGGCGAGGATAACCCAAACAAAGGCCAGTTTTATAAATATCCTCACGATTTCGATGGGCATTGGGTTGACCAGCAATATTTACCGGATGCTTTGAAAAACAAAAGATATTATGATTTCGGCGATAATAAAAACGAACAGGCTGCCAGAGAATACTGGTCAAGAATCAAGCGGAAATAAAGCAAGGACTGTCTCATACCGAGACAGTCCTTTTCTTTATACTATTGAATTAAGCCAACATGAAACAATTCCGTAAAGAAGAGTGAAAACTTCTCTCAGACCGAGCTTTTCAAGAACGGTTACCGTGTAATAGCTGACTGCTTTGTCAAAGGCGGTTACTCTGTCAGCTTCGGCAAAACCGAGAGTTCTGTCAACAGCGTCTCCTCTGTCAAGAGTAAAAGCCTGGGTTCTGTAATTGAGGGGAGCAAGGTTTTCGGTTTTATAATAAACCGTAACGTTGGCAACGGTTTTGCTTTCCGAGGGAATAGTTCCCGTAAATGGTATATCCACGCTTTCGCCGGGGGCAATTTCAAGCGAGGAACCAACGTCAAATTCAATGTCGAGTTCGTTGCAGGTAACTGCAAGAATCTTAAGAGGACTGACCTGACCAACGTTGGTAACGGTCAGAGCATTTGTTTGTGAGCTGATATAACCGGGAGTGCTGTTATTGAATTTGGCGTAAACAGACTGAGAAATGCTGGTAGAATCTATAAATTGAGGATAGTTGGGGTCGGAGTAAACATCTTTTATTTTATCGCTGATTGCAAGAGTAACTACGAGCTCCCTTGAATACATTGTCGGATGCATCATACCGTGGAACATACCTTTAATAAACCAAGTGTTATCAGGAAGATAAGCTGTTGAAGCGTCTATGTCCATACCGGGTGAAACTTTGTTTTTGCCGCCGCAGTCTTTGGCTTGAACATATCCGTCGGCAAAACGTTTACCCAAGGGTGCACAGGTTGCACCTGTTGCGCCTTCGGTAAGAATGATGGCATCTGAATGGCGCTGCATACCGGAGATGATTTGTTCGCCGTAACCCATAATGATCGAAATGTTCATACCGTTATCGACGCAGGCACGGAGCTTTTCACCCATCAAGGGAAGAATTTCGTAGTGATATCTGTCACTTATTTCTATTAAACCTTCACCTTCACCACGGTCAAAAAGAACCTGTTTAACCTCTTCATATTTATCGGCAGGCATAAAATCCAGAATTGAACCCCATGTTCTTAAAATGGGCATAACATAAGGCACAAGAGAGTTGAGAACATCGTCAAGAAAACCGAGTTGCTGAGCTTTTACGAGCCATTCAAAATCCTCTTCCGAATTGAAGCCTTGTTCTATAAAACGGATGAGCTGTTCTTCGTTAAGTTTAACTTTGCCGACTGCAAGGTCATAGGCAATACCTGCTCCGTTAATTGCAGGCACGGTGATAACAGCGTTGTCAACATCGTTTTTGTAGCCGAAAAGGTTAAGGTATGTTGCGGCAACCTGACCGCCGTGGCTGATGGCGTAAATATTAACTTTGTCTTTTCCGGTGAGTTCTTTTACTTGCTGAATATAAGTGTCAAGCTCGGTTGCGCAGGATTCCGCACCCATTCGCCAGTCACAATTGAAGTTAAAAATGAAATCGTCGGGAAGGTGTTTGGCAAACATAGCGTTGAAATCCACTTCGTGAATAAGATAATTGTCAGAGAATTTTGCTCTCAGGGCAGCGTTGTTTGTTTCGGCTGCTTTGTCATAATAGCAGATTTCATATGCACTTGAACCGTCGAATTCGCAACGCATGCACTCGAAACGGTCCTGAAACACTTTACCAACGCTTTTGGCAAGAACTTCAGCATTGCCGGCGGTTAATGCGCCAATGCCTATGCCGAGTTCCGCAGCTTTCTCAACAACAAGGTCAAGAGCTTTATTCATATCAAGATGCCATACTTTTTCGCCTGTATCGGGATCATCGCCCAAAAAAAGGTCGGCAGAAGAATAGCCGGGTACAATGACAAGGGGTAAATCGGTGATACCGTTTTCACCGCTTGCGGTAACACTGCATACACCCAAAACAAGTGTAAGCATCAGAATGATTGCAACTATTTTTTTCATAGAAGTCATCCCTTTCATCAAGTATATAGAAATAGTATCACACATTACAGAAAAATGCAAAAAAAATCCTACAATTTTGCAGGATTTTTTGAAAAAGTATTTAATTTTAGATTTTTGCGGGAGCAGTTCGGTTCTTTCTGTGCTTTTCGGGGTCCTTGGGCTGAATTTCCCCTGCTTTTGTGAGAGCAATCTTTGTGAGAAGAGGACCGATAAGTTCGTAAACAAGAACAGAGAAAAGAACGATGTTTCTGATAAGAACGCCAACTTCGCCAAGTTCCATTGCCGTTACAGACATTCCCAAAGCAACGCCTGCCTGAGGAAGAAGGGTTACGCCGAGATATTTTGTAACCTGAGGCTCACATTTTGCAATTTTTGCACTGCCGTAGGCACCGAAATATTTACCGAATGAACGGCTGACAATATAAGCAAGGCCGATGCCGACAATGGCAAAATCGGTAAATACGCTCAATTCAAGTTCTGCACCGCTGAGAACAAAGAAAAGGGTGAAAAGAGGTGCGGTCCAACGGTCTGTTTTGTCCATAATTTCTGCCGAAAAATCGCAGAGATTGCAAAACATTGTGCCAAGCATCATACAAACAAGAAGAACGGAGAAGCCGATATGTATACCGCCGATTTCAAATTTAACCATTGAAATTGCAACCGTGAGAATGACAAACGCAATCGAAAGGGAGAGACGGCGGCTGTTTGAACTGAAAAACTTTTCGCAGAATGTGAAAAGCACACCCATAACAGCACCCAGAAGAAGTGAAAAAACAATTTCAAGCAGCGGTTCAACAATGATTGCAACGATGTTAAATTCACCGTGTTCAATTGCTTTTGCAATGCCGAAAGAAACGGCAAAAATAACAAGACCTACTGCGTCGTCAATAGCAACGATGGGGAGAAGCAAATCGGTGAGTTTACCTTTTGCTTTATACTGACGAACAACCATAAGGGTTGCGGCAGGCGCGGTTGCGGCTGCAACTGCCCCAAGAGTGATTGCCATTGAAAGAGGAAGCTTATCACCTAACACAAAGTGAAGACCTATAAGAACGGCATCAACGCAAAGTGTTGCAACAAAGGCTTGCAAAATACCGATAAAGGTTGCCTTTTTTCCGATTTGTTTAAGCTGTGAAAGCCTGAACTCATTACCGATTGCAAATGCGATGAAGCCGAGGGCAACATCGGAGAAAAGGCCGAAAGATTCAACGCTTTCGTGAGAAACAAAACCGAGACCTTCAATTCCGAGTCTTCCCAGGCAATAAGGGCCGATCAGAATACCTGCAACGAGGTATGCGGTAACTGCGGGCAAGCCGAGCAGTTTGGAAAGTCTCGACATAAAAAGACCCGCAGCAAGTGCTATTGATAAACAAAATAAGATTTCCATTTTTTCACCTGATTTATAATGTATTTCTATTTCTTTATATGGTATATCATAATGAAAACACAAAGTCAATAGTGCAAAAAAATATCAGTGATTTAAGCAAATTAACAGAAAAATCGGTTTAAAAATTGTATAATTTTTTGTTGTTAACAGGCTTTACAAACCAAATTCTATATGATAGAGTTGAAGATAACAGATAACCGTCGGGTTATCGGGCGGTTAAATTTAAGGAGGTAACAAAATGAAACTTGTTTACGGAATCAAAGATAAGCCCAAATTCGGCCAGCTTATCATCTTTGCTTTCCAACAGCTGCTTGCAATTATGGCGGCAACGGTTGCAGTTCCTATGATTGTAGGTAACGGTATGCAGCCTTCGGCAGCCCTTTTCGGTGCAGGAATCGGCACTCTCGTCTATATTCTTTTCACAAAAGCTAAAAGCCCTGTTTTCCTTGGCTCATCGTTTGCGTTCCTCGGTTCAATGCCCGTTGCTTTTGCAGGCGGAATTTCAATGGCTAAGGGCTACGCAGGTCTTATTGTAGGTGCTGCTTTTGCGGCAGCGGTCTATGTTGCAATTGCTCTTATTGTTAAATTTGCAGGCGTTAAGTGGGTTGATAAGCTTATGCCAAAGCAGGTTATCGGTCCCACGGTTGCAATTATCGGTCTTTCACTTGCGGGCAACGCTGTCGGCGACCTTCAAAAAGGTGCTTATGCTGTTGAAACCGTTTCTCAGGCTATAGAAAACGGCCAGATTGTTGATGTTATAGGGTCTGCTCCTGCGGCAAATCCTCTTATTGCAATTGTTTGCGGTCTTGTAACCCTTCTTGTAACAACGCTTTGCTCTGTTTACGGCAAAAAAGGCGTTAAACTTGTTCCTTTTATTATCGGTATTGTTGCCGGTTATATTCTTGCCGCAATCTTCACCGTTATCGGTATCAGCACAGGCAACGATGCTCTCAGAATAATCAACTTTGACTTATTCAAAGATATGGGAGCTTTTGAAATCCCCGATTTCACTTTCCTTACCGCAATTGCAGGATTTAAAGAAATTGACGGTACGTTCATCGCTTCTCTTGCTGCAGCTTATGTTCCGGTAGCGTTTGTTGTTTTTGCCGAGCATATTGCCGACCATAAAAATATTTCTTCAATTATCGGCAAAGACCTTCTTGAAGAACCCGGTCTCCACAGAACTCTTCTCGGCGACGGTGTAGGTTCGTTTATGGGTGCAATCTTTGGCGGATGCCCCAACACAACTTACGGCGAATCGGTTGCTTGCGTTGCTATCACAAGAAATGCTTCGGTTGCAACAATAGTTGCAACTGCAATTCTTGCAATGCTTATTTCGTTTGTTTCTCCCTTTGTTACTTTCCTTAATTCAATTCCTCCCTGTGTAATGGGCGGTGTTTGTATGGCTCTTTACGGCTTTATTGCTGTAAGCGGTCTTAAGATGGTTCAGAAGGTTGACCTTGAAGATAACAAGAACCTCTTTGTTGTTTCAGTTATTCTTATTGCAGGTATCGGCGGACTTGTCCTTGATTTCGGTGCAATCAAAATCACATCAATCGCAACCGCTCTTATCCTCGGTATCCTTATGAACATCATTCTTTCGGGTAAAAGCAAAAAAGCATAGTTCAAAAAAAGATATTATAAAAGAACTGCCGTTTTGCACGGCGGTTCTTTTTGCTTTATTGCACAAAAAACAGCTTTGAATACTGTGAATAATATATGAAAAAAATTTGAATGGTTGCATTGTTGTTGATACTGTGTTAAAATAAATTGATTTTATTATATAAAGGGAGAGATGATATGGCATCAGGAACAAATGCTGCTCAGGTCATTGACGAACAGACTCCTCGTGCTGTTCCGAAAGACAGACGCTATGTCGGCAGTAAAGAAACCATTGCTTACATACTCGACGATATTTCGCAAAGCTTTAACATTACGAAATATCAGGATGTTTTTGTTACCGATATTCTTAAAATCGGTCTGAAATTCCAGGAAATTGTTACTTTCATTATCGGTATTTGGGACGTTATCAATGACGTTTTCCTTGCCGCTATTGTTGACAAAACCCGTACCCGTTGGGGTAAATTCAAGCCCTGGCTTGTTATTTACGCAATCCCCGGCGTGTTTATGACAATCCTTTTTTGGGCAATGCCGATATTCTTTGGCGATAAAGGTCTTTATGATGTTTCCAAATTGGGATTCTATCTTGTGTTGCAGCTGTTCTCTAACCTTGCTTCTTCGCTTATCGCAATTGTAAGAACAGGTATGACAGCAACAATTACCCCCAACATCATTGACCGTACCAGACTTATCACTCAGGCAAACCTTCTTTCAGGCTTTGTTGAGAAAGCACCCGAAATCCTTATGGGTCTTTTGATTGACCTTGTAAGCCGCGGCGCTCTTAAGATTCAGATGCGTTCACTTTATGTTTCGGCCGGTGTTATCACATCTGTTGTTGCGGGCGGATTTGCTCTTATGTATGCATTTGTTGCAAAAGAAAGAGTTATGCAGTCTGTTGACAGCCCCAGAATCAAAGACAGCGTTAAGTCAATCATCACAAACAAGCCCCTTCTTCTTATCACTCTTTCAGAGTTCCTTTCAGCTTTCAGTATCAGCTCCGGTGTAAACTACTATTATATCAACGTTCTCGGCCTTGCATCAATGTCAACAATCGTTGGTATCCCCGGCGCTGTTGTTTCACCTATCAGTTATTCATACGTTCCCTGGGCTCGCTCCAAGTTCTCAACAAAGGCTCTTTGGATTGCCGGCTCACATGTTGATAACATTCTCCTCGTCGGCGTTTTCCTTGTCGGTTCAGTTAACAAGAACTATAAGAAACTCGGCGCAATGATTCCCGCATGGATGATCCGTGAAACTATCTGGATGTTCTTCTACGGTATCAAAAAGGTTATTCCCGAAGAAATGCGTAACGAAGCCATTGACTACGGTGAATGGAAGAACGGCTACAGAACCGAAGGTATGACCGGTGTTGCAAAGGGTCTTGCAACAAAGCTTGTTTCAACACTCGGCAACACTATCAAAACAATGATTCTTTCAAGAATCGGTTATGTTCAGGGCGCAGGTTTCGGCGGCCAGAGCGAAGCAACCGAATACTCACTCTTCTGGATGTGTACAATTCTTCCCGTTGTTACCGGTCTTCTTGGTATCATTCCCAAGCTCTTCTATGACCTCAGCGGTGAAAAGAGAGACAGAATGTACGCAGAACTCCGCGAAAGAAGAAACGCAATTAAAGCTCAGGTTGACGAATTCAACGGCACACCTGCAGATGAAAACAAATAATTAATGCTTTAATCCCCGGCCTATGCCGGGGATTTTTGCAACCGTATATTAAAGGATTTAATTATGAAAATTGCAATTTTAGGATATGCCGGCAGCGGTAAAACGTATCTGTCTGATTATATATCAGAAAATAAAAATATACCCGTTTTGCATCTTGATTCAATTAAATGGGATAAAGAATGGAAACCGATAGATGATTCTCTTGCTTTACCGCAAGTCGGTGAGTTTATGGCAAAAGAAAGCTGGATAATTGACGGATACTATAAATATCTTCTCTGTAACGAACGGCTTGAACAGGCGGATTTGATTATTTTGCTGCTTTTACCCCGCCTGACTTGTTTTTACCGTATACTTAAACGAACAAAATCACGCAAGAAAGACGGCTATAAAAACGACCTCAATTGGTGGTTTTTGAAGTTTACACTTTTTGGCTGCAGAAACAAAGAAAGACGGCGTACCTATGCTGAAATTGTGGAAAACTACAAAAATAAAACCGTTGTGCTGAAAACTAAACGGCAGGTTTCGGAGTTTATGAAAAACATCTTGGATAATCCAATTACAATTGAACCTCTTGACCCCAAAGACTATTACAAATGCTCAAATGTCTGGAATATTAAATCTCAGCCGCTTGCTGATAAATGGCTTGATGAGATAAAGTCGGGTAACCGTCTTGTCTTCATTTATAAAATCAACGGTGAGTTTATCGGCGAGGGAGCGTTGGTTTTAGATACAGGCGACCCTGACTACACTGTTCCCGGCAAACGCATTTATGTTTCAAGAATGATAGTGAAAAAAGAATACAGAAACTGCGGCATAGGCAGTGAGATTATGGAATTCCTAATCGCAAAAGCGAAAAGTATGGGTTATTCCGAAATAACAGTCGGTGTTGATAAAGATAATGTTAATGCTTTGCACCTGTATAAAAAATACGGGTTTACAGAAGTATTGTATGACGGTGCAGATGAAAACGGTGAATATTTTAAATTAATGATGAGGATTTAGAAGATGACATTGCGTGATATAAGATTCGAATATCTTAACAAGCCTGATTTTTCAACTGTATCAAACAATATATTCAATATCCTTGCTGATAATATGGCGGTAATCGCACCTACAGGTAATACGAGGGAAGATGATTATAACTGTTGGTACGGGTGCGTAACTGACGGTCTGAAACGTGACGAAAGACAAATTGTTCTTATAAAAGACAGCGATAATATCATAGGTTTTTTTCAGTATTATACTAATAAAGAGACCTTTATGATGGAGGAAATACAGTTTAAGCCTGAATATCAGAGTAAGGGAGTTTTCAGAGCCTTATACGGCTTTGTTATTCCGCATATAAAGGAAGATATTGAGTTTGTTGAAGCTTATGCCGGTATCGGTAACAGCAAATCAATCGCCATTCTTGAAAAATTCGGATTGACAAACATCGGTCTTAACAAAAACGGAAGAAGCTATCATTTTAAAGGAAATTATGCGGATTTATTGAAATGGCTTCATTCGGGGAGAAATTTATGAATAAATACCTTAAAAATCTCAACCGCATCGAATTTGTTGTTACAATGGCTTGCTCGGGCAGATGCAAACATTGCTCACAAGGGGAGCATAAGAGTAATGATAGAATTGATGAGGATTTGGCTGCAAACGCTGTACGCAAAATTGCTGAAGAATACAAAATCAAATCCGTTATGACTTTTGGCGGTGAGCCTTTGCTTTGTTATAAAACAGTTTGCGAAATTCATAAGGCTGCAAAAGAAATGAATATTCCTCAAAGGCAACTGATAACAAACGGATATTTCAGTAAGGATTCTGAGCAAATAAAACTTGTTGCTAAAGAGATAATCAGAAGCGGAGTTAATGAAATTCTGCTTTCGGTTGATGCTTTTCACCAGGAAACCATTCCGCTTGAATATGCAATTGAATTTGCATCTGCCGTTAATACGGCAGATATTAGTTTTAAAGTTCACCCTGCGTGGTTGGTAAATCCTGAAGCAGATAATCCGTATAATATCAAAACAAGGGATATACTTGAAAAATTTAACCGTATGGGAATTAAAACGGGTGAGGGGAATGTGATATTCCCGAGCGGAAACGCATTGAAATATCTAAACGAATATTTTGATTTGAGCAAAGAAATCAAGAATCCCTACCAAGAAAACCCTGAGGATATCCGTGCAATATGTTTCAGTGCAAACGGAGATATTCTCGGCAGTAATATTTATAATCAGGATATAACTGAAATTTTATCTTCATACAGTCCTAAATAAAAGAAAAGCCATACAAGCTGAATTTAAATCAGTTTGTATGGCAATTTTCTTTATTGCAAGCCTTTGTGCTTCATAGAACCTTATTGCAGCATCACAACAAGTGTGAGAATGCAGCGTTCGTTTCCGTTTGCAAGGTTACGTCAGCTTAATTCAGTTCTTTGCAGACTTTTTTATATATCAAAGAACATCTGCCAGGTCAAGAATAAGTTTTTCGGTTTTTTCCCAACCGAGGCAAGGGTCAGTAATTGATTTACCGTAAATGCATTCCTCGGGTTTCTGTGCCCCGTCTTCAATATAGCTTTCTATCATAAGACCCTTAACAAGCTTTTTAATATCGTCTGAATGGCGGCAGCTGTGAAGAATTTCCTTTGCAATTCTCGGTTGCTCCATCCACTTTTTGCCTGAGTTCGCATGGTTTGTATCAATTATAACCGCCGGATTTTTTAAGCCGGATTTATTATAAATTTCAGCAAGATTAATCAAATCCTCATAGTGATAGTTAGGCATTGACTGACCGTGCTTGTTGACATATCCCCTTAAAATTGCGTGTGCAAGCGGATTGCCCTGACTTTCAACTTCCCAGCCTCTGTAAATGAAAGTGTGAGAATGCTGTGCCGCTGTTATCGAATTCATCATAACAGAAATTTCGCCTGCAGTGGGATTCTTCATACCTACGGGAATATCAAAACCGCTTGCTGTCAGGCGGTGTTGCTGATTCTCAACAGACCTTGCACCGATTGCAACATATGACAGAACATCGGAAAGGTATCTGTAGTTTTCAGGGTAAAGCATTTCGTCGGCACAGGTAAAGCCTGTTTCTTGCATAGCTCTGATATGCAGATTTCTGATTGCAACAACACCCTTTAACATATCTTCACCTTTGTGAGGGTCAGGCTGATGAAGCATACCTTTATATCCGTCACCCGTTGTACGGGGCTTGTTTGTGTAAATTCTCGGAATAATGAGAATTTTGTCCGAAACTTTTTCCTGAACGCCTCTGAGTCTGGATATATAATCAATTACGCTGTCGTCGTTATCCGCCGAGCAAGGCCCTATTATGAGGATAAATCTGTTATCTCTGCCTTCAAAAATTGCCTTAATCTCTTCATCACGTTTTTCTTTCATCTGTTCAAGCTTGTATGTAATGGGGTACTGTTCTTTTATTTCCATAGGTATAGGTAATTTTCTTTTAAAATTCATATTCATTTTCGTTGCCTCCAAAAGCTAATTTTTATCAAACAATGCTCTGCGCTCGGTTGAATGACGCATCATTTTTCTCATTGATTCAACGTCTTCTGCTTCAAGCATTGATTTAAGTTCAATGAATTTATCTATAAAAAGATTCATCTGTTCAAGAAGAGCAGTTTTATTTTCTATGAAAAGTTCACTCCACATCAGGTCATTTATCCGCGCGATACGGGTAAGGTCGCGGAAGGAGTCGCCAGTGAATTTTTCCATATTTTCTTTATCGTTGCATGTCATAAGCGTTATTGCTATGCAGTGAGTGAGCTGCGAAAGAAAGCCGATCATTTCATCGTGTTCTTCGGGTGAAAGAGCGGTAACGTTTGAAAATCCGAGTAATCTTCCGAGCTCCATACAAGTGTTGATTGCTTCCGGAGTGTTTTTATCGGTGGGAGTGACGATATAGTTTGCTCCTGCAAACATTTTATCTGTACTATTCTCAACACCGGAAACTTCACGACCTGCCATCGGGTGAGCCGCAATAAATTCAACATCCGGACGAAGCATATCTTGGATTTTATATACGATACTTCCTTTCACACCGGTTACATCTGTAATCAAAGCCCCACTTTTTAGAAGTCCTTGGTTTTGTTCAATCCAGTCCACAAATATGTGAGGATA
>JAZNRJ010000009.1:0-107058 GCA_045590675.1 Acutalibacteraceae bacterium
TTTTCCGGAATTCAAAAAAGCATATGAAACAATGGATGAAGAAGAATTCCTTGAGTTTGTTGATGCAACGCAAAACACATACGGAAGTGCTAATATAAATAACAAAGAAGATGCAAAAAGAATAATAGAAAGAGTAGAAGATACCACAGTTATTTTATATGACGGAAATTATGAAGATTTCCAGAAAATGTATTTTTATATTGAATATGACTGGATGGCTCAACCAATTTTAATTGAAGGCAAAGAAAGTCTTATGTGTACTTACTTTCCTTTTAAAAACAGAAGCCCTTCAGATTTATCATATGATAATGTTGAAGAGGCGGAATTTGTAAAAGAAGTGACTAATGAGAGTGTAACAGCAAGGATTTTTTATTACGACAATGAGTTTCATTCAGAAATAAGCATAGATGAAACTTTTATAACTATCCGAGCAATGAAAAAAGAACAAACCCTTGAAGAATATGAGGCTAAGTTGGCAAGGCTTGAATTTGCCAAAATCGGCGATTTAATTAATGAAATGGGCTGATTTAGCAATATCAGAACACCCCGTACCAAACGGTACGGGGTGTTTGAGCTTATTAAAGCATCTTATTAAGCTTATCCATCGTTTCCACCGTCGGTGTCGGGAGGTGGGCAAAGGGGAAGGGGATTTGCATTTGGTCATATTTCGTTTGGCAAATCTTTCTGAAAGCAAGCAGTTCCGTTTTGTCAACGCAGGGGTTGCTTTGAGCAAGCTTTTTAAGCTTTATAATGTTTTCCTCGTTATCGTTAAGGGTAGGGATAATAACCTGCCTTAACGTGACGGGGATTTTGTTTTGGTTAAGATATTCAAGAAACTCAAGCGGCTTTTCAATTGAACATCCGACATTTTCTTTATAAAGAGCATCGTCTGTATATTTTATGTCAAGCAAAACCCTGTCGGTCTCTTCAAGCAAAGCTTTAACAGAAGAATTAAGAACGCTGCCTGAAGTGTCAAGGCAGGTGTTAATGCCGTTTTGGTGGCACAGCCTGAAGATTTCACGCACAAATTCCGCTTGCAAAAGCGGCTCGCCGCCTGAAACGGTTATCCCGCCGTCGCTGCCGAAATATTCTTTATAACGCAAAGCTTTTTCTGCAATTTCTTCGGCTGAATATTCCGTATCGCCGTTCATATCCCAGGTGTCGGGATTATGGCAGCATTTGCAACGCAGGTTGCAGCCCTGAAGAAAAACAACAAAGCGTATGCCCGGACCGTCAACCGTTCCAAGGCTCTGGATTGAATGAACTCTGCCCTTTATGCTCATATGCATTCGTGGAACGTGCGGCTGATAACTTCACGCTGCTGTTCTCTCGAAAGCTTGTTGAAGTTAACAGCATAGCCTGAAACTCGGATTGTGAGGTTGGGGTAATCCTCGGGCTTTTCGTATGCCTTCATAAGAGTTTCACGGTTAAGGACGTTAACGTTGATGTGGTGAGCCATCTTGGCAAAGTAACCGTCGAGAATGCCCACAAGGTTGCCGATTCTTTCATCCTCGGTTTTGCCGAGAGCTTCGGGAGTTATCGAGAATGTGTTTGAAATTCCGTCGCGGCAATCGTCATAGCTGAGCTTGGTGATTGAGTTGAGCGATGCGAGGGCACCGTTTTCTTCTCTGTTATGCATCGGGTTTGCACCGGGTGCAAAGGGCTCGCCTGATTTTCTGCCGTCAGGAGTTGCGCCGGTGTTTTTGCCATACATAACGTTTGAAGTGATGGTAAGAACGGAGAGGGTGTGCTCTGCGTGGCGGTATGTATCATTTTTTCTTAATTCCGTGATAACGGTGTGAGTTAAATCTTTTGCAATCAGGTCAACTTTGTCATCGTCGTTACCGAATTTCGGGAAATCGCCAACGGTTTCAAAATCAACAACAAAGCCGTTTTCATCTTTGATGGGGTGCACATTTGCATATTTGATTGCGCTGAGTGAATCTGCAACAACCGAAAGACCTGCGATTCCGAAAGCCATAAAGCGGTGAACATCGGTATCGTGGAGAGCCATCTGAGTTTTTTCATATGCATATTTATCGTGCATATAGTGGATTACGTTCATTGTGTTAACGTAAAGATGGCTGAGCCAGGAAATATAAATCATATAGCGGCGCATAACCGAATCATAATCAAGTTTTTCAGTATCCATAACCTGCATCTGGGGACCGATATGAATTCCGCTTGTTGTGTCGTAGCCGCCGTTGATTGCGATAAGAAGAAGTTTTGCAAGGTTGCATCTTGCACCGAAGAACTGCATCTGCTTGCCAACCTTCATTGCCGAAACGCAGCAAGCGATTGCATAATCGTCACCGTATTTGGGACGCATAAGGTCATCGTTTTCATACTGGATTGAATCCGTGTCAGCCGAAACTTTGGCACAGAACTTTTTAAAGTTTGCGGGTAAAGCTGTTGACCAGAGAACGGTCAGATTAGGTTCGGGAGATGAACCGAGAGTGTAAAGGGTGTTGAGCATACGGTAGCTGTTCTTTGTTACAAGAGTTCTGCCGTCTTCGCCCATACCGCCCACAGCTTCGGTAATCCACATCGGGTCGCCGCCGAAAAGCTCGTTATATTCGGGGGTGCGAAGGTGCCTTGCAATTCTGAGCTTGATAACAAAATCGTCCATAAGCTCCTGCGCGCCCTCTTCCGTGAGAGTTCCGTTGGCAATATCACGCTCAATATAAATATCAAAAAAGCTGCTTACTCTGCCGAGTGACATTGCGGCACCGTTCTGCTCTTTGATTGATGCAAGATAAGCAAAATAAGTCCATTGAATGGCTTCTTTTGCGTTAGCGGCAGGCTGGCTGATATCAAAGCCGTACATTGCCGCCATTTCTTTCATATATCCAAGGAAAGCAATCTGCTGGAAAAGCTCTTCATCAAGGCGGATTGTTTCGGTTTTAAACGCACCGTCAGCAAGCTTTGCTTTGTCTTTTTTCTTTTCTTCAATAAGTCTGTCAACGCCGTAAAGGGCAACTCTGCGGTAATCACCGATGATTCTGCCTCTGCCGTAAGCATCGGGCAGTCCGGTGATAACGTGGCATTTGCGGGCAAGGCGCATTTCGTCTGTATATGCTCTGAAAACGCCTGAGTTATGAGTTGTTCTGTAAAGGAATTCCTGTTCAACCTTATCACTGAGCTTGTATCCGTAAGCTTCGCAAGCCTGACGGGCCATTCTTATGCCGCCAAAGGGATTAACGCCGCGCTTAAGTGGGCTGTCAGTCTGCATACCTACTATGATTTCGTTTTCTTTATCAATATATCCGGGTGCATAGCTTGTGAGAGATGAAACCGTATCTGTGTCAATATCAAGCACTCCGCCCTTCTGACGTTCAAGGGCAAAAAGAGCCTGAACCTTTTCCATCAAAGCTTTTGTGCGCTCGGTTGCACCGGCAAGGAAAGAAGCGTCACCGGCATATTCTTTGTAGTTGGTCTGAATGAAATCGCGAACGTTAATCTCATTCTGCCAAGCGCCTTCAATAAATCCGTTCCAATTTGTGTGCTTCATAATAACTCCTTTTCTCCTGATTGCTCCTAAAAAAACAAAAAAGGGCAAATCAGGTTAAATGAACTGATTTGCCCAGACGGTCGGCTATAACACATTCACACTCCCTTGCGGTAATCCGCAAAATCCGTCAGTCATGCAAATGTTCATTTATATTATATCTTGAAGTGAATTTTTTGTCAATTAAAAAAGTAACCAAATGATAATGATTATATGGGCAAATTATATAAACGAATAACAAACGCAGAGAATAAAATTTCACAGTCAGAATTTTCTTCTCAGCTCAACAACTTTGCCAACAACGGTAACGGGCAAAGCTTCAATTTCTTTTTTATCGAATATCATAGGCTCATATGCCGAATTTTCAGATACAAGCAGGACGCTTGTGTCTTTTTTTATCAGTTTTTTTACGGTTGCATCGTTGCCGTTGACAAGAACAACTGCAATCTCACCGCTTTCAACATCAGGCTGACGGCGAACTATCACCGTATCGCCCGCATGGAATAGGGGATGCATACTGTCCCCTTTAATTTTCAGGCCGAAATATTCGCCTCTTGCCGCCATATCGGCACTGATTTCTTCGTAATCCAAAATGTCTTCTACAGCCTCCATAGGTATGCCTGCCCTGACATAGCCCAGAACCGGAACAAGGGTTTTGCCGTCAAGCTCTTCGCCGCCGATAAGCTTACCAACCGAAACGCCGAGAACAGATGAGATGATTTTAAGGCTTTCGCTGTCAGGCGAAGTTCTGCCGTTTTCCCATTGGCTCACAGCGGTCTGATGCACGTTGCACAGAGCTGCAAGTTCGCTTTGGGAAAGCCCTTTTTGCTTTCTCAGTTCTTTTATTATATTCATTATATATCCCTCCGTGCTATGCCGGAAGAATATTCGGGCACGCACATTCAATTATTTCTTTTCACAAGCCTATTATGAGCTATGCTATTAAAAATGTCAAGAGAAAATTGGAAATTATTAAAAATACTATTGACAAACGAACAAACGTTCACTATAATTAATAGCGTCGCTATTAAAAACAGCGAAACAGAAGGAGGTGCTTATGTGAAAAGCATCAAAACTGAAGAAGAAAGCTTTTTTAATTATCCCGATGAGGCTGAAATCAAAGCAGCTCAGTCAGCTTGTTGCGGCCGCTGTTGCAACGAGTGCGAAACCCCTGCAGAATATGCCTGGAGAAAAAGGAGCGTTGACCTTGCAGCTTTGCTGGAAATTGCAATTTCAAAAGAGCTGACAGAAAAAGAGCAGCTTGCCATAACTGATTTTTGGTTTGATTCTCTTACTTTAACTCAAATTTCACAAAAGCGGAATATCAGCCCTGCAGCAGTTCACAAAACCCTTGAAAGAGCTCAGGATAAACTGAAAAAAGTGCTTGAATATACGGTTAAATATCAAAACGAGATTCTGGCTGACAGCAACATTATTCCTCTTGCTTTGGGCAGAGCAAGAGTTATTGCAGCAGCAAAGCATTTCAAAGCCGGTTCTGCCGGTGACAGGATAAGGCGTTTGCGTCAGAGCGAAAATCTTTCAAGGCTATCGCTTGGCAAAGTTCTGGGTATTTCGGAAAACAGGCTCAAACGTCTTGAAGAAGCTGAGTCTGTCCCTGATATTAGGGAAGTGATTGTTATAAGCGAATTCTTCAGCGTTACAACAGATTATATTTTGAAAGGAGCATAAAATGCCTAAAGAAAAAACACTTTACGAACTCGGAAAAGAGTATGAAAAAGCCGCCGAATGCGTTAAAAGCAGAATAGCTCAAAAACGTATGCGTTTAAGAAGCCTTAAAAACAGCGTTTGCTCGAATGAGGCGTATATTCTTAAAAGCGAACTGAGCACACTTTACCGCGAATACAGAGAAGCAAAGGAAACTGCGGAGTATCTTAAAAGCTATTATAACGGCGGCGGAAAAAATGATTGGGGAGGTATTGCGGCATGAGCAATATAATCAATGCATATATAGACGAAAAATCAAACATTACCGTTGAAGCGGCAGAGGGATTTTCAGGCGAACACAACGCAGAAATCCTTGAAATTTCACTCGGCGAATTTGCAAACGGAAACTATGATTATTACATATTGAGTTTTTCTAATTCCCGCATCGCAGGTAAGCAGGTTTCAAATGAAATACGCTCGGCAAACGACAAACCTGTATACATTGACGGTGAAAAGATTTATTGCCCTTTGACTGCTGAATTAACCTGTACGGGCAGACTTAAATTTCAGCTTGAAGCTCATAAATCCGGCGAAGGTAAAGAAGTTATCAAAAAAACTTCGGTGGCAGAAATAAAATTTAAGCCTTCGATTATGGGTGTTGAGGATTTTCTTTCATCCGATGCGCCTTCGGTTATCCGCCTCATTCAGCTTGAAAAAAGGCTCTCGGAGCTTGAAACGCTCCATGGAATTGATTTTAACAGCATTAACGTTCAGCTTGAGAGCAAGATTGAAGATTTGAGGCAATTTCACAGCAGCGAAATTGAAGCTTTTGAATCCGGATTCAATTCAAAGCTTTCCGAAGCAGAGCAAAAGCATAACAGCGATATGGACAGCGTGAATTCCGAGCTTGAAAAATTGAGCGTTGTTCCATTTGCAACTGAAGAAGCCAGCGGCGGTTTTGTTTTAGGGGGAAACTCTCATTTAAAGCTTAATAATGGGGTACCGATACTCAATTATAAGAATATTGATATTCGTGCTATAAGCCTTATGACGATTTCTGCAATGTTTGACGGTCAGGGCGGCAACAGCACGTATATTTTTGAAACTGCGCAGGAAGCAAACGAACATCTTGAAAGCATTTGTGCTGATATTATGAATTTGACTTATGATACAGTTGTTGTTGCGGTTATTGAACAGGGTGAGCTGGTTTATTTTGATGAAATGTATGAATACCATACTGTTTTCGTTCCCGCTTGTTCGATAAGCATTATAAAAAATGTTGACGGCTGCTTGATTTTTACCAACTATCCGGCAGAAAAGTTCCGCGAATTGCTGATAGAGGGAGCATAAATGGATAAAAAAATTTGCATAATAGTCGGTCACGGCAAGTCGGCAAGCGGAGGATATGACAGCGGTGCTGTCAGCTCGGGCTTTCACGAATTTAAAATAGCAAGAGAAATTGCAAAATATGCCGCCGATTATCTCAGTTGTGACCTGATGAACTATAACGGTGATTTATACCTGACCGACAGAATAAAAAAAGTAAACTCTGCTGATTATGATTTTATTGCCGAAATACATCTTAATGCCGCCGGCGGAACCGGAACGGAGGTTTTTTATTATCACGATTCGCCAACAGGGCTAAAGGTTTCGCAGATGATTTGTCAAAACATATCATCTGCACTTAATGTTGCAAACAGAGGACCGAAGGTCAGGCTCAGCAATAATGGAAAAGATTATTTTGCAATAATCCGCCTTACCAAGCCTTGTGCCATCCTTGTTGAAACCGTTTTTATTGATAACCCTAAAGATTTGGCGAAAATAAAAACACCCCAAGGGCAAAAGGATTGCGGTGTTGCTATCGGCAAAGCTATTGAGCAGGCGTTTTTTAGCAAAAAAAGAGAGCTTAAAATATCCGTTATTTGCCGCAGCCTTTATATCCGCAAAGGCCCGGGCACAAAGCATCAGACAAACGGTACAGTCAAAAACGGTGATGTTCTTTGCATAACCGAAACGGATTCTGCAGGAATATGGGGCAAACTTGCCGACGGCAGAGGCTGGGTTTCTCTTAACGGCAGATATATCAGGAGGCACTGATGGATTGGAACGCATTTTTTTCTTTTTTCGGCTCTGCAATAGGCTGCGTTGCGGGTATACTTGCTTCTCAAAAACTGACTAATTTCCGCCTGCAGCAGCTTGAGGAAAAGGTCAGCAAGCATAATAACCTTGTTGAAAGAATGACAGTTAATGAAATGAAAATCAAAGCAATCGAAGATAATTATAAAATGGAGGTTTACAGGCATGAACACATTGAGCAGAATTATCCGTCAGCTTAAAACGGTATCACCCTCAACCTGGGTAAGGCTTATTTTCCTTATTATTGCTATTGTTAATGTGGGATTTCAGCTTTTTGGGTTTGGAGAAGTTGATTTTGGCAAGGAAACAGCAGAAAAAGTGGCGTCTTTTATTGTTATGCTGCTTTCTTCTGCCGCCGCTTTCTGGAAAAACAATTCTTTTACAGAAGCTGCACAGGAAGCTGATGCTTTGCTTAAGCTTTTGCGAGGCAAATAAATTGCAAAAAGCTCTTGACAAAAGAGAAACAATTAATATATAATAACACCTGCACTTGTTGCAGGTGCGGACGTTTAGCTCAGCTGGTAGAGCATTCGCTTGACGTGCGAAGGGTCAGCGGTTCAAGTCCGTTAACGTCCACCACAATGGAGAAATCCGAACTTAATGCCAATCGGCAAGGGGTTCGGATTTTTTGTTTTATTTGACAGTATAAGGAAAAATATGGTATAGTCTATACGTAATAAACGGAAAAGAGGTGATATATGTTGATAAGTGCTGAAAGAGCGACTGAAATTGCAAGTTTTTACTATAATGACATATATCATCTTTGTCTTTCTCGACTCCAAAATGAAGAAAACGCTGCTGACGTTACTCAGGAGGTTTTTCTTTTCTTTCAGAAAAAATACAACGAACTTGAAGATGATTGCATAAAAGCGTGGCTTTATAAAGTTGCCGATTACAAAATAAAAGAGCAGTTCAGAGCTATCGCTAAAAGAGAAAAAGAGCTTATTTTCGGAGCCGTTTTCGGTTCACAGGCAAGTGCGGATATTCTCTACGAAATGGAAGAAGATAATAAAATTACTTCGGAAGAACTTGAAGAAAATAAGAAGAGAATTCTATCTTCGTTGAGTGAAAAAGAACTTGAGCTTTTTGAAATGGTTTACATCAAACATATGGAATATGAAGAACTGGCAAAAGAATTTAATGTTACTGAAAACGCTGTAAGAACGAGAGTTTACAGACTCAGGCTGAAAATTAAAGAAAAAGCATCCTTTATTTTTATGGCTATTTTGCTGATTTTTATGAAAATTTAAAAATTTTTCAAAAAATTTAAAATTTTTTGTGTGATAAAACGCAATTTCTGTCATATATATATGAGGAGGTGTTGCGTTTTTTTGAATCAGATACTTTTTGAAACAGTAATCTCACGTGTCTGAAATACAATGTGTCATACACATTCGGACATTTTTCTCTTTGACATACAGGCTATTTCAATGTTTTTTAACGATGCTGTGGCGTAAATATGCCTTTCAAAACTATATTAATTACTATTTCAGAAAGTATAAACAGGAGGTGAACAAACCCATGGGAAACAAACAAGATATGACCGCTGTAAAACAGTCTTTAAAGGACAAGCTTATGGCGATAATCCTGCTTGAAACTTCAAAGGACTATAAGGAAATGGACAGCGATCTTGTAACAGAATGCGTTGATTTTCTCATGGAACTTGAAGGTAAACAAAGATTGACTAAAAAAGAAATTGAACAAAAAGTAAATGCAATACCGTTCAAGGGCAAGGTAACGGCTATAGGCTCTTATGCAAAGAAGAAAGTAAGAGCCAAGAGAATTGCTGTTATAGCTGCCATACTTGCGGTGTTGATAGCACTCTTCGGTTTGCTTGCAGTTGCAGACGGCGACAAATCGCTTAGGATTCTGAACGATTTCAAAACAGCCATCAACGAAATGCTGAGCGGCGAAACCGTTGAATATGAAAATATAACAGTAATAAAGTCAAACGAGTCAAAAAGCTATTCTTCGCTTAAGGAATTTGCTCAAGCAGAAAATTATGATATGCTTTACCCCGTTTGGCTGCCTGAAAACGAAAAGATTGTTTCTGTCTGGTACATATACGAAGAACCCGTTGAAAGTTATTTATTTCAATGTAGCAACCCTTATCATGGTATAAGTGTAGAAAAAAGCAAAAGCATAACGGATGAAATGAAGGCAGGCAGCTATGAGGTTAAAATCAATTCATTCAACGTTTATTGCCATAAGCTTGAATCAACAGTTCAGGCGTTTTTTGAACATAACGGATGCTTATATAATATTAGGTCAGATACAGAAGATAATCTTTTCGGAATTATAAATAATTTAGAGGAGATTAATTGATATGAAAAAAATAGTTGCACTTATTCTTGCCGTTGTTTGCGTGTTTTCCGTAATGTCTGTTTCCGCCTTTGCCGTTGCAGAGGAAACAGCCGAAACCGTTGTTATTACCGTTGGCGATACCCAGTTTATCTTTGATAAAAATACAACCGAAGAATTACGCAACAGCTTTATTGAAGATTACACCAATCCCGGCAATGACGATGATGCCGCAACCTACGGCCTTATGTGCACTCTTTTCGGCCATAAATATGAATCAACAGTTATAACAACAATAACTCACAAGGCAAGAGCAACAAACCCCAGATGTCTTCGTAATCGTTATAACCGTGAGGTTTGCTCAAGATGTGACCATACCCAGGATACTTTGATTGATTCCGCATACATCACATGCTGCTGAGCAAAAAAACTAAACATTAACATAGCTCCCTTGTGAGGGAGCGTCAGGGTGAATGATAAAAATGACTGATAAACAAACCGTCAGCTTTTTTGGCCACAGAATAATTGAAGATTATCGGGTTGCGGAAGAAAAGCTTTATGAGCTTATCCGCATTCTGATTGCTAATTCAAAAAATGAGATTGAATTCCTTGTTGGAAGAAACGGGGATTTTGATCAGATGGTTTCGTCTGTTATCCGCAGGCTGAAAAAAGAAACCGGCTGTGAAAACGCTTCACTCACCCTTGTTTTGCCCTATGAAACCGCTGAATTGAGAAAAAACGCCGAAGCTTTTGAAAATTATTATGATTCAATTGAAATCTGCGAAGCTTCGGCACTCTGCAACCCCAAATTTGCCATAGTGGCAAGGAACAGAGATATGGTTGACAGGTCCGAACTTGTTGTATTTTACGTGAAGAACAAATCGGGCGGTGCTTACCAAACCTTAAAATACGCAGAGAAAAATCAAAAGCGGACAATAAATCTTTATCATTTAACTTAACAAGAACAACCGAATTTGCTTTGCGCAGATTCGGTTGTTTTTTGTTTTTCAGTTTTTTTGAAATTTTTTGTGTGACAAACTCGCTTTTTGGTCATATATAGTTATAGACCAAAAATCAGAGGTGATTTTTTGAAAGAGTATAAACGCTCTCTTGATGCAATAAGAACATATCTGAATGATAAAACTCTTAAACTGAATGCAAAAAAACTGGATGTGATTATCGGCCAAGAGCTTGAAAAGCCGGTAACGGAAATGGATACGGATTTGATTGACCTTTGCCTGAATGCCCTCGTTGCTTACAGAAAATATAATTCAGAGCAAAAATAAAAGCACTCCCGAAGGAGTGCTTTTGACTGTAGATAAACTTGACTTTTTTATTGCAAAACTAAAGCTTGTTGTTTACGGCTCCCTCTTGAGGGAGCTGTCACGGAGTGACTGAGGGAGTCTCACGTTTTGAGCGAAAACGTTGATTTGCAAGGATTTTGTGCCGATAAATCCCTCCGTCTTTTGCTTTGCAAAATCCACCTCCCTTGAAAGAGAGGCAATTTCATCAAGCGGCATTCTGCGAAAACAACAACTTTTTTGACAAGCTAAAGCACTCCTGAAGGAGTGCTTTGGAAATAATATTTATTATGATGTTACCTTTTCTGCTTTTTTCAGTGCTTCGTCAATATGCAGGCAGAAGTTTTCTTTGCCCACCGCATCATAAAAGCCTGATTTCTGCATAACGCTCAAAGGTTGTTCGTTTACGTGAGAAAGAATAAGCCTTACACCCTGCTTTTTGCACTTTTTATAAAGAAGTTCAAGTTCATTGAGTGCGGTTGAGTCAAGCGAAGGTACTGCACGCATTCTGAGAATAAGGCATCGAGTATAATCTTTGAGAATGATTTCAGGGATTTTGTCTGCCGCACCGAAGAAAAGAGGTCCGCTGATTTCATAAACTCTCACATCTTTCGGTACAGCTCTGAGTTCAATGCTGTCCTCATCGGCATCGGGGTCGATATACTTCCAGCCGTTAACGGTAGTTTCGTCACTCATTCTCTTCATAAAGAGCATTGCGGCAAGAACCATGCCTACAGCAATTGCAACAACAAGATCAAAAATAACAGTAAGAACAAAGGTTACAATGAGAATAAGTATATCGCTCTTGGGTGCAGCTTTAACTATGTGCACAAATTTTTTCCATTCGCTCATATTATATGCAACCATAAAGAGTATTGCGGCAATGGTCGGCATAGGGATAAGCCCTGCATAAGGCATAAGAAACAAGAGAACGAGCAAAAGAACAACAGCGTGTACCATACCTGCAACGGGAGTTCTGCCACCGTTTTTGGCGTTCGCCGCAGTTCTTGCGATTGCTCCCGTTGCCGGGATGCCGCCGAAAAGCACGGAAGCAATATTTCCTATACCCTGGCCAACCAATTCTGCATTTGAGTTATGGTGCGAGTTGACCATACCGTCGGCAACAACGCAGGAAAGGAGCGATTCAATAGCTGCAAGCACCGCAATAGTGAATGCATCCGGCAAAACCGCCGAAGCTTTTTCAAAGCTCAGATTCATACTGCCGAAATCAACCTTGGGAAGCCCTGAAGGGATTGTATAAAGATCACGGATTGTGTATACATTCTCTTCAAAACCCGGCAGAAATGCAACCATAAGTGCACCTGCCAGAACAGCTATAAGTGAGGGCGGAATTCTTTTTTCAAATTTGGGGTAAATTATAAGGATTGCAAGGCTCACTGCACCGACAGCAAGGGCCTGCCAAGAAAAAGTGCTTATAAATTCTATATTGGCTTCGATTTTTTCAATTGTTTCAATGGGCTTCACTCCGTCGGCATATGTAAGGCCGAGAAAGTCTTTTATCTGACCGATAAGAATTGTAAGAGCTATGCCTGAAGTAAAGCCTGTTGTTATCGTATGGGGAATAAATTTAATAAGAGCACCAAAACGGAAAATACCCATAGCGATAAGTATAATACCTGCCATAATTGTTGCAATAAAAAGGCCGTCCATACCCTGAGCGGCAACTATACCTGCAACAATTGATGCAAAAGCCGCTGTGGGGCCTGCAATCTGAATACGGCTGCCGCCGAAAAGAGAAACGCAGAAGCCTGCCGCAATTGCCGTGTAAATACCGCAGGCAGGTTCAACGCCCGAAGCAAGAGCAAGGGCGATTGATAACGGCAAAGCAATGATTGCAACAATAACACCTGCAATCAAATCCTTTGTGAATTGCTGAGCCGAATATTTTTTTATTACTGAAAAAAACTTAGGCTTAAGATAAAAATTTTTCAAAAACAACATCTCCTTTTTGCCAAAAGGATTATATTCTTTTATCGGCAAAAAGTAAAGGGTAATATTGTATCATTTTAGAATATGAAAACAGCAATTATTTTGTAAAAAACGGCACCCCTTACGGAGTGCCGTTAAAATTTTTTTAGATTTCGGGGATTTCGATTTCAATTTCCTTGCCAAGTTCAGCGGAACGTGAAATACCGTCGATAATAGCCTGGTTGTAAAGAATCTGGCTGCAGGGAACGGGAGCTTCGCCGCCTTCTTTAACAGCATCAACAAATGAGCGGATTTTGATATCGAAGCAGTCAACGTCGTTGTGCTTCATGGGGATATATGTTTCAATCTGCTCGCCTGCGATTTCGTGGTAAATTACGAGGGGACCGCCGATGCTGCCGTTCCAGCATTCGGTTGAGGGAACTCTGACTGAACCCTTAGTACCCATAATAATGGTATCACCGGGAGTGTCAAGGTTCATTGCCCATGCAATTCTGAAGTCAAGAATGATTCCGCCTTCAAGACGAACAAAAGCTGCTGCAAAGTCATCAACGCCGAAAACGTCGTGATGCTCATAATCAGGGCTCTTGCCGAAGAAATCCGACTTGTAGCCTGAAACTGTGAGGGGCTTGGGATAGCCGATTGAGTTAAGAACCATATCGAGTGAATAGCAGCCGATATCGCCCAGAGCACCGATGCCTGCTGTATCCTTCTGGATGAACGATGTGCCGAAGGGAGTGGGGATGCCTCTTCTTCTGCCGCCGCCGGTCTGGATGTAATAAATCTGACCGAGTTCGCCGGACTGAACAACCTTTTTGAGCATCTTCATATTCTCGTCAAATCTGGGCTGGAAGCCGATTGAAAGAACGCCCTTGCTTGCCTTTTCAGCCTTGCAGATTGCAACGGCTTCTTCAAGAGTAACACACATAGGCTTTTCAAGAAGAACGCTCACGCCGTGTTCAAGAGCATAAATTGTGCATTCTGCATGAGTTGCGTTATAGGTACAAACGCTTACTGCGTCGCATTCGCCGGCATCAATGAGTTCTTTGTGGCTGGGATAGAACTTAACGTCACCGCCAACGTTGTATCTTTCGCAGAAAGCTTCTGCCTTACCGGGAACAAGGTCTGCAGCTGCAACGATTTCAACGTCGGGGCATTTCTGGTATGCTTTAACGTGAGCTTCGGCAATCCAACCTGTGCCGATGATGCCGACTTTTATCTTTTTGCTCATATCTCTTACTTTTTCTTCTGCAGGAGCATTTTTGAATTTATCAAGGATGTTTTCTGACATAGTTATTTACCTCACATTAGATTTTTATTTTACCAGCTGAGAGTTTTAAGGTATTCTCTGCTGAGCTTAACCGAATTCATGGGAGTATCGTCTTTTGCCGGGCTGTCCTGCTCAACAACAACCCATTTTGCGCCTGCTGTTTCGCATGCTGCAAGGATTGCAGGCATATCCTGAACACCGTAGCCCACAGGCATAAAAGAGAACGCATCCTGCTCTTCGTCTTCTTCGTTTTCATCAATGCCGATAAGCTTGTAAAGCTGGCCCTGCTTTGTGCCGCTCATCTTGAAATCCTTAAGATGAACAACGGGAGCTCTGCCGCTGTATTTTTCAACATATTCGGCAGGGTTAACGCCTGCAACGTTTACCCAACAGGTGTCAATTTCTGTCTGAAGAAGGTCTGCGGGGATTGTTGAATAAAGAACGTCAAGCGCATATTCCTCGCCGATTTTAACAAATTCAAAATCGTGATTATGGTAAAGGAGCTGAATGCCGAGCTTTTTAGCAGCCTCACCGATTTTGCGGATGCCTTCAACAGTTGCGGCAAAGCCGTCTGTGCCGGGTCTGCACTCTTCGGTAAGATAAGGAACGGCAACGTATTTGCAGCCGATTTCAGCGTAATCTGCAAGAACTTTTTCAGGGTTTTCAAGCATATCGTAATAAGGAACATGGGCTGAAATGGGAACAATGCCGATTTCTTCACAGAAAGCCTTGATTTCAGCGGGGTTCTGGTCAAAAAGACCTGCAAATTCAACGCCGTCATAACCAAGTTCTTTCATAGCTTTTATTGTGCCGTAAAAATCATTCTGCATTTCATCCCTTACGGAATAAAGCTGAACGGCAACGGGCAGTTTCATTTTTAATCACTCCTGATTTAAATTAATTATATCTTTTATATAGTAGCATACCTTTACAGGTTATACAAGATACAGAATTAAATTATTTTTATAAATTCAAATATTTTTCTGTTATATCAGCGGCTATTCTCACAATTTCGGCACAAGGCCGTTTTTGATAATACTGAGCCGTTCTTTCTTCAGGCACGGGGGAGGAGGGGCCTTTGCTGAGATTTAGTAATTCACGGCAAACAATTGAACCGTTGATTTCTTTGAATTCGCCTGCCGCTTTTTGAATTAGCGCATAAATTTCGCCTTTTTTGGCAGGGTCAACAGATGCAAGCTTATATGACAAAACCATTGTCATACCGCTTACTGCACCGCAAACCTCTCTCATTCTGCCAACACCGCCGCCAAAGCCGGCCGAAAGGCGCAAGGCAGTTTCTTTATCAAAACCCGTTTCATCGCAAAAAGCGCAAAAAACAGCTTGGGCACAATTATAACCGCTTTCAAAAAGCTGCTTTGCAACTTCTCCTTTGCTCATGATGAGACCTCCTTTTATGATAAAATTTTATATTGAAAGTATAACAAATTCACTTAAAATGTCAACAAATCCAAAATTTTAATTGATTATTCATATTTATTTTTTAAAATGCTATTCCATTTTTACAAAGTCTGTGCTATAATCTCATTATCCATTCTCTTCAGAAAGAGAAAAATAAAACGGAGGAAAGTAAAATGACAACATCCAAAATGACAGCAAAGAAAATCATTTCATTGTTCTTTGCAACTCTCATGGTTTTATCATGCATGTTAACAGCCAACGCAGCAGGCGAAGTTCCCCAGTGGGTAAAAGATGCTCTTGAAGAAGCTGTTGTTCTCAAGGTTGCTGATAAAGCAATCGTTTGTGCTCCTACAGTAGAATATCTTCCCGAGGGAGTTGAAACAGCAACAGACTGCCCCGTTGAGTATTCAATTGCTCCCAATGAAGGCGTTTCGTCAAACACTCTTCAGGACGGCTCAGCAAACTATTATAACCTTACTCCCGGCACTGAATACAAAGTAACAGCTAAGGTTACCGTTTCTGAAACAGAAAGCTACACAGCTGAAATCGTTCGCAAGCTCAAGAACGGTCAGCTTCCCCCCAAGTCACCCGTTCCCACAGTAACATCAACAACAATCGTTGTTACAGGTTCAAACGGTGCGGTTTTTGAATGCTATGATAAAGACGGCAACAAAATTGCTGCCAAAACTTCAACTTCATTTGCAGGTCTCAAACCCGACACAGTTTATAAAATTGTTTCATATTATCCAGAATCAAAAGATGCTTATGCAAGTGAAAAGGTTTCAATTGAAGCAACAACTCTTAAGGCAGCTGCAAAAGCTCCCGCAGTTCCCGTTCTTAAAGATAAGACAAACGATTCAATCGTTATCAAGGCTGTTAAAGGTGAAGAATATTCAATTGATAACGGCAAAACCTGGACAACAACAGGCGTTTTCACCGGCCTTACAGCTAACACCAAGTATGAAATCGTTGCAAGAAAAACTTTTGTTGCAGCAAAGCAGGATCCCAGCCTTGTAAGCGCTCCTTTTGCTGTTTTCACAAACAAAACCGAAAACTACAACGCAAAGCTTGATAACTGCACAATCGAAATTGATTATGAGAAAAAGATTTATGCAGCTCAGCCTTACACATTTGCAGCAGTTGGCGATAAGCCCGACCTTGCAAAAGCACAGTACGGTGACACAAGATATGTTCCCGTTTCATTCACATATGGCGGACAGGCAGGCGAATTTGCTCCTGAAGCAGCAGGCGATAAGAACCCCGCTTCAAAGCTTGCAACATTCACAGCTCCTGCTGAAAACAGCAACTACAAGATTGTTGTTACCTACCAGCTTGAAGAATTTGACGGCGAAAAATGGAATGCAGTACTTGATGACAAGGGCGAAGAAAAGCTTGAAAGCAAGGAATTCTCTGTTGATGTTAAAAAGCCTTACAGCGGCATCAGAGAGTTCTTTGAAACAATAATCAACCTTGTTACCAACACAATTCCCAACCTCATCATGAGACTCTTCGGCATTTTCGGTAGTGCTCTTGGCGAATAATTAAATAAGGACAAAGCTCCTGAATCGTTAGATTCGGGGGCTTTTTTTATGGCACAATTCAAGCATAAAAAATGCTCCGCACCAAACGGTACGGAGCATTAAACTTTTATCTGACTTATGCTTTGCCGTTGCAGCCAAGAACGTTTTTGATCTTGTGCTCAACCATACCCTGAATAGCAACTCTTGCGGGAGCAAGATACTGTCTGGGATCAAAGTGGCCGGGATTTTCAGCCATATACTTTCTGATAGCAGCTGTCATTGCAAGACGAAGGTCTGAGTCAATGTTGATTTTGCAAACTGCGTGTTCAGCAGCCTTGCGAAGCTCGCTTTCGGGAATACCGATAGCGTTTTCCATCTTGCCGCCGAATTCGTTAATCTGGTCAACAAATTCAGGAACAACTGAAGATGCACCGTGAAGAACGATGGGGAAGCCGGGAAGCTTCTTTTCAATTTCTTCAAGAATGTCAATGCGGATTTTGGGGTCCTGACCGGGCTTGAACTTGAATGCGCCGTGGCTTGTGCCGATAGCGATTGCAAGTGAGTCAACGCCTGTTCTTGTAACAAAGTCAATAACTTCAGCGGGGTTTGTGTATGAAGCGTCTTCAGCTGAAACGTTAACATCGTCTTCGATGCCTGCAAGCTGACCGAGTTCGCCTTCAACAACAACGCCGTGAGCGTGAGCGTATTCAACAACCTTCTTTGTAAGAGCAACGTTTTCTTCATAGGGAAGATGTGAACCGTCAATCATAACTGATGTAAAGCCGCCGTCGATGCAAGCTTTGCAAGTTTCAAAATCGGGGCCGTGGTCAAGGTGAAGAGCGATGGGAAGACCTGTTGTTTCAACAGCAGCTTCAACAAGCTTAACAAGATATGTGTGGTTAGCATAAGCTCTTGCGCCCTTGGAAACCTGAAGGATGAGGGGAGCGTTGAGAGCTTTACCGGCTTCTACGATACCTTGAATGATTTCCATGTTGTTAACGTTGAATGCGCCAACAGCGTAGCCGCCTTTGTAAGCGTCTTCAAACATCTTTTTTGTGGTTACTAATGGCATTTGTATCACTCCTGAAAAGTTTTATTATTATAAATATTATAACCTAAAATATTATATCAAATTATTACCGTTTGTCAATATTTTAAAAGTCACTTACAAGAGAAGAGTCGCTTACAACTTTAAGAGTTGCATCTGCACCCATACCCTTCTGCTTGTAAACCCTGTCTCTTTCAACAGGCATCATCGGAACTGATGTTTCGTGGTCTTTGATAAGAAGGGCTATTTTCACGAAAAGAGGATGGGGATAGGTGATAACCTTGTTGTCTGAAATGCTGTTCCAAACGGTGAGAGGCATACCGGAACAGGTTGTTACGGGGTCCCAGAAGTTTCTGTCGGCAATTTTTTCGCTTGCCTTTGCCATCTCATCGGCGGTTATGTATTCGGAGATTGAAATGGCATCGCGAATGCCCTTCTGAGCAGCAAGATATGATTCGATGTTGTAATATGTGCCTATTCCGTCAAATCTTGAATAGAAGAATGTGCCGATTGCAACGCCTTCGCCTGCGGGAAGAGTGTACGCGCCAACCTGGAGGTCGCCTTTGGTAAGGTTTTCAAAATAGAGCCAGGTGTGGCCGAAAAAGGGGATAAGCTTTGTTCTTGCATAAAGAGTAACTTTTGCAACGAATTCCGAATCTTCAGGTATATCTGTGTCGGTTTCAGAGTCTGTGTCTGTTTCAACATCGGTATTTGTTTCGGCATCGGTTGAAGTTTCAGCATCAGTTGATGTTTCAGCATCTGTTGATGTTTCTGCCATAGCCGTAATAGCTGAAGAAAGCGAAGCGGCAAATGTGGGGGCGATTGCTGAAACTGCAATTACGGCAACAAAAATAATACATATTGACTGCTTTAAAAACTTAAAATTTTTCATATTTTCTCCTTTGTGCTTGTTTTATTGTTAATTAAAAAATACTGACTATTGCTGACCAGAGAGCTTTGAAGAAGTTGCCGATATATGCAACAAACATCTCAAGGTCGTTTTCATATACGGGGTAAGGTTCGTTAACCTGAAGCTCAAACTTTGCATTATCTTTAAGAACGCTTCCGGTATAAACATAAAGTTCGTTTTCAAAGTTTTCGGGGTCGTTTTCATAAAGAGTGAAAACTCTCATTCCGTAAGGGCCGCTCTTTGCGAATTCGCATCCGTAAGTGAAGCCGAGCTCAATTCCGTCAACCGTTCCTGTGAAGCCCTGAGTATGTTCATGACCGAAGTATGCACCGAGAACATCGCCGCATTCTTTCCAAGCATTGAACTGTTTGCTGGGTTCACACGGAGCGTACGAAAACTCACAATGACCTCCGGCTATTTCTTTGTTAAGGCGGTAAAATTTTCCGTTGTTGGCAAGTGCTCCGTCATCCCACATTTTGCATTCTTCAAAGAGATTACCTATATCGCTTGTTTGAATATGCTGAAAAAGAATTGACGGAACGGGTTTGCCGCCGTTAGCCTCTTTAAGAGCGGTGCTTTCAGCTTTATACCATTCAATCTGTTCGTCTGTAACGGAGCTTGACTTTGTGTCCATAAGCCAAATGTTAAATGCGGTTTTGCTGCCGTCGCTTGATTTAATTTCAAGGTTATAGTCAATTCTGCCTTCGCTGTCGTTGCTCTCATCGTTAACAAGGCAGGTTTCGTATTCCGAGTAAATATCAAGCCAATCCTGAACGCTTATTCCGCTGTTATAATCGTTGTTGCCCTGAGCAACAGCAAAAGGAATGCCTTTATTTTTAATTTCTGCAAAAATAGCGGAAGTAGCAGTTTTAACGTTTGCAAGCGTTGCTTCGTGGTCAAAGCCTGAAATGCCTTCAACGGTAACTCCTTCCCTTGTGCCTTCCCCGTCAACTCCCGGGTCTGCTGCACGGCTGTCTTCAACGATATCGCCGCTGAAAACAACAAGGTCAGGGTCTGTTTCTTCTATTGCAAGTTTAACAAGGTTAAGCATATCATAAGCAGGGTAATGGTCATCCTGAGGGTCACTCAGCTGCAAAACGGTAAAAGTTCCGTCGCTGCCGAAACGGAGTTCGTTGCTGCTTTCGGCATCTGCAATAACGGCACAGCCTAAAAGCAGACAAAGACTAAGAATAAGTGAAAATATTTTTTTCATCGTCGTTTCTCCTGTGGATTAATATTTATCCATGCTCTCAACATCAAGAACAAATACGGTTGCACCGCCAACAGTAACTTTTTCTTCAAGACCGTTTTTGTCAAGCCCTCTGCCGAGAGAGCCGGTTGTAACGGCAACTTTTTCTCTTGTTTGTGAATACTGATGGATTATTTCTTTGGCTCTTGCAACTCTGTTGTCATCGGCACCGATAAGCAATGTAGTGTTGCCTATCATAAGGAAGCCGCCGGTTGTTGAGAGTTTTGTTACGCTGAAGTTTTCTTTGGTGAGCGTTGCTGAAACAACGGCACTGTCATCGTTATTAACGATAGCGATAATAAGTTTCATTGTTAATACCAATCCTTTCTTACATTTCGGGCAGAATCAGCTTCTGCGTGCGTTTGTCAAGCTCATAAATATTGGGTATTTCGTAATAGTTGTCGTTACCGTCTTTGATAAGTATGCGTTTATCGTAAAACATTTTCATTGACTGAATATGGTTGATAATTTCAAAGGTGTAAACACCCCTGTCTGTATCGACGGTCCACATCCAAATCTTATGTTTTTCAGTTCTTGTTATGAGCCTTGTTATCCTTGGAATTCTGTAGTATTCATCAAGGCAACTTTGCAAAAGTGCTTTTTGCTCGGGCTCCATATTGTCAAGCTTGCGGATGATGAACTGTTCTTCGCCGTTTTCGTCAAGGAAGGTGATATATTCCGAAAGACCGCTGACGGGAAAAAGACGTCTGGGTTCAAGATTTTCAAACTTCTGGCCCGTGTAAAACTCAACGTCGCAAAAAATCTTATCCTTAACAGTAAGGCGGATTTCGTTACCGTCTATAAAATTTCTCGGCATACCGCAACCTCCTTATTCAAAATTTTCGGCTGCCTTTTCGGCGGCAACCTGCTCGCTCATTGACTGAATCTGAATGAGCTTATAATATTTTCCCTTAAGAGCCATAAGCTCCTCGGGCGAGCCGAATTCAATGATGTTGCCTTTATCAACAACAATAATTTTGTTAGCTTTGCGCAGAGTCGAAAGGCGGTGAGCAATCATAAGGGTTGTTCGGCCTCTGATGAGGTTGTTGATTGCATCCTGAATAAGTTTTTCTGTTTCTGAGTCAACGGCTGAGGTAGCTTCATCAAAAATAAGAATACCGGGGTTTTTGAGAACGGCTCTTGCAATTGAAAGCCTTTGCTTCTCACCGCCTGAAAGACCTATACCCCTTTCACCAAGAACTGTGTCATAAGAATTGGGAAGGCGTGAGATAAAGCCGTGAGCGTTGGCTATATCGGCGGCGTTGAGCACCTGTTCAGGGTGAGCATTGGGGCAGGAATAAGCGATGTTATTGAAAATTGTATCGTGGAACATCATAGGTTCCTGCTGAACATATCCTATCTGCGAGCGGTAATATGACATATCAATATCTTTAATGTTTTTATCATCAATAAGAATTTCGCCGTCATAATCGTCATAAAAACGCATCAGAAGATTAATCAGGGTTGATTTGCCAGAGCCGGTTGTGCCGACTATACCAACAACATCGCCGGGCTCAATAACAAAATTGACGTCATTGAGAACTTTCTTTGAACGGTCAAACGAAAAATTAACGTTTCTGAACTCGATTTTTCCGTTTATCTGTTCAAGCTCGGTGCCTTTGCCGAAGTTATGCTCGGGTTCGGCATTGATAATGTCAAGTACTTTTTCGGTTGAAGCAAGGGCATTCTGATAAGAATCGCTCAGATTTGCAAAAAAGTTAACAGGGTTATAAAACATACTTGTATAAGAAATAAACGAAACAAGAACACCGAGCGAAAGCTTTTCAGGTGTGTCAATAACCATATTTCCGCCAACAAACCAGATGATAACTGAACCGCAGGTGATAAGGAAAGTTATAATTGCGGGGAAAATAGCCGCAACTTTTGCAACCTTTTTATCCTCAAAAAGCCAATCATCAACGTGACGGGCAAATTTTCCGATTGCTCTTTCTTCGCTTGAAAAGGATTTAACAACCCTTACAGCAGGGATAGTGTCGGAAAGAATGCTTGAAATTGAAACGCTTCTGCGCCAGATTCGGTGATAAAGAGGGCCGATTTTTTTGCCGAAATAACGGCTGCAGAAAACAACTATCGGAACGGGAATGAGAGAAAGAAGAGTCAGCTTCCAGTTCATTGTAAGCATAATAACTATAATGCCAACCATCGTGAAAAACTGAACAACAGCTTCCTGAGTAATTCTGAGCATAAACTGCTGAAGAATTGTTGTGTCCGAATTAACTCGGTTGATAACCGAACCGGTTGAGGTTTTATCGTAAAATTTCATCGGCAGATACTGGGCTTTGGCATAAATCTCTTTTTTCAGGTCGGCAATTATCTTGTCGCCCGTAATTCTGAGTATATATGCTCTTACTGCACCGATTGCATATTGAGCAAGATAAATTCCGAGCAGGAAGAGGATAACATAAATAAGCATCCGCTTATCTTTGTTTGGGATAACATTATCAACCATAAGGCTGGTAACATAAGGCGGAACAAGTGTCGCAACGGTTGTTATAACCGAAAGAATAATACAGATAAACAGAGTTCCGATATGCGGCTTTATGTAACGTGCAAGTGTTGAAAAAACCTTGCTTTTGCCCTGACAGTTAAGGCATTCAGCATTGGGATATGGCAGTTTTCTGCCGCATTTGGGGCAGAATGAACGCAAGTTCCTGAATGCGCTTTCAACTGCAGCAAGCCTTGATTCAACAGTTTCACCGGCTTTGACCTTTGTTATGAAGTCGGCAGCGGCATCACAGATATCTGCTGCAGCAAATGTGAAGCGCATAAGGTCGATTGTTGAACCGCCGACTGTTTTGGCTCTCAAAAAAGCGTTACCGTACATTCGCTTTACCTTGATTTCTGCGATGCTTGCAAAATCAAGGCAGATAAATCCGCCGTCAAACATTTTGCCTATGGCCGCTATTTTATCTTTTGAAACATAGATTGCACCTTCGCCGTAGTTACTGTCAAGCTCAAGGTCACCTACAATTGAAAAAAGCGGTTTTTCATTGCCTTTAAAAACAGTTTCGGCAATTGAACGAATTTCAGGCTCGGGTTGTTTGTTGGTAAGCAAATCTTTGGGAATCATAGCTTTCCCTCCCGTTACTTTAAGATTTATTTTTCATAAGTGACAAAATAAACTTCTTTTCGATTGAATTATATTAGCATTAAAAGTAAGTGTCAACAAAAAAATAATCAACTCTTAAAGTTTTTATATTATTGTATATTAATGTTCTTTCTGCGAAGTGTTAATTGTTAGTTTTGACAATAAACTTAAATGAAATCCTGTGAGTTGGCGGCAATATATTCTCCCGCATTTTTACAAAGGTTTTCGGATGTTACAAGCTGAGCAAATTCGGAATCAAGTTTTTCAATTTCTGCAGGGATAAATGATACTGATTCGTTTTCGGAATCGTATGCGTTGAATTCTTTGACAAAAATTGCGTATGCTTTGTAATCAAGAACATTTTTAACCGCACTTTCGGCATATCCTGTCAGCGGCTGAGTGCTGCCTTTAAAAAATTTGCTGAGCTTTTCTCCGCCGTCTTCATAAACGGCAAAAAGAGCGTAGATTTCTTTTTGCTTTTCGGTTAAAGAATTGAATTCTGCCATAATATCGGCTTTTTTTGCAACTCTTTTATGAAGATTGAGGCCAACCCCTTTAAAAAGTCTTTCCGGGTCAGCTGTTTTGATTAACTCATTGCTTAAAACCGAAAATTCTTCGGTCAGCTTGTTTTGCTCTTTGAGCTTTTCCATGATTTTTGCATTTGTGCCGTATCTTTTGGCACTTGCCTTGCCTGCCATTATGCAAAGCCAAACGGTTATTGCCAGAACTGCGGCAAAAACGGCAATCCATATGGGATTTTCAAGAAAATACTGAATCATTTTTATTCCTCCTCAATCAACAGTTTGTAAATTTCGCCTTTTTTAAGTCCGCTTTCCTTGGCGGCTATTTTTGCAGCGTTTGTTTTGCTTTCACCGCCTGCAACAAGTTCTTTTGCATAAGCGGCAGCTTGAGCCGGTGTGAGAAATCCATTTTCTTTCGGCTGTGCACCGTTGATAATTAAAACTATTTCACCCTTAAGGTTTTCTTTTGAGTATTTTTCTGCAGCATCGCAAAGTGTTGTTCTGATAACTTGTTCGTGAATTTTTGTCAATTCTCTTGCAATGGCGATTTCTCTGTTACCGAGAGCGGTGGCAAGGTCGGAAAGGGTTGCACCGAGCCTGTGCGGAGCTTCATAAAGAATAAGAGTTCGTTCTTCATTGATTAGCGATTCAATGTGGGCACGTCTGCTTTGTTTATCTGTGGGCAAAAAGCCTTCAAAAGTAAAACGTCTTGAGGGCATTCCCGAAATAGCAAGAGCGGTTGTGAAAGCACAGGGGCCGGGAACGGATTCAACTTTTATGCCTCTTTCAAGACAGAGCTTGACCAGATCTTCGCCCGGGTCTGATATTGCCGGCATGCCTGCATCTGTTACAATAACACCGTTTTCACCGTTAAGAAGCTTATCGGCAATAAGCGGTCCTTTTTCAAATTTGTTATGTTCAAAATAGCTTATCAGGGTCTTCTTTATTCCGAAGTGATTGAGCAATTTAAGTGTGACTCTTGTATCTTCGGCGGCAATGAAATCGCAGTTTTCGAGCGTTTCGAGCGCTCTTGCCGAAATGTCGCCGAGATTGCCTATCGGAGTGCCGACAACATATAAAGTTCCGCTCATTGCTTTTCACCTCTGTTTTCAAGGAGATAATCTCCGTATATTTTTTTCATCTCTTCGGAATATCCGTTTTCACCGTGAACGAAAAGCTCGGGTTCAACCGTCATTCCGGGTTTTCCGCCTCTTCTGCCTTCAACAAGAGCAAGCCACGGAGCTTTGCCGGGACATTTTGAAACAAGCCTGAGCTTTTTGGGTTCAATACCTGCCGAGCGCATCTCAAACATAAGCTCAAAAAGCCTTTCCGGGCGAAGGCACATACACAGTCTGCCGCCAAAGTTGAGGAGCTTTGCAGAAACGGCGCAAATATCTTTGAATGAGCACATCGTTTCGTGCCTTGCTATTTTATCGGCTCCCGAGCGGCTTTCAATTCCTGCGCCGCTTGCTTTGTATGGCGGATTCATTGTAACAACATCAAAACAGCCGAACGGAACAACGCCTTTAAGCTCTTTAAGGTCGGCGTTAACGGCGGTCAGACGCTCCGAAAGATTGTTGAATTCAATTGCGGCTTCGGTTTGTTTTGTGCCCAGAGGCTGAATTTCAACGGCGGTTATGGGACCTGTTTCCTTTTTGCACCAAAGCAGGGGGATTATTCCGCAACCCGAACCGAGGTCGCAGCAAACTGCTCTTTTGGATGGAGCGGCAAAGTCGGCAAGTAAAACGGCATCGGTACCGAAGGTGTGGGCCGATGAAACAAATGCGGTTATTCCGCCGCCGAGATATTCTTTTGTGAAATTATCCATAATAACCACCCTGAAATTGTGTATCAAATAATTATATCATTATATTTATAAAAAGTAAAGAAAAAACCGCCTTCAGGCGGTTGTGTTTTTTCGGTTGCTTTTATGTGAGCAAAGGGAGATTGTGATAATTGTTGAAATTATCATTGCAAAACCTATTATATCGCTCACCGCAAACTCCGTTTTCAGCCAAACAGCCGAGATAACGGTTGCTGCAACGGGTTCGATACTTGAAATTATGCTTGCTTTTGTTGCACCGATAAGGTGTATTCCCTCAAGGTAAAATGTATAGGCAAGTACCGTTCCGAGAAGTATAACTCCCGCAAGCGCACCCAAAAGAGGAAGGCTTATTTGGGGCTGAGTTTCCCAAGGTCTGAAAACAGGAATAAGAACAATCCCGCCTGCAAGAGAGCCCCAACCGAGAACTGTCGGCGTGTCTGCAATTTTAAGCAGCGGGCAGGGAATGAGCGAATAGCACGCAAGGAAAACGCCTGCAAGAATTCCCCATATGAGAGCGGAGGGCGAAAGCGAAAGCGAGCCGATGCTGCCGCCCGTTGCAATAACAAAAGTTCCGCCGATGGCAAGAATTATTGAAATAACCTCATAAAAAACAGGGGATTTTTTATTTTTAAAGCAAGTAAAAACAAGTATCATTGCAGGGGAGAGATATTGAAGCACCGTTGCTGTGCCTGCATTTGAAAGCTCAATTGCCGTGAAATATGAGTATTGGCAAAGGATAAGACCAAAGAGCGTAAAAGCTGCCATTCTAAGGCAGTTGTTTTTGCCTTTCCACACGGCAAAAATTTGGGCTTTGTTCTTAATTGAGCTTATAGCAAGAAGAATCAGACCTGAAGAAACCATTCTTATCGGAACAAGCCAGTCGGGGCTGACATTATGATGTGTAAAAAGATACTGACCGCACGAGCCTGAAAATCCCCAAAGGATTCCGCCCAACAGAGAAAGCACTATTCCTGAAGCAGTTTTTGATTTGTTCATAGCATCACCTTGAATTATACTTAGTGTATGATAACACACCGAGCGGCTTATTGCAACTCTAATATATTATTTATATTATTGACAAGCAGGTTTTGCTGTGATATACTGCTTTAGGAATAATTAAATATATCACCGAAAGATAGTGACGGAGACAGTAGCTTTTGATAAGCAATCCCAAGTGAGGCGGAGAGAGTGTGAACCCGCCGTTTGCCCAAAGGTGAATATCACTCCCGAATCGCAAACCGAAATTTATAAAGTAGGCTTTGACGGCAGCTCACCGTTACCGGGCGCATAAAGATTGAGTTATGTAATGGGTGGTTGCGAGGCTGTCTTCGTCCCGTTCGGGTCGGGGATTTTTTTGTTTTGTTTAGAAAAATCAATAATATAAATTCGGAGGAATGAAAAATGTACGAAAAGGTTTCGTCAAATTTCGATTTTGTCAGCCGCGAAAAAGCTGTGCTTGATTTCTGGAAAAAGAACGATATCTTTGAAAAGAGTATCAAGAACCGCGAAGGCGGCCCTACTTACACATTCTATGACGGCCCTCCCACAGCTAACGGTAAACCCCATATCGGCCACGTTCTGACCCGTGTTATCAAGGATATGATTCCCAGATACCGCACAATGAAAGGCTGCATGGTTCCCCGTAAGGCAGGTTGGGATACGCACGGTCTCCCCGTTGAGCTTGAGGTTGAAAAAATGCTCGGCATCAACGGCAAGGATCAGATTGAAAACTACGGCCTTGAGCCCTTTATCGGTCATTGCAAAGAAAGCGTTTGGAAATATAAGGGAATGTGGGAAGATTTCTCGGGAACCGTAGGTTTCTGGGCTGATATGGACGACCCTTATGTTACCTATCACAACAGCTACATCGAATCCGTTTGGTGGTCACTTAAAGAAATCTGGAACAAAGGGCTTCTTTACAAAGGATTCAAAATCGTTCCTTACTGCCCCCGCTGCGGAACTCCTCTTTCATCCCACGAAGTTGCTCAGGGATATAAGGCTGTTAAAGAACGCTCTGCAATTGTAAGATTCAAGGTTAAGGGTGAAGATGCATATTTCCTTGCATGGACAACAACTCCCTGGACTTTGCCCTCAAACGTTGCTCTTTGCGTTAACCCTGAAGAGATTTACTGCAAGGTTAAAGCAGCCGACGGCTACACATATTATATGGCAAAGGCTCTGCTTGACACCGTTCTCGGTTCACTCGGTGACAAAGAAAACGGCGTTGCAGCTTATGAAGTTCTTGAAACTTATAAGGGCACAGACCTCGAATACAAAGAATATGAGCCTCTTTTTGAATGTGCAGGCAAGAGTGCCGCAAAGCAGAATAAAAAAGGTCACTTCGTAACTGTTGACGATTATGTTACCATGTCTGACGGTACGGGCATTGTTCACATCGCTCCCGCATTCGGTGAAGACGACGCAAAGGTCGGCAGAAAGTATGACCTTCCCTTTGTTCAGTTTGTTGACGGCAAAGGTAATATGACTGAAGAAACACCCTATGCAGGCAAATTCGTTAAGGATGCCGATCCTCTTGTTCTTGTTGATCTTGACAAGGAAGGCAAGCTTTTCTCAGCTCCTAAGTTTGAGCACGATTACCCCTTCTGCTGGCGTTGTGACACTCCCCTTATCTATTACGCAAGAGAATCTTGGTTCATCAAGATGACAGCCGTTAAGGATAACCTTGTTAAAAACAACAAAACCGTTAACTGGATTCCCGAAAGCATCGGTACAGGCAGATTCGGCGACTGGCTTGAAAACATTCAGGACTGGGGCATCAGCCGTAACCGTTATTGGGGTACTCCTCTTAATATCTGGGAATGCGAATGCGGCCACAGACATTCAATCGGTTCAATTGAAGAGCTTAAATCAATGAGCAGCAACTGCCCCGATGACATTGAGCTTCACAGACCTTTCATTGATGATGTTACAATCAAGTGCGAAAAGTGCGGCGGCGAAATGAAACGTGTTCCCGAAGTTATCGACTGCTGGTACGATTCGGGCGCAATGCCTTTTGCTCAGCACCACTATCCGTTTGAAAACAAAGATAAGTTTGAACAGCAGTTCCCGGCAGAGTTCATCTCCGAAGCTGTTGACCAGACAAGAGGATGGTTCTATTCTCTTATGGCTATTTCAACTCTTCTCTTTGATAAATCTCCCTATAAAAACGTTATTGTTCTTGGCCTTGTTCAGGATGAAAACGGCCAGAAGATGTCAAAATCAAAGGGCAATGCTGTTGACCCGTTTGATGCTCTTGCAAAGCACGGCGCAGATGCAATCCGCTGGTATTTCTATACTAACTCCGCTCCCTGGCTTCCCAACAGATTCCACGATAACGCTGTTGTTGAAGGCAAGCGTAAGTTTATGGGTACTCTTTGGAATACCTACGCTTTCTATATTCTTTATGCAAACATTGATAAGTTTGACCCCACAAAGTATGAGCTTGATTACACCAAGCTTTCCGTTATGGATAAGTGGCTCCTTTCAAAGCTCAACACTTTGATTGATACAGTTGACGGTTATCTTGATAACTACTGCATCCCTGAAGCTGCAAAGGCTCTTCAGAGCTTTGTTGACGATATGAGTAACTGGTATGTCCGCAGAGGCAGAGAACGCTTCTGGGCACAGGGTCTTGAACAGGATAAGATCAACGCTTATATGACCCTTTACACAGCTCTTGTTACCGTTGTTAAGCTTGCAGCTCCTATGATTCCCTTTATGGCTGAGGATATTTACCGCAACCTTGTCTGCAACATTGATAAGGAAGCTCCCATCAGCGTTCATCTTTGCGATTATCCTGTATCGGATGCTAAGTTTGTTGATAAAGACCTTGAAGCTTCAATGGATGAAGTTCTCAACATCGTTGTTCTCGGCCGTGCGGCAAGAAACACCGCAAACATCAAAAACAGACAGCCTCTCGGTAAGATTTACGTTACCGCTGCAAAGGCTCTTGATAAGGAATGCTGCGAAATCATTGAAGAAGAGCTTAACGTTAACGAGCTTGAGTTCGTTACCGATTCTTCAGGCTATGTTTCATACAGCTTCAAGCCGCAGCTTAAAACTCTCGGTCCCAAGTACGGCAAGCTTCTCGGTGCAATCAGAGAAAAGCTCGCTTCTCTTGACGGTTCGGCAGCTAAGAAAGAGCTTGATGAAAAGGGTGCAATCAGCTTTACCGCAGGCGATACTGAAATTTCACTTGCAGTTGAAGACCTTCTTATCGAAACTGTTCAGAAGGAAGGTTACCACGCTGAAAGCGGCAACGGCGTTACCGTTGTTCTTGATACCAACCTCACACCTGAACTTATTGAAGCAGGCTTCGTAAGAGAGCTTATTTCAAAGATTCAGACCATGCGTAAGGACGCAGGCTTTGAGGTTATGGACACAATCAAGATTTATGTAAGCGGCAACGATAAGATTGCAGGCATTTTTGAAGCAAACAAAGATACTGTTTGCCGCGATGTTCTTGCAACCGAAATCAACGCAGCTGAAGGCGGTTCATATTCCAAGGAATGGGATATCAACGGTGAAAAGGTAACTCTCGGCGTTGAGAAGAACTGAATAGAATAATTAAACCCCCGATGTTCGGCTGAACATCGGGGGTTTTTGCATAAATTGTTACTGTTTTTCGCTGAATACAAACTCTCCGTCTTTATAATCGCAGATATATTCCTTACCTGCTGATATTCGGCCTTCAAGCATTTGCTCGGAGAGCTTATCTTCAATCTTCTGCTGAATTGCCCTTTTAAGCGGTCTTGCACCGTAAACCGGGTCAAATCCGGCATCTCCGATTGCATTAACGGCTTCGTTTGTGAATTCAAGCTTATAATCAAGCTCTTTCACTCTTTTTGAAAGGCCGTTAAGAAGTCTTGATGCAATTTCGTTGATGTTTTCTCGTGTGAGCTGATGGAAAACGATTATATCGTCAACTCGGTTGAGAAATTCGGGCCTGAAAACGTTTTTGAGTTCGCCCATAACGGCTTCGCGGATTCTTTTGTCATCCATACTTTCGTTGCTGTCGGCTGCAAAACCGAGAGTTCCTTTTCCGCTTTTTGCAATAAGCTTTGCGCCAACGTTGGAGGTCATAATGATAACGCAGTTTTTGAAATCAACCTTTCTGCCCTGAGAATCGGTCAGAATACCGTCGTCAAGAATCTGCAAAAGCATATTGAACACATCGGGGTGGGCTTTTTCTATTTCATCAAAAAGAACAACCGAATAAGGCTTGCGGCGAACCTTTTCGGTCAGTTGCCCGCCTTCGTCATAGCCAACGTATCCGGGCGGTGAACCGACAAGCCTTGAAACCGTGTGCTTTTCCATATATTCGGACATATCAAGCCTTATCATAGCATTTTCATCGCCGAACATTGAAGCGGCAAGCGTTTTACAAAGCTCGGTTTTGCCGACACCCGTCGGACCGAGAAAAATGAACGAACCTGTGGGTCGTTTGGGGTCTTTGAGACCTGAACGTCCTCTGCGGATTGCTCTTGCTACTGCACTGACAGCTTCGTTTTGGCCTACTATTCTTTCGTGAAGCTCTTGCTCCATATTGAGAAGTCTTTGACTTTCTTCCTGAGTAAGCTGTGCAACGGGTATACCGGTCCATTGAGAAACAATGGCGGCAATTTCCTCTTCGCCAACTTCGCCGCTTGAACGGGTGTTCTTCTCTTTCCAGAGCTGTCTTTCGTTTTCAAGGTCTTTGGCGATTTTATTTTTCTCGTCTCTGATTGCGGCGGCGTGTTCAAAATCCTGAGAATTGACAGCTGATTCCATCTCTTCACCAAGCGATTTAAGCCTGTCTTCAAGCGCTTTCAAATCGGGTGGAGCAGTAAATGCCCTGAGCCTTACTCTTGAGGCGGCTTCGTCAACAAGGTCAATTGCCTTGTCGGGCAGATATCTGTCACCGATATACCTTGATGACATCTTAACAGCCGCAATAATAGCATTATCTGTAATTTTAACCTTGTGATGGGCTTCGTATTTATCGCGAAGTCCCGTCAGAATTTCAATTGCTTCCTGTTCACTCGGCTCGCCGACGGTAACAGGCTGGAATCTTCTTTCAAGAGCGGCATCTTTTTCGATGTGTTTGCGGTATTCTTCAATTGTTGTTGCGCCGATAACCTGAAGCTCGCCTCTTGCAAGCGAGGGCTTCAAAATGTTTGCGGCATCAACCGCACCTTCAGCCGAACCTGCTCCGATGAGGGTGTGAACTTCATCAATAAAGAGGATAACGTCGCCCGCTTTCTGAACTTCGTCAATAGCGTTGCGGATTCTTTCTTCAAAATCGCCCCTGTATTTTGTACCGGCAACCATTCCTGTCAAGTCAAGAGCGATTATCCGTTTGTTACGCAGAAGCTCGGGAACTTCGCCTGTTGCGATTTTAAGGGCAAGTCCCTCTGCAATTGCCGTTTTGCCTACACCGGGTTCACCGATAAGGCAGGGGTTGTTTTTTGTGCGGCGGCTGAGAATCTGAATAACCCTTTCAATTTCCTTTTGTCTGCCGATAACGGGGTCAATTCTGCCCTGATTTGCAAGTGAAGTCAGGTCTCTGCCGTATTGCGAAAGTGTAGGTGTGTCTCCTTTGCCTTTTTCATCTTTTTTTGCAGAAGATTTTGAAGAGGGTGAATTGCCGAGAGCTCGGGTCAAATCGTTAAGCAGCTCCTGCGGAGAAACGCCAAGCTGAGAAAGAATCTCGGTTGCGGCACTTGTTCCCTCACGGATAATTCCCATAAGAATATGCTCTGTGCCGATATAAGAATGGCCCATTCCTTTGCCCTGAATGATAGCCGTATCAATAATATTTTTAGCTCTCGGTGTAAAATCGTTGGGCGAAAGAACAGTCGGCGAACCGATGCCGATGCTGCTTTTTATAATTGCCTCAACCTCACTGAAAGTAACGTTTTTGGCGGAAAGGGCGGTGTAAGCCATTCCGCCTTTTTCATTAAGCAGACCGAGCAGAATGTGCTCGCTGCCGACATATGCGTGTCCGAGATTTTCGGCCGCAGATATTGCACTGTTGAGTGCATCGTTAGCTTTTTGTGTAAAGCCTGTAAATCTGTACATTTATCTTCCCCCGTTTCAATATACAGTTTATGCAAGTGCCTCTCTCACAGCCGCTGCCCTGACAGCATCCCTTTGAGAGGGAGTGTCTGCACCGGCGTGGGTTACGCTGACAGTTGCAGGCTGCATACTTACAATTAATTCATTTATTTTTTCAATGCTTATGTCAAAAATCCCCCGTGCTGCACCGAGCCTTACGGTTGAAATAAGCTCCATAAATTCATCGGTGCTAAGGAGCCTTGCGTTCTGAAGAACGCCCAAAGCTCTGTAGATTTTATCCTCCTCAACGGGATTTTTAACCGTTTCAGCGGCAGCTGCTCTTTCCTGAGCAACAAGCTGAAGAACAATGGATTTAAGGTTTGCAATTGCGGTTTCTTCGGTTATGCCGAGTGTTATCTGGTTGCTAATCTGATAAATGTCTCCGCCGGGCTGTGTGCCTTCACCGAAAGCACCTCTTATGGTCAGTCCGAGTTTTGAAACTGTGTTTGCAAGGCGTGAAATCTGGCCGCATCTTGTGAGAGCAGGCAAATGAAGCATAACAGAAGCTCTCATTGCTGTGCCGAGATTTGTGGGGCACTGGGTGAGGTATCCTATTCTTTCGTCAAACGCATATTTGAGCTTACTGTCAATGACAGTATCAATTTTATCAGCAATGTCATAAGCTTCTTCAAGTGCAAGACCTGCCTTCATAACCTGAAGCCTGATATGGTCCTCTTCACAAAGCATAATGCTTACGCCCTCATCTGCTGAAAGAACAAAAGCACTGCCGTCTTTTTTAGCGGCAAATTCGGGGCTGATAAGATGTCTTTCGGCAAGAGAAACGGCCTGTTGCCTTGTTAAATCTTTCATTTCAATATAGCTGAAGTTGTTGGCATCGTTTTCAAAAAGAACGCTTTTGATAAGTGCGTTAACCTTGTTTTTGCCGTCAATATCAAGGCGGCAAGGGAACGGATACTCGTCAAGGTTTCTTGCAAGGCGAATTCTTGTGCTTAAAACAACGTCGCCCTGGTCGCCTTTTTCAATGTACCATTTATTCATCAGTTTTCGCCTCCTTCAAGAGCCTTAATTTCATCTCTGATTTTTGCAGCCTCTTCAAATTCCTGCTTCTGAACCGCTTCGTTCATTGCGGATTTAAGCTTTTCTATTTTTTCTTCGGTTGATTCAATCTTAACGGCTTCGGGAGCACCGGTGCTTGCTTTGCCGCTGTGTTTGATTTTGCCGTGAATACGCTGGATTGACGGCAAAAGCTTATCATAAAAAGTTCTGTAGCATTCGGCGCAGCCAACTTTGCCTTCACGTGCTATATCATTAAATGAAAAACCGCATTTGGCACAGCGGAGAGTTTTTCCGCCGGCGATTGACGGTGCCATATCGCCGAGCAATCCTCCGAAAAATTCTGAAAGATTAAGCCCAAAGCCTGAAAAGACATCCTTATATCCGAGATGTGATGCACAGTCGGAGCAAAGGTGGCTTTCAGCCATATCGCCGTTAATTATCTGCTTAATATGTGTTGTTGCTTCATTTTTACCGCAGTTCTGACATAACATAATCAATCATCCTTTCCTGAATCGAGAGTGAGAAGAGTTTGTTTCAAAATTTGTGCTCTGACCATATTCCTGACGGGTATTGGCAACGCTCTGAGTGAGTTTTCTCCAGTTGCCGCAAGTATAAGCTTTGCGGAGCGGGTGTCGATGCAGCCGTTATGGTGAAGGTTAAGAATATGTGCGCGGCAGGTTGCATAGTCGATTTCGCTGCCGATATGGTTAACCGCATGCATTATCGCAGAAGGGTTATCAAGGCTAACTCTTGTGATTTTTATATATCCGCCGCCGCCCCGTCGGCTTTCAACAATGTAACCGTGTTCAGGGGTGAAGCGTGAAGAAATAACATAGTTTATCTGGCTCGGAACGCAGCCGAGAGTCTGCGCAAGCTCGTTGCGTTGGATTTCGGTTGTTCCGTCTTCCTCAAGCATTTCCATAAGCATTCGTGCAATCTGGTTGCTTAAGCTCATACTATCAACTCCTTTTTGACTTTGACTTTCTTTGACCTTAGTTGTATTATAAAGGTTGAAAGTCAAAAGGTCAAAAGTCAGAAAAGGTCAAATTTTGCTTTTGCGGTTCAATATTTGAGATTATCTCCGGAAATCTCTGTTTTTCTTCAATTTTCTTGAATTTTGATTTTGCTCATTTTGATTATAGGCGTTTATGCCTTAAAATATGCTCTGCGTTTAATTAGGGGGATAATAATGTATTCAAAATAAGTATTTATCTTGAAATATTTTTCCCTTTATGTTAAAATTAATTATCTGTATTTTAAGAGGTGGGTATATGAAAGCGTTAAAGAACGTTTTGTTTTTCGTTTGGCAGTTTACATATGCAATTGTTCAGAATCTGATAGGTCTTGCAATGTTTATTGCTTATAAGTCAAAGGGTGCAGAAAGCGAAAGATTCCATAATTCAATTGTGACTTATATTGACAAAAAGAATTTTGGCGGTGTTTCGCTCGGCATTTTCATTTTTATAAATGCCAAGCGTGAGGGTGATGGTCTTCACGATACCCGAATTCACGAATACGGTCACACAATTCAGTCAATGATTCTCGGCCCGTTCTGGCTTTTTGTTATTGCGTTGCCGAGTGTTATCTGGTGTAATCTGCCTTATTTCAGAAAACTCAGAAAAGAAAAGAATGTTTCGTACTATAAGGCATACTGCGAAGGCTGGGCAAACACCTGCGGCCTTTGGGCAACAAAAGAAAGATTTCTTACCACCGAGCTTTTAACCAGAGGACGCTACGGAAATCCCATAAATCCCAACCGCAACAAGCGTAAAGATATCAAAGGAAGAAAGAGGAATAAATAATGGAAAAGAAATATCTCAAAACGAGCGAAACACTTTCATTTTCATTTTCAGCTTTCGGCAGAAGTATGATTTATACCCTGATGTCAACCTTCCTGCTGATTTTCTACACCGACGCAATGAAGCTCACGCCTTCACACGCAGGTCTTATTATCCTTGCTGCAAGAATTTTTGATGCTGCCAATGACCCGGTTATGGGTATTATTGCCGACAAAACAAAAACAAAGTACGGCAAGCTTCGCCCTTATCTTCTTTTTTCACCTTTCCTTATTATGATTTCAACAGCGGCTCTTTTTTATGTTCCCGATTTCGGTTACAACGGAAGGCTTGCTTACGCAGCTATAACCTACATAATTTGGGGCATTTGTTTTACCATTCAGGACGTTCCTTTTTGGGGCCTGAGTGCAGTTGTTTCTCCGCTTGAACAGGAGAGAAACAAGATGATTTCAACCGCCAGGATTTTCAGCACAATCGGCGGTATTGTTCCTACCGTTCTTGTTCCCGTTCTGCGTGACGGAATGGGCAACACAAAGGGCTATTTTATCGGCGGTCTCATTTTTGCTGTTTTCGGCTCAATGATTTCGCTTCTTGCTTTCTTTGGAACAAAAGAAAGAGTTGAACAGCAGAAAGAAAAGGTTACCGTTGGAGAAATTGTTTCCGCTTATGTTAAGAATAAACCCTTGCTTTTGCTCATAGTTGCCAGCGTTCTCGGCTCAGCAATGCTTATGGCTCAGACCTCAGGCAGCTACCTTGCAACATATCTTATCAAGGATTCGGGCTTTATCCCCAAGGGAACAGTTCAGACCGTTATGACCGTTGCTATCGGAGCAGGTATGATGATAGCTATGGTTCTTATGCCTGTTATGCGTAAAAAAATGTCACTCAAGGCAATTTATATTTCAGCTGCAATTTTCGGTGCGGTTATCCACCTTATAATGTATTTTGTAGGATATTCAAATTTCTATGTATTCCTTGCTGTTCTTGCGGTTGCCGGCTTGCCTCTCGGTATTTTCAATGTTATAACCTATGCAATGGTTGCTGACAGCGTTGATTATCTTGAGTGGAAAACAGGCAGACGTTCAGAGGGCGTTTGCTTTGCATCCCAGACTTTTATCAGCAAGCTTACAGCAGGTATTTCAACCTTTATAACAAGCCTTGTTCTTGAATATGTCGGCTTTATCCAGCCTGATGAAGTGACAGATTTACCCGTTCTTAATCAGCCCCAGGAAGTTTTTGACGGTATGTTTATAATGGTTTCGATCATTCCTGCAATCAGCCTTGCACTTTGCGCTGTGCCGATGTTCTTCAATGATTATACCGGCAAAAAGAAAGATAAAATCCAAAAAGAACTTTTAGAGCGCAGGGAGATAACAAATGAATAATGAATTTGATGCTTTTTCTGCCGGTGTTGAACCCGGCGGACTTCGCAACACAACTCAGATAAAAATTCTTATAAACTATATAATATGTCAGCTTAAAGAGCCGGTAAAAGAAGATATGGTGATAGAAGCGTTGGGGCTTCACGGCCTTGCTAACTATTTTGAAGCAACGCAGGCACTTGAAGATCTGATAAAAAACGGCAATCTTACAATTGCCGACGGTGAAGTTTACATAACTCCCAAAGGCATAGTTTCGGTTAATGAACTTGAAGATGAGCTTCCGCTTACAGTAAAGGAAACCGCACTTGCAGACCTTATCAATCTTAAGGTTTTTGAAAAGCGCGAGGGTGAGAATACGGTTGAAATCGAACCTTGTAAAAACGGATATAACGTAACATTCAGGGTTCTTCATAAAGATAACCAACTGATGTCACTTACTGTTTATGCTGCTGATTTAGAGCAGGCAAAGCTTCTTAAACGCAATTTTCTCAACGACCCATCAAAGGTTTATTCAACGGTTGTAACTTCATTGTTTGTTTAGATTTAAGGAGAACTGTTATGTTGGAAGAACTCAAACAAAAAGTATTTGAAGCCAACCTTAAGTTGGTTGAATATAAGCTTGTCCTCTTTACATGGGGCAACGTTTCCGCAATTGACCGCAAAACCGGCCTTGTTGTTATAAAACCCTCAGGTGTTGATTATGCAACAATGACCGCAGACGATATGGTTGTTATGAACCTTAACGGCGAAAAGGTTGAGGGAAAGCTCAATCCTTCTTCCGATACGCCTACTCACCTTGAGCTTTACCGCAGATTTCCTGAAATTGGCGGTGTTGCTCACACACATTCAACATTTGCGGTTTCATTTGCTCAGGCGGCAAAGGATATTCCGGCTTACGGAACAACTCATGCCGATTTTGCTTATGGCTGCGTTCCTTGCACAAGAGACCTCACTCAAGCAGAAATCGAAGGGGAATACGAGCTTAATACAGGCAAGGTTATAGCTGAATGCTTTGAAACAAGAAACATTGATTATAATGCAGTTCCCGCTGTTCTTGTACGTTCTCACGGTCCGTTCACATGGGGTAAGAATGCGCTTGATGCAGCCAAGAACTCGGCAATTCTTGAAGAAGTTTCAAAAATGGCATATCTTAGCCAAAGTATGCAGGCACCTGAAGCAAACAAGTTCATTCAGCATAAGCACTATTTCCGCAAGCACGGCGAGGGTGCATATTACGGACAAAAATAATTAATTCAACATATAGAAAACGATAAAATAAAAGAAAAAAAGGTGATTTTATGGCAAGATGCCCTAAATGCGATCGTAAGCTTCACATTTGGAATGTTAAAGCTGAATGCCCCGATTGCGGTGTTAATATAGCAAACTATGACTGGGAAAACAGGCTTGAGCAGGATGCAATAGAGGCTGAAATTGCTTTTGCAAAGCTGCGTGAATCTGTAAAAAGGTTTAAATATGCAATGATTGGCACAAAGCTCAGAATCGCAAGAATCCCTGTCAGCGTTCTTCCTCTTTTCTCATTTTTGCTTCCGCTCGGAACGATGGCTGTTTCAATTCCTTTCTGGTCAGAAAAGCTTTCGCTCAATGCCATAACAATTGTTATGAATATACTTGAAACTGATATTGGCGGTTTGATAAAGCTGCCGGCATCGGAAATTATCGGTGATTCAGGGCTTATGCTTGTTCTTTCACTTGCTTTTGTGATTCTCAGTGCACTTTCACTGCTTGTCAGCCTTGTTTTTCTTTTAATTAATTTCAAAAACTTTAAAAGCAAAGGTTTGTTTATAACAAATCTTGTTGCAAGCCTTATGATGCTTGCAAGCTCAATTTGTTTTAACCGATTCGGCGATATAATCTCAACAACATCGCTTGCAGAAGCTTTGCAGGCAGGTCCAAGTTGGGGAGTTTATGTCAGCGCTGCACTTTTCTTTGCTTCGGCAATAATTAACCTTGCTGTTTCACTTGCTCCGGTTGAACTGCCGCAGGTTGAAAATGCGGAAGAAGCTGCCGAAGAAGAAACAGTTAAAGCATAAACCTTAAAACTAAAATCAAAAGACGTTTCACATTGAGTGAAACGTCTTTTTCTTGTCTTATCACATTTTAAATTCAATTCCGGCAAGGTTGCGGATTTTTTTCATAAGTTCAGATGCTTGTAAAGCTCTTTTGCTTGACAAAACGCATTTTTCTGAATCTGAGCCGGAAATAAATTTTTCAAAAGCTACCGCCTCATAACCCATCAGCTTTTCTTTGGGAACATCGCCGATAATCTTCTGAACATTGCCTTTGTTATCAATGAGGTTTATGTTGGTTAGCTTTGAGATTGATTCAATGGTGATTGTTCCCTCATCGCCGAAAATTTGCGAGCCTAACCTGTCTTGACCGAGCTTTGAATAAGTAAGGTTAACAAGCTTATCGGGATAGAGCAATGCTGCATTTCCGCTGCCGTCTGCGCCGCTTTCCATAAAGTGGGCACAGGCTGTTATTTTTTCGGGCAGACCGAACAAATCAATTGCAGGATAGACGCAGTATATGCCTAAATCCATCAGACAGCCTGTTGCAAGAGCGGGATTGAATATATTAGGCAGTTCGCCTCTTTTATAAGCGGAGTATTTGGAAGAAAGCTGCGAAAAATCAAAATGAACGCTTGTTATTTTGCCGATTTTTTCAAGAGCATTTTTCAAAAGCTCTCTTGCCGGATTGTGCATATACATTATTGCTTCCATATACACAAGTCCTTTTTCTTCGGCAACGGTTTGGAGTTCTTCAAGCTCTTGCGGTTCAACGGTAATCGGTTTTTCACATATAACGTGTTTACCGTTTTCAAGCATAAGTTTTGACTGTGAATAATGAAGGGCATTGGGGCTTGCGATATAAACCGCATCGAAATTACCTTTTGCAAAGCTGTTTATATCGGTATAAACAAGCGGAATATTATTTTCTGATGCAAATCTTCCGCCGCTTTCTTCGGTTCTTGAATAAACAGCCGTGAATTCGGAATTGCAGAGCATTCTAGCACCGTCGATAAATGACTTTGCAATCCAGCCTGTGCCGATAACTCCGTAGCGCATATCAAAGCTCCTTTGCCATAACGGTTCCGGTTTTAAAAACGCGGATTGTTTTGAAACCGTTCTTTTTATAAAAATTGATGCCTCTTTTGTTGCTTGTTCCAACAACAAGCATAATTGCCTTTGCCCCCTTCGAGGCGATGTTTTCAAGTTGAGCAGAAACCATTTTTGAGCCGTTGCCGTTGCCTCTGAAGGGTTCGTTGATGTCGATATGAAGATGAGCAGGATATTTAAATGCATAAATTGCGTGAGCAAGAACTTCACCAACGGCATCTTTATAATATTCCTTACCGATTGCCTTTACCTTTTTCAGATAAGGTCTGAAAGCTTTAATATATTTTTTAAAATCAAGGGCGGCAAAGCAATAACCCTGAGCTCTGTCATTTTCATCAACAAGAACAAAAACGTTGTCAGGCTCCTGCTCGCAGTAATAATCGCAGAAAGTGAAAAGGATAAAATCGTGCATATCTTTATTAGTTGCGGCTTCAATAGGACCTGTGTTTATGCAAACCTGACGCACATCTTCAAAATATTTAGGCTCGTATTTTTTAACTGTTACCATATGAAAACCTCCGTTAAATTTCTACCGTAAATTCTGCGTTGCCGCTGAATTTTTCCGAAGAATTACCGTATTCAAAAACAGCTTCTATTGCGGGGTCAGCAAAAACTTTAATCTCGGCCTTTGAGCCATTCTTTACATATTCAACGCAGATTTTGCCTTTTTCGGTTGTTATGTGGCCTTTAGCAAAATTCATTCCGTCAACAAAAACGGGGGAGATAACAACTTTTTCATATCCTGCGCTTTTTTCGGGCTGACGTATTCCGAGAAGATATGTGAAAATATATTTTGTGACTGCACCGAACATCGGGTGGTTGCGCGAATCTCTGCCTGACCAGTTTTCCCAAAGCGTTGTTGCGCCGTTCCTTGCCATATAAGCAAAGGAAACGTCTTTATCACTTGCCATAAGGTTGAAGGCGGTCTGACCTGCACCGATTTCAAAAAGATAACCCGTAAGAGCTTCGGTTGCAATAATTCCCGTGTCATACATTCCAAGCTCGTCGTATTTTTTAATCATCCATTTTCTGCCGTCATCGTCACCCATACCGCAACGGTATGCAAGGCACGATGCGCCCTGAACATCGCCGCAGTAGTTATGATTTGCGGGGCTGAAATAGGCAATATCAATTGCTTTTTTCACCTTTTCGATTCGTTCGGGAAGAAAGGCGGCTTCATCCTGCCTGCCGAGAATATCAGCAGATTCAATTACCTGCTGCATAAAACGTACATAAAGAACCGTGTTGACATATGTTTCGGGAATCTGAGTTCTTCCGCCGGGAGGGCACCAATCTCCAAGGCACCAGCCCTTTTCTTCTTCACGCCAGACAAGCCCGTTTTCGCTTCTGCTTTCAAGATATTCAAGGAAGTGAAGCATTTTCGGGAAGAATTCATTCAGCAGCTCTTTGTCGCCGTACATTTTATAAAATCTGTAAGGAACTTCGATTATTGCACCGCCCCAGCCTGAAGGACCGCCGCCTCCGCCCATAAGGGGTGCTGTATGCTGAACGTGACCGCTGATTTTGCATTGGCAGTCGGCAATGTCATAAAGCCATTTACGATAGAATTCCTTTGAGTCAAGCATCATCATTGCCGTTTCGGCACAAAGCTGACCGTCGCCGGTGTAACCCAGACGCTCTCTGTGAGGACAGTCCGACGGTATGCCGCAATGCATATTTGCAAGCTGGGTTCTGATATATGCTTCATAAAGCCAGTTCAGGTTTTTGTTATCGCTTTCAAAGGAAGAGGTAACAGGGCAGTCGGAATGAACAACATCAACTCTGAGCGGTTCAACATCGGAATTGACTCTGAAATAGCGGAAGCCGTGCCAGGTGAAATGGGGAATATATTCACGGTCCGTTCCATCGGTGATGAATTGCTCTTCCTGATAGCCCTCTTCAAATTTCATTCCGTAATAAGGTCTTTCGTCGTAGATTTCCTCGGCGTAGTTAACCTTGATTGTTTTGCCTTTTTCAGGGCACTTGAAAACGGCATAGCCAACGGTGTTTTCACCGATGTCATAGAGCTTTGTTTCGCCCTCATCCTTAAGAAGAACGGGATTTACGGTTCTGATAACCTTATCGGCAGGGGAAAATTGAATGAAAAACTCGCTTTCGGGAGCGGGAATCACTCTGCTTTCGGCAAAGCCGTCAGCATTGAATCCGCAGAACTCGTATCCCTGAGGGAAGAGGGAATAATCGTGCTTTTCGCCGTAATAGAGATTATTATAGGTGATAAAGCCCTTGTGAGAAAGGGTTGTTTCGTCGCTGATAACGCTGCCGCTCTCTTTTTCTATAAGGTAGCAAAGCTTTGGGGTTCCGTAAACAACATCGCCCTCCGCCATACGGGTAATCTGATTATAATATCCGTTGCCGAGCATAACAGCAATAATATTTTCGCCGTTTTCAAGGTATTCCGAAATATCATATTTCATACAGTAAATTCTGTAAGAAAGTTCATCGTTAAGAGGAAAGGTCAGTTTTTTCAGGTCACGTTGATTATAGCAGGTTGTATTGGGGACAAGTAAATCTCCGCTAACTTTTTTGCCGTTGATAAAAAGCTTGAAAAAGCCGAGACCGCATATGGTGATTTCTGCCTTTTCGCCTTTAACGGCGTTGAACGATTTTCTGAAAAGCGGAGCATCGCTGCCGCTGCATTCAATCCATTTTGCATTTTTAAAGATTTGTTTGCTTGTCATTAATCTGTCTCCTCTTTTAGTTCTTCGAGCCTTGCGTTCCATTGCTCCCACTCATCCATAAGAGCAAGTTGAGCTTCGGTTAACTCGTTAATTTGATTGGTGAGTTCAAGAACTTTTTCATAATCTGCCGATATTTCGGGTGTTGACATCTGAGCATTCAGAGCTGTGATTTCACCGTCAAGGCGGTCGATTTCAGCTTCGCCTCTTTTGATTTTTCCGTTAAGTCGGTTGATTTCGCTTTCACGCTCTTTTCTCAATTTATACGAATTAACCTTTGTTTCGGCTTTTTTGGGTTTTTCTTTCGCCTTGGCAAGTGCATATTGTGCATAATCGTCATAGTCACCGTCGAATTTTTCAAATCCGTCGGGGTTCATTCTGTAAATTTTGGTGGAGAGCTTGTTTATGAAATAACGGTCATGCGAAACAGCAATTATCGTTCCGTCAAAATCTTCAAGTGCGGCTTCAAGAACCTCTCTTGACGGAATATCAAGGTGATTTGTAGGTTCGTCAAGCAGAAGAACGTTTGCGCCCGAAAGCATAAGCTTTAAAAGGCAGAGCTTTGCTTTTTCGCCGCCGCTGAGGTTATCAACATTCTTGAAAACAGCATCCCCTCTGAAAAGGAAAAGGGCAAGATAACTTCTGACCTTAGTTTCGGGGAAAAGACGGTGTTCATCCCATATTTCGTCAATAACCGTTTTTCCGCCCGTAAGGCTTTCAAGGCTTTGGTCGAAATAACCAACTTTAACGTTTGCACCAAAATTGAACGAGCCGTCATCGGCGCTTTGTTGGCGAGTAAGAATTCTCAAAAGAGTTGTTTTTCCGCAACCGTTAGAGCCAAGAACAAACACTCTGTCATTTTTATAAACAGCCATATCTGCGTTGGCAAAGAGCTTTTTATCGCCAAAAGCTTTGGTTAATCCTTTAACGTGAAGAACATCGTTGCCTGTTTCGCAAGTGGGCGAAAACTTCATACGCATTTTAGCAAGCACAGGCTCAGGCTCAACAAGCTCGGTTTTTTTTCTTTCAAGCATTTTGCGCTTGCTTTCGGCAGTAATAAAATTGCGTTCTCTTGCAAATGAACGTTGCTGTTCAATTATACCTTCAATGCGCTTGATTTCTTGAAGCAGATTTTCATAATGTCGCCTTTCGATTTCAAGGCGTTCTTCTTTAAGTTTTAAATATGCCGAATAATTGCCCTTTGAAAAATAGCTTTTTCCGTGGGCAATTTCAACGGTTTTGTTGGTAACTCTGTCAAGGAAATAACGGTCATGCGATATAACGATAACCGTTGCCTTGCAGGTTGAAAGAAAATCTTCAAGCCATTCTGTGCCTGCAATGTCAAGGTGGTTTGTAGGTTCGTCAAGCAAAAGCAAATCCGAGCCGCTGAGCAAGAGCTTACACATACTAAGCTTTGAACGCTGACCACCGCTGAGCTTATCGCAGGTAAGGGTAAAATCGCTTTCAGAAAACCCCAGACCGATGAGCGCTGACTTTGTTCGGCTTTGATATGTCAGACCACCGAGTTCTTGAAAAGTTTCGTGCATAGCCGTTTGCTTTTCAATCAGCTCTTCACGGTTCCTGAGACCGGAATCAATTGCGTTTGCGATTTCTTCCATCTCAAGCTCCATACGCATAAGAGGCTCAAAAACGCTCAATGCTTCATCGTAAACCGTTCTTTTTGAGCCCTGGCAGGCATGCTGCTCAAGATAACCGACCTTAACGTGCTTTGAAAGAAAAGCTCCGCCTTCGGCAGGCTCAATTTCGCCTTTAATAACCCTGAAAAGCGTAGTTTTACCAGTTCCGTTTGCGCCGATGAGACCAATTGAATCACCGGGGTTGACGTCAAACGAAACGTTTTCGAACAGCGTTTTGCCGTCGAATTCAACTTTTAAGTTTTGTATGCTGAGTATTGACATATTTAAATTCTTGTTTCAATAATATCGAGTTTGCCGCTGAGATTATATTCGCCTGCGTTTGCGGGGATGAAGATGCTGTCACCCTTAACGAGTTCAAGCTTTTCACCGCAGCATTCAAGCGTGCCTTCGCCGTCCATAACAAGGAGAGAAACAAATGAATCTTCGCTTGCTGTGCCACTCTTTGTGCCGTTAACATCAAGCTTCCAAACTTTGAAGAGAGGGCAATCGGCAAGAAGGTTTTTGCCGTCGGCGTTTTCAGCACCGTTTGAAAAATCGGGCTGAGAATATTTTTCAAGTTTTGTAACGGCTGCCCCGTCTTCAACGTGAAGCTCTCTGGGTTTGCCGTCATTACCTACCCTGTTGTAATCGTAAATTCTGTATGTTGTGTTTGAGCTTTCCTGAACTTCGGCAAGTAAAATGCCTTTACAGATAGCGTGAAGAGTTCCCGATTCAATAAAGAAGAAATCGCCTTTTTTAACCTTAACCCTGTCAACATAATCCGTAAGAGTGTTGTTTTCAATTGCTGCCTTGAATTGTTCGGGCGAAATCTTATCTTTAAAACCGAGGATAAGGCTTGCATCTTCGTCGCAGTCGATAATATACCAGCATTCGGTTTTGCTCTGACCTTTGCCCGTGAGTTCGCAATATTCCTTTGTGGGGTGAACCTGAACGGAAAGGTCGTCTCTTGCATCAATGAATTTTATAAGGATGGGGAAATCGTCAAATTTTTCTGCGTTTTTGCCGCAAAGCTCGGGGTGAGCTTTAACAACTTCAGGCAAAGGCTGGCCTGCAAAAGTTCCGTTTGCAACGCTGCTTGAGCCTGAGGGATGGCACGAAAGCATCCAGCCTTCTGCTGCGTTTGCCTTTTCGGTTTTAACGCCGTATTCGTCGATAAGCTTTCTGCCGCCCCAGATTGTTTCGGAAACATAGGGGAGTAATTTAATGGGATATAAATTCATTTTTATTGCCTCCAAAAGAAAATTTAGCTATACGTGCATTATTATAACATATTTGTCCGATAATTTCTATATAATATTTACGGGAGGGCAAAAAATATGGAAAAACTATCAGCTTCAGCAAAAAAGTTTTATTATAAAAATATTCGCAAACCAAAAAGCGACCCTAACCATGAGCTTATGCTGCAAATCCGTGATACTTCTCAACGTTTGAAGAGCGCTTACAGCCGATTTGAAAATGAATGCGATGAGGATTTGATGGATTCAATAATATATGAAATCCAGTCACTTAAATCTCTTTACCGTTACCAGATAAAAATGGCAAAGAAAGTTGGACTAAATTGTTGTGAAATCTCTGTTTTTGAGCGGAGGGCAATCTGATGAACGGTGGCTTTGTTGCGGCTGCTGTTATCTGCGTTGCAGCTGTAGTTTGGTGGATGATAAAAAGTGAAAAAGGGGCAAGAAGCTTATTCCTTTCCGCTTTTTCAGGAATAGCCGCAATTTTTGCCGTGAATACTATCGGATTAATCAGCGGAGTAACAATTGCGGTTAACTGGTATACTCTGGGAATATCCGGGATTATGGGAATACCGGGCGTTGTAGCAATACTGATTGGCAATATGATGTTAAAATAAAAAAGCTGTTTCGGTTTTATGCCGAAGCAGCTTTTTTACTTTTGCCAATCTGCGAATAATAATTTGATTAATGCAAAAGATATTAAAAATTGAGGTGAAATAATGGCAAACAGGATAGGCAGATACACTATTGAACTGAATTCTGACCCGGCGGTAATCGGTTATGCGGCAGTTGCAGGCAAAAAAGAAAGCGAGGGTCCTCTCGGCGATAAGTTCGATTTTATATTTGAAGATGCTTATGCCGGAGAAGAAACGTGGGAAAAAGCTGAAAGCTTTATGCATGGAGAAGCAGTAAGCAGAGCAATTACCAAAGCAGGAATAACTCCTGAACGGGCAGATGTGATTTTTGCAGGCGATTTGCTTGCACAGTGCACCGGTACAACATTTGGCATAAGAAAACTCGGCATTCCGTTTTCAGGGCTTTACGGAGCGTGCTCAACAATGGCACTTTCGCTTGCAACAGCCGCTCTTTGGGTTGAAAGCGGACTTGCATCAATTGCTGTGGCATCAACTTCTTCACATTTTTGTTCGGCAGAAAAGCAATTCAGAATGCCTCTTGAATATGGAGGGCAAAGACCACCAACAGCTCAGTGGACGGCTACCGCATCAGGGGCAGCTGTTATATCTCATATGCAAAACAAGCCGACGGTTGAAAAGGTTATAATAGGTAAAATTTGTGATTTTGATATAAAAGACCCTAACAATATGGGGGCGGCAATGGCACCCGTTGATGTTAAACTAACACCATACCCGATAACGCTTGATAAATACAATCAAACAGGAGCACGCTTATCATACAAAATCTGAAAACAGGAGGTTAATGCGCACAGGCTGCATCGGGTATATTTTTATAGTATAGTGTTGTATTTTCAATATTAATGTGTTAAAATTTATTATATAAATCCGATTTGAACAGGTGCTTTTATGAAAAAGAAGTCAAAGAAAAAACGCATATTGATTCTGTGTCTGCTTATTCCTTTTGTACTGATTGTCGGCACCGCCGTGGGCGTTACGTTGCCGCTTATAATAAGCTACAACAATAACGCATACGAAGAGGTCGATATTGTTGAACGCAGCGATATATATGTTGAACCCGAAACCGATCCTCAGCCTTCAGAGTGGGCAGACATAACCTTAAGTGCAGATGAAGTGGGCAGGGATATATCAGTTTCAGGAACGCTTCCCAACACAGTTAACGGCGGAGGCGGCAATATTATTGCTGATAATTATGACAGGAATGCTTCTTTTGGCAGAAACGAAAATGCAAAAAGCGTTTACGGCAAAACACCTATCTATAAAGTTGCAAAAAAAGACCCCAACATTGAAAATATTCTTGTTCTCGGAACTGACTCAAGAGATGTCACAAAGGAAAGAGGCAGAAGCGATGCAATGATAGTTGTATCCTATAACAAAAAAACCGGTGCAATTAAAATGGTTTCCATTTTGCGTGACTCACTTGTTCCTATTGAAGGCAGAGGCTGGAACAGAATCAATGCCGCCTATTCTTTTGATGGCGTAGGTCTTGCGGTTAATACGGTTAACCAACTTTTCGGGCTTGATATTCAGCGTTTTGTTGTTGTTGATTTTAACGGCGTTACAGATTTTATAGACAAGGCAGGCGGTGTAACAATCAGCCTTACTCAGGCGGAGGTAAACTATCTGTCAAACTACAGCGGCGGTAAAGTTCATTATGAGGTAGGTCCAAACAAATTCAATGGCGACAGAGCTCTTGCTTATATGAGAATCCGAAAGATTGACAGCGACTTCGGCAGAACGGCAAGGCAAAGGAATGTCATAGAAACTCTTGCCAGAAAGATTGTAAAAGAAAAAAGCCTTTCGGAAATTTATGATTTAACCAATTTTGCTTTTGGCTTGGTTAAAACAAATATCAGCATAACAGAACTCACATCTGTTATAGGTGATATAGCTTCCAACGCAATCGGAAGCGGACTTAATATCAGTTCCCAGCACGTACCGTTCAGCGATGCTTATGTCTACAAATATTATAACGGAATGGCAATTATATCGTTTGATATTGACGACGCGGCAAGACGAGTGAATAAATTTATTTACGGATGAGGTATAATATGTTAACACAGAACGTAAACCTTAACGGAAAAACCGTGCTTGTTACGGGCGCTGCAGGTTTTATCGGTTCAAATCTCGTAACAGAGCTTATGAAAACTGTTGGAAACATAAAAATTGTCGGTATAGACAATATGAATGACTATTATGATGTTTCCATAAAGGAATACAGACTTCGTGAAATCGAAAAGCTTGCTGACGAAAAAAGCGAGTGTGAATGGATATTTATCAAAGGCAATATTGCCGACAGAGCACTCATTGACGAATGCTTTGAAAAATACGGTTTTGATGTTGTTGTTAACCTTGCCGCACAGGCAGGTGTGCGCTATTCAATCACCAACCCCGATGTTTATATCGAGAGCAACATAATCGGTTTTTACAATATCATTGAAGCATGCCGCAATCATCCCGTTGAGCATCTTGTTTATGCGAGTTCATCAAGTGTTTACGGTTCAAACAAAAAGATTCCTTACAGCACCGACGATAAGGTTGATAACCCCGTCAGCCTTTATGCGGCAACCAAAAAGAGCAACGAGCTTATGGCTCATTCATATTCAAAGCTTTATAACATACCCTCAACGGGACTTCGTTTCTTCACCGTTTACGGCCCTGCCGGCAGACCCGACATGGCATACTTCGGCTTTACAAATAAGCTGAGAAACGGTGAAAACATTCAGATTTTCAATTACGGCAACTGCAAGAGGGATTTCACCTTTGTTGATGATATCGTTGAAGGTGTAAAGCGTATTATGCAGTGCGCACCTGAAAAGGAAAACGGTGAGGACGGTCTCCCCATTCCGCCTTACAGAGTTTATAACATCGGTAACAACAGTCCCGAAAACCTGCTCGATTTTGTTGATATTCTTCAGCAGGAGCTTATCCGTGCAGAAGTTTTGCCTGCCGATTATGATTTCGAAGCTCACAAACAGCTTGTGCCCATGCAGGCAGGTGATGTGCCCGTAACTTATGCCGACACATCAGCCCTTGAGCGAGATTTCGGTTTCAAGCCCTCAACCTCCCTGCGTGACGGACTTCGTAAATTTGCGCAGTGGTATAAAGAGTTTTATATGTAAACGAAACAAAGGTGATTATTATGGAAAATAAAAAATACAGCATAAAACAGGGCTACGTTGTAAGAGAAATTGCCGGCGAACATATTGCGGTGCCGGTAGATTCTTCTTGTGGAGTGCATATTATTATTTTGAACCCTGTAAGCAAATTTCTTTGGGACGAGCTTAAAACGGAAAAAACTTTTGATGAATTGCTCACAGCAATTCTCGCAAAATATACCGTATCAAAAGAAGAAGCAGAAACCGATCTGAAAGACTTTCTCACTCAGCTTACGGAAAACGGTTTGCTTCAATAATACCAGTATAAAAAGTTAAATCCGATTCACTCCAAAAGTGAATCGGATTATTTTTTTATATCGGCAGATATTCCTCGAAAATCAGTTTTTTGATTTCATAAAGGTCGGGGACAAGGACTGCCATTCCCCTAATTGTTGCATTTTTATAGTTCCCTTCGGAGGGGACTGCGCAGCTTTTTATTTTCAGTTCTGAAAATGATGATGCGTAGGTCAGTGCCAGGGACATTATTTTGTCCTCCGTCATGTCGGTTGACATCAGCGGAAGAATCTCATTGAAAAATATTGCAAGTTCGGTGAGCGAATAGGTTTTTGCTTTGTCAAAAACCGCATTCATTATGTTGCGCTGTCTTTCGGTTCTTTGGAAATCGCTGTCGATTTTTCTGATTCTTGCATAAATCAGAGCCTGCTCACCGTTAAGGGTGCAGAGCCCTTCTGTTGCATTGCCGCCGACAATTTTTGCTTCTTCTGCGGTGAGTTCGATTTCAACACCGCCCACGGTATCGATAATCTTCTCAAATCCCTCAAAATCGGATTCGAGGCATCCGTCTACCGTGATGCCGAAATTCAGTTCAAAAGTTTCTTTCAGCAGTTCAAAACCGCCGTAAGCATAAGCTGCATTGAGGCGGTTATCCTCATAGCCGGGAATCTGAACATAGAGATCACGCAGGAATGAAATCACAGCAATTTCGCTTGTGGCAGGGTTGAGGCTGCAAAGAATCATTGCGTCGGAACGCTGTCTGTCCTCGCCCTCACGTCTGTCCTGCCCGATAAGCAGGATGTTGACAAGCTCGGTATTGGTTTCTTCTTTGAACTCTTCGCCGTTCCACTCAACATCTTCAGGATTCACGGTTTCGTCGAAATTTGTTGTTTCTGCTTCGTTTAACGACTGTGAAGTTCCGTTGCTTTTAATGTTATCCTGTTTCTTCTGAAAATGATTTACCGCAAAAGCAGAAGCGGTAACAACGAGTGCGATTGCTATAACCGCAGCAACAACCGCTTTGATATTCGTTTTTTTCACGCCATCAACTCGCTTTCGGGGAAATGGGCAATGCCGAAATCACATCGGCAGATATTCTTCAAATATCGCTTTTTTGATTGAGTACAAGTCGGGAACGAGGACTGCCATGCCTCTTATCATTGCGTTCTTATATGCGCCTTTGGGCGGCACGGAGTAAGTCTGAATGTTCAAGCCTGCAAGTGCAGGTGCATATTTGACGGCAAGCGATGTAATCTGAGTGTTGGTCATATCAGTTGATATGATGGGCAGCAATTCGTCAACAAGCCCCAGAAGTTCGCCTACTCCGAGGTTTTTGATTTTTCTGAACACGGCATTTAGCACATTTCTCTGCCTTGATGTTCTGCCGAAGTCGCTGTCAAGCTTCCTTATTCTCGCATAAATCAGAGCGTGGTCGCCGTCAAGATGGCAAACACCTGCCGTTGCGCCGTCACCAACGATTTTTGCTTCGGCAGCGGTGAGTTCAACATCAACACCGCCTATGAGGTTGATTGCGGATTTGAAGCCGTTAAAATCAACCTCAACGCATTCGTCAACCGTAACGCCGAAATTCTTGTTGAGCGTTTCTTTTAAAAGAGGGAATCCGCCGAAAACATATGCGGCGTTGAGCCTGTTATCGGAAAATCCCGGAATCTGTACATAAAGGTCACGCAGGAATGATATCATTGAGAGCTGATTTGTTTTGGGATTGTAGCTGCAAAGAATCATTGAGTCCGAGCGTTGCCTGCCCTGGCCGGGGCGTCTGTCCTGACCGACAAGCAGAATGTTGATGAGATGATCATCTTTGCCGTTATAATTTCCGTCGTTCCAATCAACACTGTCAGGGTTGATTACTTCAAGCGAGGGGTCATAAACATCTGTTTCAAAGTCTTCCTGATCGGCAGGGATAGGTTCGACATCCCCGACACGGTTGATTTTATTGAGATAGTGGTTTGCGACAACCACTACCGAAAGGAAGACGGTAAGCAGAACAAGGATTATTGCTATAAACGCTTTTGTGCCTTTTTTACGTTTCTTTTTTGTTGCCATAATATCACCTGTTTTTTACTCAAAAAGATTGAGGCTTGAATAGATATCTATTCTTTCCGAAGCTTCTTTTGCAACTTTTTGCGGGCGGATTTTCGGGCGTTTGCCGAGAAGCGAACGGATTATATATCTGCCTCCGAAGAAAATCCAACCGAATGGGAGAAGTATTTTGAATTTTCTTGATGTTTTCCAGTTTTTATAAACAATGCTGTTGGCAGAAATAAAAAACTGCTTGAGCATAGAGATTTCTTTTTCATTTTTGCTTGATATCAAAAGGCTTTCATGGCTTCGGTCAGCGTGTTTCTGACCGAAGTTTCCGCCGATAATGATATCAATAAGAATATAGTCAGCTAATCTTTTATCGGTATCTTTTGCCCACTCCATACCCGGCAAGCCGAGATATTTGCATGAAATGAACGTCATTGTTTTTGCGAATTCCCAAAGACCGATACTCCTGATTGTTTTTTCAAACATTTCAAGGAATTTTTCTTCACCTAAAGTGTTCAGAAATACTGCCCAGTCGCAAAGATGGCGGAGTCCCAAGCCGTCACCCGTCAGATGATGGCACATATGGAGCAGGATTATAAGTCCGTGGTGATATGTTGAGGGCACGGTTAATTCTCCGAGCTCAGTCTGAATGATTTCTGAATTTTCAATAAGCCCCGAAAGATATTTTCTGACTTTTACGCCTGCTTTTCCCTCGGGAATGCCCGAAGGCTGAAAGTGCATCTCACATCTGCATATTTTGCCGAGGTATATATCATGCACATCGTGGTTTTTGCCCGTTGCCTCATATCCGTTTTCGATGAGAACTTTGGTTGCCTCTTCAAAACTATCTGTATCAACAAGGAAATCAACGTCACCCATTGAGCGCATCAACGGGTCGGGATAATAGAGGGCTGACGAAAAGCCTTTGAGAATTGTGCAGGGTATACCTGCGTTTTTCATTATGCTGCAGATTCGCACGTGCTCAAAGTCAACTTTGGCATTATTAGCAAGAGTCTGACTCAGCTTTTTGCGGATATATGTGCATTTTTCATTTTTTAGAATATCTTCATTTGAGTTGTTGAATGCCATCAGAGTAACTGCCTGAGCGTATGCTTCGCACCAGACCGCATTCAGGTTTTCCTCGTTGAGGTCAACCGTGCGCCCCGCATTAAAAAGATTGTTTGCAAGAATATCAAGCAAAATTTTTTCGTGTTCTCTTAAGCTGGCATTTTTAATACCCATTATTTATCACACAACTTCAAAAAAAGTATCGGGTTTATTCGGGTCAAACTGTTCGTTTGCCCACATGAGTGTAACGAGATTTTCCGTTTCGGAAAGATTGATAATATTGTGGGTGAAGCCGGGAAGCATATGCACAGCCTCAGGTTTATCACCCGAAACTCGGAATTCAAGCACTTTATCTGTGCCGATTTCTCTTTGCTGAATTAGTGCCTTGCCCGAAACAACAATGAAAAACTCCCATTTTGTATTGTGCCAGTGCTGACCCTTGGTTATTCCGGGGTTGCTCACGTTAACCGAAAACTGACCGCAGTTTGCAGTCTTAAGAATTTCGGTGAAGCTTCCTCTTGCATCACTGTTCATTTTAAGAGGAATGCTTACCTTTTCTTCGGGAAGGTAAGAAAGATAGGTTGAGTAAAGTTTTTTTGCAAAGGAATTATAAGGAATTTCGGGCATAACCAGAGTCTGACTCTGTGCCTTGAAGCTTTCAAGAAGCCCGACAATTTCGCCGAGGGTCACCTTATGAGTTATGGGGAATCCGCAGAAACTTCCGCTTTTTGTTTCCTTGCCTTCAAGGGCATTGAGCATTTCGTCAACAAAATCGTCGATATAGAGAAGCTCAAGCTCAACGGCAGGGTCATTGACGGTAATGGGCAAATCCTTTGCCATGTTGTTGCAGAAGGTTGCAACGGCGGAATTGTAGTTGGGTCTGCACCATTTGCCGAAAAGGTTGGGCAGACGGTAAACGAGCACTTTTGCGCCCGTTTCCTGCGAATAGGCGAAAAGCATATTTTCCGCTTCGAGCTTGCTCTTGCCGTATTCCGAGCCCGCAAACCTGCCCTCAAGTGTTGCCTGAGTGGAGGACGAAAGCATAACGGGAGCTTTGTTGCCACAGGCTTTGAGTGCATCAAGCACCGTGCCGAGAATGCCGTAGTTGCCCGAAAATTCGCTTGCTTCCTTGGGTCTGTTTATACCTGCAAGGTGGAAAACAAAGTCAGCCTTTGAGCAGAATTCTTTAAGTTCTTCGGATGTTGAACCGATGTCATATTCAAAGATTTCGTCAATCTTAATTTTGGGTCTTGTTTTGTTTTTGCCGTCTTTTATGTTGAGGAGATTTGAAACAAGATTTCTGCCTGCAAATCCCTTTGCACCTGTGATAAGAATATTCATCAAAATTTTCTCCAAACCATTTTGTTTACTATTCCCGTATAGCTTTGAATGAGTCTTACGATTTTGTCAGAAACGTTTTTGTCTGTATAATCGGGCACGGGAGTTGCGAATTCTTCGTTGCCCGTAAGCTCAACAGCGGTTTCAACTGCCTGGAGCAGACTGTTTTCATCAATGCCCGCAAGCACGAAGCAGCCCTTGTCAAGCGCTTCGGGGCGCTCGGTTGACGTCCTTATGCACACTGCAGCGAAGGGTCTGCCGATGCTGAGATAATAGCTGCTTTCTTCGGGGAGAGTGCCGCTGTCCGAAACAACGGCGAATGCACCAAGCTGCAGGCGGTTATAATCCGAAAAACCGAGAGGCTCATGCATAATGATTCGCTTATTAAGCACGATATCGGAGCTTTCAAGTTTCTTTTTTGAACGGGGATGGCAGGAATAGAGAATGGGCATATCGTATTTTTCTGCAAGTGCGTTCAAAGCATTGAACAGCGAGCGGAAATTTTTGTCCGTGTCGATATTTTCTTCTCTGTGTGCCGAAAGAAGGATGTATTTTTTTTCTTCAAGTCCGAGCTTTTTAAGAATATCACTGCCGAGGATTTTTTCAATGTTGGCGTTAAGAACTTCTGCCATCGGGGAGCCTGAAACGTAGGTTCTTTCCTTGGGCAGACCGCATTCGGCAAGGTATCTTCTTGCGTGCTCGGAATATGCGATGTTGACGTCGGAAATGATGTCAACGATACGTCTGTTTGTCTCTTCGGGCAGGCATTCATCCTTACAGCGGTTGCCTGCTTCCATATGAAAAATGGGAATGTGAAGTCTCTTGGCACTTATTGCGGAAAGACAGCTGTTTGTGTCACCGAGGATAAGAAGCGCATCGGGGCTTATTTCTTCCATAAGTTCATATGAAGAAGCAATTATGTTGCCAACGGTTCTGCCGAGGTTTTCGCCCACGCAATTGAGATAAACGTCGGGCACGTCGAGATTAAGGTCCTCAAAGAAAATTCCGTTGAGGGTGTAATCGTAATTCTGACCCGTGTGACCAAGAATGCAGTCAAAATGCTTGCGGCATTTTTTGATAACCTCTGAAAGTCGGATAATTTCAGGTCTTGTACCGACGATTATGAGCAGTTTGAGCTTGCCGTTGTTTTTGAATTTTACATTGTATTTCATAAATACACCTTATTTCATTTATGAATTGAATTCTTCAAGTCTTTCTCTGATGTAGTCAAGTTCGAGGAGCTTTTCCTTAACTTCCTCAACGTTGAGAATCTTTGTGTTGTTGCTGTTGAATTCGGTGAGTTCTGCCCGTTTCACGTCGCCGTCGGAAAAATACTTATCGTAGTTAAGGCTTCTGTTATCGGCGTGTACGCGGAAGAAATCCCCCATATCCTCAGCCTTTGCGCATTCTTCGTTGGTGAGGAGGGTTTCAAACATCTTCTCACCGTGGCGGATGCCGATAATCTTGATATCTTCCTTCTTGCCGCCGAAAAGCTCGCATACGGCTTCGGCCTGAGTCTGAATTGTGCAAGCGGGTGCCTTGCGCACAAAGATGTCACCGCTTTCGCATTCTTTGAATGCAAAGAGAACAAGGTCAACTGCCTCTTCAAGTGACATTATAAATCGAGTCATATCTGGATTTGTTATTGTTATAGGCTGTCCGTTTTTAATCTGATCAATCCAGAGGGGAACAACGGAGCCGCGGCTGCAAAGCACGTTGCCATAGCGTGTGCAGCAGATTTTTGTTTTGGCGGGGTCAACGTTTCTCGCTTTTGCGGTTGCAACTCTTTCTTCAAGAGCTTTTGTGATACCCATTGCGTTGATGGGGTAAGCAGCCTTGTCCGTTGAAAGGCAGATAATTGATTTTACACCTGCATCAACCGCAGCAGTAAGCACATTATCCGTGCCGATAACGTTGGTTTTAACAGCTTCCATAGGGAAGAATTCGCAGGAAGGAACCTGCTTGAGTGCTGCTGCGTGGAAAACGTAGTCAACGCCGATCATCGCGCCTCTGAGCGAGTCAATGTTGCGCACGTCGCCTATGTAGAACTTAATCTTATCTGCAACTTCGGGCATTTTAGCCTGAAATTCGTGGCGCATATCGTCCTGTTTTTTCTCATCGCGTGAAAAAACACGGATTTCCTTTATATCGGTTTTAAGAAAGCGGTTAAGCACAGCGTTGCCGAATGAACCCGTACCGCCTGTTATAAGTAAGGTTTCACCTTTGAAATTATACATTTTTATCATCTCCGTTGATTTGCTCTATGCAGGGTAAAACGGCATTGCCCCAGTCCTTGAACCAATGTTTGAGGTGGATGTCGCTATCATTATGTTCAACATTAAAACGTATACCTGTGCACTGATCATAATACGCCGCATTGCCAACATAGTCTTCGTCATAAAGCTTAAAATGAAGTGTATAACGTCCAGGCATAAAATACTTTGTATCAAACAAAAATTCAGTTTGGTTATTACCTTCAGTATGTTTTAAATCTCCGGCATAGATAACGCCTACACCTTCGGTGTCGCTTCCGGAAACAACAACCTTCATTTTAATTCTGTCTGTTGAATTACTGCAATGCCAATCCATACGGAATCTGAATTTGTCGCCGTAATAAAAGTGGTTTGATTCAGCATCAAGGAGTTTGAAACCATCTATTAAATGACGCATATTGCATTTGGTATTTCTTTTGTAATCCTTTGTATCAAAATATACAGTATCGTTAAAATCATCTTTCATGTAGATTGCAATAGCTTGATCAGTATCACCTTCGAAAGCTTTGGTTCCGTTTGAAAGGACAATACATCTGTCGCACAATTTTTTGACCGTGGACATATTATGGCTGACATAAAGAATAGTTCTGCCTTCTTCTTCGGCAACTTTTTTCATTCTGTCAATGCATTTATTCTGGAATGCAACGTCACCAACGGCAAGGACTTCGTCCATAATCATGATTTCACTATCGAGATGAGAGGCAACGGCAAAGGCAAGCTTAACCTTCATACCGCTTGAATATCTTTTAACAGGAGTATCAATAAACTGACCGACTTCGGAAAACTCAACGATTTCGTCAAACTTTTTGTCAATTTCAGCTTTGCTCATGCCGAGGATTGCACCGTTGAGGTAAACATTCTCTCTGCCCGTAAGCTCTGGATGAAAACCAGTTCCTACTTCAAGCATACTAGTAATTCTGCCGTTAAGATATATGTTGCCTTTTGTGGGAGCAGTAACACGGCAAATGAGCTTAAGTATTGTGGATTTACCTGCACCGTTTCTGCCAATAATACCGACAGTTTCGCCTTTTTTTATATCAAAAGACATATCATTAAGTGCAAGAAAACGTTCGTTTTTGCCGTGCGCCTTCTCGCCGATTTTTAAATTAGGGTCTTCTTTGTGAAAAACTTTTGCAAGTTTTGATTGGATTTCACCTTTAAGCGTTGCACCGCCGATAGCACCGAGACGGTATTCCTTTGAAACATTTTCAACTCTTATAGCTAATTCTTCCATACCGCACCTCACACTGTATCCATAAAGGTTTTTTCGGATTTGCTGAACATCAGTGCACCGACTATTGCTACCAAAGCCGTTGTTGCCCAGCTTATGCCGTAGAACAACCAGTCGACTTCACCTGTGCCGAGAAAGCCGTAACGGAAAAGGTTGATGGCAGGTGTAACAGGGTTCAGCATATAGATGTTATAAAGAGTGCTTCCGGGAGCTAACTGGGAACGGCTGAACATATCGTATGCAACAGGTGAGCAATAAGACCAGAGGCTGACACCAAAGCTAACAACCATTGCAAGGTCGCGGTATTTTGTTGTAAGCGCAGAAATTATCATACCGAAGCCCATACCGAGAATTGCAAGCTGAATAAGTACAAGGGGAAACATAGCAATAAGAATGTTGGGTTTAAGACCTGCGTCAGTAATAAGATAATACACCATAAAGCAGAGCATGAATGCAAACTGAATAAAGAAACCTATAAACTGCGAAATGGCCGTTGAAATCGGCATTACAAGACGAGGAAAGTATACCTTACCCAGAATTGCAGAGTTACCCGTAAAAGTGTGGGAAGTCTCGGTAAGACAGTTCGCAAAGAGAGTCCATACAATGGTACCTGCAAGATAGAATATAAAATTAGGCACGCCTGATGCACCGAGACCTGCTATGTTACCAAAGAAAACCGAGTAAACAACTGTTGTGAAAAACGGCTGTATAACTGCCCAGGCAGGACCTAAAATTGTTTGTTTGTATTTTGCAACAAAGGTTCTGCGGACAAACAGAAATATAAGATCTTTACAATTCTTAAGACCTTTTATATCCATATTGAATGCACTGTTGCTTGATTTGACAATGGTAGTCCATTTTTGTTGTGTCATAATTATCACCTGTGTTTTGTGGGTAGTTTGATTAAATTACCCAATTTCAGATCCCATTCTTCGGGTTTGTATTTTTCGAAGCCTGCAGCATCAAAAAATGTCATTTCACCAAAATATAGTTTTTGGTTCCAAAAATTAAAATCCACGCGAAGAAATGGAGTGTTTTTAGAAAGATTTTCAGATACTGTTATAATTTTTTTTAAGCAATCCGGTTTGTTGAAAACATCTCCTGCCAAAGGACAATCACCATTGATAAGGTCTGTATATGTCCAATTTATATCATAAGTGTCCATAGTGGTTTCTCTGTTGCTGAAACGACCTGAAATGACAATAACATATTCTGGCGTACCGTTGAAACAAAAAACCTTATATTCCAGAGGCTCGGAACCATCATGATTTTCCATGTATTTTTCGCAAATTATTTTTCGAGGAACATTTTTATATGGCCACTCTCTTTTTCGTATATAATAGTCACATTTAAGCTGTTCATTTAATTTTTTTCTGGTTTTTTCGATATTAAGAGATGATTTATCGGTACAGATGGTAACATCGCTGTTGTGATTACACTTAAGAACGAATTTATCAGGGAGTGAAGAGAAATCAATATCTTCTGCATTATCCCATACGCCAAGAAGAGGAACAAGATATTCTTCTCCGATTCTTTCGGCAACAAATTGTCTTGCAAGGTATTTGTCAACCATTACCGTATAGATCGGTTTTCTGTCATAAAGTTTAAGCCAGTTTTGTTTTTCACAAAAGGTTTTCGGGTTTGAGAGATTTATTTCCTTGTCCATTCTTTCCTTGTACATTTTTTTAATAAATGATTTATCGGAAAGAATATATGTTTCAGGATGTTGAATCGTAAAATACTTTTGATAAGTCTTGATGATTTTTCTTTTTGCTCTGTGTATTGTTTCCAGAATCGACATTTTATATCTCCATTTATATGTTTTTTATAACTTCAAGCCACTTTTCTGATATCTTTTCTATCGAATGAGTTTCTCTGATTTTTGCAGCGTTTATTCCGCATTTTTCAGCTAACCCTTTTTCGTTAATCATTCTGATCATTGCTTCTTTTAAAGCTTCTGCATCTTTGATGGGGACCAGCAGACCGTTTTCTCCGTCTGTTATCATTTCTCTTGCACCGCCTCCGTCACAGTCTGTACAAATGCAAGGTAATCCGATAGCCATTGCTTCGATCATGGAATTTGAAATACCTTCAAAATCCGAAGAAGAAACAAACATTGCGCTTTTCAGAATAATGTTATGAATATTTGATGACGGCGGAAGGATGAATACACAGTTTTCAAGCCCTTTACTTGAAATATATGACATCAGTTCAGTTTTGTATTCTGCATTGTTAGGGTCGGCAGTATCTGCATAAATTTCAAGGGTATAATCAGGGAAATCGATGTGTAGTTGTTCAAATGCTTTGATAAGAAGAATCAGATTTTTTTGCCGTGAAAGGCGGCAAAAATTTACGATAGTTTTATTGCGAACACCGTCATATGGCAAAGGAAGATTAGAATTTATGGGGTTATGAATAACATAAGCTTTTGGATTCTTTTCTAAATTATGTTCCGATCTTTCTTCCTCAGTTTGAAGTATAAAAGCGTCAGATTTTTTAATTTTGCTTTTTATTAATTCAAAAAAACGTTCGTTTTTGTATTTGTTTGAGGCGTTTGTTTCTGCATAAACAATTTTACAATTCAAGTCTTTTGTTGCAAAATAGATTCTGTCATAAATATTGAATCCGAAATTAATAATTGTAGCATTTTGATGAGAAACAAGAAACGACCTTAATTCGCCGCTCTTTCTCAAACCATTTATATTAAAATTTATTTTTTGAATTATTCTTTTGAAAGGTTTTAATACGGTCTGAAGTTTTTTTAAAAATGATATTTGTTTTTCTGTTTTTATTTCGTCGGCAACAACATTTTTTTCATTTTTATTATTTTCATAGTAATCGGGAATGAGTATAAGTTTAACTTTTTTGTCAACATTATAATAGTTTTCTGTTGAGATTGTGTTGTCGCCGCCTAAAACTGCCAGAACATAAACATTATAGCCATTTTGGGCGAAGTTATCGGCAAGGGCAAAAGCTCTTCGCTGAGCACCACCTATGCCATAGTAGCTGAATGTGATTATTATTTCTTTAGTCAAAGATGCTTACCTCCCTTGTAACGAACTTGAATTAACAACTCATTTATTTCTGATTTTTTTATAAACAGGATTTTCTGTTAAGAAATTAATCAACGGGTTGATATATTTCTTTTTAAAATCCTGTCTGAGTTTGTAATTTTTAGTGAACGAAAGAATCCTTGCTGGCTTTTTCTTGTGAATCAGTTCATAATATTTACGATAAAGGGGATTGAGTTTTTCAACAGGAATATGGCCGTAAAATCTTTCGCAAATAGGATCGTTCATTATTTCTTCAATGAGTCTGATTTTTGTCTTTTTATCATTGGGGCAAAGTGGTTTCATTTCGTTTTTTATACAGTCTGTTGCAAAGAAGAATGCACACATATGCATATGCTCCATAAGATCCATTTCTTTGAAATTTTCAGTATCTTTGTAAAGAATTTCTATCAGATATGTGTAAAGTGGCCACATATTCTTTGTGTAACCTCTTGAAAGAGAGTCGGATACTACTCTGTTGTGGTAAAAGGGTTCGTCGATATAATAAAAGTTTTGAGCCACAAGCATTGATTCATATGTGAGCTGTAAATCCTGACTGCGTCGGAGCCTTCTGTCAAACTTTATGTTATTTTTATTGAGAGTGTCTTTTTTATAGATACGCATACAATTTGACCAACGTATAGCTCTTGTTCTGCCGTCATTAGAGATGAATGCGAGGGTTTGGGGGAGAACTTCGCTTTTTATTTTATCGCGATCATATGCTCCAACGGGAAGTTCACGGTTGAAACGATGTCCGTTTTCATTCTGAATGCAGTTGCAGAACACAACATCGGAATCGTTTGATTTAGCAGCGGTATACATCTTTTCATACATATCGGGTTTTATCCAGTCATCTGAATCAACAAATCCGATGTATTCGCCAGTTGCTCTTATCATTCCGTCATCGCGGGCAGCAGCGAGGCCCTCATTTTCTTTATGATAATAGTTTACCCTTGAATCTGAAAGATATTTCTTACAGATTTCAGCGCTTCCGTCTGTTGAGCCGTCATCGATGAGAATGATTTCTATATCCTTAAGTGTTTGATTAACAATGCTGTCAAGGCATTGCACAAGATACTTTTCTGCATTATAAATGGGAACAATAACACTGACTTTAACCATTTATCAATTCCATCCATTTCTTGATTATTTTATCAACAGACTGTTCTTCGCGTATCTTCACGGAGTTTTGCGATAACTTGTTTGCGAGTTCAGGATTTTCTGCAACTTTTTTCATCGCAAGATAAAGTGCATGAGAATCATCGACGGGAGTAAGAAGTCCGTTTTCGCCATCTTTTATAACCGCTCTTGCACCGCCTGCGGGGCAGTCAGTGCAAACACACGGAAGACCCATAGCCATAGCTTCAAGCATAGAGTTTGACATTCCTTCAAAATCCGACGATGAAACAAACATTGCATAGTTTTTTATATAATCATGGATATCTTTTCTCGAAGGCATAATATTAATACAGTTTTCGCAGTTGTTATGTTTGATATGGTTGATGACCAAATCAATATAACCTTCTGCATCGTTTCCAACAGGATCCCCAATTATGTCAAGTTCATAATCGGGAAACTGTTTGCGAAATTCTGCAAAAGCATCAACAAGCATGATCAGGTTTTTCTGTGCTGAGATTCGGCAGAAATTGACTATGCGTTTTTTTCTTTCACCGTTATAAGGTTCAGGTAAATCTGATTTTACGGGATTAAATATAACCGTACCTTTGGCAGGCGTGTTTTCGAGATACCATTTTTGCGCATCAGGCGATTGGAAAACAATACCGTTTGCTTTTGGAAATTCCGTTTTCATAAAAGCAGCAGTAGTTTTACTGTCGGATGACTGTGCAGGGTCGCCTCTTTCAGAAATAATAACTTTGGTTGATTTATTTTTTGCAAGAAGAGTCAGGAAAATTGAGTCATACAAAAATGCAACAGCTGCTGAATTTTTATGATTTTTAAAATATTTTTTGAGCCATGCAACAGAACCAAAGTTTCTTGAGTAATATTTAAGAACGGAAGACTTGTTTTTAAATCCAAGTTTACCGATGAGTCTTGCGAACAGCATAATCAAGTAGGGACATAAAGACGAGAATTTATGATTTGATATTTCATCCGGAAGTGAGATAACATTTGTTTTGTTGTCAATGCTGTGCATAACAGTGTCTTTTTTGTTCTGATGAGTAAGAATCAGGGATACTTTATACCCTTTTTCAGCTGCGGCATTACTCAGGAGAGTGACAACTCTTTCGGCACCTCCTCCGAGCATAACCTTAATAATAAAAATGATTTCTTTGTTCATTTATTCAACAACCTTGACTTCAATTTACGGTATTGTTTATATAACCGTTTATAAGTAAAATAAAGATTCAGCTGGAAATAATTTTTATTTAAAATAAGGGAATATAACTTACGGGATGTTTTATTTTCGTATGGATTGTTTGTGTTATAATGAGCGTCTTCAGGTAACATCGAACTCCAGTTGCAAGTCAAAATTGCTTTTCGTTCTTTTGGAGATGCATTTTCATAATAAGTTACAAATGTATATACAACTTCATTTAACCATCGGGCATTAAGCTTTTGACGATATTCTTCCGTATCCATATTCCAGCACGCAAGGCAGGATTTCAGATGACAGTATAGGAACAAAGTGTTCTTTCTTTCGAACTTTGAAATATCAAACGCACGGGAGATACCTTCTTGATTTATTCTGTAATTGTATAAAGGCTTATTTATATTTACAATTTTTTTACAAGTGGTAATAAAATTTGAAACAATATAGGCATCTTCTGCGATATCTTTGTTTTTCAGAATGTTGTAATCAATAGGATCGTTTTTTAAAAATTCTGTTTTTATTGCTTTTGTCCACAATGAATTTATATATGGGGTTGTTAAGAGTAAATTATAAAGTTTTTTCTTTTCATTTCCTTCGAAAGTTTCTGTTCCTTTCCAAACAGATATGCTACGAGGCTTTTTTTTATCATTTTCATAATAGGAAAATGAATACATAACCATATCTGTATCGGGATTTTCGTTCAGAATATCATTAATCGTTTTAAGAAGATTGTTTTCAACGAAATCATCCGAATCGCAGAAAAGACAATAATCGCCCGTTGCGTTTTTTATAGCTTCAAGTCTTGCAGAGGTGTGTCCCCCGTTTTCTTTGTGAATAATTTTGACTTTATCAGAGTTGTTTTCTGCGAATTTGTCGCAGATTTTGCCTGACGAATCTGTTGAACCATCATCAACGAGAATGATTTCGTAATCGCCTTTATAGGTTTGGTTAAGCAGAGAATCAACACACTGCTCGAGATATTTTTCAACGTTGTATACGGGAACAAGTATGCTGAATTTCATTTACTTTTCACCCCTCCAGGAGATTTTTCCATTGATCTTTGTATTTCTCAAATTCGTGAGAATAATCGGTTGATTTGAGGTTTTTTACGATATCATCGTAGTTTTCTTTATTATCAATAAGATTTATTATACTTTCAGCAATTGCGTCAGGTCTGATTTCGCAAACAATACCGTTTCTGTCGTTTTCAACAAGATTGAATCCGCCGACGGTTGCTGTGGTGATAACAGGTCTATCAAGGCGCAAAGCTTCGATTATTGTTACTGGCATTGCTTCTTCATAGGACGGCTGAACATAAATATCACAGTTCGCCATATAGGGATATGGATTCTTTTGCATTCCTGTGATAACGATATTATTTTCAAGTCCGTATTCCGAAATCTTTTCTTCAAGATTGCTTCTTTCGGGACCGTCGCCGACAAAATACCATATAAATTCAATACCGCTGTCCTTTAGAATTTTTGCAGACTCAACAGCCATATCAAAGCCTTTGACGGGAGCAAATCTACCGCATGAACAGAGGACGGTTTTTCCTGATTCGGGAATTGAGAATTCTTTGCTTTGTTCGGTTATTAAATCTTTGTCCGTATAGTTTTCGACAATTTTAATTTTACCTTTTGAAGCGGGATACCATTTTTCAATCAGTGCTTTTTGTTGTTCGTGTAAGGCAGCAACAGTTGTATATTTCGAAATTACGGCATTGTGAATTTCGGGGGTATCGTTTGTGCTTGTGTGATAAAAAATGATTTTTTTATCGGCGTTTATGCATTTATCAACGAAGAGTGAAACATATCCCTGTACATACGCTACCGCAATATCGTAGTGCACATTGGCGAAATATGTTTCTTTTTCATGTTTCATTGCATCATTGCGGATTCGTTCTTCAAGAGTTTCGTTGAGTTTTGTTGATTTATCGTTTTTGCCAAATACTTTGGCAAGGAGAGACTTCAACTGCAAAACGACAGCATAGGGTTTTCGGTAATATCTGTTGGGGTCTGTGTTAACTATGGTCTTAACACGTTCATCAACGAAAGGGAGAAGGTCTGTGCGGTTTTTGCGAAGATACAATGTTACATCATATTTGTTGTAATCAAGTGCTTTCAATGCGGATATGAGCGATTTTTGCACACCGCCTATGGTCATGTGGTGAGCTACTATTAAAAGCTTTTTTTTCATTTATAACAGCTCCATCCATTTCTTTGCAGTGTTTTTGAGGGAAAGGTCATTTCTGATTTGAGCGGCATTATGCGAAAGCTTTTGAGCAAATTCTTTGTCGCTTGCAATTTTTTTCATTGCTTCGCTCATTTCTTTAGCATTGCCTACTTCTGTGAGAATACCGTTTTCGTTGTTACGGATAACGGCATTTGCACCGCCTATTGGGCAGTCTGTGCAGATAACGGGCATTCCGATTGCCATGGCTTCAAGCATTGCGTTGGACATACCCTCGTAATCTGAGGAGTTTATATACATTGCGTCACGGATAATAAGATTATGGACTTTGGTGGTGAACGGAATAAAATCTATTTTATCGTTGAGATTTAGTTTGGCTACAAGTTCTTTAAGATGGGCCTGAGTTTTCTTTTCGGCAGGGTTTAAAGCATCTCCAATAATTTTCAGGCGATAATCCTCAAATTTGTCTGCAAACAGCGCAAATGCATTTACCAACATAGTTAAATTTTTTTCGGGAGAAATACGGCAGAATGTTGTAACATATTTTTCTCTTTCACCGAAAGAAGGTTCGGGAAGCTTGTCGTTTATGGGATTGAATATAACTGTTCCTTTTGCAGAAATGTTATCGGGATAAGCCGCCATTGCGTCATTTGTTTGGAAAACAACGGCATCTGCACGCTGATAATACTTTTTGATAAAGTTGTAGCCATAGCGTTTTTTCAGCAACCTTTTAGGGTTTCCTCTTTCTGAAACAACAACTCTGTTAGACAAATTCTTTGCAGCAATCAGAGTCATGGGAACAGAAGGCTGAAGAAATGAAATAACCGTTGCTTCAGGATTTGCTTTAAGTTTGCTTCTTAAAGCTTTGATTTCGGCATGATACTGCGAATAAAAAGAAACAAAAGCGAAGAGAGCGGGAACCTGCATCTTGAAAAGTTCAAACGGTTTACATATGACTGATGAAAAAATCTCAAGAGCTTTAAAAAGTAAACTCTTCTTTTTAGTGCATATGGAAGTTACGGGAATATCAGACTTAAGGTCACGGTTTATGATATCCTCTTTTTTTGATGAAGTCAGCAGGAATTCGCAGTTATATCCATTATCTGACAATTCATTAAGAAGCAGGGATGCAACTCGTTCCGCACCTCCGCCTTTCATAACAGGCATAATCATCAGAATTTTTTTGTTACTGCTCATTTTATTCCTTTCAACAGCTTGCCGACTGTTTTTTCAAAGACTTTATAAGTAAACCAGAAAGCTTTTCCGTAACAGCGCATTTTTAGTGCGGTGTTACCGAAAGCATCATTATCGAGAACTGTTTTTTTGAATGTTGCAAGTTTTGCCTTGCAATTCTTTTTATCGGATTTGCCGAGCTTTTCATAAATATTGAAAACATTGAATGCACATCGAGAAACATAATCATATGCAGCAGAAGTGTCATATCGGGTGAGTCCTTTTGTGAATTCGGCATTATGATTGAAAACATCGACAAAACTTGAAAAATGTTTTTCAGTTTTGTATGAAGTCATAATCGAGTTTTTACGGTATCTGCGATGATATAGTGCTTTACTGCACTGTGAAATGGTTTCTGCTTTGCAAAAAAGCTGATATGTAAAAACCATATCTTCATACAGAATACCCGGTATAAAACGGGTATTACTGTTTATAAGGAAATGCCTGCTTATGAAAAGAAGGGGAACGGCACTGTGAAATTCATTTTTCTTTGATAACTCAGAAAAAATATTATATCCGTTATCAGTTTTATAATTATTCTTACGTATATAGTTTTGCTTTACTGTAAAATCGTCGGTGTCAGCAAAAGATACAGCGTCAAAGAATACGATGTTACTGTTATCTTTTTCAGCAATGCCGAGAAGAAGCTCGAGAGTGTTTTCGGTAATGTAATCATCGCTGTCAAGAAAATAAATGTATTTTCCGTTTGCTTCGTTGAAACCTGCATTCCTTGCGGCTGAAAGCCCGCCGTTTTTCTGATGTATAATGGTGATTCTGTCATCTTTTTCAAGATATTCATCGCAGATTTCGCCTGACGAGTCGGTTGAGCCGTCATCAACGAGAATTATTTCAAAGTTTCCGTATGTCTGATTAAGAACGCTGTCGATGCATTCACGCAGATATTCTTCAACATTGTAAACAGGAATTATTACGCTTATGAGAGCCTGAATTTCCATTATCTCATCTCAATCTTTCTTTGATAACAATTAAAACTGTTGCAACGAATTTCTTGGCTTCCGAAATGATGCCGTAGGAATAGTGTTTTTTCATTATTTTCTGAATACGGCTGTCAATTTCAACATCGGCAAAAGCAGGATTTTCAATTGCTTTTGACAAGTCTACACGCATTTTTTCATTATCTTCCGATTTGCTGTGCACACCCGATTCATCGCAACCGATGTTTGTTATATATGAGTATCTCGGATAAGCCGTAAGTAGATTGTTTTTCACAAGATGTGCGCCGAATCTTACCGACCACGAACTTCCGTTGCCTTTTGTTTGACGGTAAAGACGGATGAATCGATCGCTGCCATTTGAGTTGAGGCGTCGGATAAGCTTGGGAGAATTATAGAAATCCTTTATATCTTTGAGTTCCCAGTCTATGCCTTCCCAGCGGTCTTTCCAGGTTGCCCAGGTGCAACTGCATGAACGGTAGGCAGAGAAAACATCTTTTTTGTAATTATCGGGGAATTCTATCATCGGAGTATAGCCTGAAAGACATCCGATATTTTTATTGTTTTCATAATAATCGAGCGCATTATTGATATATCCGAGAAAATGTGGTGAAACAACACAGTCATCCTCAACAACAATTACCTTGCCGTATTTATTTATAACATCGGTAACACCTGCGATAACCGATGCGGCAAGCCCTTTGTTGATGGGACTTTCGGTAACGGTGACGGATTTGAAATCACCTGAATCCTTTATCGCGGCAACTGCAGCACGGACTTCGTTAACCTTATCTTTACCTGCATCGTTTTTTGCACCGTCGGAGAAAATGAAAAGCTCTGATTCCTTAGCTTCTTTGCAGGCGGCAAGTGCATTATATACTTGAATAAAATGGTCTGCACGGTTATATACAAATATTATAATCGGTGCGAAGCTCATGTTATTTCTCCTTCAAAATGTCTGTATAAGCGTTTATAAGCATCTGTGCATTTCTCTCGGCATCGTGGGTAATGAGTGCTTTTTTCTTCCCTGCTTCCGAAAGCGAGAGCGCAAGCTCATCGTTATCGAAAACACGCTTTATGTTCCATGCAAGAAGCTTCGGGTCATCGTTTCTGTAGAAAAGAGCTTCTTTTCCGTCTTCCGCCATATCCGAAACACCGCCGACATAAGCCGCAACGCAGGGTGTACCGACCATCATGGCTTCACCGAGAGTGTTGGGGCTGTTTTCAATTGTTGAGCATAAAACATATGCATTTACCTTTGAAAGCTTTTCCGCAACCTGTTGCGCCTTGAGTGGGCCGGTAAATTCGATATGATCCTGTACGCCGAGGTCGTATATAAGTTTTTTGAGATATGAGGCGTAGCCTTTTTTCAGAAAAGAGCGTTTGTCATTTTCCTGATAGGGTTTATATCCTGCAACGTAAACCTTTACATCGGGATATTCTTTTATGAGATAGGGGAGTGCCATAACAACGAAATGAACGCCCTTGAGAGCACTGTATCCGTTGCCAACATAAATGGAGTGTCTTTCCGTTTTTTCAAGGTTCCATTTTTCTTTGTAAAAAGGTGCACGGAGAATCCTGCTGCAGGGGTAATACTTTGCATTGGGATTGATTGCATAAGAATGTGCTCTGTCCCAGGTTGTTCTGCCGAGAATATAGTCGGCATTTTCAATGATTTCCTTTTCGGATTTTATGCGGGGTTTGTACCACATTGTTTTACGAAGATGCATAATCCATGCAGAGAAAATTTCTGTCAGGGATTTTGAAAACATCATGTCATCTATCTGCAGTTGACCGCACTGGTAAACGTACTGTCCGTTGAGTATGCCTTGCAATGATACAACTGCGGGTATACCGTGTTTTTTTGCAGTTAACTGCATTGCTCGTGCGTGGAGAAATTCGGTGCCCTCAATGTTTATTATATCGGGCTTGAAATCCGAAACAATCTTATCGCATTTCTCCTCAAGTTCAGAAAGCGTGGTCGAGGGCGTATAATATAAGCTGAAATATGTTACACCGTCAATTGTTTCGCAAAAGCTGAGGTTTTCCTCGCATTTGCAGACAATACCGAGCTCGATATCGCTGTTTTTGCTCAGCTGCTCAGCCATGGATTCAACCCAGCCACCAAGCACTTCGGAAGTTTTTCCGAGCTTTACCGAAACTGCGGAAGGTATTAAATTTACTGTCCATAAAACTTTCATGTTTTTTCAGCTCCGGTCCATTTTATTATATCTTCAAATATAAGAGAGGAAACAATCATAACCATTAGTGTGAATGAATAGCTGAACGAGTCAAGTGAGGAAACGAACATAAGCGTTACAAGAGTTGCGTTTGCAACTGATATGATGAATTTATCATTATAATGATGTTTGTAATGGAAAGGAACATGATAAAACATCATTGCAAATGCATAACCACCGAGCCAGCCGTATTTTGATGTGATATCCAGAAGAGCGGAATGTCCGCCGCCGCTTTCACGCCAGAGAGAGCCGATGATAGGATATTTAAGCATATCCATAAGGCTGTTTGAGTAAGCGTTGATTCGCACCTGAATGGAGTCACCTGTAACACCTGATTCCGATGTTGAAACAAGGTCATTTACTTTTTTTGCAACAGCCATACCGTCGAATGTTTCAAGTATCCATTCTCTGAACGGAATGATATATAGAATCGCTGCCATGATCCCGACGAATGCAAGGATTGTAACCACAAATGCAGGGATGATATTTTTTCCTTTATAGAAAAGCAGAAGTATAAGTCCTATGGCACTTGCAAAGAGTGCAATAGAATAACCTGCAAGTTCAAGTAGTCTTACATAGAAGTAAGCCCATACTGCACCGATGGCAAAACACATCTTATTGTGTTTGAACGCTTTGATAATCCATGCGAATATAGCAGGGCAGATGCAAACCTGGGGATAGATGAGACTGTATCCGCCGATACCTTGTTTGAGATATTGATATGTTGTTTCGTCATCGCGCACAAGCAGTCTTGCAACCGTATGGTCTTCGATAAGAATTTTTACCGTGTTGTAATTCCATATTGTCAGAAGTATGAGCACAATCGGAACAATCCCTGCAAGTTCATCCCATTTGTCATCATAGAAATATGTCATCATAAAACAGATAACGAGCATAATTAATGCAATTTGCTTTATGAGAGCGGAAAAATCATATTTTTCAAAGTAAATAACTATCATAACAGCTATCAGAAATATGATTGCACCGATTTGCTCTTTGCCTAGTGAGAGCGGTGTTTCCCTTATAAACCATATTCCCACCCACATAACGGCACACGCGAGAGCAACCAATCGGTAGATTAAATCAACCTGTAAAGGAGGAGAGACGGTCCAAATGATAAGATAAAGCACGGCTACTGCCTGAATCAAGCCTAAAGATAATCCGTTTTTGAGCATATCTTCCTCCTTTCCCTTTATTTCAGCCAGTTTTCAGTTGGCTGAATAAACGATTCATAGTGAAATGTATTATCAAGTGATTTTTGTCGGTTTTTATTTTCAATCTGGCAAAGCATTGCTTCGGATATGCTTTCGGTTTTCATATCTTTAAGAAGGCAACCTCTGCCGCTTTTTCTGATATATCCGCCTATGTCGCTGACATCGGTTGTAATAATCGGAACTGCGCAGGTGAAGCTTTCCGCAAATTTTGTGGGGAAGCCTGCGTTATTTCTTTTATCGGAGCGTCTGATGAATATATAGCAGTCGCAGCCGAGAACGTATTTTATTGTTTCTTCGTGTGAAAGCTTTCCCATAAACGTGAGCTTGTTGCGTACGTTTTTGGGTATAACGAAATCGGGATAGATTTTCAAAAACTCTTTTTCCGTTATTCCGATTATACGAAGATGGGTGTTCTTTTTGTTTATGCTGCAGAATGCCTCAACAACCTTATCGAGGCTTTCTTTTTTGCCGTCTGGTATGCCTGCAAAGCAGAATTCAAAAACACCTTCGTGATTTTCGGGCTGCTGATGCCATATTCCGTCATTGATGTCCACAAGAGGAGGAAGAATGAGCAGTTTTTTTGCTTTTTTGTATTTCTTCTCCATCATTGAGCTTATGGCAATCATACCGTCGGCAACCTTATGAGCAAAGTTGCTTATGAGAATTTCGTCAAACGCCTTGAAAATTCTTTTGGGGAGCGAGCCGTCGGTGTCCTTTGTCCATTCGGTACAGTCATAGCAGACTTCTATGTTTCTCTTTGAAAAAGCCTTTTTTGCTTTAAGAAGAGTGAACATAGGCACGTTATAGAGGATTATTTTGCAAACGTCATCATATTCTTTCATAACGGTTTCAATGTGCTCGACGCTCAGCATATGCTTTAGCCACTGTTTTGTTGATTCAGGGTGAGCGTGCTCAAACATATTGCCGCAGTCCTTCACTTTTCTGAGCCCGTCGAACGAATCGTACGATGCGCCGATGAATACGGTGTTATAGCCGAGCTTATCAAAAATCTTTCCGTTTGAAACGACTCTGTTTGCAGATGCACTTTTATCGGGCAGGGTGAAACCGCCGTAATAGATTATTGTCCCTTTGCTCATAAATTTTCCTTGTACCACTCAATAGCGGCTTCGATTCCTTTTTCAAAGCTCCATTCGGGATCATAGCCGAGAAGCTCTTTTGCTTTTGAAATGTCAGCGTTGCTGTGTTTGATGTCGCCTGCTCTGTCGGGGCCGAAATTGGGTTCAATGTCAACACCGAGAGCTTTGGTAAGTCCATAATAAATATCAATGAGATATTCTCTGCCGCCGTAAGCAATGTTGAATGCTTCGCCTGCGGCTTCGTGGGGAGCAAGGCAGGCTTTGAGGTTAGCCTCAATAACATTTTCGATATATGTGAAGTCACGGCTCTGTTTTCCGTCACCGTTGATGGTCGGAGTTTCTCCGTTGAGGAGGAGTTTTATGAACTTCGGAATAACTGCGGCATAAGCGCCGTCAGGAGTCTGCCTTCTGCCGAAAACATTGAAATAACGCATTCCGTAGGTGTCAAGACCGTAGTGTCTTGTGTACTGTTTCGCCCATTCTTCGTCACATCTCTTTGTGAGCGCATAGGGGGAGAGGAGGTTACCTTCTCTGCCTTCTTTTTTCGGAAGGTTGGGTTCATCGCCGTAAACAGATGACGATGATGCGTAAACAAACTTTTTGACATTGTTCTGCCTTGCGGCTTCAAGCATATTGAGGGTGCCGCTGATATTGTTGGCGCAGTAGAAAAGAGGCATTTCGATGCTTCTGGGAACGCTTCCCCATGCAGCCTGATTGAGAACATAGTCAACGCCTTCGCAAGCTTTAATGCAGACGTCAAGGTCCTTTATGTCACCCTTTATGAATTCATAGTTGGGGTTTGAAAGGAACATATCAACATTTTTCTGCGAACCTGTTGATAAATCATCAAGGCAACGGACTTTGTAACCCATTTCAAGGATTGCTTCGCAGATATTTGAACCGATAAAACCTGCACCGCCTGTTACGAGAAAAAGTGAATTTTCGGGGAAAACAAGATGTCTGTAACCCATTATTAAAGCCTCCAGTACTGATAACCTGCCTGTGTGTAAGTTTTTCTGTCAAGAACGCCCTTGACGTCGATAAGAACTTTGCCTGAATTATCGCCGTTTGCAAACATTGCATCGATATCGTTCATGCCAAAGCTCATGAATTCGGTGTGGCCGACTGCGATAACGACCGCGTCCATATCCTTTACGGTGCTGATATCAACAAATTCAATACCGTAGTGCTGTTTGCCCTCTTCTGCATCTGCAACGGGGTCTGCAACAACGGGAGTGATGCCGTATTCTCCGAGTTCGTTCATTATGTCAATAACTCTTGTGTTTCTTGTGTCAGGGCAATTTTCCTTGAATGTGAAGCCGAGAATTGCAACCTTTGCATCCTTGACATTTTTGCCTGCGGCAATGAGCTTTTTAACAACGTTTTCCGCAACATACTTGCCCATATCGTCGTTGATTCTTCTGCCTGCAAGGATAACCTGGCTGTGATAGCCGAGCTGCTCTGCTTTATATGTAAGATAATAGGGGTCAACACCGATGCAGTGTCCGCCGACAAGACCGGGGAAGAACTTGAGGAAGTTCCACTTTGTTCCTGCGGCTTCGAGAACTGCCTTTGTATCAATACCCATTTTATTGAAAATGATTGAGAGTTCATTCATGAAAGCAATATTGATATCTCTCTGGCTGTTTTCGATAACCTTTGCGGCTTCGGCAACCTTGATGCTTTCTGCACGGTGAACACCTGCTTCAACAACAAGCTCATAAACTTTTGCAACAACGTCTAGGGTTTCCGCATCCATACCCGAAACGATTTTAACGATTGTTTCAAGGCGGTGCACCTTGTCACCGGGATTGATTCTTTCAGGGGAGTAGCCGATTTTGAAATCAATGCCGCACTTAAGACCCGATTCTTTTTCGAGAATGGGAACGCAGATATCCTCTGTAACTCCGGGATAAACTGTTGATTCAAAAACAACGATTGAACCCTTTGTGAGGTTTCTGCCGAGGATACGGCTTGCTCCCTCAACGGGGGTGAGGTCGGGAGTGTGGTCATCGTTAACGGGAGTGGGTACTGCAACGATGTGGAATTTTGCTTCACGGAGCTTTGCTTCATCAGAAGTGAATTCAACAGTTGTGTTCTTTATTGCATCGTCGCCGACTTCGAGAGTGGGGTCAATTCCGCTTTTGTAAAGTTCGATTTTCTTTGCATTGAGGTCATAGCCGATAACATCAACTTTCTTTGCAAATGCAACGGCGATGGGCATACCAACGTAGCCGAGACCGACGAGTGAAATTTTTTCTTCTTTAGCGAGAATTTTTTCATAAAGATTTGTAAACATAATTTTTTCTCCCTTATTTGCACAGATTGTCTATTTTTTCAAGATATGCTTCAATAACTTTTTCGCGCGAGAAATTTGATTTTATATATTCTCTTCCCTTTTCGCCCATTGCTTTTCTTTCTTCGTTGGGCAGAGCGAGGAAATTTTTGATTTGGTTGCAGAGGGCATCAACGTCACCACCGTGATAAAGAAGACCTGTTTTGCTGTCAATGAAGGTTTCCTGACAGCCCGGATTATCGGTTGAGATAATCGGTCTGCCGCTTGAAGCACTTTCAAGAAGCACGTTACTCATGCCCTCACCGTAGGTTGACGGATGAATTGTTGCATGGGAAGCGGTAACAAACGGCTTGATATCTTTCTGACTGCCTCTGTATTTTATTATGCCTTTTTCTTCAAGCTCCGAAAGCAGTTTTTCATAGTGTATTTCGGTTGGCTCTATGAATCCGAGCATATTGAATTCGGTATTGGGATATTCGGCTTTTATTCTTTTGGCAGCTTCGATATAATCGTCAACGCCCTTGTCGTGAAGAATTCTGCCGATATAATTGAAAACAACCTTTTCTCCGCTCTTTCCGTCGCCGCCGTCGGGATAGGGCTGAAGCGGATATCTGTCGGTGTTGACACCAGAGCCTGGAATGAGCTTATGCTCGCCTTTTACCATGCCTGATTCTTCCGCAAGTTTCATGTTGGTTGAATTCTGAAACATAACACAGGCAGAACGTCGGAACGCAAACTTAAAGAGCGACATAATAAGTTTTTGCTTGAATCCGCCTTCGTTGAGAACACTTCCGAATCCCGTAACATTGCTGATAACGGGTATTCCGAGAAGATAAGCCGCCAGACCTGCATATACATTCGGTTTTGCGGTGTATGTAAGAACAACCGAAGGTTTGTTTTTTATGAACAGTTTGAAATAATGAAGAAAGAGTTTTGCATCCGCAACAATGTTTGTTCCTCGTCTGTCGATAACAGGGTCATCATAGCGGTATTCAAGATGTTTCATCAGCTCAAACTTTTCGCCGTCAGGGCAGGAGATGAGCATTTCGTATCCGGCATCGATTATTTCCTCTATCAGTTCTTTTCGGAAACAATAGATATCGTCATCGTTATTAGTAAGAAGTGCGATAAGATGTTTCTTATTCTTCATTTTTGTTTCCTCTATTTAAAAACCGCAAGGGCGGTAAGGATCATAACTTTTATATCGTCAATGAAACTGAAGCTTCTGATTGCGGCGAGATTGTACTTCATTTTATCAGGCAGAACAACCTCGAGATATGTTTTTTCAACATCTTCTGCAGCATCAAGAAGTTCGTTTTCATCCTTGTAGTAAACGCTTGCTTCTGATGTTATGCCTGCAGGAAGGAGGAGAGTTGCCATCATTTCGGGAGTATATTTTTCAACATACTTGGGAACTTCGGGTCTTGTGCCGACGAATGTCATTGTACCTCTTAAAACATCGATAAGCTGGCTGAATTCGTCTAATTTATATTTGCGGATGAATTTTCCTGTTCTGGTGATTCGTGAATCGCCTCCGACTGTAAGGAGTGAACCCTTGTCAGCATCTGTTACCATTGAACGGAATTTGAAAATCCTGAACGTTTTGCCGTACTGCGTAACTCTTGTTTGCCTGTAGAAAACAGGACCTTTTGAATCGAGCTTAATTGCGATTGCGAGAATTAGAAAGAGAGGGGAAAGAAGTGTTAAAAGAGTGAATGACACAACGATATCAAAAAGACGCTTGAGTGCAAGCTGAAACTTCTTTTTGTTGAGCAGATTATAGTATTCTTTTACTTCGGGGATCTGCATTTCTTTGGGAAGATCTTCCCATTTTCGCAGTATCATAGCTCTCTCTCCCTTAAAATGTTTTAGATATACTTTTTGACAACCTCTGAAAAGTTTTCGCAGACGGTTTTTACATCGTCATCCGAAAGTTTTGTGTGCAGGGGTAAGGTGATTTCATTTTTGAAATAGTTATATGCATTGGGGAAATCGGCAATGTCCCAGCCGAGATTTTTATATGTCGTCATCATAGGAAGCGGCTTATAATGCACATTGCAGGCAATTCCTCTTTCCGCCATTTCGGTTATGATATTGTTTCTTGTTTCTTCGGTAATGCCGGGGATTCTTGTTATGTAAAGGTGACCCGATGAAGCATGATTTTCGCCGTAGTGATTAAGATAAGTAATTCCGAGCGAATCGCACATCGTGTTATATTTACCGATGATTTCTTTTCTTCTTTCCAGAAGTCCGGGATATCTTTCAAGCTGTTTTAAGCCGATTGCGGCAGTGATATCCGTCATGTTGCATTTGTACCACGGGCCTACAATGTCATATTCCCATGCGCCCGCTTTGGTTTTGGCAAGAGCATCTTTAGACTGACCGTGTAAGCTGTAAAGCATATATTGCTTATAAAGTTCTTCGTTGTCGATGCCGTCAATTTTTTTCCAGGTTGCCGCACCGCCTTCTGCGGTGGTGAGATTCTTTACCGCATGGAATGAAAATGATGTGAAATCAGCAATCTGACCTGCGTTCTTGCCGTTTTTTGTTGCGCCGAGGGCATGAGCGCAGTCTGCACATACCGCAATTCTGCCCATAGCTTTCTGAATATCATTTGAAGGCTTAAAAAGATGTTTCTTGTTTTCAACTGCGGCGTATATTCTCTCGTAGTCACAGATGATACCTGCAAGATCAACGGGAATAATCGCCTTTGTTTTTTCATTTATCGCTTCTTCCACAAGGTCGTAATCCATTTCAAATGAATCGGGCTTATTGTCAATGAAGATAACCTTTGCGCCCGTATGGATTGCCGCCGAAGCGGAGGCGGTATATGTATAGGCAGGGACAATAACTTCGTCGCCTTCACCGATGCCGAGCACACGCAGATTCAGTTCAAGTGCGGCAGTCGCCGAATTGAGGCAGGCAACTTTTGCCGTACCGCAGTATTCTGCAAGTCTGCGTTCAAATTCCTTTGTTCTCGGGCCTGTTGTTATCCAGCCGGAACGGAGTGCTTCACAAACTTCGCTTATTTCTGCTTCTGTTATATCGGGGGGGCTGAAAGGTATGTTTGCCATAGAGTTACCTCTTTCTTAATTTCCTGCTTTATATGTGGGAACCATTTCTTTTACCATATTAGTGACAGCTTCGCTGTTTTCATAAGCGGCAATCATGAGTTCGTCGAGCTGTTTCTGGAACAAATCCGTATCGAACTGAATGGGATTTCCGATGTGGATAAGCTTATTGGGAGTTGTCTGTAAACCTTCTTCTTCCATAAGCTTTTCTTCGTAAAGCTTTTCGCCGGGTCGGAGTCCCGTATATTCGATTTTGATATCTACATCGGGTTTGAGACCCGAAAGTTTTATGAGATTTCGCGCAAGAGTATCAATTTTAACGGGTGACCCCATGTCGAGAACGAATATTTCGCCGCCCTTTGCATCCGCACCTGCAAGAAGTACGAGTGATACTGCCTCGGGAATTGTCATGAAATAACGGATGATTTCGGGGTGAGTAACAGTAACGGGGCCGCCTTTTTCAATCTGACGCTTGAAAAGGGGAACAACCGAACCGTTGGAGCCGAGAACATTGCCAAATCGAACTGCAACGAATTCTGTTTTTACGTTTTCGGGAACGCCGTTATATGAAACAGAACTGTCTTCAAAATGAGTAAACATTCTGTGGATTTCATTCTGCTTTTTTTCTCTGATTTTTCTGTCAAATGACTGAACAACCATTTCGCAAAGTCGCTTGCTTGCACCCATGATGTTGGTAGGATTAAGGGCTTTGTCTGTGCTGATAAGAACAAATCTTGAGCAGTTGTTCACCATTGCGGCATAGGCTGTTTTATATGTACCGATAACATTGTTTTTGATAGCTTCACAGGGGCTGTCCTCCATAAGAGGAACGTGTTTGTGAGCTGCTGCATGATATACAATATCGGGTCTGAATTTCTTGAAAACATAGTCAAGTCTTCTTGAGTCACGGACAGAACCGATAAGTACTTCAAGCTCCATTTTGGGATATTTATCTTTGAGTTCCTGCTGAATTGCGTAAGCATTGTTTTCGTAGATATCAAAGATAATAAGTCTTTCGGGGTTATGAGCTGCAACCTGACGGCAAAGCTCGCTTCCGATTGAACCGCCGCCGCCCGTAACAAGAATAGTTTTGCCTTTTATGAGGTCATAAACCTCTTTCATATCTGTGTTGATTGGTTCTCTTCCGAGCAAATCCTCAACCGAAACATCTTTGAGTGCCCTTGCTGTAATTCCGCTGTTCACATACTGATAGAAATCGGGGAGTGTTTTTGTTTCACAGCCTGTTTCTTTACAAATATTGACGATATCCCTGATATTTTCTTTCGATGCGCTGGGCATTGCGATATAGATTCTGTCGATATTGAATTTTTCAACAGAATGAAGAATATCATCACGTCCGCCGACTATTCTTACACCGTCAAAATATCTGTTCTGTTTATCGGGGTTGTCATCAATTATGCAGACAACCTTGTCTTTGTTTGCTCTTGTTTTCTGGATGTTTTCAAGAAGCATTCTGCCTGCATCGCCTGCACCGATAATCATAACTTTGTGATAGGTATGAGTCCCGGTGTCGGTTCCGAAAAGCTGGGGAACGGAAGTGAATATTCTGTAAGAGAATCTTGCGGCAAGGAGCAACAGAAGCTGCAAGACCGAACCGATAAGATAATATGATATGGGCATTCTTTGCAAGAAAACAGTGATAAGAATAATATGCACAACAGAAACAGCAACGCTTCCTATGGCAGCTCTCATAAGTTCTCTGATGCTCACATATTCCCATACGCTGTGGTACATACGTAGTGCATAGAAAACAGCAAGGCTGATTATGATATATACGGGAAGAAAATTTACATAGGGATCAAGATATTTTTCGGGTATTTCCGAAAACACACCGTCGAATCTTATCCATAAGGCGAAGAAATATGAGATGCTTATCGCCATAATATCATAAGCCATAAGGAACAAAGCTTTTATGTGCCAGGTTTCAATATGAAATTTTCTTTTACCGGAGGTTGACTTCGATAATTTCAAATCAATCAAATCCTTTTATTCTTTTGTTTCGGTTGTTTCTGATTTTTCGGAACGTTTTGAATTTCTGCGGTGTTTGTGTTTCTTATGCTTATGGTTTTCGCCATATCCGTAACCGTAGCCGTACTTGCCGTAACCGTAGCCATACTTGCCGTAACCGTAGCCATAGCCGTAATAACCGTAGCCGGAGTAACCTTGAACTGTGCCGTTGAGAACGCAACCGAGGATATGTATATCTGTTGACATAAGACCGTCAAGAGTGTTTTTAACTCGTGAAATTCTGACTGCATCCTGATATGTTACGAAAATTGCGGCATCCGCATACTGTGCAATAAACAATGCGTCGGAAATGAGACCGCAGGGAGGGGTATCAACGAGAATATAATCGTATGAATCCCTGAAGCTGTTGAACATCTGCTTTATGTTGCCTGAACTGAAATATCCGCTTTGTTCTTCTTCCGCAGGAGTGGGAATAAGAAGATGAAGCTTGTATTTTTCAAGATAAGCGATTTTATAAAGATCCGTAACTGTTTCGTATTCGATATTTTCAAGGTCGACACCGAGAAGGGGAGCAATGCTCGGATGTCTGATATCGCCGTCAACAAGAAGAATATTCTTGCCATGGTCAGCAAGAGCAATTGCCAGGTTTGTTGCGGTTGTTGTTTTGCCTTCGCCCGGGACAGAACTTGTTACCATAATTATTTTTTCATTTTCGTTAAGCGAAGAAACAAATATATTTCTGAGTACACGGAACGATTCGGGGAAACCGCTTCCGATGTCAGGGTTCGTGAAAAGAAGCGACTTATCGCCCGGCATAGCCCTTTTCTTAAATGTAACCTGAGGAATAACGGAAAGTGAATCGAGATTAAGATGGTTTTTGATATCAGATTTAGTTTTAATGGTTCTTCTTTGGATAATATAGAAAAAAATAAACAAAAGGCCGAAGAACACACCGATTATCGCGCCCTTAGCCGCTTCGCTGAAATAGTTGACCGAGTTTGAAGGCGAAGTGGCAACAACAGGCTGTTTGAGGATTTCAAAAGTTATGTGACCTACGACATATTTAGCGACTGAAGGATAGTTTTCAAGTGCTGAAATAAGGACATCATAGGTTGTCTGAGGATCTCTTCCTTCTGCGGTAAGGGTAAACATATTTGTACCGGGAACGGCTGATGCGCTGACTTTTGCAGGCAAAGCCGGAACTCCAAGATCTTCGCAAACCGCTTCCTGAAGCAGATTACAGTTCAGAATATAGGGGAATGTTGATGAGAGCAGCGATGCGGTGGTTGAGTCATAATAAAATGAGTAAACCGAAACACCGGCGATTGCGCCGCTTGCATTCTGTGTGTTGACTGTAAGTGTTACCTCTGACTGATATTTCGGAACATAATTGAGTTTCTGATTCAAAGCGCTGTAACCGCCGAACAGTACTGCGGCGGCAACGCATACCCACCAGAATCTCTGAAGAGCTTTTATAATATCATTCAGATAAACCGTAACAAAAACGTCTTTTATATTTTCAGTTGTCTGATTGTTTTTTGTGGTCTGATTCATTTCAAATCTTTCTTTCAATATATTTATTCGGGGAAGTTACTGTTCGAGTGTTTCTGCAATATCTTCGTCGTCCGCAACTTCGGGATTCTCGGCAACATCAAGAACAGTTTCCTCGGTTTCTTCGGGAATAGGCTCAATATCATATTTCGGTGCAGGATATTTGCCGTAGTGTCCGTAATGAGAATGTTTGCCGTAACGGTATCCGCCGTAACGGTTATTTTCGTCGTTGCCGGTGATACTGAACGGAAGAATATTCATATGAACATCATTGAGAACACAGCCAGCAAGGTTTGAACTGATTTTACTGATTGTCGAAATTGCATCATTGAGAATATTTGCATGAACAGTATCCGTTCTTACAATCAGAATAGTTTTATCAACCATTTTGATGATATCGGTAACTGTTGAATCAATAGAAAGCGGTGCGGTATCGATAATAATGAAATCGTACCAAGCCTTAAGCTTTTCTATAAGATCCGAAATGCTACCGCTTTCAATATAATTGCGGTAGTTCTGGTCAGCTTTTGTATTGACCGCAAGAGAAAGAGATGTTTTCTTGAACTGTCTGAAAGCAAAATCTTCAAGGGAAACCTTATTGCTGAGCAAGTCTGAAACTTCTCCGTTTTCAATTGTTTCTTCGCTGAAAATTTTGTATACAGCAGGTTTTTTGAAGTCAAGGTCCAAAAGGATAACTTTATTGCCTCGGTCTGCAAGCGAAACGGCAATATTTGCCGCGCAGGTGGATTTGCCTTCGTTTTCAGCAACACTTGTTACTGCAAAAACTCTTTCATCTGAACGGTTTTTCTTATGCTCAAGTTTTGCTGCAATTTTATGGAAATTCTCGGTAAATCTGAGGCTTATGTATGCATTACTGTGAATAAGAAGACCCTTTTTCTTTTTCTGTTTCATATCTTTAAGAGTCATTCGCTTGTCTTCATGAGCGATGGTTCCGAGAAGCTTAGATTCTATTTTTTCGTCAAAATCGCTTTCCTTTTTAACCGTGTTTCTCATGAGTGACATGGCGACAACAAAAGCGAGAGCCAATGTTGCGCATCCCATAATGACTATGTTTCGGTTTGATGTTGAAATATGATTTGAAGGTCCGCTCGGAACAGTCGGAGCACTGATGACGGTTACACCTGCATTTTTGAAAATCTTGTTTGAAACCTTATGATGGGATTTAAGCACCGCATTGAGAAGCTTATATGCTTTTTCGGGATGGTCGGATGTAACTTTGAGTTCTATGAAGTTTGTCTGGTCGAGAACTCTCGCCGAAACCGTACCGTCGAAACTGTCAAGCTCGAGATAAGCAGCGGCATATTCTTTTATAGTAGGCTCAGTGAAAACATTAACAAGAACGTTTGCTTTTTCGGTTGAGATTGTATAAGTTGAGTATGAAGCCGTAACGGCGCCGCTGTTGAGAACGGTGAGAGTTGCTGTTGAAGTATACATGGGCTCATATGATGCATGGGTAACGAGGAAAAAGCCCATAGAACCGATAAGTGCACAGAGAACAACTGCCCAGGAGTTTTTTATGATATCCTTCAGCAAACTGTGTAATTCAATTGTGATTTTATTTTTCTTCATAATTAATTATTCTCCAACAATAACGGTCAGTATGCTGTGGCCTCTGAGAGCGTTACTGTCCGTGACATAATAGTGAACATTGTATGTGCCGGGAGTGTTGAAATCAACATTTGATTCAATTGTTACCTGCTCCTTGAGGCTGATTTCGTTAACATCCAGAGCATCAACGATATATGATTTGAAATCTACTGTTTTACCTTTTGATGTATAAACAAGATATTCTTTAAGTTCAATTGTCGGAACAGAAAGCGGACGGTCTTCAACGATAAGAGGAAGAGTTATGGTTGAAGTGTCACCTTTGCTGTTTGAAACAAAAACATTGAGTGAAAATGCGCCTGCAATTGATGTTGCGTAGTCGTCTGATGTAACGATTATGTTGCTTGATATATTGCCTTCGAGACTGTCTTTGGCAAGAATTAATTCTCTTATATCAATATGTTCATAAAGTGAGAAGCAAAGATTTCCGACAACCTGAAATTTCGGCGATTCGTAGCCCTTGAACTTTATTGTTCTTGATGCTTTGGCAACATTGTTGTTGCTGTCGCACACGGCATAAGTAACCTTGCTGACACCTTTTTCTGTGAATCTTGAAATGGATTCGATGATGATTTTGTCGGTGAGGTCACCGTCTTTTCCGTCACTTGCGGTAACGCCTTTAAGAAGTTCTTCATCAGTCGCTTTAAGGCTGACTTCAATCATTTCTCCCTCAACGGTTATTTGAGGAATTGTTTTATCGACAGCCATTTTTTCGCTGATAAAAACATACGCCGAAGCGATTGATACAATTACAAATGCAATTAAGACAATAATTCTAAACGGTTTCATTTATTTCACCTTATAATTATTTGATTTTTTCGTTTTTGATAACTTTCCCCGGGTTGGTGCTCAAAAGCAAATCTGCGTATTGTTTAGAATGCAGTTCGCAGATAATTTCATAAGCGTCTGCAAGATAGGGCGTTCTCATATATGGGCTGTGCGCATCGCTTGCAACAAAATCCGCAACTTCCCGTCTGATAAGTGCTTGCGAAACATCATAGGCATTTGAGCCGAATTTGTTTTTCAGACTTCCTTTGTTCACCTGCAAAAGACATCCCAACTTTTTGAGCATCAACGGTGCGGAGCCGTTTTCAAAAACGAAAGCATATCTTTCAGGGTGGGCGACAATCGGTGTCAGACCTTCCGCAACAAGAATTTCAAGCTTCCTGTAAACAGATTCAGAGCGTTCTTTGAATGCAAACTCAACAAGAGGATAATCCGAGTTGCAAAGAGTGAGAAGTCTTTTCCTTCTTATCGAATCGATAATATCATCTGTTGCAAATATTTCGTGACCGGGATAAATTTCAAGAGGAATTCTTTGACTTTTGATTTTTGCTTTGAGTTCTTTGAATGCATCAACATAAAACTTATTGAGGTAGTTTTTATATGAATCGGGGATGTTGCTGTGTGGGGTGACAACTATCGCTTTTGTTCCTCCGCCTGCCGCAATGCGTGCCATGCGGAGAGACTCTTCAAAGTTGTCCGCACCGTCATCAAATCCGGGCAGAATATGGCAATGAATATCGATCATGGCGCACCTCCACTACTACATAATTATACATAATATATAATACTATAATAGCAATATTAAAGTCAACATATTATTATATATTTTTATTATTTTCTTTAATATATGACATGAATATTCCAAAAGAAAAAGCCTGTACGGAAAATTCCGTACAGGCTTTAAAGCTATTTGGTTTATGACCAGAAAATCTGGGTTGCGCCGGTTTCGGCAGAAGTGAATTTGCAGTACATATCGAGTTCGACAGCTATCCTACAGCCTTCGTTTGAATTGAAAACTTGATCAGCGTCAGCACCGCCGATTATGCTCTGTATAAGTTCCATATCGGTTGCTGTTGTGTTGCATGATGAGATCGAACTTCTTGAGGAGGCATTGGCGGCTAATCTTATTGTGGGTTTAATGTAATTATTCATTTATTATACCTCCTTAACAAATGGGAATAATTCTGCTGATGATACCGAACAGCCAGATAAAGAAATTGATAATCTTATTGAAAAACTTCTCGATGGGGCTTTCTTCAACAGAAGGTTCTTCGGGAGTCTCACCAGGTGTTTCGTTGGGAGTTTCTTCCGGAGTTTCGTTGGGAGTCTCACCGGGTGCCTCGTTGGGAGTCTCTTCCGGAGTTTCGTTGGGAGTCTCACCAGGTGCCTCGTTGGGAGTCTCACCAGGTGTCTCGTTGGGTGTTTCCTCAGGTGTATCTTCCGGTGCTTCTGTTGGAATCTTTTTGTCGATGTCGAGACCAGGATCAGGGTTAAGAACCGTTCTTACGGGTTCGGAGCCGAGATATGCCTGTGCCGGCTTGGGAACATTGGGAGTGTATTCCACTTCTGTTACAGCCATTGTCATAAGCTCTGAAATCTCTGAAAGGTCCGCTTGAGACGTCGTGTCAAGTTCTGCACCGGTGAGTTTGAGGTTGCTTATTGCAAAGAGATCTCCGGCTTTGTTTGAGCCTGAATTTCTGATTGTAACAGTATATATACCGTTATTCAAGCTGCTCTTTAACGCATCGGTGAAATCATAGTACATATCTGTTGAGCTGTTGATGGTAAATTCGTTGCCGTTGATAACAACTTTAGGCGTACCCTTGATTGCACGTAAGCCTATCATTGCTCTGAAATCAGAGGCTGATTTAACTTTTATCTTAAACGTAAGAGCGTTGTCAACACCTGAATCAAGATAAACCTCAAACTTGGGACCTGGGCCTTTGGGAATGCCGTTATCATCTTTCCAGATATAATCTGTGAATGAAAATGCACCGGCGCCGCCTTCAACATAAGCAAAGAGGTTTGAACCGGCAATTGAGCCGCTATTGATAGTGTCGATGATGTTATGATATTTAACGCCTTTTTCGGATGTGATATAAGCAGAATCATCGGTGTTAAGAGGATTATAGATTTTGAAACCGTCAATGTAGTTTTCAAGTGATGTAACTGCCTGAGTTGAGAGTTCACCGGCAACACCTGTGCCACCGTTGAGAACGGAGTTGTCATTCATCCAAACAAGTTCGACATCTTTTCCAATAAGCTCATTCATACCAATTTGAGCAAAGAGTTCATCGGTTATTGCCTGATCAGCTTTGGCTGTGGTTGATTTAATTCCGGTATCACCGATATCGGTTGTTTCAACTGCCTGAGTCTGAAGTGCTTGTGAGAAAGTGAAATAAGCGGCTGTTGTTTCAACTGTGTAAGTAGCATATTCACCTTCATAATGAACGATAGGAACTTGATAGAGAGTGTTGTATGTTGAATCATTATAGTAAGTATCAACAACAAGAATTTTTACGATATCTTCTGCTGTTGTGCCGTTCTTTTTGATTGTAACAGTCTGGATACCTGTGTTATTGCCGCAAGCGGAATAGAGATCAAATCCCGTACCGTTGAAAGTGAAGGTTTTTGTTTGGCTTCGGTTATTTGCTTGAGAAACCGTAGCAGAAAGATTTGAACCGCCTGAGAAATTGCCGATATTGTTATTATAAGCAGTGTCATAGCCATAAACATCGGCAGCATTGGAAAGCTGCTGAGAAAGAGCATTGGTCGAGCCGTTCTGAGTCCAGCTTACATACTTACTGTTGTTGCTGCTTGCGAGGGTTGCGAGAGATGATTCCTCAAAGTACACATTAGAAGCCGGAGCCATATTAACTTTTGCCCAGTAATAACCGTTGTTGTTTGGCTTTTTGACAAGAACAAATGATTCTCTTGCACCGTTGCAGGTGGGGGAAATTTTTGAAGTGACTTTTGTTCCGTCATAGCCGATTGAAGTATCGCCGTTTATTGTAATATTTGTTGAAGCAGGAACCTGTTTGTCGGGAACGGTATCGAATGAAACAGGAGTGCCGTAAATTGAGGAATTAACCATCGAAACGCCGTAGTCATAGACATAATTAAAAGTGGGAACTTCAAAATATGCCTGTGGGAAATACTGCGTTGCTGTTCCGCTTGAAAGTGCAGAAGAGTTTGCGTAAATGGCCGTTTTTGTATCGTTGCTGATCGGAAGGCTCAGACCGAATTGATCTGATTTATCCGGATTCAACAGAACGCCATCAATCTGCAGGTATAACTTTTTACCGTCGTTACCTGGGGCAACATACTCGGTTGAATAGTTGAAGCCTGTTAGCTGAACCGTGTTGTTTGTAAGGTTCTTTGTAATATTGTAGTTTGCGGTTACAGGAGTTTCTTCATAGATTCTGCCGAGTGAGTCGTAATAAATCTGCGATGTTTTTGCGGTTGCTACAGAAGCATCGGTCAGTTTGAATGTGTCGCCGAGGCTTTGAAGAGTAACGGCACTGTCGTTAAGCGTTACGGTTTCAACCTCAAGAAGGTTATTTTCACCTGCTTGCGAAATTTGGTCAAAAAGAGAATTAAGCTCGAGCTTGTTTGCAAGATTCTGCTGGATATAATATCCCGAGCCGTTAGCCTGGCCTTTGTTCAGAGTGTTATTGTTTCCTTCATATTTTGATGTGGCTGAACCATTGATATAGTTTGATGAAAGTGCATCAAGGAAGTCGGTATTTGAGAAGGATGCAACTGTATCGCCGCCGATCTGAACGGAATAAATATCAACATCATAAAGCTTCATTGCGTTAGCTTGATTAAGTGCTTCTATTGATGCATGGTACGCAGCATCTCCGTCACTTCCGCCGTAACCGGGAGCACCGTCGGTGATGTTAATAACAACTGCTTTTGAGTTGACATCAGCCTCGGTGATTCCGTCTACTCCGCCGGCTTTACTGTATGTGCCGTAGATTCTGTCGCCGACTTTGTTGCCGTTTGTGTTGAAGATTGTCATCTGGTCAGCAACTGTGTTGAGTGCCATAGTCATACCGTGGCCTACGAATGTATCAGAGTCTTTTTCTATTTTAAGATTATTGATAATTTGCTTGAGGTTATCGTGGTTTGCGGGGAAGAAAGCGTTTTCATAAACCGCATTGTTCTGTCCGAAGCCGGAATTTATAAGGCTTGAATAATTGGTCATTGTAACACCGGTTCCGGTTGAATACATACCTGTGTTGTAGTATCCTTCATCAGCATACTGGCTTGCGTCGATTGTTGATGTTGAACCGTACTGAACGATTGCGATTCTGTGCTGAAGCCCTGTTTTTTCTGCGTGTGCCTGAATCTGCTCAATGAAATCAAGAGTCGACTGTTTCAATGCCTCAAAACGTGTTGCGTCACCGGTTCTGTCAACCCAGTAATAACCGCCGGCAAAGCCCTTATCGGGGTTTTTCTTGAAACCGTAGTTTTCAGCCATATCACCATTGCTTGTGCTGCCCTGCGCTACAAGGTTACTGTTGATTGTGAAGAAATAGTCTTCTCCTGCGTTATCGTAGGTGTTTGTAATGTGCCAGTACCAACTGTTAATCCAGTTACCGCCTGTTCTGTTATCCCACATACCGTGATAACTGTTCTCACCGTATTTCAACTGTCTTCCATCTGTGGTTGCGAGATTATAGCTGTAAGGCTCGGGATAGTCTGACTGACCCCAATAAGGAACGTCCTTATTGTTAATCATTGATGCGGAGGTGTCAAGAACAAACACAAAGTCAATGGGCTTGCCGTTTGTTGATTTCTTGGTAATTGTCTGGCCGGTCGAATAGGATTCGAGGGTTATTGTGTATGTTCCGTCATCCTTAAGCTCTGCGGTGAGGCCTGTTGAAAGACCGCTTTCGCCCGCAATTGTTGTATCTTTATCGCGGCGGTAAATATGGAACTTTGTGTATTTTTCGTTGACTGCTTCGTCGGTTTTGTTGCCCGAGCTGTTTGCGGTGGTGTGACTTGCAAAAGCATCTGAGTGGAATGTGCCGGCTTCTTCGGTCTGTCCTGCATAAGCTTTTGCTGAACCTGATTCCACATCTGTTGTTTCAGGGTTGTCACCGCCGAAAGCGTATTGGTTGTTATATATTCTGTCATATGCATCCATATAAGCAGGAACGCTGCCGTCGTTACACCAAAGATAATAATCGGCATCTCCGTCATAATAGAAGCTGAAGGTTTCGTCACCGTTATCCTTAATCTTAATGTGGTCAAGCTTTGCGGTTGTTCCCTCACTGTTCATCATATAGATAAGACGGGAACCGATATACAGATTCTTATATTTTCCGTAGTAGTTATCTTTATTCTGTATACGGAATGCACCGGTGTCTGCGCCGATGAGGTTCCAGTGAAGTGAGCCTTTATCGTCATTTGCCGGGTCGTTAAGCTTGAGACTATCGCCGTCGGTTGCATATTTCGTTATCGGGTGACCGACTATACCGATTGAGTCGGCGGTGTTTGCCTGAGAACCTGCAGAGTTCTTGGGAACATAGCCGTCTTTAAAGCCGCCGAATGAATCAAGAGCATAAAGAATCTTATTGCCGTTTGCACTTTTAACATCGGATTCATAAACTATCAAATATTCATCGTTATAGTTTATTTCGTCAATATTTTTGACTTTTACATATGTATCAACAAGTGAAGCACCGGCAACACCCTCAGCGGATGCAGAAAGAGCGTTTCTTTCTTCGCCCATAATAGCATACTGGTCAATCTTCCATACAACGTCAACCGGCTGTGTTGCGACGCTGGTTGAGCCGTTATCTGAAGTTCTGGCTGAATCCCAGTTTTTCTTTCTGTAGTTATATGCGGCTGATTCGGTGAAAGTATAGAGATAGTCATCAATTACACAAAGTGCTTCACCCATTGAAAGATTATGGAACTGATTAATCTGGTTATCGGCAATAAGGTAGCAGTCATTTCTTGCTGAACCGTTTATGGTGATAGTTTCCGTGCCGGGAACGTTAAGGTCAATATCAATAATATCAATTTCACTGATATGGTTGCCGTTTGCTATAAGTCTGCTCCACGAACGGCTTACGTAAATCCTGCCGTTATCAACCATAGCATACTGGATTCTGTCGAAGGGAATGGTAACGCCTTTTTCTGCGTTGTGATATTTCATTTTGGCAGTGATGTTGTTGGGGAAAGCAACAACGTAGGTGGGGTTGCCGGCTGTGCCTGCGAAGTGAATACGGTCGCAGTTGTATTCATTGCCACTGTATGTGTTGGCTTCTCTGACACCTATGTCAGTTATGGCAAAGCTTCTTGCTTCGCCCGCCTGAATAGCGTCCTGGTCAAAACGCATTGTGTATGTGCACGTGTATGATCCGTCAGTTGACTGGGTTGTGGGCCAAGAACTGTCTGCGCCTGCGGGCATAAGACCTGCAGTGAAGTACATACTGTAGTGATATCTTCCGTCATCAAGCTTTGTTATAGTTGTCTGGCTTGACTGCTTAACGTTGGTATGCTTTTTAGCGGGGTTGAAGATATAAAGGTCAGTGCTGTTATTGGTTGATACGAATTCGATAACATAGCTCTTGCCCTCGGTGAGATTAAGAGATGCAAAGGTGGGGCAGAATTCACCGACATATGCTGTGGGGGCTGTTATATTACCTGTTACATCAACGGAGTCACCGTTTTTATAAGCATTCCATGTGAGATTTGCGCCGCTCTTTGTATCTGTGCCTGATGCGGTTGTAACATTAACAAGGTTCTTATATTTGCCGCAGAGATAGTCCCATTCTTCGTCAGAAGAGTTACCCTCAAGATTATAACCAAAAAGCATACTGTTATAAGATGCGTTTGCGGGTTGTTTATAGCTGTCTTCGCTGCTGAGATAGAAGTTGCCGGTCCAGAGTACACCGTCGTCATAGCAGCAGTAAGAGGTGCTGGCGCTGTTCATTTCGCCGGCAAGGTTAACCGAGCCTTTGAGGGTGATGTTCTTTTCTGTTCCTGCCGCAACGTCAAGCTCCGAAAGGGGAACATATGATATTTTTGAACCTGAGTCGGCATAATAGAAGTTGTGTTCCGAAGCAGCAATACCGCCGCCGTGGCTTGTGTTAACCGAACCGTCTGCGTTGTAGATATTGAATAAGGCAACAAACTTACCGGTTGAAACGTCAATAGCATAAATGCAGGATGCACGACCCTGACCGCTTGCATCATATGCAGACATAAGAACCCAGTTTTTAGCGGGCCAATATGTCATACCCTGAGGGGTATAGTCATTGCTGTCACCGAGACCCGGAATGACCATATTGGTGGGTTCACTGTGACCGTTAAAATAGCCGTTTGCGTAAACAGAGTACCAAAAATCACGAGCCAGTACGCCGTTGATACTTCCGCTTGTACCTACAACTTGTTGCTGCGTGATTCTACCGATGGTTGTGTTGGTGTAAGCTTCTGCTTTTGGGGCAAAAAGACCTAAAAAATCATCAATCGTAATACCTGAAAAGGCAAAAACGCTGACGGTCATTACGACGCAAAGCAAAAGCGACACCGCTTTTTTTAATGCTTTCATAGAAATTACCTCCATTTATGTTCTGAAAAATTATTTATGAATAAAACCCAAATCGGAAGAATTGGATAATTATTGCCGTGTTACAAATTCTTTGCAGAGTTTTGCGTATTCGTGAGCTTTTTTGCAGGCATAGGGCGGAACTCCGTTGCTTTTACCTGTTTCCGCAAGTGAAACCGCTGCACATATATCGCAGCTTTTTCGCAGTGGACAGGTTGAGCATTCCTTCGGAAGAAAGATTTTTTCTCTTTCTTTGCAGATTGTTTTCCATGCCTCACCGAAATCGGTTATCGGGATATTCGGCCCGTTCATCATACCGCATGGCGTCATTTCACCTTTCCAGGTTATCCAGAAAGTCGAAAGCCCTGCGCGGCAGTTGATCCGCTCACTGCATGAAATATCGTTGGATTCGGGAATTGTGTCGGATTTAAGAAGAAGCCGTCTGATTTCTTCATCCCCGAGCATATTGCACTGCCAGTCGAGTTTTGCTTTTGCGGCTTCTTCGGGAGTTAGCCTGAAAGTTTCGCCGCAGGTTCTCGTGGGTGCGAACATATAGCTCGCCGCTTTTATCGGAACATCAAGCTCTTTTGCAAAAGCCGTTACCGAAGGAATATCGTCAACATTATCGGGTGTTATGCTGTAATTAAGTTTGAGGTTGACTACCGCATCTTTCAGCTTTCGGATTGAATCCGTAACTTTCTGATAAGCCGATGCATTTCCGCAGAGCTTGCCGTAAGTTTCAGGTGATGCACCGTAAAGCGTAACGCTGATTCTCTGAGGCGGATACTCCGTGAAAAGTCGGATTTTATCTTCATCAAGATGTGTTGCATTGGTGTTGACCGAAACAAGCAGACCGAGTTTTTTGCATTCCGTATAGATTTCGTCGAAATCGGGTCGGAGCAGAGGTTCACCGCCTGTAAGCAGGAGCATGAGCATCCCTGCATCACGGGCTTTTGTTGCGAGGTCAATCCAGAATTCCGAATCTTTTTCTTCTGCAATTGCAGATTTATCGCAACTGCGTTTGTGGATGTAACACATCTTGCAGTCGAGAGTGCATCTCGATGTGAGTTCGAACGAGCCTGCAAGAGGAATTTTATTCATATCTGCTTTTGCGAAAAGAAAAGTTGTTAACTGGTCGCAGGTGATATCCATTAAATCACCCCTTCGCTTTCGAGTGTTTTTTCGAGAGTGATTACCGCTTCTTCGTCGGGCGTGCAACCGAGATGATAAACGGGAACCTCCGAAAGAAGTTCAATAATAAGGTCGGCACATTTCAGCTGTTCGTCAGGCGCGATGAAATCAAGATATATATTCTGCATAATGCCATGCAATGCTTCAGCACCGCTGAGGCGTCTTATGCTGTTCGTCTTTGACTGGCTGAGAAGCACGATTGCGCCGAGAGGGAAGGCTTTGTTTTTGCAGATACCGCTTGTTCCGCAGAAAGGAACTCCGCAGGCATAAACTCCGTTTTCAACAAGAATTCCCGCTTTGTCGCCGTTGACAACATCGGCATTGCGGTGCTTTTCCCACAGTGCAGCCTGAGTGCTTTTGCCCGTTTCGCAAGGGGCGGAGAAAAGAACAGCTTTTCCGTTCACCGAAATAAATGATGAATGAATGAAAAATGCGTTTTGCGTAAGCATAAGTTGTGCGAGTGAAACCGAACTCCACATAAAGCGGTTATCCAACATAATAGGAAAGCTTCTCGGAGTGAAAAAAGTTTCACTGTGAGAAGTATCGGAAAAGGTGTACTTTGTGAGCGCACCGTTAACCGTACCCATAGGAAAAGCTCTGTAAACCGTGTTGCCGTCAACAGATACCGTAAATTCGCCGACCTGTGTTCCGTTCGGAATTTCGGGGAAATCATTGCTGATTTTGCAGTTTATGTTTATATCTGCGTTGCACGGAACGGTTTCGAACTGTTCCCACATCGGATTATCGCCGGGAAAATATTCGGCATCAATGCAAATTGTTTTTTTGCATATAAGATAAAACTTTTTCATAGCGACAAGCCCTACCAATAACATTATAGCATAATATAATATTATATTATAATTAAAATTATTATAGCCCTTATATTCTTTAAAGTCAATATTAATATTATAAAATAATTTATTTTTCTTAAAACAATTTTATTGTAATTTGATGTCGGTTGTGTTAATATGTAAAATGGATTAAATTGAATTGAAATGAGTTGGCTTTACATGAAAAAACCAAGTGAATATATCGAGCTTTTCCGTTCGCTCGGCAAAGAATGGAAATGGCTTTTGCACTACGCTTCCAAATACAGATTGCAGATAGTTTTTTATGTTATCATCGGGCTTCTGAGCACGGCGATGGGGCTTGGCGCAAGCATTGCATCGAAATATCTGATCGATTCCGTTGTTTCCCATAACAGCGACACAATTCTGAAGAGTGCCGTAATTGCCGTAACTTTTGGTATAATGCAGATTGTTGTAGGAACGGTTGTTTCGAGAATCGCGGGTGTTGTCGGAACGAAAATCAGCATGGAGATAAGAAGCGGTGTTTATGAGCATGTCACTTTCTCAAAATGGGAGGATATCCGCAAATATCATTCCGGAGATCTTCTCAACAGAATCGAAGGCGATGTAGGCAATGTTTCAAACAGCATAATCTCCTTTATCCCCAATGTTTTCACCACTTTGACACAGTTTGTAGGATGCCTTGCCGTTGTTCTTTATTATGACCCGACGATGGCGATTTTTGCGTTTATGAGTGCACCGTTCCTTGTTTTTTCTTCAAGAATCACAACAAAAATGGTGAGAAAATACAACAAAGAAAGCCGTGAAATGAACGGTAAAATCCTTTCATTTTATTCGGAATCAATCCAGAATCTCCAGACTATCAAAGCATTTGACATAACAAAGCGTTACGTCGACCAGATGAAAACAAATCTTCAGCTTCACAGAAGAATCAAGCTTGATCATGACCGTTTTACGATTATAATGAGCCTTTGCATGTCATTAATCGGTCTTGCTGTTGCTTATACTTGCTACGGTTGGGGCGTTTACAGACTCTGGCAAGGAGCAATTTCATACGGCACAATGACCCTGTTTCTGCAGATTTCGGGTCAGCTGACAGGTTCGTTTTCGGCGCTTGTTTCACTTCTTCCGAGTGCGATTTCCATAGCCACTTCGGCAGGCAGAATTATGGAAATCACAGAGCTTCCGCTTGAGGAACATAAAGACACGAAACTGGCTGAAAAAATGGAAAAATCCGCCGATGAAAGCGGAGTTACAATCGTTTGCAATAATCTGAAATACACATATCCCGATGGCGATAAACCCGTTGTAGCGAACGTTTCTTTTAAGGCTGAGGCAGGCGAAACAATCGCTTTTGTAGGCCCTTCGGGAGAGGGTAAAACAACCCTTCTCAGACTGATTCTCGGTCTCGTTGAAGCCGATTCGGGCGAGCTGATTTTAAAGACAAAAGACGGCAAAATAATCTCCGTTTCCGAGTGTACAAGAAGGTTCTGTTCCTATGTGCCACAAGGAAATGCGATATTCTCCGGAACCGTTGCGGACAACCTCAGAATCGTAAAACCTGAGGCAACGGATGAAGAAATTATTGATGCTCTCAAAACTGCCGATGCTTGGAACTTCATCAAAGAATTACCGTGCGGAATCAATACCGAAATCAGCGAAAAAGGCGTCAATTTTTCCGAAGGACAGGTGCAGAGAATGTCCATTGCGAGAGCGATTCTCCGCGATGCACCGATTGTCGTTATGGACGAAGCCACGAGCGCTCTCGACGCAAAAACGGAAGAAATCGTACTTGCAAATATGATGAAAGCATATCCCAACAGAACGAGGATTATTACCACCCACAGACCCAGCATGTTGCAGTATTGCACACGGGTTTACAGAATCGACGAAAACGGAATGCTCATCGAAGAATAATAAACTAAAACCGTTTGTTTCCGAAAGGAAGCAAACGTTTTTTTATATACCTAAAACACATCAACTTTCTTCATTTTGCAAATTGCAGTGCACCTTAATCTGTCATAATCAAAGCAAAGATTAAGACAAATGGTGTGATTGAAAGGAAAGATAAACAACACAACAAAAGGAGGTGAACAACAATATTTATCGAAGATCTTTTTTATGACAACATTTCTGTTCAGGATCTGAATTTCAAAGGTAACAAGGAATATATGAGACAGATTTCAGCGATGTGCGAGCTTGAAAAATACCTTAACGAAAGCCTGAAGGGCAAGTATTTAAAAGCATTTAAAAAATATTCAGAATGCTGGAATTTCATAAACGCAGAAACTAACAAAAATTTCTTCATTAACGGGTTTCAGCTCGGTGCAGAGTGTATGCATGAAATTTTTTGCAAGGACAATAAAACAAACTGAAACGGAGGATGAATAATGTTTACGTTACTTTCCTGCTGTAAGGCTAAGAATTTTGAACACAATATTGTTATGCAGGAATTACATTTCCTTGTAAATGGAATTCGCAACTGGGACGAGTTTTTTGCCTATGACGAAACAGGCAGAATACGATATTGCATTCCCTATGACGGAGAAAATGCATACGGCAGAGAAACAGGTATCTGCTATTCGGAAGAAGCAGCTCTTAACGCAATTTAATTTGTGCTCAACAACTACGCATTTCTGCTTGTCCCGTGGTTAAGCCAAGGAGAGGAAAGCATCGATCTTTGTGTCGATATGCCCGAGCCGGTTGTATTTCTGAAAACTGAGAACGGTGAAGAAAAATCGGTTTTCAGCACGATGTTTGTGTTTTCAAAATGTGATAATAAAGCAGGATTTTGTGTCAGCAAAGTTGTTCCGCTTTTGGATTACAAGGTGAATGACGATGAATAATCTGTTGCAAACATGGCAAAAGAATGGCACACCTATTTATACGGTTGTTGCTGAATTGAAAAGGATGCTGACAGACAAATATTGGTCGTCATATTTTCTGCACAACGAAAATGACGATGCAGTTTCTTATACGAATTCGTTGGCATATATGAAAAACACCGTACACCTTAGCCGATGCGGATATGCATCGTCGATATACTCGGGAGACTTGGCACTGCAACTTATCAAAGATGCACTGTCGGAAAATATAGCGAGTATTGCCAAATTGCTGTTAGGTGATGATACCTCGATGCAGATATTTATTGTTGCAGATGACAGTCCGATAGGTACAGTGGTTTACAGGGATCATACTATCGATGAAGAAGTTCCGTATGCCTTGATGTGCCTGAGAAAATGCGACATTCCGTGCAAAAATGCGAGTGGATTTTTTGTAGAGTACATTTTCCCCATTTCTGATATATAACCATATGACAACTACTCCTTTGTTGTTTTTATTCTTTTCTTTTTGTGTTGCCAACCCCCGCTGCTCAAACAGCGGGGGTTGGGCATTTATATTGAACAGAAACCTCATCATTGACTTTTATTTTTGGTATGATTATAATAATAAACAGTAATAGAACTTATGATTTCTCCCGAAAAAGTTTTTGTTTGACAAGTGGAGGTTATATTGAACCAGCCGTGTTGAAGCATCAAAGAACCACAATGTTTTTGCTTTATGTATGAAGGTGTTTGAATGAAAAACAAAGCAGTTTCCAAATTATTGATATGGTTTTTCAAAGCTTTTGCTGCAGGCGTAGTTTCACTTGCGGTATTGTCTTTAGTTGCATTTTTTTATAATTACACAGGAATCCATATTACCAACACAACCCAGTCTACAGACTATACATGGATGCCTTATCAAAGAATGAACAATATGAAAGAAGGTTTTGCTTCTGTTTTTATGGATAAAAATGGGTTTAATAACACAGTAGAGTGTGGAGAGAATATCGATATTCTTCTTATGGGAAGCTCTCATATGGAGGCATATCAGGTTGCTCAAAACAGAAATTGCGGATTTCTCCTTAATGAAAAAATGCCCGAATATTGCACATATAATATTGGAATATCCGGACATACGATATACAGAATAGCGGATAATATTGACAATGCTTTGAAAGAGTATACGCCTTCAAAATATGTCGTTATTGAAACCAACACAGTTCAACTTGATATTAATATGATGAACAAGGTGATTAAAGGAAACACAACTGCAATAAAATCTCATGACAGCGGGATTCTGTTTTATTTGCAGAAGATTCCTGCTTTCAAACCGCTTTACAATCAATTTGATAACTGGTTGAAAATTAAATCTAACAGTAATAACGATAATGATGAACTTACTGAAAATATTATTGACAAAGAATATCCTTCAGCGCTTATGAAGTTTTTAGAGATAATAAAAAATGAAGCACAAAAGCAAGGAGTAATTCCTGTTGTGTTTTATGCACCCAACGAATATCTCACAAAAAACGGAGAATTACTGTTTCAAACAGATCAGGAGTATTTAGAGATTTACAAAGAAATCTGCAAAAAATCGGGTATTATTTTTATCGACATGTCTGAATCTTTTGCTGAACTATATACTGAAAAAAAAGTATTAGCTCATGGTTTCGCCAATACCGCTGTCGGAACAGGACATCTTAATGAGCATGGACACAAAGCTGTCGCTGAGACTCTTATTGATGAAATACGGAAAATGGAGGGAAGATAATGTCATTTACCGAATACAGATACTTTATCTTCTTTGCTGTTGTGTATGTTGTAATGTGGATTTCAAAACTTGTTTTATCAAACAAGAGATGCTTTGCAACAACAAACAAGTTGTTGCTTTTAGTTTCAAGTTATGTTTTGACAGCTGTTGTTGATTGGAAATTTTGTTTCAGTTTGTTAGCTGTTACTGCAATAGTTTATTTTGCAGCCTTAAAAATGAATGACAAACGTAATCACAACAAGGTGTTAGTGACTTTGAGCGTTTTGGTTATTCTTGCTCAGCTAGGTTTCTTCAAGTATTTTAATTTTTTCTCTCAGTCTATCGGAGATTTATTGGGAAAAGATTTTGTAACGGTTAATCTTATTGCACCGCTGGGAATTTCTTTCTACTCATTTTCTTCGATAGGATACCTTGTTGACGTTTACAGAAAAAAGTATCCCCCGAATAAGAACTTTATTGATGTTGCTCTTTATATTTCATTTTTTACAAAATTGGTTTCTGGTCCTATTGTTAAACCCGAAAAGTTTTTTAATCAACTGGATGACAAACATTGCGTATCATTGAAAAATTTGGAATCCGGAATGCAGATTGTACTTTTTGGGATGTTCAAAAAAATGGTTCTCGCAGACAATCTTTCAGTTTTTGTTAATGATGTTTTCGGTGCACCAAAAGCTTTTGATTCGGCAACAATTCTTTTGGCAATGATTTCTTATTCGCTTCAGATATATTTTGATTTTTCTGGATATTCCGATATTGCAATTGGTTTTTCAAAAATTATAGGCTTTGATTTTGATGAAAATTTTGATTTGCCGTATGTTTCACAAAATCCGACTGAATTCTGGAAACGCTGGCACATAAGTCTTTCTCAATGGCTCCAGGAATATTTATATATTTCACTTGGAGGCAACCGAAAAGGCAAATTCAGAACATACATCAATCTGCTTTTGACCATGCTTATAGGCGGACTGTGGCACGGAGCTAATTTCACCTTTATTATTTGGGGCGGAATTAATGGACTGGGTCTTATTGTACACAAAATATTCCGAAGTATAAGCAAGAAAAATTCGGTATCTTTTGTTGCTAAATTAATTTCTGCAGTTTTATGCTTCTGTTTTGCAACAATTACTTGGGTGTTTTTTCGTGCGGAATCTTTAAAAAACGCAGCAGATATGTTCGTTGGCTTAACTCAAGTTGAAGGCATAAGACAAATTTATACTTGGAGCTTTGTTGCTATTGTTTTTGCGATTGCTGAAATAGCTTTTGCCTGTTTCAAAAGTAAAGATACTGGTGGTAAGATTTCTTCTGAATACATAGTTCTTGACTTAACTAAAATTTCAGGTTTAACATTGTTTTTTATTTTTGCGGGAATAACTGTTTTGTTCGCATATATAGGAAATACTGCGTTTATTTACGGAAACTTTTAGCTTTTGCTAATCTATATTTAAAAGTTGGCTTGGAAAATTTGCCCGAATATTTTATTCGATGGTGTTATTTTAAGCCAACTTTTATTTTATTGATTTCAAGGTTGGTTGGTATGTTAAACAATGATTCCAGCCTATCTCATTCTGCAATGTTCCGTATACTGAACCACAGTTGTTCGGGTTTACCGAAAGGCTTATGAAATCTTTTCTTTATACGGATATCGGAATGGCTATTGATGTCATTTAATGCAGGTGTCAGAACCCTCTTGACGAATTCTGACTTGGTTTTACAGCAACCATCACCGAACAATAAAAGCGCATCGTTAAGGCTTATTTTATAGAATCCCATACCTTCTGCAGATTTCAAAAATTCATATGTACGGTATGAATATTTTGATGTGAATTTTGTGACAGATTCGTAACTGTATAATGTAAAATTATTCTTGATTTGCAACAGATATGGCTTCATTGAATCGTCAAGTTTCAAGTGCAGAATACCGTCAGTAAAATCAGATTCTGGTGACAGCCATCTGACAACAGAGTTGTCCAAAATGTAGCTGAAATCAATAAGATTATCAATAGCGATTTTTAAGCTTTTTGTTTGCTCTCCGCCCCAGGACAAATCAAAATATTTCGCAAATTCGGGAATGGTAATATCTATTGATTCAAACTCGGAAGTGTCTTTTTGAATCAAAGAAATCAATAAATATTTCACACGAAACTCCATCGGCGAAAGAATCAGACAGCTTTTTGAATCGACAGGAACAGCATCACGAATCAGTCTGTTGGAAATGAAAACAGAATACATAAAAATAACCTCACTTTTTGTTTAGTGAGGTTATGACAGATTAAGATGAAAAGTATAAATTGTTTGTGAAATGTAATGATTTTTAAAAAAATGTAAATGTTTTGTGAAATGTGTAAATATTTATTTTTTAAACCCCGAAAACCTTTGAGATCAACGATTTCAGAGAATGATAAAATAGCAGATATAAGCAGAAAATATGATAAATATCTATCTTAAAAGGTAAAGAAAGGGGAGTAGATAGTAGGGGTATGAGTTGTGCTTGATAAGTATAAAAACAACACCAATACGAAGTAACTGGATGCAATGGTGTTGTTTTTATGAATTGTTTTTAATATTTTTTTAGTTCTTCAATTTTTGCTTCAATATCAGTCTTGTATTTTACAACATTGTAAATGATACCTTTATCGCCGTTTCCGCCCTGATGATGGAGTATACCGCCTTTAGGCATACTCATATAATCACCGTAGGTTTCTATAAGGTATTGATGACAATCATTGGGGACTTTAAAAAGATGACCTTCAAAAGACATTTCTTTAAGAGGGAAAATAGTGTTGTTTGAATAAACTGTTCTGTCTGCACAAAATTCAGCGTTATGATACCACAGGGGATTGCATTCACTTGGTATGCCTATCATTTCGTGTCGTTTTTCTCTTAAAACAGATAATGAAAGTTTTTTGTTTTTTACATAGTATTTTCTGAATTCAATGGTTTTGTCCCTCAATTCATCGAATGATTTGATGCTGTTTTCGTCGACGCTGTCCATAGGGAAAATATCCATAATCAATCCGGATTTCCAAATGCTGATACCTATGCGTTCAACATTTGTTTTGGTAACTTCAATACCATATTTTTCGAGTTCTTTCGGTAAAATTTCACAAGCGATTTCATAATCTTGGCGTGTCATTGCAATATCGAGATCATCATCCCAAGGAATATATCCTTTGTGTCTGACAGCACCTAAAAGCGTACCGTAATCTAACCAGTATTCAAGTCCGTTTTCTTCAAGTGTACGGCAAACGATTCTGAGGAACTCACCTCCTGCTATTTGACATTGTCTGAGTAGTCCTGTCGCAGGCGGAAAAGAAGTTATATCAATGCCTTTGTTGATTATATATTCAATTGCTTCTAATCTTTCTTCAAGTTTATCCCAACCACACATTTTTCTGAAAAAAGGTTGAAAGATTTTAACCCTAATATATTCTGTTATGTTTTTTATTCTTTTTCTCATCATTAATCACACTCCGTTACTATATTTTATTATATTATTTTTAGCTTGTCAAATTAATATTGACAAAAAAACTGCATTATCCTATAATGTTCACTAAATCAAAGGGTGTGATTATCGTGAACACAAGTGAACTTGAAGTTTTAAGGAAAATTTATCTGAATGGTTCTGCAAGCCAACGAGAGTTGTCAAGCATGACAGGTTTGTCGCTTGGGAAAATCAACAAATCAATAAAATTTTTAATAAATAACGGCTTTATAAGTAAAGATGGCGGTATTACTGAAAAGGCAAAAAATCTTATCAGGAGAAATAAGCCTGAATCAGCGATTATTTTATCTGCAGGCTACGGTCTTAAAATGGTACCTTTATGCAGAGATATTCCCAAGGCGTTGTTGGAAGTGAAAGGTGAAATATTGATTGAACGTCTTATCAATCAATTACACGATGCCGGTATTTCAATAATATATGTAGTCGTAGGTTATATGAAGGAAAAATATGATTACCTGATTGATAAATATAATGTTGAATTGATTGTTAATAATGACTATAAAACAAAAAACAACCTGCATTCTCTAAACATTATCGGTGATAAGATTGGCAACAGTTATATTTTACCCAGCGATATATGGTGCTCCGAAAATCCTTTCAACTCTGTCGAACTGTATTCTTGGTATATGGTTACGAAAGAAAAAACATATGGCAGTCAACTGAAATGCAACAGAAACAGAGAGCTGATAAAGGTTAACTGTAATGAACAAGGAAACAAAGAAATAGGTATAGCGTATATTTGCAAAGATGATTCATACAAACTTAAAAGTAATATTGAATTTCTTGAAAAAAGTGAATTATACAACACCGCTTTTTGGGAAAAAGCTCTGATTTCAAATGGAAAGAGTATTGTGAATGCTAATTTGGTGGAGAAAGATTTTTGTTTGGAAATAAATACTTATGACGACCTCGTGAATGCAGATGTTAATTCGTCGAGTCTTAATTGTGAATATATTGATATAATATGTAAAGCTTTAGGTACAAGCAAAGAAAAAATTAATAGTATCATATCGTTGAAATCCGGAATGACAAACAGGTCGTTTATATTCAGTTGCGATAACAAACGATATATATTCAGAATTCCCGGCGAAGGTACAGATAAGCTTATTAATAGAAAGTATGAATATGATGTTTACAATCAAGTTAAAAACAAGAACATCTGTGATAATATTGTCTATATAAATCCACAGAATGGATATAAAATAACCGAGTTTATAGAGGGTTCCCGCAATTGCGATCCGTTTAATGACAGAGATGTTGTTGATTGCATGTGTGTTCTTAAGAAGTTTCATGACATGAAACTTTCGGTTGATCATTTCTTTGATATATTTGAACAGATTGAGTATTATGAACAGTTGAGGAACAGGAATTCTGTTTATCAGGATTATAACTCGGTAAAAGAGAATATTTTTAAACTTAAAAAATATATAGAAGAGCAAGATATAGAATACTGTCTGACACATATAGATGCGGTTCCTGATAATTTTGTTATTTCAGATAATGGCATAAATCTGATAGATTGGGAATATTCAGCTATGCAAGATCCTCACGTTGACATTGCAATGTTTGCTACATACTCTTTGTATGATAAAGCGAGGACGGACTCCCTTATTAATATATACTTTGATAACCAATGTTCAAAGAGTATACGCTTGAAAATTTATTGTTATATAGCTGCGTGCGGCTTGCTTTGGAGCAATTGGTGTGAGTACAAAGCTGCTTTAGGGGTTGAGTTTGGCGAATATTCTTTGAGACAGTATCGATATGCAAAGGATTTCTACAGATATTTTATGGAGGAAATAAATAATGAATAAAGTTGAAAGAGCCATTGTTCTTGCAGCTGGGAAAGGTGAACGAATGTTACCTCTAACTAAAACTACACCTAAACCCTTGATAGAGGTTTTGGGACAACCTATCATTGAACATACAATTGAGATATTGCACCAAAAAAACATATTTGAAATATATGTAATTGTTGGCTATCTTTCGGAGAAGTTCGATTATCTTTCAGAAAAATATAATGTTACATTAATTAAAAATCCGTTATACAATGAATGTAACAATATTTCTTCAATGTTTTTTGCAAAAGAATATCTTGAAAATGCAGTCGTTTTAGACGGAGATATATGGATACAAGATGTCGATATAATAAAAAGTCATTTTGACTGGTCGGGATATACAAGCATCTGGACCTCTTCTCATACAAGAGAATGGCTTCAGCAAACAGATGATAAGGGCTTTGTCACAAGCTGTTCCCGAACCGGAGGAGACAGCGGTTGGATTTTATACAGTATTTCTTATTGGACAAAAGATGATGCAGCCAAATTAAGCCAAGACATACATACAGAGTTTGTTGAAAATCAAAATACGTCAATTTATTGGGATGATGTGGCTATTTTTTGTTATCCTGAAAAGTATAAATTGAAAATTAAAAAAGCTTCTGCTGAATCTTTTTTAGAATTTGATAATTTGGAAGAACTTGCGGCTTTTGATCCGAAATATCAGGAGGTATTAAATGAGAATTAAGAACGATTTAAAAAATATAGATTTTCCGATTATAGTTGTACCTGTTGCAGTTGTTTTAGCATTGTTTTTCTTGTTTATGCTTATGCCGGAACAGTCAACAAGCATTCTTAATACTGTTCGTGGATTTTTAGGAAATGAACTCGGATCTTATTATTTGGTTCTTGGTTTGGGTATATTGATTCTGACTCTTGCAACAGCATTCTCAAAGTACGGAAAAATCAAATTAGGAAAAACAGATAAGCCGGAGTTCAGTAATTTTAAATGGGGAGCTATGATTTTTACCTCGACATTGGCCGCGGATATTTTATTTTACTCTATGAGTGAATGGGCGATGTATGCCAACGAAAGCCGTGTATCGGATATGGGTTCGATTCAGGATTGGGCTTCAACATTTCCGTTGTTTCATTGGGGACCGATTGCATGGGGAATATATGTTGTTCTTGCTGTTGCTTTTGGTTTTATGATGCATATCAGAGGCAGAAATAAACAACGGTTTTCTGAGGCGTGCCGTCCTTTGCTTGGTGATAAAGTTGACGGGTTGTTGGGCAAAATAATAGATTTAATATGTGTAATCGCATTGTTATGCGGTACAGCAACCACATTCTCTGTAACCACACCGCTTTTATCTGCAGGAATAAGTAGAGTAACCGGTTTACCTAATACTGTCGGCATGGTGATAATGATTTTGGTTTTGATAGCTGTTGTCTACACAATCACAGTTTTGTTTGGTATAAAAGGTATATCAAAACTTGCGTCATTCTGCGTGTATCTGTTTTTTGCATTGCTGATTTATATTCTTGTATGTGGTGGCCAATGCGTATATATTATAGAGACCGGCATTTCCGGTATAGGTAATATGCTTCAGAATTTTATCGGTCTTGCTACATACACAGACCCGTTAAGACAAAATTCGTTTCCTCAAAACTGGACTATATATTATTGGGCTTATTGGATGGCATGGTGCATCGCTACTCCGTTTTTTATTGCTGCAATTTCAAAAGGCAGAACAATAAAAAATATGATATTAGGATGTTACACATGTGGGCTTTCAGGAACTTTTATGTCATTTGTTGTTCTTGGTGGATTTGGTCAGGGCCAACAAATGAAAAACGGAACAGGTTTGGCTGATGTGATATATAATTCGGATTTTTCGATAAATTATGAAGCTATGTTAGATGTGTTTAATGAGTTGCCTTGGCCCAAAATCGGAATAGTTGTTTTGGTTGTTTCGATGGTAGCGTTCTATGCAACAACTTTTGACACTTTAACAATGGTGGTTGCCAATTACTCATATAAGCGGCTTGCATCGGAAGAAAGTGCAAGTAAATCGATGAGAACTTTTTGGGCTGTGGTATTTATACTTTTTCCTATTGCATTGATTTTCTCAGAAAACTCTCTGTCAAGCTTGCAGTCTGTTTCGATTATTGCCGCATTCCCTGTAGGAATCATTATTATTATGGTTGTTGTTTCCTTTTTTAAGGATGCTAAATTGTTCCTTAAAGAAATCGGATATAAAGATGATATAATCGAGTTGCCTTAATTAAAAGAAAATAACACCAATGTACTTAATTGTTTATCGAGTACATTGGTGTTTGTTCTATTTTTTATAATACAAATTCAGTAGTTCAAAAGTTAGTTTGTTTTGAGAAACAGTTCTTTCCAATTTCTTGATATGTTCGATGTTAACTATTTCCGGATATTCAAAGCCTTCTGCAGTTCTTTGCATAAACGGGTTGTTTTGATTGATTTTTTTGACAAGTCCGCATTTCTGTAAAAACTTTTCAAAGTCATCGTATTTTTTGGCAAAGTTTGCGTTAAACATACTATAGTCAGTTTCACAGTACCATTCATACATATCTTTTTTAGTAAGTTTTGGCGAAGGAGTGATATGTGGGATGTCGAAAAACTCAGTCATTTCCCGTGTTCTAGCATCCATTGTATAACATAAAGATGGAACTCCTGAAAGGATGGGCATTATTGTTCCGTGTATTCTGCTTCCGAAGGAGAAACTGACATCGTTGTGAACATAATAACTCATCCATTGCTGAGTGTCTGCAAACAACTTAATTTTATTGTTTGCTACTGCCCTTACAAAGTCATAATCGCCTCTTTTGATATATTTCAGAATTCGTCTGAATGTGAGTGGATTAGAAATGAAATACTCAGGGTCGTACAGTACTTTTCCGTATACATCCTGACAAATATAATCAGATGATTTGATACCTTTGCCAGAAACGGGGAGCTTGAAAGTTCCGTTAATTGTTGAAACAAAGTCTTTTCGTGATACCTTTTCATTCGAAATGGTCAAATCTCTGCCCATTTGAAAAATCGAGGGACAACCGGTTACAACAGCATCTTTGAATCCCAAACGTTCAAAGAATTCAGCAGTAAAATAACCTCTGAGCGCAAATTCACCGCCTGTATTATAAACAGATTTTATAAATTTTGTGGCAGGCTCCTTTATTGAGTCGACTAAAGAATCAATCTCGTCGTACGATTTAGCCTGTATACCGCAAGCGATAACATATACGGGGATTTTAAGCTTGCTGATATGAGATGCTCTTTTTTCGATAAAGTGTATCCATTGGGGATGGAAAATATTTGCGGATGGATAAAGTACACAGTCATAGTTATTATTTATATAGTCTTCGGATAAATTATCATATCCGAACTCGTATATTGTTTCTTTATCGGTTATTTCAGATAAGATTCCTTGTAGCCATACTTTGTTGCCGAAATTAGGAATCTTACCGTTCGTTTCTTTTTTTATTCTGTTTGCAAGCGTTGAATAATCGGTTTTTCTGAAATCGCTCATTCCTAATTCGTTGGGAGAGTAATAAATTAAAACTTTCATATTTAAACCTTCCAGATGAAATAAATACAAATTTCTATTTTGATTATACAGTTATTATCTCTAAAAATCAACAGTGATTTGAAATGAACAGAGATACAGACCTTCTGATAAACAAATGGTGATCAAAGCATTGCAGATTTTTCTGCAATGCTTATTTTTTGTCAAAAAAACCTGTGACAGAAAAATTTGTTGTTTCAAATCTTTCATAACTATTTCGAAACCGACGCAAATCGGTGAATATTTTATGAAAGGAGGTTTTCTTTAATGAAGAAAACCGATGTTGATTTGTTTGTAACAAAGACAACCCCTGACTATGCCAGGGGAAAAGGAAAGCTTTTAGCGAGGGGAGAAGTAGACAAGAAAAAAGCTCCTTGATATAGTAGAAGTGGTTTGCCGACCACACAACTAAAATAACAAGGAGGTCTTTAACGTGAAAGAAAAAGACATAAATAGTTTAGAACATACGAGTTGGAGATGTCAATACCATATTGTATTTGCACCGAAATATAGGAGACTTGCAATATACAAAGAGATAAAAGTGGATATAGGAAAGATATTAAGACAGTTATGCCAACAAAAAGGAATAGAAATAATAGAAGCAGAATTGTGTCCTGACCATATTCATATGTTGAT